>NZ_FXWU01000033.1:0-1018 GCF_900184205.1 Pseudomonas sp. LAIL14HWK12:I10 | reverse complement strand
CGTTCTCGAAGACCGAGGTCTGGTTGGCAACGATGCTCAGTTCGACTTTGTCGCCCTGGTTGTTGCTGCCTGGGGTGCCTACGCCGGGTTCGTCGGTCACAGCGGTGCTGACCGGGGTCTTGTCCAGAACCAGGTTTTCGAACTTGCCGACATCAGCGCCATCGACCGAAGCGATCGACTTGATCACTGGATCGTTGGTACCGGTGTAGACGTTGTCCGGGGCAGTCACGGTGGTGAAGCCAGTGGTGCTGTTGGCCGGCACGGTGATGACGGTGGTGCCGTCGCTCAAGGTGAAGGTGAGTGCCGAATGTTTATCAATCGGCAGACCATCTTTGTTGGTCAGGGTGATGGTGTAGGTGATCGCACCACCTTCGGTAACCGAAGGCGTCGCAGTCAGTTTGGCCACCACGTCGTCGGTGGTGTCAGTCACCTTGACCGACGCCGCATCGCCCAGCTGCAGGTTTTCGAAGGCACGGCCGTCGATGTCTGCTGCCGACTTCACGCCCAACTCGATTTCGCCAGCGTCTTTATAAACGTCGTCGCCCTGCGCTTCGTGGGTGTACGGCGCGCTGGTTTCGCCAGCTTTGATGGTGACGGTAGCGTTGTTGCTCAGGGTTACGACCAGGTCGTGAGCCAGGGCAGTGTTGATGTGAACGGTGAACGTTGGTTTGACGTTCTCGGCAACCGAAACCTGATCAGCCGTGATGGTGACTTTGACCAGATCACCTTCGTTGCCAGCGCCTGGAGTACCCGAGCCTGGCTCGTCAGTGACAGCAGTGCTGACCGGCGTTTTGTCCAGAACCAGGTTCTCGAACTTGCCGACATCAGCACCGGCGACGGTGGCGATCGATTTGATCACCGCGTCGTTGGTACCGACGTAGACGTTGTCCGGAGCAGTCACGGTGGTGAAACCGGTAGTGCTGTTGGCCGGAACCGTGATGACGGTGGTGCCGTCACTCAAGGTGAAGGTCAGTGCCGAGTGCTTGTCGATCGGCAGACCGTCTTTGTTGGTCAGCGT
>NZ_FXWU01000032.1:0-1328 GCF_900184205.1 Pseudomonas sp. LAIL14HWK12:I10 | reverse complement strand
TCGGCGGTGATGGTGACCTTGACCAGATCGCCTTCGTTGCCAGCGCCTGGAGTACCCGAGCCTGGCTCGTCAGTGACAGCAGTGCTGACCGGCGTTTTGTCCAGAACCAGGTTCTCGAACTTGCCAACATCAGCGCCATCCACCGAAGCGATCGACTTGATCACCGCGTCGTTGGTACCGACGTAGACGTTGTCCGGAGCAGCCACGGTGGTGAAACCGATAGTGCTGTTGGCCGGAACCGTGATGACGGTGGTGCCGTCACTCAAGGTGAAAGTCAGCGCCGAATGTTTATCGATCGGCAGGCCGTCTTTGTTGGTCAGCGTAATGGTGTAGGTGATTGCGCCACCTTCGGTAACCGAAGGGGTAGCGGTCAGCTTGGCCACGACGTCATCGGTGGTGTCGGTGACTTTGACCGAGGCCGCATCGCCCAGCTGCAGGTTTTCGAAGGCACGGCCATCGATATCTGCTGCCGACTTCACGCCCAACTCGATTTCACCGGCGTCTTTGTAGACGTCATCGCCCTGCGCGTCGTGGGTGTACGGCGCGCTGGTTTCACCGGCCTTGATGGTGACGGTAGCGTTGTTGCTCAGCGTCACGACCAGGTCGTGGGCCAGGGCAGTGTTGATGTGAACGGTGAAGGTCGGTTTGACGTTCTCAGCAACCGAAACCTGATCGGCGGTGATGGTGACTTTGACCAAATCGCCTTCGTTGCCAGCGCCTGGAGTACCCGAGCCTGGTTCGTCGGTGACAGCAGTGCTGACCGGCGTTTTGTCCAGAACCAGGTTCTCGAACTTGCCGACATCCGCGCCGTCGACGGTGGCGATCGATTTGATCACCGCGTCGTTGGTACCGACGTAGACGTTGTCCGGAGCAGCCACGGTGGTGAAACCGCTGGTGCTGTTGGCCGGCACAGTAATGACGGTGGTGCCGTCGCTCAGCGTGAAAGTCAGCGCCGAATGTTTATCGATCGGCAGACCGTCTTTGTTGGTCAGCGTAATGGTGTAGGTGATCGTACCGCCTTCGGTAACCGAAGGCGTAGCGGTCAGCTTGGCCACCACGTCGTCGGTGGTGTCGGTGACTTTGACCGAAGCAGCATCGCCCAACTGCAGGTTTTCGAAGGCACGGCCGTCAACATCGACGGCGGACTTGATACCCAGCTCGATTTCACCGGCGTCTTTGTAGACGTCATCGCCTTGCGCTTCGTGGGTATACGGCGCGCTGGTTTCGCCAGCCTTGATGGTAACGGTAGCGTTGTTGCTCAGGGTCACGACCAAGTCGTGGGCCAGGGCGGTGTTGATGTGAACGGTGAAGGTCGGTTTGACGTTTTC
>NZ_FXWU01000031.1:0-1418 GCF_900184205.1 Pseudomonas sp. LAIL14HWK12:I10 | reverse complement strand
TAGCAAATTGCTTGGGTGTTATATGGTCAAGCCTCACGGGCAATTAGTATTGGTTAGCTCAACGCCTCACAGCGCTTACACACCCAACCTATCAACGTCGTAGTCTTCGACGGCCCTTTAGGGGATTCAAGATCCCAGTGAGATCTCATCTTGAGGCAAGTTTCCCGCTTAGATGCTTTCAGCGGTTATCTCTTCCGAACATAGCTACCCGGCAATGCCACTGGCGTGACAACCGGAACACCAGAGGTTCGTCCACTCCGGTCCTCTCGTACTAGGAGCAGCCCCTCTCAAATCTCAAACGTCCACGGCAGATAGGGACCGAACTGTCTCACGACGTTCTAAACCCAGCTCGCGTACCACTTTAAATGGCGAACAGCCATACCCTTGGGACCGGCTTCAGCCCCAGGATGTGATGAGCCGACATCGAGGTGCCAAACACCGCCGTCGATATGAACTCTTGGGCGGTATCAGCCTGTTATCCCCGGAGTACCTTTTATCCGTTGAGCGATGGCCCTTCCATACAGAACCACCGGATCACTAAGACCTACTTTCGTACCTGCTCGACGTGTTTGTCTCGCAGTCAAGCGCGCTTTTGCCTTTATACTCTACGACCGATTTCCGACCGGTCTGAGCGCACCTTCGTACTCCTCCGTTACTCTTTGGGAGGAGACCGCCCCAGTCAAACTACCCACCATACACTGTCCTCGATCCGGATAACGGACCTGAGTTAGAACCTCAAAGTTGCCAGGGTGGTATTTCAAGGATGGCTCCATGAGAACTGGCGTCCCCACTTCAAAGCCTCCCACCTATCCTACACAAGCAAATTCAAAGTCCAGTGCAAAGCTATAGTAAAGGTTCACGGGGTCTTTCCGTCTAGCCGCGGATACACTGCATCTTCACAGCGATTTCAATTTCACTGAGTCTCGGGTGGAGACAGCGCCGCCATCGTTACGCCATTCGTGCAGGTCGGAACTTACCCGACAAGGAATTTCGCTACCTTAGGACCGTTATAGTTACGGCCGCCGTTTACCGGGGCTTCGATCAAGAGCTTCGCTTGCGCTAACCCCATCAATTAACCTTCCGGCACCGGGCAGGCGTCACACCCTATACGTCCACTTTCGTGTTTGCAGAGTGCTGTGTTTTTAATAAACAGTCGCAGCGGCCTGGTATCTTCGACCGGCATGGGCTTACGGAGCAAGTCCTTAACCCTCGCCGGCGCACCTTCTCCCGAAGTTACGGTGCCATTTTGCCTAGTTCCTTCACCCGAGTTCTCTCAAGCGCCTTGGTATTCTCTACCTAACCACCTGTGTCGGTTTGGGGTACGGTTCCCAGTTATCTGAAGCTTAGGAGCTTTTCTTGGAAGCATGGCATCAACCACTTCGTCGCCTAAAGGCAACTCGTCATCAGCTCTCGGCCTT
>NZ_FXWU01000030.1:0-1816 GCF_900184205.1 Pseudomonas sp. LAIL14HWK12:I10 | reverse complement strand
GCGGTGATGGTGACCTTGACCAGATCGCCTTCGTTGCCCGGCGTGCCTGGCTCGTCGGTCACAGCAGTGCTGACCGGGGTCTTGTCCAGAACCAGGTTCTCGAACTTGCCGACATCAGCACCATCAACAGAAGCGATCGATTTGATCACTGGATCGTTGGCACCGGTGTAGACGTTGTCCGGCGCAGTCACGGTGGTGAAACCGGTAGTGCTATTGGCCGGGACCGTGATGACGGTGGTGCCATCACTCAGGGTGAAGGTCAACGCCGAGTGTTTGTCGATCGGCAGACCGTCTTTGTTGGTCAGCGTAATGGTGTAGGTGATCGCACCACCTTCGGTGACCGAAGGTGTAGCAGTCAGCTTGGCCACCACGTCGTCGGTGGTGTCGGTGACTTTGACCGAGGCTGCATCGCCCAGCTGCAGGTTTTCGAAGGCACGACCGTCAACATCGACGGCGGACTTGATACCCAGCTCGATTTCACCGGCGTCTTTGTAGACGTCATCGCCTTGCGCTTCGTGGGTGTACGGCGCGCTGGTTTCACCCGCCTTGATGGTGACGGTGGCGTTGTTGCTCAGGGTCACGACCAGATCGTGAGCCAGGGCATTGTTGATGTGAACGGTGAACGTTGGTTTGACGTTCTCGGCAACCGAAACCTGATCAGCCGTGATGGTGACTTTGACCAAGTCGCCTTCGTTGCCGGTGCCTGGAGTACCCGAGCCCGGCTCGTCGGTCACAGCAGTGCTGACCGGGGTCTTGTCCAGAACCAGGTTCTCGAACTTCCAGGCGTCTGCGCCGCTGACATTGGCAATCGACTTGACCACCGCGTCGTTGGTACCAACGTAGACGTTGTCCGGCGCGGTGACGGTAGCGAAGCCGGTGGTGCTATTGGCCGCGACGGTAATGACCGTTTTGCCGTCACTCAGGGTGAAGTACAACGGCGCGTGGTTATCGATCGGCAGACCATCTTTGTTGGTCAAGGTGATGGTGTAAGTGATTTCACCACCTTCGGAGACCGAAGGGGTCGCGGTCAGCTTGGCCACCACGTCGTCGGTGGTGTCAGTGACTTTGACCGACGCGGCATCACCCAGCTGCAGGTTTTCAAAGGCACGACCGTCAACATCGACGGCAGATTTGATGCCCAGCTCGATTTCACCGGCGTCTTTGTAGACGTCATCGCCTTGTGCGTCGTGGGTATACGGCTCGCTCGAAGTCTTGCCGGCCTCGATCACCACAACCGCATTATTGCTCAGCGTCACGACCAGGTCGTGGGCCAGCGCGGTGTTGATGTGGACAGTGAAGGTCGGTTTGACGTTCTCGGCGACCGAGATTTGGTCGGCGGTGATGGTGACTTTGACCACGTCGCCTTCGTTGCCGGTGCCTGGAGTACCCGAGCCCGGCTCGTCGGTTACGGTGGTGCTGACTGGGGTCTTGTCCAGAACCAGGTTCTCGAACTTCCAGGCGTCTGCGCCGCTGACATTGGCGATCGACTTGACCACCGCGTCATTGCTACCGACGTAGACGTTGTCCGGCGCGGTCACCGTGGTGAAACCGGTGGTGCTATTGGCCGGCACGGTGATGACCGTTTTGCCGTCACTCAGGGTGAAATACAACGGCGCATGGTTGTCGATCGGCAGGCCGTCTTTGTTGGTCAGGGTGACGGTATAGGTGATCTCGCCGCCTTCAGTGACCGAAGGGGTGGCGGTCAGCTTGGCGATGACGTCGTCAGTGGTATCGGTCACTTTGACCGAGGCCGCATCGCCCAGCTGCAGGTTCTCGAAGGCACGGCCATCGATGTCTGCTGCCGACTTCACGCCCA
>NZ_FXWU01000029.1:0-3027 GCF_900184205.1 Pseudomonas sp. LAIL14HWK12:I10 | reverse complement strand
GTAGTGTGGGGTTTCCCCATGTGAGAGTAGGTCATCGTCAAGATTCATTTCGCAAAACCCCTATCTGCGCGAGCAGGTAGGGGTTTTGTCTTTTCTGGCCGAAAATAGTCCTTCCTGCGGTCTTTCCGGGCAGCCCTTTTCCTATGCAAGCCCACTACCCATAGCTATCATGCCAGCCTTATTCCAAGTCGAGACTGGCATGCTGAAGTTGTTGAATCTCCTCAAGGATGGCCGGTTCCATTCCGGAGAAGCCTTGGGGGCAGCCCTCGGGGTGAGTCGCAGCGCCGTTTGGAAGCAGCTGCAGCACCTGGAGAGTGAGCTGAACCTCACCATTCACAAGGTTCGTGGGCGTGGCTACCAGCTGGCGGCACCTCTCGCCCTGCTCGAATCACAAGCGATCAATGAATTCGCCGAGGGTGAGCAGTGGCCTGTTTTCATCCACGAAACCATCGATTCAACCAATGCTGAAGGGCTTCGGCTTGCAAGCGAAGGGCAGCCGGCGCCATTCCTGGTCCTTGCCGAGCGCCAAAGCGCTGGGCGTGGCCGCCGCGGTCGCCCATGGGTCAGCCCTTTCGCAGAGAACCTCTATTACAGTCTGGTCCTGCGTGTCGAAGGTGGCATGCGTCAGCTCGAAGGGCTGAGCCTGGTGGTGGGGTTGGCAGTGATGCGGACCCTGCAGGGCTTTGGAGTAAAGGATGTGGGGCTGAAATGGCCCAATGATGTGCTTGTTCGTGGGCAGAAGATCACCGGTATCTTGCTTGAGTTAGTGGGTGATCCTGCAGACGTGTGTCACGTTGTGCTTGGAATAGGTATCAATGTGAACATGCAAGCCAACGACCAGGTCGACCAGGAGTGGACCTCGATGCGGCGAGAAGTTGGCACCGCTATTGATCGAAACCGTCTGGTGGCAAAGCTCAGTCAGCAGTTGCAGCATGAATTGGCGCGTCACCGCCGCTATGGGTTTGCTGCATTCCAGGAAGAATGGGAGCAGGCGCATCTATGGCAGGGGCGTAACGTATCGCTTGTTGCTGGCAGTACCCGCATTGATGGGGTGGTGCTGGGGGTGGACGGGCAGGGCGGTTTGCGCCTTGAAGTCGAAGGTGTAGAAAAGAGCTTCAGTGGTGGTGAGCTCAGTTTGAGGTTGCGTGATGATTCTTGAGCTCGATTGCGGTAACAGCTTCATTAAATGGCGAGTCATTCACGCCGCCGACGCTACGATCGTGGGCGGCGGTATTGTCGATTCCGACCAGGCATTGGTGGCCGAGGTCAGTGCGTTGGCGTCGTTGCGTTTGTCTGGCTGCCGTATCGTCAGCGTGCGCAGCGAAGAAGAAACCGCGGCGCTCTGCGCGCTGATCCGCCAGGCGTTCTCGGTGGTGGCGCGCGTTGCCGAACCTGCTCAGCAAATGGCAGGGGTGCGCAATGGTTATGAAGACTACCAGCGCCTGGGCATGGATCGTTGGCTTGCAGCATTGGGTGCATTCCACCTGGCCAAGGGGGCTTGTCTGGTGATTGATCTTGGCACCGCCGCCAAATCCGATTTCATTGCCGCCGATGGCGAGCACCTGGGCGGTTACATCTGCCCGGGCATGCCGCTGATGCGCAGCCAGCTGCGTACGCACACTCGGCGCATCCGCTATGACGATGCTTCGGCAGTACGCGCACTGACAAGCCTTGCCCCTGGCCGCTCGACGGTCGAGGCTGTGGAGCGTGGCTGTGTGTTGATGTTGCAGGGCTTTGCCCATACTCAGCTTGAGCAGGCGCGGGCGCTGTGGGGGGAGAATTTTACGGTGTTCCTTACCGGTGGGGATGCGCCGTTGGTGCGTGAAGCAGCACCGACGGCGCGCGTAGTCCCTGACCTGGTATTCGTTGGCCTGGCAATGGCCTGCCCACTGGACTGAGGTGCTTATGCGTTGGTTGTTTCTGCTGTTGCTGGTGCTCAACGTCTTCTATTACGTCTGGCACCAACAGGAAGCCCCGCTCAAGGCCAAGGATGTCGCCCCGCTGTCGTTGTACAAAGGTAGTCAGCAAGAAATTCGCCTGTTGCGTGAAACCGGTGTGTCCGCGCCGGCCCGTCGTCGTGATGAATGCCTGGTAGTAGGTGGCCTGGCGGCAAAAGAGCAGCTCGATGCACTGCGCCAGCGGCTGTTGAGCCTGGATATCAATGCGTTGCCGGTGTCGGGTCAGTTACCCGGCGCTGATGGTCTCTGGCTCAAGATTTCCCCGGAAAGCGAGCGTTTGCTGGACCAAACAGTACTCGTCGCTCTTTCCAACGATTTCAAAGACTTAAAACATAAAATTATTTTCTGCCAGGGTATTGCAACTGGCGAATAGCTTGATAGAATGGCGCCCGCTTCACAGGGAACACCACTGAGGTGGTAGAGCTGGAAGCGGTGTCAAAGCAGCTAAGTTTCAGATTTGATTGAAAAAATTTGAAAAAACGCTTGACACTAGGACGGCAGACAAATAGAATGCCGGCCACATCTGGAGGGATTCCCGAGCGGTCAAAGGGGACGGACTGTAAATCCGTTGCGAGAGCTTCGAAGGTTCGAATCCTTCTCCCTCCACCAGTTTTAGCGAGAGCCGCAAGCTCCGCGGGTATAGTTTAGTGGTAGAACCTCAGCCTTCCAAGCTGATGATGCGGGTTCGATTCCCGCTACCCGCTCCAAGTTTGCTGGATTTTGCGCAAAGTGTTTCGCTCTTGTAGCTCAGTTGGTAGAGCACACCCTTGGTAAGGGTGAGGTCAGCGGTTCAAGTCCGCTCAAGAGCTCCATATAAACAAGGCAGATATGAAAATATCTGCCTTTGTTTTATCAGCTTTATCAGCGTAAGACTATTTCTTCTGCGGAGGATTGTATCGATGGCTAAGGAAAAGTTTGATCGTTCCCTACCACACGTAAACGTTGGCACTATCGGCCACGTTGACCATGGTAAAACCACTCTGACCGCAGCTCTGACTCGCGTCTGCTCCGAAGTTTTCGGTTCGGCAGTCGTTGAGTTCGACAAGATCGACTCGGCTCCGGAAGAAAA
>NZ_FXWU01000028.1:0-4782 GCF_900184205.1 Pseudomonas sp. LAIL14HWK12:I10 | reverse complement strand
TCGAACAGCTCCAGGGTCTGCTCGTCGACCGAGGACAGGAAGCTTTTGTGCACCAACGGGAAGTGGTAGGCGTCGGTGGTGTTTTCCAGCTGGATTTTCCAGTTGCCGGGGAAGCGGAAGCGGTGCTCGCCGGGGACCTTGATGCCGTAGCCGGCGCCTTGCTTCATGAACAGGTCCATCCACTTCTTCGCTGCGCCGAGGAAGTCTTCGAGCGGTTCGATGTCGTCCTTGAAGGTGGCGAAGACCATGCCGGCGTAGCTCTCGACACGCAGGCTGACCAGTGGCAGCTCGGCCTTGTCCAGGCAGTCGCCGTAGCTTTCCGGGTGGGGAATGCCGCGCAGCGAGCCATCGAGGGCGTAGCCCCAGCCGTGGTAGGGGCAAACGAAGCTGTTGGTCTTGCCCTTCTTGTGCTCACAGACGGTGGCGCCGCGGTGGCGGCAGCGGTTGAGCAGCACGTTGATGGCTTTTTTGCGGTCACGCACGACGATCACCGGCTGTTTGCCGATGAAGGTGGTTTTGTAGCTGCCGGGCTCGGGGACTTCGCTCTCGTGGGCGACCCAGATCCAGGTGCTGTGGAAGATCTTCTGCAGTTCGGCGTCGAACAGGGCCGGGTCGGTGTAGAGGGAGGTGTGGACACGGTCGGGCTGGACCAGCTCGGCCGGGTCGACCGTCAGGTTGACGGCGGGGATCAGGTTGCTCACGGGGGTCACCTATGGGGCGTTTTCTTATGGGAGCAACGCTAAAGGGCAGGGGGGTGGGGCTCAATGACAGGGGGGATCAATGTTGTTGCGTTTTTTGCAATGGGGGTGGCTATGCGTTCGGCGTAGTTTTTTTGTGGGGGCGGACATCGAGCGCCGCCCGCGCGGCGCTTCGCAGCACAAGGCTGCTCCTTCATCTGTTTCGGGCCAATTATTCCTGTGACATGGGCGCGCGCCCCCTTTGCGCCCGTCTCACCTGTAGGAGCAGCCTTGTGCTGCGAAGCGCCGCGCGGGCGGCGCTCGATCTCATAGGCGCTGCATCTCCCAAGGCAAACACCAAGGCAAACCCCACCGGCCCCTATGCACAAATCACAACGCCATCCGCACCGCCTTGGCCATCTCCGTCGCCAATTCTCGGCTCATCCCATCCAAGGTTCGCCCACGGCGCGTAACAATCTGGATATCGGTCGCGTTCATCGCCTCGCAATCGATGGCCAGGGCCTTGAAGGTGCCGTTCTTGAGCTCGTCGATGATCGGCAGTTCGGCCAGCAAGGTGGCGCCCAGCCCCGACCGAACGAAGTCCAGAATCACCGCCAGGGAGTTGGAGGTGAGGGTGGGCACGATGGCGAACGGCTGGTCCTTGCAGGCGGCATCCGCCAGCTCCCGCACGCGGAAGTTGGCGCCGGGCAGCACCAGTGATTCGCGGGCCACTTCGGCGAGGCTGACCGTGGAGCGCTCGGCCATCCGGCTGTCACGGTGAACAATCATCCGCAATGGCTGCGCCAGGCTGAACAGGCGCGTCAGGCGGGCCGATGCGTTAGGCGCAAAGACCACGCCGAGGTGCGCCTCGTCGTTCATCACCATGCGCTGCACCTCCAATGACGGGGCGCTGATGATCTCGGCCTTGTGCGCATTGTGCGCGTGCAAAAAGCCCTGCAACGAATTGATCGCCCGGGCCCCCAGCAGGCCTTCGCCGATGGCGATCACCGTCGAGGCTTGCTGGCGGCTTCGCAATTCGTCCAGCCGGTCGACCAGCAGCGCGTGTTGGCGAATGCGTTCGATGTAGTAGTCCACGGCAGCCTCGCCCGCGGCAGTCAGGCTGATGCGGTGGGTGCCGGGGCGCACCAGTTCGATGCCCAGTTCTTCTTCTAGCCGGGCGATCTGCCGGCTGACCGATGAGGTGGCGACGCCGAGCACTTCGGCAGCGGCGCGCATGGAGCCCTTGTCATGGCTCAGGTGCAGGTAGCGCAGGCGGTGGTCCTGCAGATCGATATGGCGCGTGGGCATGACCTCGACCTCGGGGGTAATCACGGCAGGCATTGGCGTGTCCCCATCCATCCTGGTGGGGCGTTGGCTTGTTTTTTTTGTGTGCTCGGCGTGGGTGGCCGGCGTTGTCGCGCTCCATGCCAGGCCATCGTACACGCGTTTTTTTCTGTCCGAAATCATGTGAAAAAGGCGCTAAAAATTTTTCGTGATATCGGCGCGGGTCGTTAGTTTTTTTAGGCGCGTTGAAACCGGTTTATGAAGTCGTATAAATCCATTTAAATCATGTAGATAGCCAATTTTTAGAGGGTTTATCCGTTAGGGATAGGTAAATTTTTCTCCTGTTTTAGCGTGAAAATTCAATTGACAATTCACGTAAATCGCCGCAAATATTTGTCACCGGCACCTAAAACAAGAGAGACAGACCATGCCGCCCGAACCTGCCTTCGCCCCTCTGTATGGCCAGTGCTTGCCTTCCACGAGCCCAGCCAACGCCCCCCACAAGCATCAGTACAAAAACCGCGCCTGAGACGGAGAATGTCCATGGATTCGCTTTGCCTGCGTGCCGCGCCTGTGTCGGCGCTCGCCTCTGGCCCTGCTTTCGAGGCCTTGCTTGACGGTGTTCGTGATCGTGCTCGCCTCGGTGAGTTCGACCGCCAGCGCTACATATCCCGCGATGTGATTGACGCGTTCAAGGCCCATGGCGTGTACCGCGCCTTGGTGCCTAAGCGCTTTGGTGGGCTTGAGTGCTCGCCGGGGGCCTTCTGTGAAATGATCGAACGCATCTCCCATGCAGACGGCTCCGCCGGCTGGGTGGCCAGCTTCGGCATGAGCCCCGTGTACCTGGCGGCGCTGCCGTTGGAGACCATCGCCGAGATCTACGGCAACAGCCCCGACACGGTATTTGCCGGAGGCATCTTCCCGCCACAACCGGCCGAGATCGTGCCTGGAGGCTTCAAGGTCAACGGCCGCTGGAAGTACTCCAGCGGGTCCATGGGCGCGGACATCGTGGGTGTCGGGATTGCCCCGCGCAATGGCGACAAGCTCGACCTGCCGCGCCTGGCCGTGATGCCGCGCCAGCAGGCGCGCATCGAAGAAACCTGGGACACCGTCGGCCTGCTCGGCACCGGCAGTCACGACCTGGTGGTCGAGGACGTGGTGGTGGGCGAGCAGTGGACCTTCGTGCGCGGCGGCAAGCCCAACCTGGACGAGCCGTTCTTCCGTTACCCATCGCTGTCGTTCGCCACCCAGGTGCTCTCGGTGGTCGGGCTGGGCATCGCCCGAGCTGCATTGGACGAACTGTCAGGCATGGCCAGTGGGCGCATCTCGGTGACCGGCGCCCCGGCACTGGCCGACCGGCCGCTGGCCCAGGTCGATGTGGCCAAGGCCGAGGCGGCGCTGCGCTCGGCGCGCGCGTTCTTCTACGAGTCCATCGAACGTGCCTGGGAGCACGTACTGGCGGGCGACCCAGTACCGGTCGACGTCACCAACCTGTTGCGCCTGTCCTCCACCCATGCCGCCCGCGTGGCCGCTGAAGTGGCGCGCAGTGCGCAGATGCTCTCGGGCATGACCGGCATCTACAACGAAAGCCCGCTGGCCCGCTGCGTCAACGATGCGCAGGTGGTGACCCAGCACGCCTTCATGGGCGACGTCACGTACCAGAACGCCGGTGCGATGTTCTTCGGTAAACAGCCCCTTCCGGGCTACCTGTAACTTTCGGGAATTTTGTCATGAGCGATAAGAAAGCGTTGCGTGTGCTGTTCTGCATGGGCATCAACCAGAACTTCTTCAATGCCCCCCGTGAGGAGCAGCTGCAGGTGTGGGCCGCCTTCAGCGCGATGTGGAATGGCATTCACGACCTGGCCGGGGTGAACGTGCTGGGCAACATGGACGATGACCAAGGCATGGTCGGCCCGTCCGACGGCTTCCCCTGGACCACCTACCTGCTGGCCGACGTACCGGACATCGAGACCGTGCACGCTGCCTGCAACCTGTTCCGCTGCACGGCGGTGGGCGACGGGCCGTACAAGCTGTGGCGCTACGCCAAGGTCGAGGCCCGTGTCGGCCGCGAACTGATCATCCAGCGCGCCTGAGTCGAGGACGATACCGTGAGCAACCTGATCCCCGCCGTCAACCTGACGGTCGACCCGGCCGAGCTGGTCCAGCCCGACCGTGTCCACACCTCCCTCTACACCGACTCGGCCCTGTTCGACGCCGAACTGCAGAAGATCTTCCACAGCACCTGGATCTGGGTCGCCCACGAGAGCGAAGTCCCCGAGCCCGGCAGCTACAAGACCACCTTCATCGGCAAACAGCCGGTGATCGTCGTGCGTGACCGCAAAAAGGCCATCAACGTGCTGCTCAACCGCTGCCGCCACCGCGGCGCCACGGTCTGCGAGCACAAGAAGGGCAAGACCAACAGCTTCGTCTGCCCCTACCACGGCTGGGGCTACGCCCTCGACGGCTCGCTGCGCGGCATCCCCCACCCGGAAAGCTACGGCGACTGCCTGGACAAGGCCGAGCTGCCACTGGTCAGCCTGCGCGTCGAGCGCTACGCCGGCATGGTCTTCGCCACCTTCAAGGACGACATCGAACCGCTCGAAGACTTCCTCGGCGCAGCGAAAAAGTGGATGGACTTGTTCATGAAGCAAGGCGCCGGCTACGGCATCAAGGTCCCCGGCGAGCACCGCTTCCGCTTCCCCGGCAACTGGAAGATCCAGCTGGAAAACACCACCGACGCCTACCACTTCCCGTTGGTGCACAAAAGCTTCCTGTCCTCGGTCGACGAGCAGACCCTGGAGCTGTTCGACTTCGTCAAAGG
>NZ_FXWU01000027.1:0-10167 GCF_900184205.1 Pseudomonas sp. LAIL14HWK12:I10 | reverse complement strand
CCGTTCAGCACCCGCCCTGGTGCACGCCTGTACCGCACCGGCGACCTGGCGCGGCACCTGGCCGATGGCAACATCGAATACCTGGGCCGCAACGATGACCAGGTCAAAATCCACGGCTTGCGCATCGAACTGGGCGAGATCCAGGCCTGCCTGACGCGAATAGAGGGGGTCAAGGAGGCCGTGGTGATCGCTCATGAGCAGCAGTTGCTCGCTTACTACACGGGCGAGTCGTTCCCGGTGGAGGCGCTGCGCTCGGCATTGCTCGGGCGCCTGCCGACCTTCATGGTGCCGGCGCTGTTCGTCCACCTGCAGGCACTGCCCTTGAGCCCCAACGGCAAGCTCGACCGCAAGGCTTTGCCATTACCGGATAGCGAGGCCCTGCAGAACCGCGAGTACCAAGCGCCAGAAGGTGAAACCGAAACCCTGTTGGCAACGATCTGGTCCGAACTGTTGGGCGTGGAGCGGGTAGGGCGGCACGACAACTTCTTCGAGCTGGGCGGCCACTCCCTGGCGGCAATCCGGCTGGTCGACAAGATGACCAAGGCGGGCCTGAAGGTGGCCATCAACGATGTGTTCCAGCACCCCAGCGTAGCGTTGCTGGCGGCCAGGCTCGGCAGCCCTGACGCTGCGCACCGCGGGGTGATCCGGGTGCGTGCAGGGGGCAGCCAGACGCCGCTGTTCCTGGTTCACGAATTCACTGGCCTGGATTTCTACTTCCCGGTGCTGGGCCAGCACCTACCCGATGATTTCGCGCTCTATGGACTGCCCGGCATCCCGGCCGATCAACCGCAGCCACAGACGCTCGAGTGCCTGGCCCGCTACCAGATCGAACAGATGCGCAGCGTGCAGCCACAGGGGCCGTATCGCCTGGCAGGCTGGTCGTTCGGTGGGGTAGTGGCCTTCGAAATGGCTAACCAATTGCTGGGTGTGGACGAGGAGGTCGAATTCCTCGGTTTGATCGACACCTATGTGCCGCGCCTGGCCGACCAGGGCAAGGCGCGCTGGCAGGGGCCACGTGCACTCGAACGGCAGTTGCTGTTGAACTGCAGCACGTTCTGGCGCACGCAAGACTCGGCAGGCGCCGACAAGCTGGCACGCCTGCAGCAACTGGAGGCCGGTCAGGCCGATTTTGCCACGCTGGTCGCCAGCTGCCGCGAGCACCAGTTGCTCTATGGGCTGTGGGCGAGCATGAGCGATGCGCAACTGCTGCACTACTTCACCCGTGAACTGGCACACGGCCATGCGCTGGCACATTACCGCCCTTCACCGTTGAGCGTGCCGGTGCACCTGCTGCGCGCCGAACAGGGCAGTGACAGCCAGTCGACTCTGGGCTGGCGCGAGACCTTGCCGTCCCAGGCCCTGGTGCTCCTGGGCGTGCCGGGGGACCACCGCAGCATGATGCAGGCGCCCCACGTGGCCGCGCTCGGTCAGGCGCTTGGCCAACTATTGGACACTGTGCCTAGCACGAGCAGCACCAAGGCAGCGGCTTATCAGCCCTTGGTGGCGATCCAGACCGGTCAGCACGGGCATGCACCGTTGTTTTGCGTGCCGGGGGCTGGCGACAGCGTCACCAGCTTCATTGGCCTGGCCGAGGCCCTGGGCCCGGACTGGCCGCTGTACGGCCTTCAGGCGCGGGGGCTGGACGGCTGCTCGGTGCCGCACACTTCGGTGGAGGCTGCTGCCGATTGCCATGTGCAGGCCATCGAGGCGCTTTATCCGCAAGGGCCGCTGAACCTGGTCGGGCATTCGTTTGGCGGCTGGGTGGCACATGCCATGGCTGCCCGGTTCGAGGCCAAGGGGCGGCAGGTGCGTTCATTGACACTGATCGACAGCGAAGCACCGGGCGAGGGCGGCACCTGTGGCCAGCCCTACACCCTGGGCGAAGCCTTGCAGCGGCTGATCGAGGCGTTGCAGCTGTCCACCGGCAAAACCCTGGGTATTGACCCAGGCGCCTTTGCTGAGGCCAGCGACGACCAGCAGTTGAGCCAGCTGCACGCGGCCATGGTGCGGGTCGGATTACTGCCGGCGCGGTCGCAGCCAGGGGCGCTGGACGGCACCGTACGGACCTTCGCCACGGCGTTGCGCACGGCCTACCGGCCAACGTTGAGTTACCACGGGCCGGTCGGCCTGGTGCTGGTGGATGACCCGGGCCTGGATGCCTTGGGCAATGCTCGCGAGCATGCCGCCATGCAGGCCGGTTGGCAGCAACTGATGCCCAAGCTTGCACTGTGGCAGGGGCCCGGTGACCACTTCAGCATCCTCAAGGTGCCGGATGTGTTCAGCCTGGCGGCCTGGTGGCACGACGGGCAGGCGCTGCACCACGGCAAGGTTACCCCTTAAAGATGGGCCTTCCCGGCCCACTGGGGCCGGGTTATGCGAATCCGAAGAGATAGTGAGTGTTCATGGAAAAGTCCAGATTCCGCAAATACAGCCTCGGCATCGCCGTGGCCCTGGTCGCCGGCATCACGCTGTATGCCGTCCAGGCCCCGGCCAAGCCGCCGCAATACATCACCGCCACGGTCGAGCGTGGCGACATCGAAAACGCCGTGTTGGCCACCGGTACGTTGCAGGGCATCAAACAGGTGGACGTCGGCGCCCAGGTGTCGGGCCAGTTGCGCTCGTTGAAGGTCAAACTGGGTGACAAGGTCACCGAGGGCCAGTGGCTGGCCGAAATCGACCCGCTGGTGCTGCGCAATACCTTGCGCCAGGCTGAGGTCGACGAGGACAAATTGCAGGCCGAGCGCCGTTCTAGCCTGGCCCAGCTCAAGCAGGCCAGGCGGGTGTATGAGCGCTATCGCGAACTGCAGGCCGACGAGTCGGTATCGCGCCAGGACTTCGAGAACGCCGAGTCCGAATACGAGGTGCAGCAGGCCGCCGTGCGCTCGCTCGATGCGCAAATCCAGAGTGCCCGGGTCGAGATCGACACGGCCAAGGTCAACCTGGGCTACACCCGCATCAATGCACCGATCAACGGCCATGTGGTGGGCATCGTCACGCAAGAAGGGCAGACCGTGATCGCCAACCAGTTGGCGCCCGTGCTGCTCAAGCTGGCCGACCTCGACACCATGACCGTCAAGGCGCAGGTGTCGGAAGCCGATGTGATCCACATCAGCCCAGGCCAACCGGTGTACTTCACCATCCTCGGTGAAGACAAACGCTACTACGCCAAGCTGCGCGGCACCGAACCGGCCCCGCAGAACTACGCGCAAAGCACCGACAACAGCGATGGCAGCGCCACGAAACCCAATGGTGCGGTGTTTTACAACGCCCTGTTCGAGGTGGCGAACCCCGAGCACCGCCTGCGCATCTCGATGACCGCGCAGGTGCACATCGTGCTCGACACGGCCGAAGGCGTGCTCACTGTGCCGGTGGCCGCCCTGGGCGCGCGCAATGGCGACGGCAGCTTCCCGGTGCGGGTGCTCGATGCCAAGGGCTTCGCCCAGGTGCGCAACGTGCAGGCGGGGATCAACAACAACGTCAAAGTGCAGATCAAGGATGGCCTGGCCGAAGGTGACCGTGTAGTGATCGGCGAACCGGTGTCTGGCGAAGCAGGGGCGTGAGCATGAACATGAATGTCGAGCTGAGCGCACACAGCGCCGTTGCCTGCAGCAACGGCGAGCCGTTGTTGCGCCTGCAGGGGGTCAGCCGCAGTTTTCTGGCCGGCGACCGCGAATTCCTGGCGCTGAAGGGTATCGATCTGCAGATCCACAGTGGCGAGCTGGTGGCGATCATTGGCGCCTCTGGGTCCGGCAAGTCGACCCTGATGAATATCCTCGGCTGCCTGGACAACGCCAGCAGTGGCAGCTACCAGGTCGGCGGGCAAGAGACGCGCACGCTGGACGACGATGCCCTGGCGGCGCTGCGCCGCGACCATTTTGGCTTCATCTTCCAGCGCTACCACCTGCTGCCGCACCTGGATGCCCTGCACAACGTCGAGATTCCAGCAGTGTATGCCGGCACTGCGCACGGGCAACGCCACGACCGGGCACGTGAGCTGCTCACGCGCTTGGGGCTTGCCGGGCATCTGGAACACCGCCCCAGCCAGTTGTCCGGCGGGCAGCAGCAGCGGGTGAGTATCTGCCGGGCGCTCATGAACGGTGGCCAGGTGATCCTCGCCGACGAGCCGACCGGTGCGCTGGACACGGCCAGCGGCAAAGAGGTGATGAATATTCTGCTGGAGCTGCACGCAGCCGGGCACACGGTGATCCTGGTGACCCACGACCCCAAGGTCGCCGCGCATGCTGAACGGGTCATCGAGGTCAGCGACGGTCAAATCGTCAGCGACCGGCGCACGGGCACCGCAGCCATGCCCACCCCGGTGGCCGAGCCAGCACCGGCCGCTTCGCCAGCAAGGCGCCTGGTCGCTAGCCTGGGGATGTTCCGCGAGGCCTTCAAGATGGCCTGGATCGCTTTGATCTCGCACCGCATGCGCACCTTGTTGACCATGCTCGGGATTGTCATTGGCATCACCTCGGTGGTGTCCATCTCGGCCATCGGCGAAGGGGCCAAGGGCTACGTGCTCAAGGACATCCAGGCAATTGGCAGCAACACCATCGATATCTATTCGGGCAGCAACTTCGGAGACAGCCGGGCGAAGACCATCGAAACCCTGGTGCCCGCCGACGTCACTGCGCTCAACGCGCTGTACTACGTCGACAGCGCCACCCCGGTGATCGGCCAAAGTACCTTGGTGCGCTACCGCAACCTCGATGTCGATGTGCAGCTCAATGGCGTCAGCGAACACTACTTCCAGGTGCGCAACATTCCCCTGGCCGCCGGTATCGTGTTCAGTGCCGAGGACGCACGGCGCCAGGCCCAGGTGGTGGTGATCGACCACAACACCCGCAAGCGCCTGTTCGGCCCCAACGTAGATCCGCTGGGGCAGGTGATTCTGGTGGGGAACCTGCCGTGCACGGTGATCGGCGTCACCGCCGAGAACAAGAACCTGTTCGTCGCCAGCAACCAGCTGAATATCTGGGTGCCGTACGAGACTGCTGCCGGCCGTGTGCTTGGCCAACGCCACTTGGACAGTATCAGCGTACGCATCAAGGACGGCGTACCCAGCAAGCGGGTCGAAGAGGAGGTGACCAAGCTGATGCTGCAACGCCATGGCACCAAGGATTTTTTCACCAACAACCTCGACAGCATCATGCAGACCGTGCAAAAGACCAGCCGCTCGCTGACCCTGCTGCTGTCGCTGATCGCGGTGATTTCGCTGGTGGTGGGCGGTATCGGGGTGATGAACATCATGCTGGTGTCGGTGACCGAGCGTACCCGCGAGATCGGCATTCGCATGGCGGTGGGGGCACGGCAGTCGGACATCCGTCAGCAGTTTCTGGTGGAGGCGGTGATGGTCTGCCTGTTTGGCGGGTTGGTCGGTATTGGCTTGTCGTATGGGATCGGCTACCTGTTCGAGTTGTTCGTCAAACAGTGGGAGATGGTGTTCTCACCGGCGTCGATCGTGATGGCGTTTGCCTGTTCGACGTTGATTGGGGTGGTGTTCGGTTTTGTGCCAGCGCGCAACGCGGCCCGGCTTGACCCGATCGAAGCGCTGGCACGGGATTGAGGTGCCCTATACCTCAACCCTTGTAGGAGCAGCCTTGTGCTGCGAAGAGGCCGGTAATAGCAACGAAGGTTCACGGTGTTATCACCGGCCTCTTCGCAGCACAAGGCTGCTCCTACACGGCGACTCGTGCCCCAGTGGGGATTACAAGATCAAACTGCCGTATACATCCAGCGCATCAACGAATGCCGCCCGCTGATGCCAAGCTTGATCGCCGCCCGGCGCAAATAGCTTTCGACCGTATTCACCTTCAACTCCAGCCGCTCGGCCTGTTCCGGTGCGGTATGCCCGGCCAGCAGGCCAAGGCATACCTGGCGCTCCCGTTCGGACAGCTTCAGCCCCGATTGCGCCAGGCGGTCGAGAAAACGCTGTTCAAGGCTCTCTTGCGTGGCGCGCTCGGCGGCGGGTTGCAGGGCATCGATGTGCTTTTCCAGCATCGGCAGCAGCAGGGGCGAGATGTCGTCCAGGCGGTTGCGCTCGAAGGCGGAGAAGCCATAGGTGGAGTCAGCGCGCAGCACCTGGATTTCGTAGCGGGCGTCGCCTTTGCGGCGAATCAGGTGCAAACGCGACGGGTCGCTGCAGTCCCTGCTTGGCTGCACGTCCGAGGAAAATACAGTCTCGTTGATCACGGGCGCGTTGGCGTCAGGGCCGGCCGGGGCTACGGGCAGCAGGCGTATGTGCGTGGCGTCGATGGTCAGGTGGGCCTGGATCAGGTCGTGCAGCATGCGCGGGAATTGGCGGCTGCCGGTGCTGGCAATGACTTTGCCGATTTGTGGGTAGAGCAGGTGCGAATTCATCGTGTCGTCCATGAGGTCCGGTGGTGCAATTTCCCGTCTGGCTGTTGGCCCGCATCCTGGGCCGCATTCGGGAGGTGATGGGTATCCTAGTACAACGATTGAGTGACGGTTAAATGAAGTAGCGATAGTGGCATAATAATGGCTTCTATGGCAGGCGACTGCTGTGGCGCGGGTTGTCGGGTATGATGCTGGCCTCCATCATCTTCAAGAGGCCTGCCCCATGTCCCTGAGTGCTGAACAGATTGGCGAATTCCGCGCCTTTGCCGAGCAGTTGGCCGATGCCGCCGCTGTGGCGATCACGCCGTATTTCCGTGCCAGCCTGGACGTCGAGGACAAAGGCGGGCGGTTGTACGACCCGGTGACGGTGGCCGACAAGGCGGCTGAAGATGCCATGCGCGCGCTGATCCAGGCGCGCTATCCCGAGCACGGTATTTTGGGTGAAGAGCAGGGCGTGGCAGTGGGCACCAGCCCCTTGACCTGGGTACTCGACCCGATCGACGGTACCCGCGCGTTCATCACCGGCTTGCCGCTTTGGGGCACCTTGATTGCCTTGAACGATGGCACGCGTCCGCGGGTAGGGGTGATGAACCAGCCCTTTACCGGCGAACGCTTCGTCGGCACCCCGGAAGGTGCCTGGCGCAGTGGCACGCCGCTGAAAACCCGTGCCTGCGCCGACCTGGCCTCGGCCACGCTGATGTGCACCACCCCGGACATGTTCGACACCGCAGCGCGCAAGGCAGCGTTCGAGACCGTGGCCGGCAAGGCTCGGCTGATGCGTTATGGCGGCGACTGCTATGCCTATTGCATGCTGGCGTCGGGCTTTGTCGATGTGATCGTGGAGGCGAGCCTGCAGCCGTATGACGTGCAGGCCTTGATGCCGATCATCGAAGGGGCGGGCGGTGTGATCACGGCCTGGGATGGCAGCTCGGCGCAGCATGGCGGGTGTGTGGTGGCTTGCGGTGACCCGGCGTTGCATGCGCAGGTGGTGGAGATGTTGCGTCACGCCATGTGACCATCGCACTTTTTCGGTTTCTTGGGCTCTATGCTTGGCCAGGCTGCACTGATCCCCGGTGCGGCCGCCGAATATCGACCCGGTGCCGATGGTTGCAAGCCCTTCCAGAATAGTCCCCGGCCTGCTGTTGGCAGGCGCCCTGACGTGCCTGTGCGCCTGTACCCAAGAGCAGGGCCGTGACATCGTCAGCCAGTTCGGCAACGGCAAGCCCAGCGAGCTGTTCCAGACCAGTGTCGACCGCCTGGCGACACTGTCGATGCGCGACAACCTGCAGAGCTTGTACCTGCTGATGAACAAGCTGTACCTGCGCAACCCCAACCAGTGGAAGATGTCTGGCTACGTCGATGCCGCCACGGCCGAGCGGCAGATCCGCATAGCCATCGAACAGCGCCAACCGTTGGCGCAACTGGGCAATCGCCGCGACCTTGCCGCCTTGAGTTACGCGCTGAGCCCCGAGTTTCGCGGGGACCGGGTCGGCGCGTTCATCTATGCCATCGGCAGCATGCTGATTACCGCCCATGGCGGGCGCACGGAGTTCTACATGACGGACACCATCGACCCGCTGTTCGTCAACAACGCGGCACGCAATATCGAGAAAGCCACCTGGATGCTTAGCCAGCGGCAGGATGCCAACGGCGTGCTGTTGCTGTTCTCCAACGAGATTTCGGAGGAGGGCAGCAACCTGAGTTTCGCCGTCGAGTTCGGCAAGATCGTGGCGCGGCTGGATCTGCTGGCAGAGCTGCTGGACGAGCGCTATCGGCGGATCGGGCTCAATTATGCGCAAAGCCTGTTGTTGATGAATTTCTTGCCGGTGCAGTGACCCGGGCCTTAAGTGGCGGCCGTCAGCAACGGTTGAAACTCCGCCAACAACCAGTCACGCAACCGTCGGCAACTGGCGTCATGTTCCTTGTCTTCGTTGAAGGCCAGGAAATGGAAGGTGTCCTTGAGCACCAACTGCTGTTCGACCGGCCGCACCAGCAAGCCTTGCTCCACCAGCGGGCCCACCAGGTGGTGCCAACCCAATGCCACGCCCTGGCTACTCAGGGCAAGCTGCACCAGCAGGTTGTAGTCATTGGCATTGAAGAAATGCGGTGCCGTGCTGGCACGGCTCTTCAGGTCGACATCATGGAACGCCAACCAGACATTCCAGTCGACGTGCTCGGCCACCTGTGAGCGCCCATAGGGGCTGAGGTTGAGCAGCGAGCCGTCGCGAATCCCTTCCAAGGTAGCCAGCTGTGGGTGCTGTGCCAGGTATTGCGGGCTGCATACCGGGTAGACCACATCATGGTCGAGCGGGTGGCAGCTGTAGCCGGCCTGGATCTTGCCCAGCTTGGTGATGTAGATGTCCGGCCGTACGCCAGGCTCCATTGACAGGAAGTTCTGGGTGGTCACCAGGTTGATGTCGATGTCCGGGTTTTGCTCGAAGAACTTCGGCATCCGTGGCCCCAGCCACAGGGCGGCAAACGCTGGCGAGCAGCACAGGGTAACCACGTGCTTGGGGTTGATGTTGCTGCGGATTCGCTCGGCCGCCTGGGAGATGTTGACGAACGATAACTGCACCGCATCGAAGAAGATTGAACCCGCCACGGTCAGCTCTACCGCGCGGCCGACACGGGTAAACAGTTCGGCACCCAGGTAGGTTTCCAGCTCACGGATCTGCCGGCTCACGGCGGCCTGGGTGACGCACAGGGCCTCGGCGGCACGGGTGAAATTCTGGTATTTGGCGGCCGCGACGAAGACTTTGACCGCGCGCAGCGAAGGCATCTTGATCAAGGTCTGATCGGGTTCGGAGTGTCTGACCATGTCGGTAGGGTTCAGGTCCTGTGTAGGAGCAGCCTTGTGCTGCGAAATGGCCCGTACAGGCACCCATAGCCAGTGTATGAGCGGGCCTCTTCGCAGCACAAGGCTGCTCCTACAAAGGGCGGGGCGGGGTTCAGCCCTTGATTGATAACTTCAGGTAATGATTAGCGTCCTGCAAATGTCGTTGGACCCACCCTGGGCCAAGGCATAACGTAAATCCCACGGCGCGACATTGAAACATCGATGTCGAATAACTTTTTGAAGCAGGACTTTCTGCGTGCCGGTGTTGACTCACGTTCGCTCTTGAACGGACTGCCAAACGTACTCGCACTGATCTACCCGCCTTACCGAACAGTGCGATGTTGATAGATTGGTTAATAAGCATAATAACGAGGGTCGTATGAGCCATGCCGATGAGATTCTTTCGGTAAACAACATCTTCAAAGTGTTCGGCCCCAACCCGAACATGGCCATGGAGATGCTCCGCAAGGGCGCCGACAAGAACGAAATCTTCAGCAAGACCGGCCACGTCGTCGGCGTCTTCGATGCAAGCTTTTCCGTCAAACGTGGCGAGATCTTCGTCATCATGGGCCTGTCGGGCTCGGGCAAGTCGACCATGGTGCGGCTGTTCAACCGCCTGATCGAACCCACCGCCGGCAGCATTCACCTCAACGGCCGCGAAATCACCGGCCTGTCCGATAAAGCCCTGCTCGATGTGCGTCGCAAGGAAATGGGCATGGTGTTCCAGTCCTTCGCCCTGATGCCGCACATGAGCGTGCTGCAGAACACCGCCTTCGGCCTGGAAATCGCCGGCGTTGCTGAAACCGAACGCCACCGCCGTGCCCGCGAGGCGCTGAGCCAGGTCGGCCTGGCCGGCCACGAGCACAGCTACCCGCACCAGCTGTCCGGCGGCATGCAGCAGCGCGTGGGCCTGGCCCGGGCGCTGGCCAACGACCCGACCATCCTGTTGATGGACGAAGCCTTCTCGGCCCTCG
>NZ_FXWU01000026.1:0-13185 GCF_900184205.1 Pseudomonas sp. LAIL14HWK12:I10 | reverse complement strand
TTGTAGGAGCAGCCTTGTGCTGCGAAGAGGCCCGTATGCCTGGCAAAGATGTAGTAGCCGTAAGGGCCTCTTCGCAGCACAAGGCTGCTCCTACAGTGATCGAGGCATGAGTCCACGAAGTGGCGCTTATAGCCCAGCATGAATGGCCGGCCATCACTCCTGTTCGGCAAACGCCTGCTCGGCATCCCAGCCGCCGCCCAGCGCAGCAATCAGTTGCACACTGGCCACCAACCGCCCCTGCAGCAGGTTCAGCACACTGCGCTCGTTGCTCAGCGCGGTGGTCTGCACGTTCACCACATCCAGGTAGCCTATCAGCCCTGCACGGTACTGGTTTTCAGTCAGGCGCAGCGACTCACGCGCCGCGTCCAGTGCCTCCTGGCGCACCACCGCTTCATCGCCGTACACCTTCAGCTGCACCAGGAAGTTCTCCACTTCCTTGAAGCCATCCAGCACGGTCTGGCGGTACTGCGCCACGGTCTGGTCGTACACCGCCACGGTGCGGTCCACCTCGGCGCTGCGCTTGCCCGCATCGAACAAGGTCATGGCCAGCGAAGGCCCCACCGACCAGTAACGGTTTGGCAGTTCGATCCAGTTGCTGAAGCTGCTGCTGGAATACCCACCACTCATGCTCAGGCTCAGGTCGGGGAAGTAAGCAGCCCGCGACACGCCAATATTGGCATTGGCTGCCATCACATTGCGCTCGGCCGAGGCAATGTCCGGGCGGCGTTCGAGCAACTGCGAGGGCAACGTCACTGGAATTTGCGGCAGCGCCGGGATGGTCTTGCTGTCTGCCAGGGCAAAATTCGCCGGGGCCTTGCCCAGCAACACGGCAATGGCATTTTCGAACTGCGCACGCTGCCAGATCAGGTCGATCAGGTCCGCCTGGGTGCTTTTCAGCTGCGTGCGCGCCTGCGCCACCGCATCCGGGCCAGACACTCCGGCACGGTATTGGTTTTCAGTCATGCGCAGCGAGCGTTCGTAGGTGGCCACGGTCGCTTCCAACAGGCGCTTCTGCTCGTCGATCACACGCAACTGCAGGTAGTTCTGCACCAGCTCCGACTGCTGGCTCAGGCGGATCGAGGCAAGGTCGGCGAAGCTGGCTTCGGCACTGGCTTCGTTAGCGTTCAACGTCTCACGCAGCTTGCCCCACAGGTCGATCTCCCAGCTCACGCCGAGCTGGGTGTTGTAGGTGTTGCGGATGCCGCTGCTGTTGTTCGACAGGCTGGAACTCGAGCTGCCAGTACCCTGGGCAGAGCGGTTCTTGCTGGCGCTCAGGTCCAGGCTGGGGAACAGCGCGGCGCGGCTGCTGCGCACCAGGGCCTGGGCCTGACGGTACTGGGCCTCCGACTGCGCAACCGTCTGGTTGCTGCGGTTAAGCTCTTCGACCAGCGCATTGAGCCCGGCATCGCCGTAGACTTCCCACCAGGCGCCACGGGCGATCGCGTCCGAGGGCTTGGCCTGGGTCCAGCCCTCGGCCTGCTTGTACTGCGCCGGGGTGCTCAGCTCGGGGCGGTGGTAGTCCGGGCTCAAGGTACAGGCACTGAGCAGCGCCACGCACAAACTGGCGCCGAGCAGACGCGAGCCACGCCCCAGGGTCAATGACTGCAGGGCACGGTGAAGCGGTGTCTGGGCAAAATTCATAGCGGGGTTTCCAGAGCGGCGTCGGTGCGCACGCCGCGCCAATGGTTGAAACGGTGACGCAGGCGGTCGAGGTACAGGTAGACCACCGGCGTCGTATAAAGGGTGAGGATCTGGCTGAAGACCAGGCCGCCGATGATGGTCAAGCCCAAAGGCTGGCGCATTTCCGCTCCCTCGGCACGGCTCACCAGCAACGGCAAGGCGCCGAGGATGGCCGCCAGGGTGGTCATCAGGATCGGCCGCAGGCGCAGCAGGCAGGCGCGGCGGATCGATTCCTCCGGCGACAGGCCTTGTTGGCGCTCCAGCTGCAGGGCCAGGTCGATCATCAGGATCGCGTTCTTTTTCACCACGCCAATCAGCAGGAACAGGCCCAGCAGCGAGATCAGGCTGAACTCGCCTCCGGTGACGTAGAGCGCCAGCAAGGCACCGACGCCGGCCGAGGGCAGGGTCGACAGAATGGTCAGCGGGTGAATGTAGCTTTCATACAGAATGCCCAGCACCAGGTACACCAGCACCAGCGCGCCCAGAATCATGAAGGGCTGGCCTTCCTGGGTCTTGGCAAAGGCGTCGGCGGTGCCACCGAGTTTGGCGATGACTTCCTCGGGCAGGCCAAGCTTGGCCACCGCCCGCTCCACTGCAGCCATGGCTTGGTCGGGGCTGTAGCCTTCGGCGACGTCGAAGGCGATGTCTTCGGAAGCGAACTGGCCTTCGTGGCTGACTCGGTCATTGGCCAAGCTGTTTTCGTAGTGGGCGATGGTCGACAACGGCACGCGGGCACCGTCGCTGGTGATCACCTGCACCTGTTCCAGCGTGCTCGGGTCCCAGGCGTATTTCGGGTTGATCTCCAGCACCACCTGGTACTGGTTGAGGCTGTCGTAGATGGTCGAGATCTGCCGCTGGCTGTAGGCGTTGTTGAGCACCGTGGTCACCATGTCCATGTCGATGCCCAGGCGCTTGGCCTGATCACGGTCGACCACCAGGGTAACCTGCGGGGTACCCGCGCCATCACGGGCGTCGATGGCGGTCAGTTCGGGCAATGCGCGCACCGCCGCGACCACTTTCGGGAACCACTCGCGAAGTGCCGCCAGGTCGCCACTCTGCAAGGTATAGAGGTACTGCGACGACGTCTGGTCACGCCCACCGCCACCTAACTGCAGGTCCTGGTCGGCCATCAGGAACAGCCGCCCGCCGGGCACCTTTGGCATCTCTTTGCGCAGACGCTCGATCACCTTCTGGGCATCCATCTTGCGCTCGCTGATCGGTTTCAGGCGCACAATCACCATCGCATTGTTGGTGCCACTGTTGCCGCCGATGAAGCCAGCAACGCTCTGTACCGCAGGGTCGGCCAGCAAGGCGCGGCGGTAGGTTTCCATCTTCGGCTGCATCACGCTGAACGACAGGCCATCGTCACCACGGATAAAGCCAATCAATTGGCCGGTGTCCTGCTGCGGCATCAGCGTCTTGGGCACCACCACATACAACGCGATGTTGATACCGATGGTGGCCAGCAGGCTCAGCAAGGTCAGGCGCTTGTGCCGTAGCACCCAGCCGAGGCTGCGGTCATAGCCGTTGACCATGCGCTGATGAACCTTGTCGCTCCAGCGCTGCAGGCGGCTCTGTTCGGCCTGGTGCGGTTTCAGCCAACGGGCGCAGAGCATCGGCGTGAGGGTCAGCGAGACCACCAGCGAGACAATGATTGCAGCCGCCAGGGTGATGGAAAACTCCTGGAACAGGCTACGTACGATACCCCCCATGAACAGAATGGAGACGAACACCGCCACCAACGAAACGTTCATCGACAACAGCGTGAAGCCCACTTCCTTGGCACCGAGGAACGCCGCACGCATCGGCGGCTGGCCGTCCTCAATGTGCCGGGAGATGTTCTCCAGCACCACAATGGCGTCGTCCACCACCAGGCCCGTGGCCAGGATCAGCGCCATCAGCGACAGGTTGTTGAGGGAGAAACCGCACAAATACATGACTGCGAACGTGCCTACCAGCGACACCGGCACTGCCAGGCTGGGGATCAACGAGGCACGCAGGCTGCCGAGGAACAGGTAAACCACCAAAATTACCAGCCCTACCGCGATCAGCAGCGTGTGCTCGGCCTCCTTGAGGGTGGCCTTGATCACCAGCGAGCGGTCCATGGCCACGTTCAGCTGCACGCTGGCTGGCAACAACGACTGCAACGCCGGCAACTGCGACTTGATCTGGTCGACCGTCTCGATGATGTTGGCGCCGGTCTGCCGGTTGACCACCAGCAACACCGCGCTCTGGTCGTTGAAAAAGCCACTGTTGTAGCGGTTTTCAACGCTGTCTGTGAGGGTGGCTACGTCGGACAGGCGCAGGATGGTGCCGTTCTGCTGGCGTATCACTACCGGCTCGTAGTCCTTCGCCGTTTCCAACTGGTCATTCGCCCGCACCTCCCAGCTGCGTTCGGCATCCTCGACGAAGCCCATGGGCCGGCGCTGGTTGGCGTTGGACACGGCGGTACGCACCTCGTCCAGCGACAAGCCGTACTGGTTGAGCAACTGCGGCTCCACCGAGATGCGCACGGCGGGCAGCGAACTGCCGCCGATCTGCACCTCCCCTACCCCGGATACCTGGGCCAGGCTCTGGGACAGGATGGTGTCAGCCAAATCGTACAACTGGCCTTTCTTAAGCACGTCAGAGGTCAACGACAGCACCATGATCGGTGCCTGCGAGGGGTTGATCTTCTTGTACGTCGGCATGCTGCGCATGCCACTGGGCAGCAGGTTACGGGTGGCGTTGATCGCCGCCTGCACCTCACGCGCCGCACCGTCGATGTCACGGCCCATTTCGAAGCCGATGACCACCCGCGTCGAGCCCTGATTAGAGCTACTGGTCAGCGTAGTGACGCCCGCGATACTGCCCAGCTTGCGTTCCAAAGGCGTGGCCACCGTGGCGGCCATCACCTCCGGGCTGGCGCCGGACAGGTTGGCCTGCACCACGATCACCGGGAAGTCCATCTGCGGCAGCGGCGCAACCGGCAACAGGCCGAAGCTGACGCCGCCCAGCAACATGATCGCCAGGCTCAGCAGCATCGTCGCCACCGGGCGACGAATAAACGGTCCGGACAGGTTCATGCCTCAGCCTGCTTGGCATCAGTGGCCGGGCGCCAGCGACGGGCCAGGCGGTCGAAGTACAGGTAGATGACCGGCGTGGTGAACAGTGTCAGCACCTGGCTGACCAACAGCCCGCCCACCATCACCAGGCCCAGCGGCTGGCGCAGCTCAGCACCGGACCCGGTCGCCAGCATCAGCGGCACGGCGCCGAACAGCGCGGCCAACGTCGTCATCAGAATCGGCCGGAAACGCAGCAATGCGGCCTGGTAGATGGCGTCCTGCGGGCTCATGCCCTGGTTGCGCTCGGCTTCAAGGGCAAAGTCGATCATCATGATCGCGTTTTTCTTGACGATGCCGATCAGCAGGATGATGCCGATGATGGCGATCATCCCCAGGTCGTTGCCACTGATGAGCAGCGCCAGCAAGGCCCCCACCGCCGCCGAGGGCAAGGTCGAAAGAATGGTCACCGGGTGGATGTAGCTCTCGTAGAGCACACCCAGCACGATGTACATGGTCACCACGGCGGCGAGAATCAGCAGCAAGGTGCTCGACAGCGAGGCCTGGAAGGCTTCTGCAGCGCCCTGGAAGCGGGTCTGCACGCCGATCGGCATGCCGATGTCCTGCTGCACCTGCTCGATCACCTTGACCGCCTCGCCCAGCGACGCGCCATGGGCCAGGTTGAACGACATCATCACCGCCGGGAACTGGCCGATGTGCGAGATCGCCAACTGCGCCTGGCGCTGCTCGATACGGGCCAACGCCGACAGCCGCACCTGGCCGCCATCGGTGGCCTTGACGTGGATCGACTCCAAGGCCTGCGGCCCGATGCTGGCGGCGGCTTGCGACTGCAGCACCACGCGGTACTGGCTGGCCTGGGTGTAGATGGTCGAGATCTGCCGCTGGCCAAAGGCGTCGTACAAGGCGTTGGTGATCTGCGAAACCGAGATGCCCAGGCGGCTGGCCATGTCGCGGTCGATCACCAGGTACACCTGCAGGCCCTTGTCCTGCAGGTCGCTGGCCACATCGGCAAGCTCTGGGCGCTGTTGCAGCGCCTGCACCAGCTTGCCGCTCCACTGCGCCAGCAGGTCGGCGTCAGGTGACGACAGGCTGAACTGGTACTGGGTGCGGCTGACCCGGTCCTCGATACTCAAGTCCTGCACCGGTTGCATGAACAGGCGGATACCCACCAGCTTGTCGAGCTGCGGCTGCAGGCGGCTGATGACCTCGCCAGCGGTCACATCCCGCTCGCCGTGCGGCTTGAGGTTGATCAGCAGGCGCCCGCTGTTGAGCGTGGCATTGTCGCCATCCACGCCGATGTAGGACGACAGGCTCTGCACCGCCGGGTCCTGCAGGATCACCTTGCTCAGCGACTGCTGGCGTTCGCTCATGGCGGCGAACGAAGTCGACTGTGGCGCCTCGGAAATACCCTGGATGACGCCGGTATCCTGCACCGGGAAGAAGCCCTTGGGCACGGCGATGTACAGGACCACGGTGAGCCCCAGGCTGGCCACGGCCACCAGCAGGGTCAGCGGCTGGTGTTTGAGCACCCACTGCAGGCCACGGCCGTAGTGTTCGATGAGCCAGTCGATCCAGGCGCCGCTGGCGCGGTAGAAACGGCCCTGCTCTTCTTCCTTGGGCTCACGTTTGAGCAACCGCGCGCACATCATGGGCGTGAGGGTCAACGACACGACCAGGGAAATCAGAATCGCCACCGCCAGGGTGATGGCGAACTCGCGGAACAGGCGGCCGACCACGTCGGCCATGAACAGCAGCGGAATCAGGACCGCGATCAGCGAGAAGGTCAGCGATATGAGGGTGAAGCCAATCTGCCGGGCGCCCTTGAGCGCGGCCTGCATCGGCGTTTCGCCTTCTTCGATGTGGCGGGAGATGTTCTCCAGCATGACGATGGCGTCATCCACCACGAAGCCGGTGGCGATGGTCAGGGCCATCAGGGTCAGGTTATTGACCGAGAACCCGGCCAGGTACATCACGCCAAAGGTGCCGATCAACGACAGCGGTACGGCGATCGAGGGGATGATGGTGGCGCTGAAACGGCGCAGGAACACAAAGGTGACCATAACCACCAGGACGATGGCGATCAGCAGCTCGTGCTGCACGTCCTTGACCGCGGCGCGGATGGTCTGGGTGCGGTCGGTCAGTACCGACACGTCCAGGCCGGCAGGCAGGTTGTCGGTGATCGAGGGGAGCAGTTCCTTGATCCGGTCGACCACTTCGATGACGTTGGCGCCCGGCTGGCGCTGGATATTCAGCAACACCGCCTGGTTTTCGTTGGCCCAGGCCGCGAGGCGCTCGTTTTCGGCACCATCGACGATCTCGGCGACGTCCTTCAGGCGCAGCGGCGCACCGTTGTTATAGGACAGGATCAGGTTGGCGTATTCCGCGGGGGAACGCAGTTGATCGTTGGCATCAAGCATCGACACCCGGGTCGGGCCATCGAAGTTGCCCTTGGGCTGGTTGACGTTGGACGCCCCGATCAGCGTCCGCACGTCCTCGAGGTTGAGGCCGTTGGCGGCCAACGCATCGACGTTGACCTTGATACGTACCGCCTGGCGCTGGCCGCCAGCGATGCTGACCATGCCCACGCCACTGATCTGGGCAAGCTTCTGGGCCACGCGGGTGTCGACCAGGTCGTTGAGCTTGGGCAGCGGCATGGTCTTGGAGGAGATGGCCAGGGTCAGCACAGGCGTGTCGGCCGGGTTGACCTTGTTGTAGACCGGTGGCGCCGGCAAGTCGCTGGGCAGCAAGTTGCTGGCAGCGTTGATCGCGGCCTGCACCTGTTGCTCGGCAACGTCCATGTTCATGTCGAGGCTGAAACGCAACGTCAGCACCGACGCCCCGCCGGAGCTGGTCGAGGCCATCTGGGTCAGCCCCGGCATCTGCCCGAACTGGCGTTCCAGCGGCGCGGTGACCGCACTGGTCATGACTTGCGGGCTGGCCCCTGGGTACAGGGTCATGACCCGGATGGTCGGGTAGTCGACCTGCGGCAGCGCCGATACCGGCAGCAGCTTGTAGGCAATCAGGCCGGCCAGGACGATGGCCAGCATACTCAGCGTGGTGGCGACCGGGCGCAGGATGAACAGGCGCGAGAGGTTCATGCGCCCGCCTTGCCTGCTTCACCGGCTTGGGCCGAGCCCTTGGCGTCCTGGCCCTGCAGGTGCTGGCCTGGGGTGGTTGGCACCTGCGAGCTGTCTTCGACCACCTCTACCTTGGTGCCTTCACGCAGGCGATCGGTGCCTTCCAGCACCAGGCGATCGCCGGCAGCCAGGCCTTCGACAATCACGCTGTTCTCGCCATCGCTGGCGCCAACCTTGAGCTTGCGGATATTGACGGTGTTCTGGGCGTTGACCACATAGGCAAAGGTGCCATCGTTGCCAAACTGGATAGCCGCAGCCGGGGCCAGCACCACCTGTTTGAGGGTGTCGGCCAACAGGCGCACATTGACGAACTGGTTGGGGAACAGCGCCAGGTCCTTGTTCTCGAAGCGGCCCTTGAACTTGAGGGTGCCGGTGGTGGTGTCGATCTGGTTGTCGATACTGCCCAGTACCCCGGTGGACTGCAGCTTGCTGTCGCTGCGGTCCCACGCCTCGACCGGCAGGCTGGCGCCGCTGCGGTAGCGTTCCAGCACGGTGCTCAGTTCGGTTTCTGGCAGGGTGAACGCGACGTTGATCGGCTCGGTTTGGGTGATGACCACCAGCGCGGTAGCGTCGTTGGCAGCCACCAGGTTGCCCAGGTCGAGCTGGCGCAGGCCTACCCGGCCATTGATCGGCGAGCGGATCTGGGTGAAATCGAGGTTCAGGCGCGCATCGCTGACCTGTGCCTGGTTGGTCTTGACCAGGCCCTGGAATTGCGCGACCTGGGCTTCTGCGGTGTCGAGGGTCTGCTTGGCGATGCTGTCCTCGGCATACAGGCCTTTATAGCGCGCCAGGTCGACCTGGGCGTTTTTCAGCTGTGCCTGGTTCTGCGCCAGGGTGCCTTCGGCCTGCTGCAAGGCGATGCGGTAGCTGCGAGGGTCGATCTCGGCCAGCAGTTCACCAGCCTTGACCTGTTGGCCTTCCTTGAAGTGGATCTTGACCAGCTCACCGGCCACACGGCTGCGCACGTTCACGGTGTTGGTCGCGGTGACCGTGCCCAGCGCCTTGTAGTACAGCGGGAAATCGCCCACCCGAACCGGCTCGACACGCACCGGCACCGGGTCGCTGGAGGCCCCGAAACCTGGGCGCCCGCCTTTGCCCATGCGCCCGCTGCTGGCTTCTTTATGTGCAGGCGATGCGGGCCACAGCCACCAGGCCAGCAAGGCCACCAGCAGCAGGATCAGCAGGCCGACGAGCCAGCGACGGGGGGAACGGGAATTAGACGCTTGCATGGGTTGAACGAACCTTGTTCGGAGTGACGACTTGGGAGGGTTGAACGATAAGCACTGGCATCGTTTTAGCAAAGGCCCTTTACCAGAGGTTTACCTTTGCCTGACGTTGCCAAAACACTGAACTTTAAACGAAAACGGCCCGGAAATCGTTCCGGGCCGTTACAGGGTGTTGCTTGGAGCGGTGGGCAGGGCTGGAGTTCCGTTGCCTCTGCCGGCCTCTTCGCGGGTAAACCCAACGGCCCGACCTGCCTTTATTTCAGAACAGCCAGCGCAGCCTCGTAGTTCGGCTCGTCAGCGATTTCACCGACCAGCTCGCTGTGCAGCACGTTGTCGTTTTCGTCCAGCACGACCACTGCACGTGCAGCCAGGCCAGCCAGCGGGCCGTCGGCGATGGCCACACCGTAGTTTTCGAGGAACTCGGCGCCACGCAGGGTCGACAGGTTCTTCACGTTCTCCAGGCCTTCGGCACCGCAGAAGCGCGCCTGGGCGAATGGCAGGTCGGCGGAGATGCACAGCACCACGGTGTTGGCTACATCGTTGGCCTGGGCATTGAACTTGCGCACCGACGTGGCACAGGTTGGGGTGTCGACGCTCGGGAAGATGTTCAGCACCTTGCGCTTGCCGGCGTAGTCTTGCAGCGACTTGTCAGCCAGGCCTTCACCCACCAGCGAGAAGGCTGGCGCCTTAGCACCGGCTTGCGGCAGGTTGCCCTTGACCTGAACCGGGTTGCCTTTGAGAGTCACTTGAGCCATGGACGAAATCCTTATGCGGGGTTTGAAAAGGACACCGAGTTAAGCATGAAGGCGGCCGGGTGCCTATGGGTGAAGCAAAAATTGTTTTATTGCCAGACAATTCTTGTGGACAAAAAAATGCCCAGGTCGCAACAGGCGACCTGGGCATTGCGTGTCACCGGCGGTGGATCAGCTCAGCAAGCCGTAAACCACCGACGTCAGCGCAACCACGCCAACCGCGACCACGAACACGTTGGACATCGCCCCACTGTACTTGCGCATCGAAGGCACGCGGCGAATGGCGTACATCGGCATCAGGAACAGCAGCACCGCGATGATCGGGCCGCCCAGCGATTCGATCATGCCCAGAATGCTCGGGTTGAGCGTGGCGACGATCCAGCACACCACCAGCATCAGCGCCGCGACCACGCGGTCCAGGGCTTTGGCGCCCGGGCGCGCGCCGGTTTTGGCAATGATGCCTTTCAGGCCTTCACTGGCACCGATGTAGTGGCCCAGGAACGACTTGGCGATAGCAATGAAGGCAATCAGCGGTGCGGCAAACTCGATGGTCGGGTTGCTGAAGTGATTGGCCAGGTACGACAGGATCGACAGGTTCTGCGCCTTGGCTTCCGCCAGCTGGGCGCTGCTGAGGGTCAGCACGCAGCTGAAGACGAAGAACAGCACCATGGCCACCATCAGCAGGTGGGCGCGGGCGAGGATCTGGCCGCTGCGCTCATCGGCATGCTCGCCGTAACGGCGCTTCTGGTCGACCGCGAACGCCGAGATGATCGGCGAGTGGTTGAACGAGAACACCATCACCGGAATCGCCAGCCACACGGTGTGCAGGAAGGCCGAGCCCGACGGCAGCTGGGTGGCGCTGTCGAGAATACCACCGGTCCAGTGCGGTACCAGGTACAGGCCCAGCAGCGCCAGGGCCACGATGAACGGGTAGACCAGCAGGCTCATGACCTTGACCGTGGCCTGCTCACCGCAGCGCACGATGGCCAGCAGGCCCAGGATCAGCACGAACGACAGGATCGCCCGCGGCGGCGGCGTCATGTGCAGCTGGTGCTCCATGAAGCTGGTGACGGTGTTGGTCAGCGCCACGCTGTAGATAAGCAGGATCGGGAAGATGGCGAAGAAGTACAGCACGGTGATCAATGCACCGGCGGTAATGCCGAAATGCTCCTCGACCACTTCAGTGATGTCCCCGCCCTTGCGCCCGGAGAGGACGAAACGGGTCAGGCCACGGTGGGCGAAGTAAGTCATCGGGAAGGCCAGCACGGCCAGGATGATCAGCGGCCAGAAGCCACCGAGGCCAGCATTGATGGGCAGGAATAACGTACCTGCGCCGATGGCGGTGCCGAACAGGCCCAGCATCCAGGTGGTGTCTTGACGTGCCCAGCTGCCCAAGGCTGCCGGGGTCGATTCTTCATAGCGCCGTTCGACGCTTGGGGCCTGCTCATTCATTCCGGGTGTAGCTCCACTCGCAAGACTGCAACAGGGCTGGGAATGGCGAACCAGACGCTTCGCGCTCCCCAACCAAAAAAGAGGGGCGCGATTGTGCACTGAAAGTGGGCGGTTGCGAAGCCCCGTCCGAGGGACGGTTGCACTTGTCATGACAACTGGGTGAAACCGGGGGCCGCTTCGCGCCCCATTCGCGGCGCAAGGCCGCTCCTACAGCTGTTGCGCGAAGCGGCCCCTATCACATCACTTCTGAACGGCGGCGAACGCCTCGGCAACCCGTTGCAGGTTGGCCGGACGCAGGCCGGACATGCATACCCGGCCGCTGTCGATCAGGTAAACGCCGAACTCGTCACGCAGGCGACGCACCTGCTCAACGCTGAAACCGGTGTAGCTGAACATGCCGCGTTGACGCAGGAAGAACTGGAAGTCCTGGCCTGGCAGCAGCGTGGCCAGCGCATCGACCAACGCCTGACGCATGTCCAGGATGCGTTGACGCATCACTTCGACTTCTGCCGCCCATTGGGCATTGAGCGCGGCATCGCCCAGTACGCCGGCGACCAGTTGGGCACCGAAGTTGGGTGGGCTGGAGTAGTTGCGGCGCACGGTAGCCTTGAGCTGGCCAAGCACGCTCTGCGCGGTGGCGTCATCGTCGCAGACCACCGACAGGCCCCCAACCCGCTCGCCGTACAGCGAGAAGATCTTCGAGAACGAGTTGCTGACCAGGCACGGTACGCCGGCACGGGCCATTTCGCGGATAGCGTAGGCGTCTTCCACCAGGCCTTCACCAAAGCCTTGGTAGGCGATGTCGAGGAACGGGATCAACTGACGCGCCTTGACCACTTCCACCACCTGCTGCCACTGGTTCTGGTCCAGGTCGGCGCCGGTCGGGTTGTGGCAGCACGGGTGCAGCAGCACGACGCTGTTGGCCGGCAGGGTCTGCAGGGTTGCCAACATGCCGTCAAAGTCGACGCCACGGCTGACCTGGTCGAAGTACGGGTAGGTATTCACCTTGAACCCGGCACCTTCGAAGATGGCGCGGTGGTTGTCCCAAGTCGGGTTGCTGACCCAGACTTCGGACTGCGGGAAGTAGCGCTTGAGGAAGTCGGCACCCACTTTCAGTGCGCCAGAACCACCCACGGTCTGCACGGTGGCCACGCGGCCGCCGGTCACGGCCGGGTGATCGGCACCGAACAGCAGTGCCTGGATGGCTTGGCGGTAGCTGGCCAGGCCTTCCATCGGCAGGTACAGCGACGCTTCGTGAGCAACGCCTGCGATGCGTTTTTCGACGGCATCCACCGCCGCCAGTTGTGGCACCACGCCGGCTTCATCGTAGTACAGGCCGATACTCAGGTTGACCTTGTCGGCGCGGGGATCGGCCTTGAAGGTTTCCATCAGCGAGAGGATCGGGTCGCCGGCATAGGCATCGACATGTTTGAACACAGCGTGCAGCTCCTTGGATCAGGACAGTTCGGAATGGCTGCCCTGAGGATACCCGGAGTCGCGGTGGAGGAACATCACCGATTGTGCAGGTTGTCTATGCAAGATTGCACAGCCTTAGATTCGTGCTGCCTGTAACGGCCCTTTCGCGGGTAAACCCGCTTGTATGGTTAGACTTGAAGGGGTGGTGGGACTAAATGCCCGATTCTGACTGTTCGCAGCAGTACAGACCGTGGGAGACATCGCCCCACCCCTTCCACCAAAGCGCCGATAAAGAATGCATCGTTTGCAAGCGACGATAGAAGCAAGCCAGCGCCTCTTGGTGAAACCCCTTCAAGCCTAAAAACCTTAACGTGGAGTACGGCCCATGGCAATGCAGGCAGGTAGATTGATCGTGGGTGCGGACGTTGCAAAAGCTGAGCTGGTTATCTATCACGACAGC
>NZ_FXWU01000025.1:0-16096 GCF_900184205.1 Pseudomonas sp. LAIL14HWK12:I10 | reverse complement strand
TCAGCGTCGTCTACCAGGTCAGCCTTGTTCAGGAAGACCACGATGTACGGAACGCCAACCTGACGGGACAGCAGGATGTGCTCACGGGTTTGTGGCATCGGACCATCGGCGGCCGAGCAAACCAGGATCGCGCCGTCCATCTGGGCAGCACCGGTGATCATGTTCTTCACGTAGTCAGCGTGACCTGGGCAGTCGACGTGAGCGTAGTGACGAATGTTCGAGTTGTACTCGACGTGAGCGGTGTTGATGGTGATACCGCGCGCTTTTTCTTCCGGAGCCGAGTCGATCTTGTCGAACTCAACGACTGCCGAACCGAAAACTTCGGAGCAGACGCGAGTCAGAGCTGCGGTCAGAGTGGTCTTACCGTGGTCAACGTGGCCGATGGTGCCGACGTTAACGTGGGGAAGGGAACGATCAAATTTTTCTTTAGCCACGACAGTGAACCTCTTGCCTAAAGGGGATTAGCCTTGTTTTTTAACGAGTGCTTCGACGATGTTCGACGGAGCTTCGGCGTATTTGGAGAATTCCATGGAGTAGCTTGCGCGACCCTGAGACATGGAACGAACGTCGGTCGCATAACCGAACATTTCTCCGAGCGGTACCTCAGCAGTGATTACCTTGCCGGACACCGAGTCTTCATTACCCTGGATCATCCCGCGACGACGGCTCAGGTCACCCATCACGTCACCCAGGTAGTCTTCCGGGGTTACAACTTCGACCTTCATGATCGGCTCAAGCACCACGCCACCGCCCTTCTGGGCCAGTTGCTTGGTCGCCATCGAAGCAGCGATTTTGAACGCCATTTCGTTGGAGTCGACGTCGTGGTACGAACCGTCGAATACCGTGGCCTTCAGGCCGAGCAGCGGATAGCCGGCAACAACGCCGTTTTTCATCTGCTCTTCGATACCCTTCTGGATCGGGGCGATGAATTCCTTAGGAATCACACCACCAACGACTTCGTTGGTGAAGACCAGACCTTCGGTGATGTTGCCCTTCTCGTCGACGTCCGGCTCCGAGAAACGGATCCAGCAGTGACCGAACTGACCACGACCGCCCGACTGACGAACGAACTTGCCTTCGATCTCGACGTTGGACTTGGTGATCTTCTCGCGGTACGAAACCTGAGGCTTACCGATGTTGGCTTCGACGTTGAACTCGCGCTTCATGCGGTCAACGAGGATGTCCAGGTGCAGCTCACCCATGCCCGAGATGATGGTCTGACCAGTCTCTTCGTCGGTCTTGACGCGGAACGACGGGTCTTCCTGGGCCAGTTTGCCCAGAGCGATACCCATCTTCTCCTGGTCAGCCTTGGTTTTCGGCTCTACGGAGAGCGAAATAACCGGCTCAGGGAAGTCCATACGCTCAAGGATGATTGGCTTGTCGGCGTTGCACAGGGTTTCGCCTGTGGTCACGTCCTTCATGCCGATCAGGGCCGCGATGTCGCCAGCGCGCACTTCCTTGATCTCTTCACGCTGGTTGGCGTGCATCTGCACCATACGACCAACGCGCTCTTTCTTGCCCTTGACCGAGTTGATGACGGAGTCACCGGAGGTCAGAACACCCGAGTAGACGCGAACGAAGGTCAGAGTACCCACGAACGGGTCAGTCGCGATCTTGAACGCCAGAGCCGAGAACGGCTCGTCGTCGTCAGCGTGACGCTCGTCTTTACGAACAGCCGGATCGTCTTTGTCCAGATCCTTGTCATCCGGGTTGATACCCTGGATTGCAGGAATCTCGGTCGGAGCAGGCAGGTAGTCGATGACGGCGTCGAGAACCAGGGGAACGCCCTTGTTCTTGAACGACGAACCGCAGACGGCCGGTACGATTTCGCTGGCCAGGGTGCGCGCGCGCAGACCGGCTTTGATCTCTTCGACGGTCAGCTCTTCGCCTTCCAGATACTTGTTCATCAGCTCTTCGCTGGCCTCGGCAGCCGCCTCAACCATGTTGGAGCGCCACTCTTCAGCCAGCTCCAGCATATCGGCAGGAATTTCTTCCTCGCGATAGGTGGTGCCTTTGTCGTCGTCGTTCCAGTAGATAGCCTTCATCTTGATCAGGTCGACCTGACCCTGGAAGTTATCTTCCGAACCGATGGCCAGCTGAACAGGAACCGGGGTGTGACCCAGACGGTTCTTGATCTGACCTACGACGCGCAGGAAGTTTGCACCGGCACGGTCCATCTTGTTCACGTAAACAACACGTGGAACGCCGTATTTGTTGGCCTGACGCCATACGGTTTCGGACTGAGGTTCAACGCCGGAGGTACCGCAGAACACAACGACCGCGCCGTCGAGTACGCGCAGCGAACGCTCTACTTCAATGGTGAAGTCAACGTGGCCAGGGGTATCGATGACGTTTACGCGGTAGTTGTCGTACTGACCAACAGAGCCCTTCCAGAAGGTAGTTACGGCAGCGGAGGTAATGGTAATACCCCGCTCCTGCTCCTGAACCATCCAGTCGGTGGTCGCGGCGCCGTCGTGCACCTCGCCCATCTTGTGGCTCAGGCCTGTGTAGAACAGGATCCGCTCGGTAGTGGTGGTCTTGCCCGCGTCAACGTGGGCACAGATACCAATGTTACGGTAGCGGTTAATTGCTGTAGTACGAGCCATAAAGCCCTCGCAAAATGATTGATGCTTGAATTAGAAGCGGTAGTGCGAGAACGCTTTGTTGGCTTCAGCCATACGGTGAACGTCTTCACGCTTCTTGACTGCAGCACCCTTGCCTTCAGCAGCATCCAGCAGCTCGCCAGCCAGGCGCAGAGCCATCGACTTCTCGCCGCGCTTGCGGGCGTAGTCTACGAGCCAGCGCATTGCCAGAGCATTACGACGGGATGGACGAACTTCAACCGGAACCTGGTAAGTGGCACCGCCGACACGACGGGACTTTACTTCGACCAGCGGAGCGATGGCGTCGAGAGCTTTCTCGAAGATTTCCAGGGGGTCGCTGTTCTTGCGCTCTTTGACCTTGTCCAGTGCACCGTAAACGATGCGCTCGGCCACGGCCTTCTTGCCGCTTTCCATCACGTGGTTCATGAACTTGGCGAGGATTTGGGATCCGTATTTAGGATCGTCCAGAATCTCACGTTTTGCTGCTACACGACGTCTTGGCATGATAAGCCCTCAAACGGTCTTCAGGTTAGCCCGGGACGTGGGTCTTCGACCCCTGCCCGACCTTACTCTTATCGACTCAAAAAAATGGATGGGTGCAAACGACCGATTACTTCGGACGCTTGGTACCGTACTTCGAACGACCCTGGTTACGGCCTTTAACGCCCGAAGTATCCAGAGAGCCGCGAACGGTGTGGTAACGAACACCTGGCAAGTCTTTTACACGGCCGCCACGGATCAGGACGACGCTGTGCTCTTGCAGGTTGTGGCCTTCACCGCCGATGTACGAGGAAACCTCGAAACCGTTGGTCAGACGCACACGGCAAACTTTACGCAGTGCCGAGTTAGGTTTTTTCGGCGTGGTGGTGTACACGCGGGTGCACACGCCACGACGTTGCGGGCAGTTCTGCAGCGCAGGAACGTCGGACTTCTCGACCGAACGCTTACGCGGCTGACGTACCAGCTGGTTGATAGTTGCCATCTACTAGCTCCACTGATTGTCTTGCGACTCTATTGTCTTGCAAGAAAGCCAAAAATTGGCGAGACGGAGCCTCACCAAATTTAAGGGTACAAAAGTCTACGGAGGATCTTGCACCCAGTCAAGACGAGGCCCCGGCCCTCCCCGCCCGGTCATCGGCAACAATTCATGTCGACGATGGCCGTTCGGGGCTTGCCGGGGCCCTGCCCTGTACTTAGTTACCGCTGGAATTCAGCGCTTCGGTCAGTGCGGCTTCCACCTCACTGGCGCTCACACGCAGCGGTTTGTCGGCATCACGGCGGCGCTTGCGCTCGCTGTGGTAAGCCAGACCAGTACCGGCCGGGATCAGACGACCCACGACCACGTTCTCTTTCAGGCCGCGCAGGTAATCGCGCTTGCCGGTGACGGCCGCTTCGGTCAGTACGCGGGTGGTTTCCTGGAAGGAAGCCGCGGAGATGAACGATTCGGTCGACAGCGACGCCTTGGTGATACCCAGCAGCACACGCGAGAACTTCGAGATGAACTTGTCTTCGCTGGCGAGACGCTCGTTCTCGACCAGTACGTGAGTCAGCTCCATCTGGTCGCCCTTGATGAAGCTGGAATCACCCGACTCGGCGATCTCGACCTTACGCAGCATCTGACGCAGGATGGTCTCGATGTGCTTGTCGTTGATCTTAACGCCTTGCAGGCGGTAAACGTCCTGGATCTCGTTGACGATGTACTTGGCCAGCGCGCTCACACCCAGCAGACGCAGGATGTCGTGCGGATCGCTCGGGCCGTCGGAGATAACTTCGCCGCGGTTTACCTGTTCGCCTTCGAAGACGTTCAGGTGGCGCCACTTCGGAATCAGCTCTTCGTACGGATCGCTACCGTCGGTCGGCGTAATGACCAGACGGCGCTTGCCTTTGGTCTCTTTACCGAACGCGATGGTGCCGCTGACTTCAGCCAGAATCGAGGCTTCTTTCGGACGACGCGCTTCGAACAAGTCGGCAACGCGCGGCAGACCACCGGTGATGTCACGTGTCTTCGACGTTTCTTGCGGGATACGCGCGATAACGTCACCAACACCGATCTGTGCACCGTCAGCCACACCGACGAGGGCGTTGGCCGGCAGGAAGTACTGAGCCGGTACGTCGGTACCTGGCAGGTACAGGTCCTTGCCGTTGGCATCGACCATCTTGATTGCCGGACGGATTTCCTTGCCTGCGGCAGGGCGATCCTTGACGTCCAGAACTTCGATGTTGGTCAAACCAGTCAGTTCGTCGGTCTGACGCTTGATGGTGATGTTTTCTTCCATGCCCACGAAGGTCACGGTACCTTTCAGCTCGGTAACGATCGGGTGGGTGTGCGGGTCCCACTTGGCGACGATGGCGCCAGCTTCGACCTTGTCACCTTCCTTGACCGAAATGACCGCACCGTAAGGCAGCTTGTAACGCTCACGCTCACGACCGAATTCATCGGCAATGGCCAGCTCGCCGGAACGCGATACGGCAACCAGGTTGCCATCGGCGCGCACGACCTGCTTCAGGTTGTGCAGACGAACCATACCGCCGTTCTTCACCTGGACGCTGTCGGCAGCCGAGGTCCGGCTTGCAGCACCACCGATGTGGAACGTACGCATGGTCAGCTGGGTACCCGGCTCACCGATCGACTGTGCAGCGATAACGCCGACAGCTTCACCGATGTTCACCTGGTGACCACGAGCCAGGTCACGACCGTAGCACTTGGCGCAGATACCGTAGCGGGTTTCGCAGTTGATCGGCGAACGCACGATAACTTCGTCGATGCTGTTCAGCTCGATGAACTCGACCCACTGCTCGTCAACCAGGGTACCGGCTGGGACGATGACGTCCTCGGTGCCTGGCTTGAACACGTCACGGGCAATGACACGACCCAGTACGCGCTCACCCAGCGGCTCGACAACGTCACCGCCTTCGATGTGCGGAGTCATCAGCAAGCCGTGGTCGGTGCCACAGTCGATCTCGGTCACGACCAGATCTTGCGCCACGTCTACCAGACGACGCGTCAGGTAACCGGAGTTCGCAGTTTTCAGTGCGGTATCCGCCAGACCCTTACGAGCACCGTGAGTCGAGATGAAGTACTGCAGTACGCTCAGACCTTCACGGAAGTTCGCGGTGATCGGCGTCTCGATGATCGAGCCGTCCGGCTTGGCCATCAGACCACGCATACCGGCCAGCTGACGGATCTGTGCTGCGGAACCCCGCGCACCCGAGTCAGCCATCATGTACATCGAGTTGAAGGACTCTTGCTCGACTTCCTTGCCCTCGCGGTCGATGACCTTCTCTTTCGAGAGGTTGGCCATCATCGCCTTGGACACTTCGTCGTTCGCCTTCGACCACAAGTCGATGACCTTGTTGTACTTCTCGCCCTGGGTTACCAGGCCGGAGGCGTACTGGCTCTCGATTTCCTTCACTTCGTCGGTAGCAGTACCGATGATGCGTGCTTTTTCGTCCGGGATAACGAAGTCGTTAACACCGATCGAAACGCCGGAAATGGTCGAGTAGGCAAAACCGGTGTACATCAGCTGGTCAGCGAAGATGACGGTCTCTTTCAGACCAACCACGCGGTAGCACTGGTTGATCAGCTTGGAGATCGCTTTCTTCTTCATCGGCTGGTTGACCACGTCGTACGGCAGACCTGCCGGTACAACCTGGAACAACAGCGCACGGCCGACGGTGGTGTCGACGATGCGGGTGTTCTTGGTGACGGAGCCATCACGGTCATTCACGGTCTCGTTGATACGGACCTTGATTTTCGCGTGCAGGGCAGCTTCGCCGGCGCGGAATACGCGGTCGACTTCTTGCAGGTCTGCGAATACGCGACCTTCGCCCTTGGCGTTGATGGCTTCACGGGTCATGTAGTACAGACCCAGTACAACGTCCTGCGACGGAACGATGATTGGCTCACCGTTGGCTGGCGACAGAATGTTGTTGGTCGACATCATCAGCGCGCGCGCTTCGAGCTGGGCTTCCAGCGTCAGCGGCACGTGAACGGCCATCTGGTCACCGTCGAAGTCGGCGTTGTACGCCGCACAGACCAACGGGTGCAGCTGGATCGCCTTACCTTCGATGAGCACAGGCTCGAACGCCTGGATACCCAGACGGTGAAGGGTCGGTGCACGGTTAAGCAGTACGGGGTGTTCGCGGATGACCTCGGCGAGAACGTCCCACACCTCTGGCAGCTCGCGCTCGACCATCTTCTTGGCAGCCTTGATGGTGGTCGCCAGACCACGCATTTCCAGCTTGCCGAAAATGAACGGCTTGAACAGCTCGAGGGCCATTTTCTTCGGCAGACCGCACTGGTGCAGACGCAGGGTCGGGCCTACGGTAATTACCGAACGGCCGGAGTAGTCCACGCGCTTACCGAGCAAGTTCTGACGGAAACGACCTTGCTTACCTTTGATCATGTCAGCCAGGGACTTCAGCGGACGCTTGTTCGAGCCAGTGATGGCGCGACCGCGACGGCCGTTATCCAGCAGGGCGTCGACCGCTTCCTGCAGCATGCGCTTTTCGTTGCGCACGATGATGTCCGGCGCCGACAGATCGAGCAGGCGCTTCAGACGGTTGTTACGGTTGATCACCCGACGATACAGGTCGTTCAGGTCGGAGGTCGCGAAGCGGCCGCCATCCAGCGGTACCAGCGGACGCAGGTCCGGCGGCAGTACTGGCAGGACGGTCAGGACCATCCACTCAGGCAGGTTGCCCGAGCCCTGGAAAGCTTCCATCAGCTTCAGGCGCTTGGACAGCTTCTTGATCTTGGTTTCCGAGTTGGTCTGCGGAATCTCTTCACGCAGGCGACCGATCTCGTGCTCCAGGTCGATAGCGTGCAGCAGCTCGCGGACAGCCTCGGCACCCATGCGGGCGTCGAAGTCGTCACCGAACTCTTCCAGCGCTTCGAAGTACTGCTCGTCGTTCAGCAGCTGGCCTTTTTCAAGGGTGGTCATGCCTGGGTCGATAACGACGTAGCTCTCGAAGTAGAGAACGCGCTCGATATCACGCAGGGTCATGTCCATCAGCAGGCCGATACGGGACGGCAGCGACTTCAGGAACCAGATGTGGGCAACCGGCGAGGCCAGTTCGATGTGCGCCATGCGCTCACGACGAACCTTGGCCAGGGCAACTTCAACGCCGCACTTCTCGCAGATCACACCGCGGTGCTTGAGGCGCTTGTACTTGCCGCACAGGCACTCGTAGTCCTTGACTGGGCCAAAGATCTTGGCGCAGAACAGGCCGTCACGCTCAGGTTTGAACGTACGGTAGTTGATGGTTTCCGGCTTCTTAACTTCACCGAACGACCACGAACGGATCATTTCAGGCGACGCCAGACCGATGCGGATGGCGTCGAACTCTTCGACTTGACCCTGGTTTTTCAGCAAATTCAGTAGGTCTTTCAAGGCCTTTCCTCCTGGCGGAGCAGGAAGCGGGCATTACCTGCCCCGCTCCCCTTCGCGTCACGTGTTATTCGGTTTCCAGATCGATATCGATACCGAGCGAACGGATCTCTTTGATCAACACGTTGAAGGACTCGGGCATGCCCGGCTCCATACGGTGATCGCCATCCACGATGTTCTTGTACATCTTGGTACGGCCGTTCACGTCGTCCGACTTCACTGTGAGCATTTCTTGCAGGGTGTATGCCGCGCCGTATGCTTCCAGCGCCCACACTTCCATCTCCCCGAAACGCTGACCACCGAACTGCGCCTTACCACCCAGCGGCTGCTGGGTAACCAGGCTATAGGAACCAGTGGAACGCGCGTGCATCTTGTCGTCCACCAAGTGGTTCAGCTTGAGCATGTACATGTAACCAACGGTCACAGGACGCTCGAACTTGTTGCCGGTACGGCCATCGAACAGCACCATCTGGCCGCTTTCTGGCATGTCTGCCAGTTTCAGCATGGCCTTGATCTCGCTTTCCTTGGCACCGTCGAAGACTGGGGTAGCCATAGGCACGCCCTTCTTCAGGTTGTTCGCCAGGGCAAGGATCTCTGCATCGGTGAACTCTTCCAGGCTTTCCTGACGACCGCCGATCTCGTTGTAGATCTCGGTCAGGAACACGCGCAGCTCAGCGGCTTTGCGCTGTTCTTCGAGCATCCGGTCGATCTTCTCGCCCAGGCCTTTGGCCGCGAGGCCCAGGTGGGTTTCAAGGATCTGACCGACGTTCATACGCGAAGGTACGCCCAGTGGGTTCAGTACGACGTCGACCGGAGTACCGTTGGCGTCGTGCGGCATGTCTTCGACCGGCATGATCACCGAGACCACACCTTTGTTACCGTGACGGCCTGCCATCTTGTCGCCCGGCTGGATGCGGCGGCGGATAGCCAGGTAGACCTTGACGATCTTCAGTACGCCCGGCGCCAAGTCGTCGCCTTGCTGCAGCTTGCGCTTCTTGTCTTCGAACTTGTCGTCCAGCAGACGACGGCGATCGACGATGTAAGCCTGAGCCTTTTCCAGCTGTTCGTTCAGCGCGTCTTCGGCCATGCGCAGTTTGAACCACTGGCCGTGCTCCAGACCGTCCAGTACTTCGTCAGTGATCACGGTGCCTTTCTTCAGGCCCGCACCACCGTCGACCACTTGGCCGTTCAGGGCGGAACGCAGACGCTCGAAGGTTGCACCTTCGACGATGCGGAACTCTTCGTTGAGGTCCTTGCGGATCTCGTCCAGCTGCATCTTCTCGATGGCCAGGGCGCGGCTGTCGCGCTCAACGCCGTCACGGGTGAAGACCTGGACGTCGATGACAGTACCCTTGGTGCCGGTTGGCACACGCAGGGAGGTGTCTTTGACGTCGCTTGCCTTCTCACCGAAGATGGCACGCAGCAGCTTCTCTTCCGGCGTCAGTTGGGTCTCGCCTTTCGGAGTGACCTTACCAACCAGAATGTCGCCAGCGCCGACTTCGGCACCTACGTAAACGATACCGGCTTCGTCCAGCTTGTTCAGCGCAGCTTCACCCACGTTCGGGATGTCTGCGGTGATTTCCTCTGGGCCAAGCTTGGTGTCACGCGCCACACAGGTCAGTTCCTGAATGTGGATCGTGGTGAAGCGATCTTCCTGAACCACACGCTCGGACAGGCAGATGGAGTCTTCGAAGTTGAAGCCGTTCCACGCCATGAACGCGATGCGCATGTTCTGACCCAGTGCCAGTTCACCCATATCGGTGGACGGGCCGTCGGCCATGATGTCGTGACGCTTGACCACATCACCCTTGCTGACCAGCGGACGCTGGTTGATGCAAGTGTTCTGGTTCGAACGGGTGTATTTGGTCAGGTTGTAGATATCTACACCTGCTTCACCGGTTTCGACTTCGTCATCGGCAACACGCACGACGATACGGCTGGCATCGACCGAGTCGATCACGCCGCCACGACGGGCCACGACGCAGACGCCGGAGTCACGGGCAACGTTGCGCTCCATGCCGGTACCTACCAGCGGCTTGTCAGCGCGCAGGGTCGGTACAGCCTGACGCTGCATGTTCGAACCCATGAGTGCACGGTTGGCGTCGTCGTGCTCGAGGAACGGAATCAGCGACGCTGCAACCGAAACAACCTGCTTCGGCGAAACGTCCATCAAGGTGACGTCTTCTGGCGCCTTGACGGTAAATTCGTTCAGGTGACGAACCGCTACCAGCTCATCGATCAGCTGCTTCTTCTCGTTCATCGCAGCCGAAGCCTGGGCGATGACGTGATCCGCTTCTTCAATGGCCGACAGGAACACGATGTCGTCGCTGACCACGCCTTCCTTCACCACGCGATACGGGCTTTCGAGGAAGCCGTACTGGTTGGTGCGGGCATAGGCTGCCAGGGAGTTGATCAGACCGATGTTCGGACCTTCAGGGGTCTCGATCGGGCACACACGGCCGTAGTGGGTCGGGTGTACGTCACGGACTTCGAAGCCAGCACGCTCACGGGTCAGACCGCCAGGGCCGAGTGCAGAAACGCGGCGCTTGTGGGTGATCTCGGAGAGCGGGTTGTTCTGGTCCATGAACTGCGACAGCTGGCTGGAACCGAAGAACTCTTTCACCGCCGCCGCTACCGGCTTGGCGTTGATCAGGTCTTGCGGCATCAGGCCTTCGCTTTCAGCCATCGACAGACGTTCCTTGACCGCACGCTCAACGCGCACCAGGCCAACACGGAACTGGTTCTCGGCCATTTCGCCGACGCAACGTACGCGACGGTTACCCAGGTGGTCGATGTCGTCGACGATGCCTTTGCCGTTACGGATGTCGACCAGGGTCTTGAGGACCTCGACGATGTCTTCCTTGCTCAGCACGCCCGAACCTTCGATCTCGGTACGACCGATACGACGGTTGAACTTCATGCGGCCTACGGCGGACAGGTCGTAACGCTCGGCGCTGAAGAACAGGTTGTTGAACAGGGTCTCGGCAGCATCCTTGGTTGGCGGCTCGCCTGGACGCATCATGCGATAGATTTCGACCAGGGCTTCCAGCTGGTTGCTGGTGGTGTCGATCTTCAGGGTGTCCGAGATGAACGGACCGCAATCGATGTCGTTGGTGTACAGGGTCTCGATACGGACGACCTGTGCCTTGGCGACCTTGATCAGCAGCTCGGTGGTCAGCTCGGTGTTGCACTCGGCCAGGATCTCGCCGGTAGCCGGATGCACGATAGCCTTGGCGGTGGTGCGGCCCAGGACGTATTCCATAGGAACGTCGAGCTGCTTGACGCCGGCTTTCTCGAGCTGGTTGATGTGGCGTGCAGTGATGCGGCGACCCTGCTCGACAATGACCTTGCCGGTTTCGTCATGGATGTCCATGACCGCAACTTCACCACGCAGACGCTGAGGTACCAGTTCCAGGCTGAGTTTTTCGCCGGAAACGTGGAACACGTTGGTGGTGTAGAAGGTGTTCAGAACCTCTTCGGTGCTGTAACCCAGTGCGCGCAGCAGTACCGAGGCCGGCAGTTTGCGGCGACGGTCGATACGCACGAACACGCAGTCCTTCGGGTCGAACTCGAAGTCCAGCCAGGAGCCGCGGTAAGGGATGATGCGAGCGGAGTACAGCAGCTTGCCGGAGCTGTGCGTCTTGCCACGGTCGTGGTCGAAGAACACACCAGGCGAACGGTGCAGCTGGGAAACGATCACACGCTCGGTACCGTTGATTACGAAGGTACCGTTCTCAGTCATCAGGGGGATTTCACCCATGTAGACTTCTTGCTCTTTGATGTCCTTGATCGCTTTGTTCGACGATTCCTTGTCGAAGATGATCAGGCGCACCTTGACCCGCAGTGGGACCGCGAAGGTCACGCCACGCAGGACACATTCCTTCACATCGAAGGCGGGTTCGCCCAGGCGATAGCCTACGTACTCCAGGGCAGCATTGCCGGAGTAGCTGATGATCGGGAATACCGATTTGAAGGCCGCGTGCAGGCCGACGTCGCGGAACTGATCCTTGGATGCTCCCGCTTGCAGGAATTCGCGATACGAATCCAGCTGGATGGCCAGGAGGTAAGGCACATCCATGACGTCCGGCAACTTGCTAAAGTCCTTGCGGATACGTTTTTTCTCAGTGTATGAGTAAGCCATCAGCGTTCCCCAGCTTGGTCACCTGCTTGTTTGGCTTCTCCCGGCGGGAGCAGCCAGAAAATCGTGCAAACCCCTTGGTTTGCGCCACCCACATGGGTGTCTTGCAGCTCGTTATCGGGGCCGATCTGATCGGCCACCAATAACGGAAAAAGGCCGGTGGCATAAGCCACCAGCCATCAGCCTTGTGCTCAACGCTCAGGCTGGCATCGCAAAGTCGAAATTACTTCAGCTCGACTTTAGCGCCTGCTTCTTCCAGCTTCTTCTTAGCGTCTTCAGCGGCTTCTTTCGAAACGCCTTCAGCTACGACCTGAGGAGCGCCGTCGACTTTCTCTTTGGCTTCTTTCAGGCCCAGACCGGTCAGTTCACGAACGGCCTTGATCACGTTTACTTTCTTCTCGCCGGCTTCAACCAGAACAACGTTGAACTCGGTTTGCTCTTCAACAACGGCAGCAGCAGCAGCTGGGCCAGCAGCGGCAACAGCAGCGGTAACGCCGAAGGTTTCTTCCATAGCTTTGATCAGCTCAACAACTTCCAGAACGGTTTTCTGGCCGATTGCTTCGATGATTTGCTCGTTAGTCAGGGACATGACTTAAATCCTGTATTGGGGTGACAGCCTTCGCAGCCATCAAATTAAACAAATGATTTTGAAAGAGGTTACGCCGCCTTAGGCAGCAGCAGCTTCTTTCTGGTCGCGAACGGCCGCCAGAGTACGAGCCAGCTTGCTGGTGGCGCCTTGAATCACGCTCATCAGACGTGCGATAGCTTCGTCACGGGTCGGCAAGGTAGCCAGTACATCGATCTGGTTGGCGGCAATGAATTTGCCGTCAAACGCAGCTGCCTTGATCTCGAACTTGTCCTGACCCTTGGCGAACTCTTTGAACAGACGAGCAGCAGCGCCCGGGTGTTCGTTGGAGAAAGCGATCAGGGTCGGGCCAGTGAAGGCGTCGTTGAGGACACTGAATTCAGTATCGGCAACAGCGCGCTTGAGCAGGGTGTTACGTACGACACGTACGTAAACGCCAGCTTCACGAGCCTCTTTACGGAGTCCGGTCATTGCGCCTACAGTCACACCACGGGCATCAGCCACGACAGCGGACAGAGCGACTTTGGCAGCCTCGTTGACTTCAGCGACGATGGCCTTCTTGTCTTCGAGTTTAATTGCCACGGGTTTACTCCTGGTTTCTACCGTTTCATCTGGCCGAAGCCGGATGTCGTTTTGGTGTCTGATTCGATAACGAATCGGGAGCACCATCTGCGTAGGCTTGTGGTTTAAGGCTTGCGCCGCCTACGGTCTTGGATAGCCCCCGCCAGGCAGGGACCCCAATTTTTTGCTGGCGGCGCGACACGTCGCACCGCCATGGCCTTACGCGTTCAGCGAACCCTGGTCGATGACCAGGCCTGGGCCCATAGTGGTGCTCAGGGTAACGCGCTTGACGTAGATACCTTTCGAAGAAGCTGGCTTGATACGCTTCAGATCAGCGATCAGGGCTTCAACGTTTTCCTTCAGCTTGCCAGCTTCGAAGCCGACTTTGCCAACGGAGGTGTGAATGATACCGTTCTTGTCGGTACGGTAGCGAACCTGACCAGCCTTGGCGTTTTTGACAGCGCCGGCTACGTCTGGAGTCACAGTACCCACTTTCGGGTTAGGCATCAGGCCGCGAGGACCCAGAACCTGACCCAGCTGACCAACAACGCGCATGGCATCAGGCGATGCGATGACGACGTCATAGTTCAGGTCGCCGGCTTTCATTTCTGCAGCCAGATCGTCCATACCTACACGGTCAGCGCCGGCAGCCAGAGCGGCCTCAGCAGCTGGACCCTGGGTGAAGACGGCAACGCGTACGGTCTTGCCAGTGCCGTGTGGCAGCACAGTAGCGCTACGAACGACCTGGTCGGATTTACGCGGGTCAACGCCGAGGTTGACGGCAACGTCGAAGGATTCACTGAACTTCACGGTGGACAGTTCGGCCAGCAGCACTGCTGCTTCTTCGAAGTTGTAAACTTTGCCAGCTTCGATTTTCGAAGCAATGGCCTTTTGGCGCTTGGTCAGCTTAGCCATTACACACCCTCCACGTTCAGGCCCATGCTGCGGGCAGAGCCAGCGATGGTGCGTACAGCAGCGTCCAGGTCAGCAGCGGTCAGATCAGCCTGTTTAGTCTTGGCGATCTCTTCGAGCTGAGCACGGGTCACGGTACCGACTTTAACGGTGTTCGGACGAGCCGAACCACTGGTCAGGCCAGCAGCTTTCTTCAGCAGAACCGAGGCAGGGGTGCTCTTGGTCTCGAAAGTGAAGCTACGGTCGCTGTAAACAGTGATGATCACAGGAGTCGGCAGGCCGGCTTCTTGACCCTGAGTACGGGCGTTGAAGGCCTTGCAGAATTCCATGATGTTCACACCGTGTTGGCCCAGTGCTGGACCAACGGGTGGGCTTGGGTTGGCCTGGCCGGCCTTAACTTGCAGCTTGATGTAAGCCTGAATCTTCTTAGCCATGAGCTACTCCAAAATCGGGTACAAACGCCAGATGGCTCCCCGGATGACTTGCGTTTTATCCCAGTGACGACAAAACCCCGCAGCACACAGGGCTGCGGGGTATGGGATGCTTCGTTCGCCTAGACCTTCTCGACCTGGCTGAACTCGAGCTCCACCGGAGTAGAGCGACCGAAAATGAGCACCGCCACCTGGAGGCGACTCTTTTCGTAGTTAACCTCTTCGACACTGCCATTGAAGTCAGCAAACGGACCGTCAATGACACGAACCACTTCACCTGGCTCGAACAGCGTCTTCGGCTTCGGCTTGTCGCTGCCGTCGGCAACGCGACGCAGGATAGCCTCAGCTTCTTTATCAGTGATTGGCGCAGGCTTGTCTGCGGTACCACCAATAAAGCCCATCACACGAGGGGTATCCTTGACCAAGTGCCAAGTCCCTTCGTTCATCTCCATCTGGACCAGAACATAGCCAGGGAAGAATTTGCGCTCACTTTTGCGCTTTTGGCCGTTACGCATTTCAACGACTTCTTCGGTCGGAACCAGAATTTCGCCGAAACCGTCTTCCATGCCAGCCAGCTTGACGCGCTCGATCAGCGAGCGCATCACATGCTTCTCGTAACCCGAGTAAGCATGCACTACGTACCAACGCTTAGCCACGGGACACCCTTAGCCAACAATCAAGGAGACCGCCCAGCCGAGCAGGGAATCAAGACCCCACAACAGCAGCGCCATAACCAGAACTACAGCCACGACAATCAGCGTGGTCTGAGTGGTTTCTTGGCGGGTCGGCCACACGACTTTACGGATCTCGGTACGAGCTTCCTTCGCCAGCGCAAAGAACGACTTACCCTTCGCAGTCTGCAAGGCAACAAAGCCAGCAGCCGCAGCCAGGGCGAGCAATGCGAGTACGCGATACAGGATTGGGGAGGCGGAGTAATACTGATTACCCACGACGCCAACAACCACCAAAGCAACTACAGCCAGCCACTTGAACAGATCAAAACGCGATTCTTGGGCTTCAGTTTTGGGAGTCATCGGGGAGGATCCTGTGAGAAGAAAGCCAATCACACCGAGGTGAATGGCAGGTCAGGAGGGAATCGAACCCCCAACCTACGGTTTTGGAGACCGTCGCTCTGCCAATTGAGCTACTGACCTGTAACGCTGTATCAGGCCGGCCATTATACCGGCCTGATCAAGTAAATCAACTACTTATTCAATAATTTTTGCTACGACGCCGGCGCCGACGGTACGACCGCCTTCACGGATAGCGAAGCGCAGACCGTCTTCCATTGCGATGGTCTTGATCAGAGTGACAGTCATCTGAATGTTGTCACCTGGCATTACCATTTCAACGCCTTCCGGCAGTTCGCAGTTACCGGTCACGTCAGTGGTACGGAAGTAGAACTGAGGACGGTAGCCTTTGAAGAACGGAGTGTGACGGCCGCCTTCTTCCTTCGACAGGACGTAGACTTCTGC
>NZ_FXWU01000024.1:0-17568 GCF_900184205.1 Pseudomonas sp. LAIL14HWK12:I10 | reverse complement strand
GGCGTCACCCTCACGGGTAGCGGCGAACCGGGCGCCACCGTGCAGGTGCGCGACGCTGCGGGCGACATCATCGGTACCGGCCTGGTCAACGAAAATGGCAGCTTCAGCCTCACCTTGTTCCCAGCTCAGGCCAATGGCGAAGTGCTGGATATCCGCCTGGTGGACGCCGCCGGCAACACCTCGACCCCGCTGCCATTCGATGCACCGGACATCACCGCGCCGGCTGCCGTCAGCGACATCGTGGTCGGCACGGGTGGCCTGGCCCTGAGCGGCCGTGGCGAAGCGGGGGCCAACGTCGAAGTGCGTGACGCCCTCGGCACGGTCATTGGCACCGGCACTGTCTTGGCCAACGGCACCTTCCTGATCGACCTCGACCCGGCGGCACTGCCAGGCGAGCGCCTGAGCCTGGTGCAGACCGACGCGAGCGGCAACGCCTCCGAAGCCCTGCAATTCGATGTCCCTGTGACCACCGCGCCGGCCAGCCCGAGCGAGCTGGTGGTCGCCGAAGACGGCACCAGCATCAGCGGGTCCGCCCCGGTCGGCAGCCGCGTGGAGGTCCACGATGCTGACGGCAACGTGGTCGGCAGCGTGGTGGTCGGCGCCGAAGGCACCTTCACCGTCGTGCTCACGCCACCACAAGCCAACGGCGAACTGCTGGATGTAGTGGCAATCGACAGCACCGGCGCATCGTCCCTGCCGGTACAAGTCAACGCACCGGACATCACTGCGCCTATCACACCTACCGAACTGGCCGTCAGCACCGATGGCAGCGTGGTCACCGGGCGTGCCGAAGTGGGCAGCACAGTGCGCGTCCTGGCGGCCGATGGCACCGAGCTGGGCAGCGTTCTGGTCGGCCCGAGCGGTGCCTTCAGCATCACCCTTACCCCGGCACAGGTCGATGGCGAACAGCTGCAAGTCACGGCCACCGATACCGCAGGCAATACCTCGACAGCCGGCAGCGTTACCGCACCGGATATCGACAATGGCGACACCACGCCACCAGAGCCAGCCACCAACCTGGTAGTCAGCAATGATGGGCTGACCCTCTCTGGCCGCGGCGAACCTGGCGCGACCGTGGAGGTTCGCAACGATCAGGGCCAGGTGGTGGTCACGGGAACGGTACAACCCGGTGGCGACTTCACCGTGCAGCTGCCCTCCTCGGTTGCAGACGGCTCGTCGCTGCAGGTGACCTTGACCGATGCCGCTGGCAATACCTCGCAGCCGAGCTCGGTGCTCACACCGGACCTCGCCGCGCCGCTGCAACCTACCGACCTTGTCCTCAGCGAGGGCATCAGCCTGACCGGTAGCGCCGAACCTGGCGCCCGAGTGAACGTCCACGACGCGTCAGGCAACTTGATCGGCAGCGCCATCGCCGAGCCCGACGGCACCTTCACCCTCACCCTGGACCCGATCCAGGCCAATGGCGAAACCTTAGCCATCACCGTGGTCGATGCCGCGGGTAACACCTCGGTGCCACTGAGTTACGTGGCAGCGGACATCACCGCACCGGCGATCATCACTGACGTCGTCGCGGGTGCCGGCAGCCTGGCGGTCTCCGGTCGCGGCGAAGCCGGCGCCAAAGTGGAGGTGAAAGATGCCGATGGCACTGTCATCGGCAGCGGCACCGTCGCCCCGAACGGCACCTTCGTGGTTGACCTCGAAACGCCGCTGGCGGCAGGCCAGGCCATCGTCCTGGTGCAAACCGATGCTGCGGGTAATGAGTCGGTGGGCATTGCCGTCATCGTTGCTGATGCACCGCTGCCCGAAAGCCCGAGCGGGCTGGTACTGGCAGCCGACGGTTCGTCCATCAGCGGCAGTGCCCCTGCGGGCACGCAGGTCGAGGTGCGCGACGCACAGGGTAATGTGCTGGGCAGTGCCCAGGCCGGCCCTGGTGGCGCCTTCACCATCGGCCTCACGCCAGCGCAGGCCAACGGCGAAACACTGGATGTAGTCGCCATCGATGCCGATGGCAACAACTCGCTGCCGACCCAGATCATTGCCCCTGATATCACCCCGCCGAACCAGGCCAGCGACCTGCAACTGAGCGCCGATGGCAGCACCCTCACCGGTCGCGGCGAGCCTGGCACCACCGTGCAGGTCACCAACGCCCAGGGCGATGTGCTGGGCAACGCCCAGGTCGGTGCCAATGGCGTCATCAGCGTGGTCCTGACCCCGCCGCAAACCGACGGCCAGGAACTGGACGTGACCCTGCGCGACGCCGCAGGCAACACCTCTACCGCAACCGTCAACGCGCCCGACCTGGACGGCCCGCTGCAGCCTTCGGGCCTGGCCATCGACACCAACGGCCTCCACCTCACCGGGCAGGGCCAGAGCGGCTCGACCATCACCGTGCGTGCAGAAGATGGCACCATTCTGGGCACCACCACGGTGGGTGGCGACGGCCGCTTCGACGTCACCCTCAACCAGCCTCAGCGCAATGGCGAAAGCCTGACCGTGGACGCCACCGACAGCCTCGGCAACAGCGCAGGCCCGGTCAACTTCACGGCGCCTGATACCACGCCACCGCAAGCGGTTGGCGAGGTAGCCATCGATGGCGCGGGCCTGACCGTCACCGGCACCGGTGAACCCGATGCAACTGTGACCGTACGCGCGCCGGATGGCAGCGTGCTGGGCACGGTCGTGGTCGGCGCTAACGGCGCGTTCGAAATCACCCTGGACCCGCCGCAGACCAACGGCCAGGCACTGACCGTGGAACAACGCGACCCAACCGGCAACCTGTCCACCGCCGTCACCCTGCCGGCACCCGACAGCGAGGCACCGGATACCCCGACAGGCACCACGTTGTCCGCTGATGGCCGAACCCTCACCGGCACCGGTGAACCCGGTGCGACGGTAACCGTGACCGGCACGGCTGGCGCAGTCGTGGGCACCGCCGTGGTCGAGGCCGATGGTAGCTTCCGCGTGACCATCGACCCGCCACAGCTCAATGGCCAGACCCTGTCCGTCACCCAGGCCGACAGCGCCGGCAATGACTCCCCCGCCGCCCTCGTGACCGCACCTGATCTCGAGGCACCGGAAGCTGCGCAAGGCCTGGGCCTGGACCCGACAGGCACGGAACTCAGCGGCCAGGGCGAACCGGGCAGCACTGTGGAAGTACGCAACGCTGCCGGGGACTTGCTGGGCACCATCCCGGTGAATGGCGACGGCACCTTCACCGTCACCCTCACACCCGCCCAGACCAACGGCGAAGTGCTGTCGGTGGTATTGATCGATAACGACGGCAATGCCTCGCCATCGGCCACCTTCACGGCCGATGACAGCACGGCACCCACCGCGCCGGCCGGGCTTACCATTACCCCGGGCGGCAACGCCATCCAGGGTACCGGTGAGGCAGGTTCGACCGTCGAAGTGCGCGCCCCTGACGGCAGCCTCTTGGGCGCTGTGGTTGTGCCAGCAGGCGGTAACTTCACGGTGCCGCTGTCCCCTGCACAACTCGATGGCCAGGCGCTGGAGGTCACCTTGACCGATGCCGCGGGCAACGAGTCCCTGCCCACCCAGATCATTGCACCGGACATCACCCCGCCGGCACTGCCCACCGAGGTGGAGGTCAGCCCGGATGGCACCACCGTGACCGGCAACGCGCCGGGCGCAACGACGGTGACGGTGCGGGATGCAGCCGGCAACGAGACCACCGAGCCGGTGAACCCTGACGGCAGCTTCAGCGTGACGCTGCCGACTCCGCAGACCAACGGTGAACCCGTGACCGTGGTAGTCAGCGACGGGGCCAATAGCTCTGCGCCCATCACCGTCACGGCACCCGATACCACCGACCCGCTCCCGGCCACGGGGGTCACCGTCAGCCCGGATGGCAGCGTGGTCGGCGGCGGCGCCGAACCTGGCAGTACAGTCGTCATCCGCAACCCGGATGGCAGTGAACGCGGCAGCGAAACCGTCGGGCCGGACGGCACCTTCGTGGTACCCGTCACGCCGCCACTGGCGGAGGGCGAAACCGTCGACGTGGTGGTGATCGACCCTGCCGGCAACGAGTCCACCCCCGTTTCGCTGGAGGGCCCGGATGGCACCGAAGCCGTTACCCCAAGCGGCCTTGCCATCAGCGCCGACGGCTTCCTGCTCACCGGCCAAGGCACCGTCGGGTCACTGATCACCGTAACCTCGGGCGGCATTACCCTGGGCACGGCAACGGTGGGTAGCGATGGCACCCTCCGGGTGTTCTTCCAGAATGCCCAGCTCAATGGCGAGACCTTGGTGGTCACCGCGCGCACCACGGTCGATGGCGACCCATCGGTACCCGCCACCCTCGTGGCCAACGACACCACCGCGCCAGCCGCCCCGATCGTGGATGGCATCGACCGCACCGGCAGCACGCTGACCGGCCATGGCGAAGTGGGTGCGACCGTACGTGTGGTCAATGCCCAAGGCGACGTGCTTGGCACTGCCACCGTCGGCAGCAATGGCTTGTTCAGCATCAGCTTCGCGCCACCGCTGACCAATGCCCAGAACCTGATCGTCACCCAGGCCGATGCGGCCGGTAACGTGTCGCTCGCAGCCACCTTGCAGGCCCCTGACCTGCAGGCGCCGCTGGCGGCCAGCAACCTCAGCCTCAACAGCGCGGCCACCGTGCTCAGCGGCGAAGGTGAGGCCGGTGCCACCGTCACCGTACGCGATGCCAGCGGCGCCATTCTGGCCACCGGCACCGTCAACCAACTCGGCCAGTTCCAGATCACCCTGCCGAGTGCGCAAACCAGCGGCAGCCCGCTGCAGGTCACGCTCAGCGACGCCGCCGGCAACATTTCTGGCCCGGCCAGCCTGGCGACGCCAGACCGCACGCCGCCTGCAGCCATCAGCAACCCCGTACTGAGCCAGGACGGCAAGCAGCTGTCGGGCAGCGGTGAGGCAGGCGCCACCGTCCAGGTGCGCAATGCCGCCGGGACCGTGCTCGGCACGGCCGTGGTTGGGGCCGATGGCCGCTTCACGGTGGTCTTCGACACCCCGCAAGCCACCGGCCAGGCCATCGGCGTTACGCAGGTGGATGCGGCTGGCAATACCTCGCCAGCGGTCAATGTCACCACCCCTGACCTGACCCCGCCAGCGCCGCTGACCAATGTGGTGCTGAACAACAACGGCCTGACCCTGACCGGCCTCGGCGAAGCCGGCGCCACCGTCACCGTGCGCGGCCCGGATGGCACCATTATCGGTACCGGCCTGGTAAGCGCCAACGGCAGCTTCACCCTGACCCTGGACAACGCTCAACTCAACGCCCAGCACTTGAGCGTGACCCAGACCGACACAGGCAATAACACCTCCACCGCCGTGGCGGTCACCGCGCCGGACTTCACCCCACCGCCTGCCCCAACCGCGCTGGCCTTGGCCGCCACTGGCCTGCAGTTGACCGGCAGTGCGGAAGCCGGCAGTACCGTGACCGTGCGCGATGCCTCTGGCAACGTGCTGGGCACTGCGGTAGCTGGCAGCAACGGCACTTTCCAGGTCACCCTGAACAGTGCCCAGACCAATGGCCAGACCTTGCAGGTAACCGCCACCGATGCCGCAGGCAACGTGTCGCCGGCCGCGCCGTACACCGCAGCCGATACCACGCCACCCGCCGCAGTCGCCAACCTGGCGGTCTCCGCCAATGGCGCGACCCTCACCGGTACCGGCGAAGCCAACGCCACGGTCACCGTTCGCGCACCGGACGGTACCGCACTGGGCACGGCCACGGTGGGCGCCGATGGCAGCTTCACGGTCAACCTGTCACCTGCCGCCATCACCGGCGAAAGCCTCAGCGTGGTGCAGGCCGATGCCGCGCAGAACGTTTCACCTGCACAGACCGTCACCGCACCGGGCATCCTGGCGCCAGAGACGCCCGACAACCTGGTACTGGCCGCTGATGGCCTGGTTGTAACCGGCACGGCAACGCCAGGCAGCACGGTCACTGTCTACGGCCCCAACGGCGTATTGCTGGGCACAGCCCCGGTCGCCAACGACGGCACCTTTACGGTCAACCTCGGCAGCGTCCAGGCCAACGGCGAAGTGCTGCATGTGAGTGCGGTAGGCACCGATGGCAGCACGTCGCTGCCAGCCACCCTGCAGGCACCGGACACCACGGCACCGCTGCCACTGGCCAACGTCGTGCTGTCCAGCGATGGGCTGGTCCTCAGTGGCCGCGGCGAGCCGGGTGCCACCGTCTCCGTGATCGGTGAAGGTGGCGTCGACCTCGGCACTGGTGTGGTCGATGCTAATGGCAACTTCAGCATCAACCTGGGCAGCGCGCAGATCAATGGCGAACAGCTCAGCGCCAGCCAGTCCGATGCCGCCGGCAACGAATCCAACAGCATCAGCCTTATCGCGCCGGACCGCGTGGCGCCCGATGCCGCCGAGAACCTGGCCTTTGCCGGTGGCGGCAGCCTGCTCAACGGTACCGGCGAAGCGGGCAGCACTGTGCGCGTGCTGGCCGCTGATGGCAGCGTACTGGGCACTGCGGTGGTGCGTGGCGACGGCAGCTTCCAGGTCGACCTCAACGCGCCTCAGGCCAACGGCCAGCAAGTGCAAGTCGTGCTGACCGATGCCGCTGGCAACCAGTCGGCTGCCAGCCCCATCACCGCGCCGGATACCACCCCACCCACCGCGCCAACCGAGCTGGCCATTTCCAGCGATGGCATCACCCTCACCGGCCGCGGCGAGGTCGGCGCGCTGCTGATCGTCACCGGGCCAGATGGCAGCGAGGTTGGCAGGGCCACTGTCGATGCCAGCGGCCATTTCACCGTGACCCTCAGCCCGGCACTGGGTAACAGCGAGCTGCTCAGCTTCACCCAGACCGACACTGCCGGCAACGTGTCGCCAGCGGCTACCCTGCTGACGCCAGACTTCACCCCACCCGCCGCGCTCACCGATGTCGACATCTCGCTCGACGGCAGCGTGGTCATCGGCCTGGGCGAAGCCGGTGCAACCGTCACCGTCAGCAACGCCGCAGGCGCGGTGCTGGGCTCTGGCATTGTACTGGCCGACGGCAGCTTCCGTGTCGAACTGACACCGCCGCAGATCAACTACGAAATACTGTCGGTACAGCAGGCCGACCCACCCGGCAACATCAGTGCGCCGGTCAACGTCAGGGCGCCGGACCTCACGCCACCGGAGGCAGCGACCGAACTGCGGCTCAACGCAGCGGGCGATCTGCTCAGCGGCGTCGGCGAAGCGGGTGCGACCGTTAGGGTCTATGTCGGCATCACGCAAATCGGCACGGTCCAGGTGGACGCGGACGGTACGTTCCAGGTCAACCTGAACTCGGCGCAGCTCAACGGGCAGGTGCTGCAAGTGACCCTGACCGATGGCCGCGGCAACATCTCGCCGATCAGCACGACCACGGCAGTAGACATCACACCGCCCGCCTCGGTGATCGCCACGATCAACGACAGCGGCACCCAGCTGATCGGCACCGGCGAACCCGGCTCACGGGTCACCGTGGTCAACAACCAGGGCGACCTGCTTGGCCAGGTCTCAGTCGACCCGGACGGCACCTTCGTGCTCGACCTGAACGCGGCGCAAATCAACGGCGAAGTGCTGACCCTCATCGCCCAGGACGCCACCGGCAACCCATCCGCACCACTGCAAGTGACCGCGCCAGACCTGACGCCACCGGTACAGCCGAGCGACCTGCTGCTCAACCCGGCCGGCACCTCGATGACGGGTACCGCCGAAGCAGGCACCACCGTCACCGTTCGCGGGCCGAACAACAATGTGGTCGGCGAGGTGGAAGTCCCTGCAAACGGCCAGTTCACCGTCACCCTCAACCCAGCCCAAAACAACGGCCAACTGCTGACCGTGGTGTCCACCGACGATGCCGGCAACAGCTCGCTGCCTGCCAGCTACCAGACCAACGACACCTCGCCACCTGCCGTGGTCACGGACATGGCCATCAACAACACCTTCGACGTGCTGACCGGTAAAGGCGAGCCGAATGCAATCGTCACCGTCAGCCGCGGCGGCACTGTGCTGGGCACTGGCCAAGTGGATGCGGCCGGCAACTTCCAGATCACGCTGGTACCGCCTGCGGGTATTCTGGCTACGCTGGGGGTGACGCAATCTGACGGCTTCAACACCTCCGCGGTCGCGACCTATGTCACGCCATTGGTAGCACCACCCGTGCCGCCAACCAATGTGACCCTGGGCAGCGATGGCCTGACCTTGCAGGGCAATGCGCCGAGTGGTGTCGGTATCCGCGTCTACGATGCCGCCGGCAACCTGATCGGCACCGGCGGGGCCACCCTCAATGGCACCTTCACCCTGCAACTGAACGCGGCGCAGCTCAACGGCCAGCACCTGACCGTGACGGCTGTGGCGCTGGTGGGCGGCGAATCGCAACCGACCTTCGTGCAGGCCGCCGACATCACGCCACCGGCTAACCCGGTGGTAACCGGCCTGTCTGCCAACGGCCTGGTGCTGAGCGGTACCGGTGAGGCCGGGGCCACGGTAACCGTGCGCGACGCCAGCAACAACGTGCTCGGCACTGGGCAAGTGAATGCCGGTGGCGCGTTCAGCATCAACCTCAATACCCCGCAGCTCAACGGCCAGGTATTGGGCGTGAGCCAGGCTGACGCGGCAGGCAACGTGTCTGGCAGCACCAGCGTCACCGCCATCGACGTGCAGCCACCGGCCGCGCCGACCAACCTGCTCATCAATGGCGCTGGCACCGAGCTCACAGGCCGTGGCGAGGCGGGTGCAACTGTGACCGTGCAAGGCCCGAACGGCCCGCTGGGCTCGGCCGTGGTTCAAGCCGACGGCACGTTCACCATCACCCTGACCACACAGCAAAACGATGGGCAACTGCTGGTGGTGCGCCAGTCCGACCCTACCGGCAACCTGTCCAGCAGCGTCAACGTGACGGCGCCGGACACCACACCGCCAGCCGCGCCGCTGGCCACCATCAACGCCAACGGTACGGCCGTCAGCGGCTCTGGCCAGGTCGGCAGCACCGTGACGGTGCGCAACGGCGCAGGCACTGTCATCGGCACGGCCACGGTGGGCAGCAACGGCCTGTTCGTGGTCAGCCTGGCCGCGGCGCAGATCGACAACCAGGCCTTGAGCGTCACCCTCACCGACGGTGCAGGCAATGTCTCGACCGGCACTGCGCTCACCGCACCGGACCTGACCCCGCCTGCAGCCGCCGGCAACCTGGCGATCAGCGCCGACGGCAGCACCCTCACCGGTAGCGGCGAAGTGGGCGCCACCGTCACCGTGCGCAGTGCCAACGGCACCGTGCTGCAAACGGCGGTGGTACAACCGGACGGCAACTTCACCGTGACCCTGAGCCCGCCTCAGGACAACGGCCAGTTGCTGTCGGTGACCCTCAGCGACGGGCGCGGCAACGTGTCCGGTAACGTCAACATCACCGCACCAGACGTCGATGCCAACGCCCCGGTAATCGCCAGCGACAACCTGGTGACCGCCGAGGTCAACCTGGCACCGGTGGTCAGCTCGCGCAGCTATCAGGACAGCTTCACCACCTTGCTGGCAGGCTTCACCAAGACCTACACCTGGACGGTCGGTGCCGGCACCACCGTGGACCCAACGCTGACCCTGAACACCAGCAGCGCACTGTCGCTGCTCGACAACGCCACCTTCACCCTGCAAGTGAAGAACGCTGCCGGCAACTGGGTGACCTTGGCCACGGGCACCAGCCAAGGCCTGCTCGACCTCATCCTGCTGCCGCTGGGCCAAGGCATTCGTGTCGACATCGGCGAGCTGCAGGCCGGTGACTATCGCCTGACGGTCGGCAGTGGCGGCATCGGCCTGGTCACCAACGTGACCACCACGCTGGACATCGAGACCACCAGCCTCACGCAGTTCACCGGCACCGGCACGGCAAAAACCGGCAACGTCATTACCGACGTTGGCACCGACGGCAGCGTCGATGCCCTTGGCCCGGACAGCGCCGCCGTGCTGCAGGTGATGAAGAACGGCAGCTATGTGTCGGCGGGCAGCGCCACCACGGTGCAGGGCCTGTACGGCACCCTGGTGATCCGCGGTGACGGCAGCTACACCTACACGCCTAACGGCAGCCCCTCGAGCGTCGGCAAGGTCGATGTGTTCAGTTACCAGTTGCTGCACGCCAACGGCGCCTCCGATGCGGCCAACCTGTATGTGCGCATCGACAGCCCACAAGCCACGGAGATCTGGAGCGACACCAACTACAGTGCACCGGCCACAGTGCTCGACGCGGTCAACGACGCCGGCACCAGCCACCTCACCCTGGCCAACCGGGTGGACACCAGTACAGCCTCGCTGGGCACACTGGGCCTGCCTTTGATCGGCACACGCCAGGCCACCTACACCACCAGCGTTGCCGCCGACACCACGGCCAACCTGCAAGTGGTGGTCAACTCCACCAACTTGCTGAGCTTGCTCAATGGCACCACCATCGACCTGCTCAAACTCAACCCAGCGACCGGCCAGTACGTGCTGGTGCAGTCAGTCGGCGGCGGCTCGCTGATCAGCCTGCTCGGCGGTGGTGCGGGCTACACGTTCCAGAACCAGGGGGCAGGCACCTACCACGTGCGCGTCACCGCGGGCGGCATCGGCCTGGCCAGTTCGATCACCACCAGCGTCAACGCCACCACCACGCACCTGACCGAGTTCGTGGTCAGCGGCGCCACGGCGGTCACCGGCAACCTGTTGGCCGACGACAACCTTGGCTCGCCATTGACCGTGCTGAGTGTGATGACGGCGGCCAACACCTACACCATCCCGGGCTACAACGGGGTCAGTGTGGCGGGCAGCTACGGCACCCTGCTGGTGCAAGCAGATGGCAGCTACACCTACACCCTCAACGCCGGGCTGACCAATGCGGTGATTGGCCAGCATGAAACCTTCACCTACGAGCTGACCCACCCCAACGGCACCACCGACACCGCCAACCTGACCATCAGCCTGGACAACGCCGCCAACTTCACGGCCACCAGCTCGCTGCTGGCCGACAGCGGTGACGAAGGCGTGGCACTGGCCAGTCTCGCGGCCGTGGCCTCCAGCGAAGTGATTGCCGGCACCGATGGCAATGACCACCTCGATGGCAGCCAAGGCGGCCACATCACCCTGCTGGGTGGTGCAGGCGATGACACCCTGGTGGTGGTCGACCAGAACTTCGCCAGCATCGAGGGTGGCAGCGGCAACGACACCCTGCTGTGGGGCGGCGGCGATGCCAGCATCGACCTGGGCAACCTGGTCGGACGGGTCCACGACATCGAAGTGATCGACCTCAACGACACCAGCTCGGTGGCGTTGACCTTGAACCTGGCGGACGTGGTCGCGATCACCGAAACCGGCAACGACACACTGGTCATCAAGGGGGATGAAAAGGACTCGGTTCACATGACGGACAACTGGGCGCTGGTCGGGAACCAAACTGCCGACGGCATCGACTATAACCAATACACGGCCCAGGAGGATCCGAGCCATCACCTGTGGGTGCAGAACGGTATCCATGTCGTCTGAGGCCGCTGCAATCCCGCCGGGCAATCGCCCGGCGGCAAGGACGAACAGCAGTAAGGGAACTATGTGAAGCGAAGCAGTCCGCTGTCACCGCTGTTGCTGGGGGCCTTCGGGCTCCTGGCCCTGAACTTCAACACGGCTGCCCAGGCAGCCGACGACATCGACCCACAACTGCGCCAGATCGGGCCTTCACTGCTACGTGATGCGCCCGACGCGGTGCCCGCCCGCCCACCTATCGGCATGGCCCCCGTCAGCAATGGCGACCGCCTCGGGCTGACCGAAGCGGTGCTGCAAGCCGCGCAATGGCACCCCAGCATCGCCGAGGCCATCGGCAACCTCTACAAGCAAGGCGAAGGCATCAACGTTGCCCGCGCCGGTTACTACCCGCAGATTTCCGGCGGTATCCGCACGGGCTATGACACTGGCTACGGCGGCGACCGCAACAGCCAGGCGCTCAACCTGTCGCTCAAGCAGATGCTCTACGACTTCGGCAAGGTCGACAGCGCCGTCAGCGCTGCCCAGGCCGCCGCCGCCCGCGCCCAGGCCAATATCCTTCTGGTGGTCGACGAACTGGCCCGCGACACCGCCTATGCCTGGGTCGAGACCCGCCGCTACGAGCAACTGATCACGATTGCCCGCGACCAGATCCGCGGGGTCGGCGACATCGCCGGCATGGCCCGCCAGCGCAGCGACATGGGCGCCAGCACCCGCTCCGACGTGGTGCAGGCCGAATCCCGGGTAGAGAGCGCCCGCGCCACCCTGGAGGAATACCAGTCTCAGTACGAACGCTGGCGCTCGACCCTGGCGTCATTGCTCGGCCGGGTCACCCCGCCCATGCTCGCCGAAGAGTCGCCCCCCGAGCTGAACCAGGCCTGCAAGCGCCCAGGGCAAGGTGATGACCGCCTGCCCGCCGTGTTGATGGCCTTGGCCCAGCGCGCCCAAGGCCAGGCCGAACTGGCCCAGGCCAAAGCCGAGGCCTACCCGACCGTGTCGCTGCAGCCGCAGGTCAACCACTACCTGGACAACGACTACAACCGCGACAACTCACGCATGGACCGCACCCAGGCGGGCATCTACCTGAACGTCGAGGTGCCCATCTACCAAGGCGGTGCCATCAGCGCCCGCACCCGCGCTGCGGGCCACTCGCTGACAGCTGCCGACTCGGCCGAAGATGCCGCACGCTTGCAGGCACGCCGTGGCCTGGCCGAGGCCATGGCGCAGACCTCGGGGTTGGGCCGTCGGCTGAGCTCACTCGAAGCCCGCCAGGTCAGCATTCAGGAGGCGCGCATGCTTTATGGCCGGCAGTACCTGGACCTTGGCACCCGGCCCCTGCTCGACCTGCTCAACGCCGAGCAGGAAATCTACCAGTCTCGTTTCGAACTCGCCGGCACCCGCTCCGACTTGCTGCGCCTGGATGTCGACTGCCTTTACAACACCGGCGCCCTGCGCACGGCCTTTGGCCTAGAAGGGCGTAACCTGCAAGGTGTGGAGATCCAGCCATGAACGAAACCGTCAATGTGACCCTGCCGAGCCAGGCCCCGGAGCAAACGGCCAACGCTCGCCCCGACCTGGGGCCTTGGCTTGAGGTCATGCTTCAGGTCGCGCACCACTATCGCCTGGACGTCTCGCCCCAGCGCATTCGCCTGGCGGCCGTCGAAGATGCCCGCCCGCTGGATGAGATTCTCCGCCACATGGCACGCCAGGCCGGCCTGGCGCTGCGCTTCGTGCGCTTCGATGCCAAAGGCCTGCGGCAGTGGCGCACGCCGCTGGTGCTGGAACTCGACGATGGCCAGTTGGCAGTGGTCGAATCGGTGACCGAAGATGACGACCTGGCGGTGGTCTTCGCAGGCGACCAGGGCCTGACTTCGCGCCTGCCCCGCGACACGCTCAAGGGGCGCATCACCCGGGTCGCCCTGCTGCGCCCGGCGCGGCCATTGCGCGATGTGCGCACCGACGACTACACCGCCCCTTACGATCGCCACTGGTTCGCGCGTATCGTCCTGCGCGACCTGCGGCCCTATGGGCAGGTGATGGTCGCCTCGCTGGTGGCCAACGTGTTGGCCCTGGCCGGGGTGCTGTTTTCCATGCAGGTCTACGACCGAGTGATCCCCGCCGAATCCCTGCCGACGCTGTACGTGCTGTTTGGTGGCGTGGTGCTGGCGCTGGTGTTCGACTTCAGCATGCGCCTGCTGCGCCTGAAGGTCACCGACCTGCTGGGCAAACGCGCCGACTTGCGTGTCTCTGACCTGGTCTATGGCCATGCGCTGCGCCTGCGCAACTCGGTACGGCCCAAGTCCACTGGCTCGTTCATCTCGCAGTTGCGCGAGCTGGAGTCGATCCGCGACCTGATCACCTCGAGCACCGCCACCGCCCTGGCCGACCTGCCGTTCTTCCTGCTGTTTCTGTTCGTGTTCTGGCTGATCGGCGGCGTGCTGGTGTTCATCCCGCTGGTGGCGTTGCTGGCCATGGTGCTGCCCGGGCTGCTGGCGCAACGGCGCCTGGCACGCCTGGCCAATGCCTCGATGCGTGAGTCGGCGCTGCGTAACGCCATGCTGGTGGAAAGCATCCAGGGCCTGGACGAGATCAAGGCGCTGCAAGCCGAGGCCCGTTTCGAGCGGCAATGGAACCAGTACAACGCCGCCTGCGCCCACACCAACCTGCGCCTGCGTACCTTGACCAATGGCTTGGTGACCTGGACGCAGAACGTGCAGGGCGCGGTGTTCGCCGTGGTCATCGTCATCGGCGCACCCATGGTGATCGCCGGCGACCTCACCACCGGTAGCCTCGTGGCGGCGTCGATGCTGTCGTCGCGCATGATGGCGCCGCTGGCACAGCTGACCCATGTGCTGACCCGCTGGCAACAGGCCAAGGTGGCCCTGCAGGGCTTGGACAAGTTGATGCAGTCACCGGTCGATCACCCTGAAAACGAAGCCCGCGTGCACCTGCCGGCCATCCGCGGCGAGTACCAGCTGCGCCAGGCCAACTTCCGCTACAGCGCGGAGGCGCCTCCCGTCCTCACCATCGGCCAGCTGGACATCCAGCCGGGTGAACGCATCGCCGTGCTCGGCCGCAACGGTGCCGGCAAATCCACCCTGCTGCAGGCCCTGGGCGGCGCCATGGACCTGGTCCAAGGCGAAATCAACCTGGACGGCATCGCCCTGGCCCATCTCGACCCCGCCGACCTGCGCCGCGATGTTGGCTTGCTGCCGCAATACTCACGGCTGTTCCACGGCACCCTGCGGGAAAACCTGACCCTGGGTGCCGGCCAGGCCAGTGACCAGGAGTTGGTCGCGGCGCTGGCCGCCACCGGCGCCTTGGAGTTCGTGCGCAGGCTACCCAAAGGTATGGACCACCTGATTCTGGAAGGCGGTGTCGGCTTGTCCGGCGGCCAACGCCAGGCCTTGGTGCTGTCGCGCCTGCTGGTGCGTCAGCCGCAGGTGCTGTTGCTGGACGAGCCGACCGCGTCCCTCGACGACATGACCGAACGCAAGTTGCTGGATAACCTCGACCGCTTCTGCCAGGGCCGCACCCTGGTAATCGCCACCCACCGCCTGAGCGTGCTGCAGCGGGTCGACCGGATTATCGTGCTGGATGGCGGCCGCATCGTCATCGACGACAACCGCGATGCCGCGTTGGCCAAACTGCAAGGAGCCCAGGCATGAGCAACCATGAACTCCCGGCGTCCTACCTGGACGGTCAGGATGACCAGGCAGTATTCCGCGCCGGCCGTATCATCACCATCTGTGCGCTGATGCTGGCAGCGTTTCTGGCCTGGGCGGCCTGGTTCGAAGTCACTGAAGTTTCCACCGGCACCGGCAAGGTGATCCCCAGTTCGCGCGAGCAGGTGATCCAGTCGTTCGAGGGTGGCATCGTCGCCCAGATGAGCGTGGCCGAAGGTGACCTGGTCGAACGCGGTCAGGTGCTGGCCCAGCTCGACCCAACCAAGACCGCCTCCAGTGTCGGCGAGAGTGAAGCCAAGTACCGCGCGGCCAAAGCCAGCCAGGCCCGCTTACGTGCAGAGGTCACCGGTAAGCCGCTGGTGTTCCCCGACAGCCTGCGCGACTCCCCCGACCTGGTCGACGCCGAAACCGCGCTGTACCAGACCCGCCGCCGCGGCCTGGAACAGACCCTGGCCGGTATCGACGATTCGCTGCAGCTGGTGCGCAGCGAACTGAAGATCACCGAGAACCTGGCGAAGATGGGCGCTTCAAGCCGCGTCGAGGTGATCCGCCTGAACCGCCAGCGCTCGGAACTCGAGCTCAAGGCCAACGAAGCGCGCTCCGATTACCTGGTACGGGCCCGCGAAGAGCTGGCCAAGGCCAGCGCCGAGGCCGACAGCCTGTCCGAGGTGATCCGCGGGCGCAGCGACTCGCTGACCCGCCTGACCCTGCGCTCGCCGGTGCGCGGTATCGTCAAGGACATCGAGGTCAATACCTTGGGGGGTGTGGTCCAGCCAGGTGGGCAAGTGATGAAGATCGTGCCGATGGATGAACGCCTGCTGATCGAAACCCGCATCGCGCCCCGGGACATCGCCTTCATCCACCCCGACCAGGCCGCCAAGGTGAAGATCAGTGCCTATGACTACTCGGTGTATGGCGGGCTGGAGGGCAAGGTGGTCGGCATCTCGCCGGACACCCTGCAGGACGAGGTGAAGCCGGAGATCTACTACTACCGGGTGTTCATCCGCACCGAGCAGGACAGCCTGCAGAACAAGGCCGGCAAACACTTTGCGATCGTGCCCGGGATGATCGCCACGGTGGATATCCGCACGGGTGAAAAGACCATTCTGGATTACCTGATCAAGCCGTTGAACCGGGCCAGGGAAGCCCTGCGCGAACGCTGATGACCCGGTTATCCGATGCCCTGTAGATACCGTCTTGACCCTCAGCTCGCAAGAGCAATTTGGGGGTCAAACGGTTTGCCCGACTTCACTACCCCGTAAACCAGATGCAGCAGCTTGCGCATTGCCGCGCATACGATCTGCTTATACGCCTTATGCCGGCTGCTCAACCGCTCTGCCAGCGCCTTTACGACTGGGTTGTGCTTGATCGAGACAGCGCCTGACATCCACAAGCCCGCACGCAGCCGTGAGCTGCCTGTACGCGAAATGCTGCTCTGACCTGTGAACTCTCCCGACTGTTGCACCACGGGATTCAGGCCTGAAAACGCGACAATCGCAGAAGGGCTTTGGTATTTCAGTGGATCGCCGAGTTCGGCCAGCAGCAACGCAGCAGTGGTCTCGCCCAAACCGTCAATCGAAGTAATCAGGTCACGTCGGTTACGCAGATCTGGATCATCATCGATCGTCTGTTCAATGGCCTTCTTGGTCTTTTCCAGCTCTTCGGTGATGTGCCCGATTATGTCTCGAATCGATTGCTGTACCGCGTCCCGTGCGGCATCCAAGCGATTCTGCTCCATCTGGCGCATTTCCTTGAGGTCGTCCAGGCGTCGCACCAGAGCGCGCAAGCGGCGCTGTGCTGGGGGCTCAGGCTCCCACTGGCGAAGCGAGGCGGCGTTCTGTTGACTATAGGCAGCAATGACTTTGGCGTCAGCCTTGTCGGTTTTGACGCGGCGAAGCTCTACATCAGCGAATTTTGCGATCACAGCCGGGTTCAGAATGCACACCCGATAGCCTTGAGTGTGGCAGTGCTCGGCCAGGGCTTCGTGATAGGTGCCTGTGGCTTCCATGACAATCCAGGTTCCCGGCTCCGCATGGCGTTCAAGCCAGTCGCTGAACTGCGCGAACCCGCCGGAGTCATTGGGCAGTTTTGCCTTGGTACGCTTCTTCCCGTTAGGCAGCGTAGTGGCAATGTCGAAAGATCTTTTGGCGACATCAACGCCAACAAAAATGGACATGATCCTCTCCTTCAAACTACGAAAGTCGATCACCCTTCACTCTGTGCAACCTTGTTAATGCTTGCTCACGCCGGGGGCGGGCACTAGATACCGTTCGGACTTGTCGAGTGGGGTTGGAAGGCCAGAGCGCTATCTACAATACGGGCTCGATGCCCTCGGAGCAGCTCCGCTTCATGACCTTCCCTCGATGATCAGTCGAGAACTTTCGCTTCTTTGGAAGAGAAAGTCGAGATACAAGGAGCAGCCTTGTGC
>NZ_FXWU01000023.1:3535-18087 GCF_900184205.1 Pseudomonas sp. LAIL14HWK12:I10 | reverse complement strand
AGTGAAACGATGCATCGCCGATGGTAGTGTGGGGTTTCCCCATGTGAGAGTAGGTCATCGTCAAGATTCAAACCCAAAGCCCCTGTCTGCGATGCAGACAGGGGCTTTGTCTTTTCCGGTCAGAATTGATAGCTGACTGTAGCGCTTACGTTTCGCTCTTCACCCATGTAGCAGTAGTTCAGGCTGGCACATGAGGTGATGTAGCTTTCGTTGGTCAGGTTGTTCGCATTCAGGCGCACATCCACCCCGGTGAGGCCGACCTTGCCCAGGTCATACCCGATCGAAGCGTCAAACAGCGTGTAAGAGGGCACCTTCATGCTGTTTTCCGCATCAACCCAGCTATACCCCACATAGCGCATCCCGCCGCCCAGCCGCAGGCCGTCCAGCGCCCCCTGCCGGAAGTTGTAGTCGGCCCACAGCGAAAACATCTGCTTGGGTGCCTGGGTGGGCGAATTACCCTTGTTGTCCAACTGGGTCGACACCAGGCTCGGCATCGTCTTGGCATACTCGATGTCGGTAAAGGTGTAGCCGCCCAACAGCTTGAGGTTATCAGTCAGCTGAACATGGGCCTCCAGCTCCAGCCCTTGTGAGCGAACTTCACCCACAGGGCGATAGAACTCTTCGTTCGGTTGTTTGGAGGCAAGGTTCTCTTGCTCGATGCGGAACACCGAGGCGGTGAACAGGTTGTCACTGCCTGGCGGCTGGTACTTGATACCTGCTTCCCACTGGGTGCCCTCGGTTGGCGCCAGTGGGCGGCCATTCTGGTCGGACACGGTATTGGGGTTGAACGACTCCGAGTAGCTGACATAAGGCGCCAGGCCATTCTCGAACAAGTAGAGCACGCCTGCTCGGGTGGTGAACTTGGTGCGCTCGTCATTGACCTTGGTGTTGCTGTCGCGGTTCTCTTCGGAGACCTTCACCCAGTCCTGACGCAGCCCCAGCGAGAAGCGCCACTGGTCGAGCTCGACCAGGTCCTGCAAATACACCCCTGTCTGCTGCAGGCGACGCTGGTAGCGGTTCTCGCCGAGTACCTGCAGGTTGCCATTGCCATATTGAGGGTTGCCGGCATCCAGCGCATCGACCGTGCCGTAGCGCCATTCCACGTCGGCTTTGCGGCGTTGATAGTCGGTGCCAAGCAGCAAGGTATGCTTGGCAGCACCGGTGAAGAACTCTGCCTGCAGCATGTTATCGATGATGTAGGAGTGCAGGCGCTCGTCGCCGCCGGTGTAGGCGCGGTTGAGGATATTGCTGTCGGCATCTGCCCAGCCAGCGGAATACACCTGGTCCATCGAAACGTCAGAATCCTGGTAGCGGAAGTTCTGTCGGGCGGTGAACACGTCGTTGAAACGGTGCTCGAACTGGTAGCTGAACGACTGCTGGGTGCGTTCGTAGTTGTCGATCCCAGGCTCGCCTTCAAAGAAGTGGTCTGACAGGCGCAGCCCGTTGCGCTTGTGCAGCATGCCGTCTGCCGGGTTACCGCCGTGGTACCCACCATTCGGGTCATGCTGCAGATACGCCTGAAGCGTCAGCGATGTGTCTTCAGTGAAGTCGATGCTGACAGCCGGTGCTATGGCGTAGCGTTCTTCCTTGTTGTGGTCGAACTGGGTATCAGCGCTATCGGCCAAACCTGTCAGGCGATAGGCGATACGTTTGTCGTCATCAACTGGGCCGCTGAAGTCGAAACCCATGCCACGCTGGCCTTGGGTGCCGACTGTGGCCTGCACTTGATGGAATGGCGTGAACAGTGGCTTCTTGGTGGTCAGTGCCACCAGGCCCCCTGGGGAGCTGCGGCCATAGAGTACCGAAGACGGCCCCTTCAGGATGTCGATGCGCTCAAGGAAGTACGGGTCCACTTGCATGGTGCTGTAGGTGCCGTTGTCACCCATGGATTTCAGGCCATCGACGTAGATGTTGTCTACCGAGCCGTCGTTGAAGCCCCGCATGGCCACATAGTCGTAGCGGTGCGTGGCGCCATAGGGGTTGGTCAGTACACCTGGCGTATAGCGCATGGCCTGGGCAACGGTCTGCGAGCCCTGGTCGTCCATCTGTTGACGGGTGACCACTGAAACCGACTGTGAGGTTTCCACCAACGGCATGCTGGTCTTGGTGGCCACCTGGCTGTGCGTGGCGTTGTAGCCGTCCATGCTGCCCAGGGCATTACCCAGGGTAAAACTGCGCACGTCGGTGTCTGGCAACGACAATGCGGCCTCTTCAGGCTGGGCCCGCAGCACGTAGCTGTGCCCACCCTGGCTGACGGCTTCCAGGCCGCTGCCATTGAGCAGTTGGCGCAGGGCCTGATCAGGCGAGTAATGCCCTTGCAAGCCATTGGACTGCAACCCGTTGGTCAACTGCGGCGTGCTCGACAGGGTGATCCCCGCCTGGCGGGCAAACTGGTTGAGTACATCGTTGAGTTCCCCACCCGGGATCGCGTACTGCTGGCTAACCTGGGGCGCTTCGGCGGCCAGAGCCTGGAGGGGCAGGGTGGACATGCCCAAGGCTGTGCCGAACAAAGCTGCCTGGACTGCTTTGCGCAGAGTGGCTGAATTCAAGACAGGTCGAAAATCATTCTCGTTTGGCGCGCGTGTGTGTGGTGAGGCGATGGGCATGAAAGAGTCCGTTGAAGGGTGGGAGGGCAGAAGACGATGCTTACTGTCCTAGCCGGATCGGCGTCCAAAACCCGCCAAAAAGATCAGCGCTTGGGTGAGGTCAGGCAACCTGCTCCACACGTATCCACCAGAGCGTGCGTTGACGAAGCCTCACCGGCAGCGTTTGTGGAAGCAATTGCAGCAGCTGCTCAGGGTCCTCGAGGCGGAACACACCTGACAGGCGTAAATCGGCAATCTCATCGCTGCAACCCAGGTAGCCGTGGCGATAACGGCTCACCTGTTCAAGAAAGTCGCGCAAGCGCATGTCGCGGGTAACGATCAGCCCTTCGCTCCAGGCAGCTGGGTCCATGGCCACGCTCTCCAGGCGTTGTGCGCCCTGGGCGTCCAGGCGCCAGTGCTGGCCGCGGGCAATCCACTGCACCTGGCCGTTCCCCGGCCGGTGTATCGCCACGTTGCCGTGGCTGACGCTGACCTGCGTGCAGTCTCGCTCCTGGCGCACCACAAAGCGCCCGTCGAAACCTTCGAGCAGGGCATCTTGCGTCTGTACCAGCAGAGGGCGAGCCTGGTTCGGTGCGTCACTGCACGTGAGCATCAGCTCCCCATGCTGGAGGCGGAGCAAGCGCTGCTGATCGTCGAAAGCGAGGTCTACCGCACTGTGCGTGTTGAGTTGCATCAGCGAGCCATCGGGCAGCCGGAAGCTGCGCCGTTCGCCCGTGGCAGTCGCGTAGTCCGCAGTCCAGCCGCTGACGGTATCGAGGTCTTTCGCCAGCCATGTCGCCGAGCCCGCCATGGCGGCGCAGCCAAGCAACTTGAGCGCCTGGCGACGGTGCAGGCGCCGCTGGCTGGTTTCCAAGGTCTGTAGGGCAACCCCCGCGCCGGGGATGGCGCGCAGGTCAAGGTCCTGATGCAGGTGAACCACCCGTTGCCAGGCCAGTTCGTGCTCGTGCCGTGCGCTACGCCACTGCTCGCATTGCTGCAGCAGCACGGGGCTATTGCCGCTTTCGCGTAGCCTGAGCATCCACTGAATGGCTTGCTTGACCGCTTTGGCGGAAGGGGGGGCGGCGGCTGTCATCGCTCGTCTTCAAAGCGCAGCAGGTAGCAATGGTAGAGCGCATCAGCAATGTAGCGCTCCACAGTGCGCACCGAGATACCCATCTGCTCGGCGATCGCCTGGTGTTTCAGCCCTTCGCACTGGGCCAGCAGAAAAGCGCGGCGCACCTTTGGCTTGAGGCCATCGAGCATGCGAGCGATACGCTCCAGCAGTTCGAGCAGCACCTCGCGGGTTTCCGCCGAGGGTGCCAATGCTTCCGGCAGGTGGGCCAAGGCTTCAAGGTAAGCCCGGTGCAATTCTTCACGGCGCCAGTGATCGATCACCAGCCCGCGTGCCACGGTGCGCAAGAAGGCCCTGGGCGTATTGAGCTGTACCTGCTCGCCACGCTGCAACAGCCGGACGAACGTGTCCTGGGCCAGGTCTGCGGCATCGGCGGCGTTACCCAGCTTGCTACGCAGCCAGGCATGCAACCAGCCGTGGTGGTCACTGTAGAGCGTTTGCACGGAGTCATTGGAAGGCATGGAGGAGGGCGCTGGCTTCAATGGACATAAATGATAATTAGTCTCATTGTTTGCGGAGCCCGTTTATTTTGCAACAGGCTGATGTCGGGCGAACGGCTATCCCGCTCAGAACCGGTTATCGCCCTAGCTGTGAATCCAGATACTGCCTGATAACACGCGCCCCTGAGTTCAAGTGCTGCTCGAGCACCGCGACCGCTTCATCCACCAGCTTGTCGCTGGCCGCATCCACCAGCGCGTTGTGATCGTCCTGGGTGAGCTTGCCCAGCCCCATCGACGAGAGATGGAAGCGCAGAAAGCGCTCTTCTTCGTTCAGTTCGTTCTCGATCAGGCGCAGTAACTTCTTGTTCGGCGCCTTGCTATACAGGGCCATGTGGAACAGGCGGTTGAGGCGGCCGATTTCGGCGTGACGGGTTTCGTTTTCCAGTTGCTGGATATACCCACGTGCGCGGGCGATGTCATCGGCATCGAGCAACGGAATGGACTGGCGCAGGGCCTCGCTTTCGAGCAGAACACGCAGGGCGTAGGTGTCCACCGCGTCTTCGCCAATCAAGGGCGCAACCACTGCGCCCTTGTGCATCTCCACGTTCAGCAGCGATTGCGCCTCGAGCTGGCGCAAGGCCTCGCGCACGGGCATGCGGCTGACCCCGAACAAGGTGGCGAGCTCTTGCTGACGCACGGCAGTACCTGGCGGCAGACGACCATCAAGAATGGCGCTGCGCAGGCGCTCCTCGATAACAGCACGTGCCATGTGTGGGGATAGCTGTTCGCTAGCCAGCACGTTGCTCAGTTTGATTTTCTCGGCCACGCGGAGTCTGCCTCGACGATAAGAAAAGTTGGATCCAATGACACTAGTAACAGGCAAGGGGGCTTGTCAAACCGTCGACCGCACTGGAGCGGCCGACCCAAGGCCGCGGCTATGGTGTATGAAGTCGCTTGGCAAAGGAAGCGGTACATAGAACGAGATAGCCATAAAGTCAGTATGGCCCGACCATTGGCTGCGTGATTGCAGGGTGCCATTGTTTTTTGCACGGGCAGGCCGCACCATCGCTGCTTTCGACGGGTCTGAACAGGTCTTCGCAGTGGCGATATCCTGGATGTTCAAAACGGCTGTGCGACGTGTCGGCCTTGCCGCGCTGCTGGGTAGCTTGCTACTGGGCGGCTTGCACGCGGACTGGGATTTTTCCCAGATCAGCCGCCAGTCGCAGGCGCTGTATGGCCCGCTTGGCGCGGGGCAGGGGCGTATCGACGCCTGGCAGAACCTGATGGCCACGCAGAAGCAGGGCAGTGAGCTGGAACGGCTGCAAGTGGTCAATCGCTTCTTCAACCAGCAATTGCGCTACGTCGAAGACATCGACTTGTGGCATGAGGTCGATTACTGGGCCACGCCGGTCCAGGCCCTGATCAAGGGGGCCGGTGATTGCGAGGACTACGCTATTGCCAAGTATTTCAGTCTGCGACGTATGGGCATCCCTAGCGAGAAGCTGCGCATCACCTACGTCAAGGCGCTGCGGCAGAACCGGGCGCACATGGTACTGACCTATTATGCCAGCCCACAGGCTCAGCCGTTGGTGCTCGACAGCCTGATGGATGCCATCAAGCCGGCGAGCCAGCGCCCCGACTTGCTGCCGGTGTACGCCTTCAATGGCGAGGGGTTGTGGCTGACTGGCGCCGCCGGCAACAAGAAGGTCGGCGATACCAAGCGCCTGTCACGTTGGCAGGATTTGCTGAAGAAAATGCAGGCCGAAGGGTTCCCGGCCGAGCCGGTTTACTGAAGGAGCACAGATGTCACTGTTCAAACAATTGCTGTTGGCCATTTGCCTGTTCCTGGTGGTCGCTTTCAGCGGCAGCTTCATGGTCAGCCTGGAGAGCTCGCGCAGCCAGTACGTCAACCAGCTGCGTTCGCACGCCCAGGACGCGGCCACTGCCTTGGCGCTGTCGCTGACGCCTAATATCGACGACCCGGCGATGGTCGAACTGATGGTCAGCTCGATCTTCGACAGTGGCTACTATGCGAGCATCAAGGTTGTCGACCTGGGCTCCAATGCCGTGCTGGTGGAGCGCCACGCCGAGCCCGACCCGGGGGGTGTGCCGGCCTGGTTCGTCCACCTCATCGGCCTTGAAGCCGCAGGTGGGGATGCCATCGTTAGCCGTGGCTGGCAGCAGGCGGCGCGGGTGGAGGTGATCAGCCATCCGATGTTCGCCATTGCCAAACTCTGGCAGAGTGCCTTGGGCAGCCTGGGCTGGCTGTTGCTGTGCGGTGCCGCCAGCGCGGTGCTCGGCGCCTTGCTGCTGCGTCGGCAATTGCGGCCGCTGGATTACATGGTCGAGCAATCCCATGCCATCGCCCGGCGCGAATTCCTCAGCCTGCCAGACCTGCCGCGCACCCCTGAGCTGCGCCGTGTGGTGCAGGCAATGAACCAGATGGTCGAGAAGCTCAAGGCACTGTTTACTGAGCAGGCCGAGCGCAGTGAGCGGCTGCGTGCAGAGTCCTACCAGGACAGCCTCACCGGCTTGTCCAACCGCCGCTACTTCGAGATGCAACTGAATACGCGCGTCAGCAACCTGGAAGAGGCGCGCGCCGGTTACTTGCTGTTGCTGCGGGTTCAGGGCCTGGCAGGCCTTAACGCGCGCCTGGGCGGGCAGCGCACCGATCAGCTGTTGCAGGCAGTGGGTGAGCAGCTGCGCCGCACCTGTGCCAGCTACCCGGAGACCAAAGACCTGATCTCGCGCAGCCGTGGGGGCGAGTTCGCCGTGCTGGCGCCGGGCATGGTGCATGAAGAAGCGGTACAGCTTGCCCAGGCTCTGGAGGCGACACTGCAGAGCCTGCACGAGACGGGCGCCAGTGATGTCGACCCGGTGGCATGCATCGGCCTTGCGCCGTTCACCCCCGGCGATGCGCCACAGGCATTGCTGAAGCTCGCCGACGAGGCCCTGGCGCGTGCCGAAAACCAGCCGGCGCCGGGCTGGGTGTGCCTTGAACAGGGTGCGGCCGCGGTGGCCGGTGATAGCCATCATGCTTGGCATGAGCGGCTCGACCAGGCCTTCGTCAATGGGCAATTCGAACTGTTCTTCCAGCCGGTGGTGGACTGCGCCACAGGGCAACGGGTACTGCACCACAAAGTGATCTCGCGTTTGCACGATGAGCAGGGCGAGGCATTGCCGGCCGGGCGCTTCTTGCCTTGGCTGGAGCGCTTTGGCTGGATGCCGCGCTTGGATCTGCTGGTGCTGGAAAAGGTGCTTGCCCACCTGCGCACTCATGATCAGGTGCTGGCGCTGAACCTGTCCGCTGCAACCTTGGCCGACCCCAAAGCGCTGCAACGCGTCTACGAGCTGTTGAGCCAGCATGCGGCGCTGGGCCCACGCCTGACATTCGAGATCGGCGAAGAGCAATTGCCCGAACAGTCAGCCCTCGAACAGCTGACCCGGCGCCTGCACGCGCATGGCTTCGGGCTGGCGCTGCAGCGCTTTGGCGGGCGGTTCAGCATGATTGGCAACCTGGCGCACCTGGGCCTTGCGTACCTGAAGATCGATGGTAGCTATATCCGTAACATCGACCATGAACAACACAAGCGCCTGTTCATCGAAGCGATACAGCGCGCGGCGCACAGCATCGACCTGCCGTTGATTGCTGAACGGGTCGAGACGGAAGGGGAAAGGTTGGTGCTGCGGGAAATGGGCGTGGGCGGTATTCAGGGGCAGTTGGTGGGTGAGCCCGCACCCTGGCGCTGACCGGGTAGGCGCAGCCTTGTGCTGCGAAGAGGCCAGTGGCAGCACAGAAGATTCACGGTACTGCCACTGGCCTCTTCGCAGCACAAGGCTGCTCCTACCGGGATTGCGTAAGACTCAACGCTCGCGCAAGGCTTCCGAACGCGCCTTCATGATCGGCTTCAGCAAGTAGCTCATGATGGTCTTCTTGCCGGTCATGATATCCACCGTCGCCACCATCCCGGGGATGATCAGCAGCGGCTTCTCGTCGGTGCCCAAGTGGCTGCGGTCGGTGCGTAACTTGATCAGGTAGTACGTGGTCTTCTTGTCTTCATCGGTGATGGTGTCGGCACCGATCTGTTCCAGCTTGGCCTTCAGGCCACCGTAGATGGTGTAGTCATAGGCAGTGAACTTGACGGTCGCTTCCTGCCCAGGGTGCAGGAAGGCAATGTCCTTGGGCAGGATCTTCGCCTCGATGACCAGTGTGTCGTCCAGCGGCACCACTTCGACGATGTCGCTACCCGGCTGGATGACCCCGCCGATGGTGTTGACCAGCAGCTGCTTGACGATACCGCGTACCGGCGAGGTGACCATGGTGCGGTGTACCCGGTCATCCAACGCCTTGCTGGTGGCAGTGGCCTTGTTGAGCTCGGTGCGGGCCTCGTTGAGCTGGGTCAGCGCCTCGCTACGGAACTTGCCGCGGGTCTCCTCGACCTTGCTCTGCACTTCGCGGATGGCCGCCTCGGCGCGCGGGATGGCCAGCGCGGTGGAGTCCATCTGGCCACGGTTCTCCACTTCGGCACGGCGCAGGCGCAGCACTTCGACCTGGGAAATCGCGCCCTGGGCCACCAGCGGCTCGGACATCGCGATTTCCTGACGCAGCAGTTGCAGGCTGTTGGCGTACTGGGCGCGCTTGGAGGTGTACTCGCGCAGCTCTTGCTGGCGCTGTACCAACTGCTGCTGCAGGCCGCCGATTTCGTCCTGCAGTTGCTGGCGCCGGCTCAGGTACAGCGACTCTTCGTTGGCTGCCTGGCTGGGCGCTGCTTTGCGCAGTTCTTCATCGATTTTCAGCGGGCGGTCTTCGACCTCGGCACTCAGGCGTTCGACCCGCAGCGCCATGGCCAGGCGGTCGGCCTCGGTTTCACCGACGTTGGAGGCGAAGCGGGTTTCGTCCAGGCGCAGCAAGGGCTGGCCGACGTCGACGATTTGCCCTTCCTTGGCGTAGATCTCGGCGATGATGCCGCCCTCAAGGTTCTGGATCTTCTGCACCTTGGACGACGGAATGGCCTTGCCTTCGCCGCGCGTGACCTCATCGATCGGCGCAACGCTGGCCCAGACGATCATGAACACGAAAAACGCGATCACACCCCAGATGGTCAGGCGAACCACCCGTGGCGCGTCCTCGATCAGCGCCTTGTTGACCTCAGGCAGTGGCTGCCCGCCAAGCGAGTCGGAGCCTTTGAAGTAGCGCCGCAGGCCATCCTTGAATTGCCCCATATCGAGCTTATGCAACACTGATCTGCCCCTTCTTCAGCGCATCCATGACCGCGGCTTTCGGGCCGTCGGCGACAATCTGCCCGCGATCGATCACGATCAGCCGGTCCACCAGCGACAGCAACGAGGCGCGGTGGGTCACCAGCAGCACCGTCTTGTTTTCGATGACCGCCTGCAGGCGCTGCTTGAGGCGCTCTTCACCGGTGTTGTCCATGGCGCTGGTCGGTTCGTCGAGCAGCAGGATCTGTGGGTTGAGCAGCAATGCACGGCCCAGGGCGACGTTCTGCCGCTGGCCGCCGGAGAGGTTCTGGCCACGTTCGCCCACCTGCAGCTCATAGCCGTCAGGGTGCAGCCTGGCAAACTCATGAACACCTGCCAGCTCTGCGGCCTGCAGGATCATTTCGTCTTCGATGTAGCGGGCGCCGCTGACCAGGTTGTCGCGCAGGGTGCCGGCCATCAGCTGGATGTCCTGGGGCACGTAGCCGATATTGTGGCGTAGCTCGCTGACGTCGATCTGGCGGATATCCACGCCATCGACCAGCAGCGATCCGCCGTCGGATTCATACAGGCCAACGATCAGCTTGGCCAACGAGCTCTTGCCCGAACCGCTACGGCCAATGATGCCCACCTTCTCGCCGGGGCGAATGGTCAGGTTGATGTTCTTGAGGGCCAGGTTCTGCTGGTTAGGGTAGGTGAAGTCGACCCCGCGGAACTCGATGCTGCCCTGCAGCACCCGGCGGCTCAGTGGGCGCTCTTCGAAGTTGCGTTCCTGCGGCAGCTCCATCATGTGGTCGGTGGAGACCATGGTCACCTTGGCCTGCTGATAGCGGGCCAGCAAACCATTGAGCTGCCCCAGCGGGCCAAGGGCACGGCCGCTGAGCATGTAACAGGCGACCAGGCCACCCATGCTCAGGTTGCCGTCGATGATCATGTAGACACCGACGCAAATCATCGCCACGCCAGCCAGTTGCTGGATCAGCAGGGTGATGTTCATCGCCAGGCTCGACAGCACCTTCACGCGCAGTTCCAGACGGCTGAGGGTGCCGAGCGTCTGTTCCCACATGTACTGGCGCTCGCTTTCAGCGTTGTTGACCTTGACCGCATCCAGGCCTGCCAGGGTCTCGATCAGGCTCGACTGGCGTTCCGAGGCCAGGGCCATGGTCCGCTCCATGGTCGCCATCAGCGGCCGTTGCAGGGCGTAACCGATGCCCAGGGCCAGCGGGAAGGCGATGATCGGGATCCACACCAGGTGCCCGCCAATGATGGCGATGACGATGAGGATCAGCAGCGTGAACGGCAGGTCGATCAGGCTGGTCAGGGTCAAAGAGGCGAGGAAGTCGCGTAAACCCTGGAACTCATGGATGTTTTGGGCAAAGCTGCCGACCCGCGCCGGGCGGTACTTCATCGACATCCCGACGATACGTTCGAACAAGGTCGCCGAGATGATCAGGTCGGTCTTCTTGCCGGCCAAGTCCAGGCAGAGGCCGCGCAGGCCCTTGAGGATCAGGTCGAAGAAGTAGGCCCCGGCGATGCCGACGGCCAGCACCCAAAGGGTCGAGGTCGCCTGGTTGGGCACCACCCGGTCATACACGTTCATGACGAACAGCGGCGCTGCCAAGGCGATCAGGTTGATCACCAGGCTGGCGGCGATGGCGTCGATATACAGCCATTTGCTGCGCAGCAAGGTGTCGCGGAACCAGGATTTCGCGCGCGGGATGAGGTTGCCGTGGTTGACGTCGAACTTGTGCTGCGGCTGGGCGAAGAACACACGCCCGCTGTAGTCACTGAGCAGCGCTTCGCGGCTGACGTGCACCTCGCCACCATCGCTCTCGCTGAGCAGCAGGCGTGCGGTGTCTTCATTCTCCCAGCCCAGCAGGACGGCGCTGCGGCCCTCCTTGAGCAACAGCATGGCAGGCATTGCGATACTGGGGATCTGCTCCAGTTTACGCTGCAGCAGCCGCCCCTGCAGGCCGGCCCTGGCCGCCGCACGGGGCAGCAGCTCGGGGCTCAGGCGCTGCGCGGGCAGCGGCAGGCCGGTGGTCAGCATGACCCGGCTTGCAGGTTTCTGGTGCAGGACACACAGGCTCAGCAGACTATCCAGCAAGGGATCGTCATGCTGACTGCGTGGATCGTGGCTGAGTTGGACTCGACTGACTTCGGATTCCACGCGGCGCTCTCTTCATCCTTGCGGTGGGTGGGGCAGGGTGCGCTTCAGTTCAGGCCTGGCAGGCTCACCCTTGGTTTCAGATCGTTCTGCACAACGGTGGCCATCGGGGCTACGACACCCTGACTCTTGAGCAGTTGGCCAATGGTCGCCTTGATTCGATACTGAGTAAACAATTGTATGTTCTTCACTTCCACCAGGCGACGCTGGGCAGTGAAGGTTTCATTCTCGCTGTCGAGCAAGTCGAGCAGGGTTCGCTCGCCCAGGCTGAATTGCTGTTGGTAGGCGCTGCGCACACGGTTGCTGTGATCGACGTACTGCTGGGCGATCGGCAACTGGGCGTTGGCGTTCTCCTGAGCATTCCATGCCAGGCCCAACTCTTCATTGAGCTGACGCAAGGCATTGTTGCGGATATCCAGCGCCTGGTTGGACAGGTACGACTTGGACTCCAGGTCTGCCTTGTTGCTGCCGCCAGCATACAGGTTGAAGTTCATTCGCAGCATAGCCTGCCATTCGCTGTTTTGGCCTGCTGTGCCGTCGATATTGTTATCCGCCGTTCGTCCGAGTTCTGCATCGAAACGCGGGTAGAAGGACGACTTTGCGGCCTCGTACTGTTTTTCTGCGGCGGCAACGTCCGATTCGGCCGAGCGCAGCACCGGGCTGCTTTCTACCAACTGTGTGCGGGCTTCCTCCAGCGTGGCCGGCAGCAGGTCGATGAACGGCGCCGGTGCGCTCAATTCATCGGGCATCTGGCCGACGACGCTGAGGTAATTGGTGCTGGCATCGGCCAGGTTGGTCTTCTCAGTGATCAAGTTGTTTTGCGCCTGCGCCAGGCGTGCCTCGGCCTGGTCCAGGTCAGCCAGGCGGCCGACGCCGCGGCTGGTGCGCAGTTTGATCTGATCCAGAATACGTTCGTGGTTGCTCAGGTTGTCTTCGGCCAGCCGTACCATCTCGCGGCGCGACAGCACATCCAGATACACCTGGGCGAGGTCGAGTGCGGTGCGCTCGGAGGTGCCCATCAGGGAGTAGGCCCGGGCGTTGGCGGTGGCTTGTTGACGGTCGACTTCGTTTGACGTGGCAAAACCGTCAAAAACCATTTGGCGAAGACGGATTGCTGACTCACCTCTGTTTAGTGTGTCCCAGCGGTTACCGGTGCTCGGGCTATCGGTACCTTCGCGCCCATAGCCCGCCGTTACATCGACCCTCGGCAAGTAGCCGCCCTGGGCCGCGCGCAGCTGGTAATCCGCGGCCACGCGAGCATTCACGCCGGCCTGGATTTCCGGGTGTCGCTCAAGGGCTGTTTGCATGGCTTCGGGCAAGGATTGTGCTTGTACGAACGTGGCGGCTAGGGTGATGGGAAGAACGGTAAACAGTGACGCACGCATTTTTGGCGGGTTCCCGAAGGCGCAGTTGTCCTGAATCACGGTTGAGGTTTTCAGGGCCTGGAAAATGGCACCTGATCTGACCGATGAGCGAACTTCCGACGGGCACTGGATTAGTACTAAAGGAAGGGGTGGCAAAGGTGCAAATATCAATGTGACATTACATTGCCGATTGTTTAGGATGGCGAGTATAAGGTCAATAGTTTGGCAGATAGTTAATTCCAAACAGTTATAGACGGAATTTTGACGTCAAAATCGTCAACACATCAATCGACACAGTTCCGCCTGAAGTGGCTTTCAAGAGCGCCGCTCTGGCAGGGAAGTACCCCAATCGGGTCACACGGAGAGTCCAATGAGCAGCGTTGTAGCCATCGTCAAAAGCATTGTCGGCCAGGTTATTGCGGTATCCCCAGAGGGCATCCGGCGTGTACTCATCGAAGGTGACCGCCTGTTGGCGGGTGAGGAAGTCCTCACCGGCCCAGGCGGCGCGGTAACCCTCGAGTTGGCCGACGGCCGTATGCTCGACCTGGGCCGTGACAGCCAGTGGAGCGCGGATGCGCCTTACAGCAGCGCCGACTTGAGCCAGGCCACTGCGCAGGCTGCACCGTCGGTTGAAGAGCTGCAGCAGGCGATCGCCGCGGGTGTCGACCCGACCACCGAGCTTGAAGCTACCGCAGCAGGCCCGGCAGCGGCGGGCGGTGGCGGTGCGCTGGGCGGTGGCCACAGCTTCGTCATGCTTGAGGAGACCGCAGGCCGGGTCGACCCGAGCATCGGCTTCCCGACCGGCCCGTTGGGCTTTGCCGCAGCGCTGGACAATGAAGACGTTGGCGCGGTGGACACCAGCAACAACAACCAGGTCATTCCGCCCACAACGGAGACCAACGTCTCCACCGCCCTTGTACTCAACGCCACCCCTTCCATCACCGAAGCGGGTGGCGTAATCGTTTACACCGCGACAGTTGGCCAGGCGCCGACGTCCAACCTGATCGTCACCCTGGCCAACGGCGCAGTGATCGTCATTCCGGCAGGGCAGACCAGCGGTAGCGTCAACGTCACCATCCCGGCCAATGACACCCCCTACATCGACGGTGGTCAGATTTCGACCACCGTAACCGGCACCACCGGTGGTAACGGTCTGATCGTGACCCTGCCGCAAACACCGGCGGTTACGCAGATTACCGATACCATCGACACCACCACGGCGACCTTGACCGCCACCCCTTCGGTGACCGAAGGCGGCGTGATCACCTACACCGTGACCCTGAGCAACCCTGCCCAGACGCCGGTTACCGTGACCCTGTCCAATGGCCAGACGATCACCATTGAGCCTGGCAAGAGCCAGGGCAGTGTTGATTTCCAGACGCCGGCCAATGACGTTTACAACAATGGCTCGACCGTTAGCACCACCATCACTGGTGCTACTGGCGGTAACTTCGAGCAACTGACGCCTAACCCTGCGCCGGCCGAGACCACGATCAATGACTCGGTCGACGTTACTACCGCGACCCTGACTGCGTCGCCAAGCGTGACTGAAGGCGGCGTAATCACCTACACCGTGACCCTGAGCAATCCTGCCCAGACTCCGGTGACTGTGACCCTGTCGAACGGCCAGACCATCACCGTTGAAGC
>NZ_FXWU01000023.1:0-1268 GCF_900184205.1 Pseudomonas sp. LAIL14HWK12:I10 | reverse complement strand
ACCCAGGGCAGCGTTGACTTCCAGACCCCGGCCAACGACGTCTACAACAACGGCTCGACCGTAAGTGTCACGATCAAGGACGCTACTGGCGGCAACTTCGAGCAACTCACACCGAACCCAACACCAGCGTCCACTGTAATCAATGACAGTGTCGATACCGTCACCGTAATCATCGTCAGCAACGGTAATGTCACTGAAGACCAGCAACCATCCTTCACGATCAAAGTGAGCCAGGCGCTGGACCGTCCGCTGACCGTGACCCTGTCGAATGGCGAAACCGTCACCATTGAGGCCGGCAAGACCGAAGTCGAGTACAAGACCCCGGCTCAGGGCGATGACGTCATCAAGGACGCGGGCTCCGTGACACTGAGCGTCACCGATGCCACTGTTTCGGGTGCAACCTTCGAGCATCTGGCCATCGGTGGTCCCGCTACCGTCGAGATTTCGGACACCATCAGCGAAGTCTTTGCAACCTTGACTGTCGACAAGGCGACTGTGGCGGAAGGCGGCCAGGTGACCTACACCGTCACGCTGACCAACGCGCAGGGGCTTTCGGTCACTCAGCACGGGGCACTGACCTTCACCCTGACCGACGGCACAAAAGTCACGATTCCGGCTGACAGTGTCTCTGGTACCGCGACCATCACGGTTAACGATGACGTGTACGTCGGCGGCCAGGCCGCTATTGCCAACAAGCTTGAGTCGGTTTCGGGTGCAGACAGCTTCGAGAAGCTGACTCTGGGTGGTGAAACTGTCACCACTTCTGTGACGGACGAACCGGGTTCGGGTACTCCAGGTACCGGTAACCAGGGCGACTTGGTGCAGGTCACCATTACGGCTGACCAGGTTTCGGTTGCTGAGAACGTCAAGCCGACGTTCACCGTCCACATCAACACCGCTCTGACCCACGACCTAGTCGTGACCCTGAGCAACAACGCTACCGTCACCATCAAGGCTGGCGAAACCAGCGCGCCGTACACTCACGACGCGCAGGGCGATGATGTCTACAAAGATGCCGGTGAAATCTCCCTGGGTATCAAGTCTGCCGTCGATGTTGACGGCCGTGCCTTCGAAAACCTGCAGCTGGGCGACGCCGCTTCGGTCAAAGTGACCGATACCACTGACGACGTCATCGCCAAGCTGACCGCTACCCCTTCGGTCACCGAAGGCGGCGAGATCACCTATACCGTCACCCTGACCAATAAAGACGGCTTGCCGATCGACAATCACGCGCCGTTGTACTTCACCCTGAGTGACGGCAAAACGGT
>NZ_FXWU01000022.1:0-47297 GCF_900184205.1 Pseudomonas sp. LAIL14HWK12:I10 | reverse complement strand
TGATCGGCGTGTGGTCGGAGTCGATGACCACCCTGGCGCTGGTGCTCACTTCGGTGTTTTTCTGCGCGGTGATCGGCATCCCGCTGGGCATCGTCTGCGCCCGCAGCAACCGCCTGGAAAGCATTATCCGCCCCGTGCTCGATGCGATGCAGACGCTGCCGGCGTTCGTCTACCTGGTGCCGGTGGTGATGCTGTTCGGCATCGGCAACGTGCCGGGCGTGCTGGTGACCATCGTGTTTGCCTTGCCGCCGCTGGTGCGCCTGACCAACCTGGGCATCCGCCAGGTGCCGGAAGACAAGACCGAAGCGGCCCGCGCCTTTGGCTGCACGCCGCGCCAGATGCTGACCCGCGTGCAGCTGCCGCTGGCCACCTCGACCATCATGGCCGGGCTCAACCAGACCCTGATGCTGTCGCTGTCGATGGTGGTGATCGCCTCGATGATCTCGGTCGGCGGCCTGGGCCAGATGGTGCTGCGCGGCATCGGCCGGTTGGACATGGGCCTGGCCACGGTCGGTGGCATGGGGCTGGTGCTGTTGGCGATCTTCCTCGACCGCCTGACCCAAGCCATGGGCGCGCGCACCAATGCCGACCCGAGCCTGCGCTGGTACCACACCGGGCCCGTGGGTGCGGTGCTGCGCCTATGCGGCTCAGGGCACGCTGCAGGGCGGCGCAAGACCGCCTGACGCAAACACATTCGTACTGCCGCACACGACATAAAAACCAGAAGAAGGTACGCGACGATGTTGGAATCCAAGTTCTCCCGCAGCATCCTGCAAGGCGCCAGCGCGCTGGCCCTGGTAATCGCCTCGCTGTGCGCCAACGCCTCGGCCGACAAGCCGGGCGAGGGCGTGAAGGTAACGCCGATCTTCCCCTCCATCGCCGAAGAACGCTTCCGTGGCGAAGTCGCCATGGAAGGCCTGCGCGAGCTGGGCTACAAGGTGCAGGAGCCTAAGGAAACCGAGTACGGCGTGATGATGGTGGCCCTGGCCAACGGCGATGCCGACTTCACCGTGCACCTGTGGGACAAGCTGCACGACAAGTTCTACCAGCAGGCCGGCGGCGATGACGTGATGGTCAAGGCCGGCGACATCATGCCTGGCGTGCTGCAGGGCTACCTGATCGACAAGAAGACCGCCGAGCAGTACCACATCAAGTACATCACCGACCTGAAGAAGCCGGAGATCGCCAAGCTGTTCGACACTGACGGCGACGGCAAGGCCAACCTGACCGGCTGCAACCCGGGCTGGGGCTGCGAGCTGATCATCTCGCACCACATCAAAGCCTATGACCTGGACAGCAGCGTGCACGTCGACCAGGGCTCGTACTTCGCGCTGATGGCCGACACCATCACCCGCTACAAGGAAGGCAAGCCGATCCTGTACTTCACCTGGGTGCCACAGTGGATCTCCACCGTGCTGGTCGAGGACAAGGACGTGGTTTGGCTGGAAGTGCCGAAGACCGACCTGCCGGATGGCAACAACGATGTCGACACGATGTACAAGGGCAAGAACCTGGGCTTTGCGGTCGACAAGGTCGAGGCGGTGCTGAACAAGGAATTCGCCCAGGAAAACCCGGCAGCCACCAAGTTCCTGTCGCTGATGCAGATCACCACGGCGGACGAGAGCGCGCAGAACCTCAAGATGCAGCAAGGTGAGAAAAAGCCTGCTGACATCACCCGCCATGCCAAAGAATGGGTTGCGGCGCATCGCCAGCAGTTCGACGCGTGGCTGCAGGCGTCGCGCGCGGCGGCGACACAGGCCAGCAAGTAACCTGTTCCATCGGTGAGCGCTTCTTCGCGGGCAAGCCCGCTCCCACAGGGTTCGTGCCAGCGTTGGGTTTGCGCGCTGCCTGTAGGCGCGCGCTTGCTCGCGAAGAAGCCAACGCGATTTTTGCAGTTGAGTCAAAGCCATGAGCCATTTCGAAAGCACCCTCAAGAACGCCAACCTGGCCCACCTGGACACCGCAGGCCGTACTTCGCTGTCGATGCCGTGCCAACGCGTCGCCTTCGTGTTACGTGAGCATTTCTCCATGATGGCCTTTACTGCGGCCATGGACACCCTGGTCACCGCCAACCTGATGAGCGCCACGCCACTGTTCCAGATCCAGGTAGTGGGTGATGGAGCACAGGTCATGAGCGACCTGGGCATCGCCTTGCCGGTCAAAACGCCACTGGCCGAGCTCGATGTGCAGGTGCTAGACACCCTGTTGGTATGCGGTGGGTTTCGGGTGCGCCTGGAAAGCGCACCGCTGCTGCGCGCCAAGCTGCGCCAGGCCGACCAGCATGGCTGCCAGCTGGGTGGTCTATGGAACGGCACCTACTTCCTGGCCGAAGCCGGCCTGCTCAATGACCACGCCTGCGCCTTCCACCCCGATGGTCGGGCAATGATGAGCGAGCTGTTCCCCAAGGTACGTGTCAGCCGCCAAGCCCATGTGTTGGATGGTCGGCGTCTGAGTTGCGCAGGGGCTAGCAGTGCCCTGGACATGATGCTGGCCTTGCTCGAACACAGAGGTGGCAACGGGTTGCGCCGGGCGGTGGAGCAGATGCTGGCCTGCGATCGCGCACGGGTGATGAGCGATGCCCCGGCCACTGCAGCGGACATCGACCCCAGCCTGCCCAAGGGCATACGCTTGGCCCTTGAGCTGATGCATGCGAATATCGAAGACCCGATCGGCATCGACGAAATCGCCGAACATGCAGGCTTGTCGCGTCGGCACCTGGAGCGGCTGTTCCGCCGCCATGTACAGGCGACACCGCCGCGCTACTACCTGGAATTGCGCCTGACCCATGCCAGGCAGTTGCTGCAACACACCAGCAAGTCATTGACAGAAGTGGCCGTGGCCAGCGGCTTTGTCAGTTTTCCGCATTTCTACCGGCGTTTTCGTGAGCTGTTCGCCGTTGCGCCGCGCCAGTTTCGGGCGAGGAGCCAGGGGTGGGCAGGGCGGCAGGAGATAGCGATACCGTAAAAATGAAATAGTGTTCGATAATCGCACGATTAACCGTGCCCTATTGTCCGCTATCCGCCCACGATTCCAATGGTCGCATTGCCCCATCCCCGCCTTTTTGCTTAGTGTGTGCCTATTCACCGGCTGTCGCCTGCCCCTGTACCCAGCGACCAGCCCGATAGAATAACCGTGATCGACCGCAACCACCGGCCCCAAGGCCCGTAGGAAGCGGCGCCCAGAACAACAACGAAACCGAGTGCCTTGCCTATGGAAAGCCGCCTGCTGAGCGAGCGCAGTAGCGTGTTTCACCACGCCGACCCTTATGCTGTGTCCGATTATGTGAACCAGCACGTGGGCCAGCACTGCATCGGTTTGTCGCGCACCACCCACCCCCAGGCCAGCCTCAGCCACCGCAAGTTCGCCGAACTCGACCTGTGCCGCATCAGCTACGGCGGCAGCGTGCGCGTCACCTCGCCCGCGCTGGAAACCATCTACCACTTGCAAGTGTTGCTCAACGGCAACTGCCTGTGGCGCGGGCCCCAGCGTGAGCATCACTTGGTGCCGGGCGAGTTGTTGCTGATCAACCCGGACGACCCAGTTGACCTGACCTACTCGGAAGACTGCGAAAAATTCATCCTCAAGGTGCCGACCCGGCTGCTCGATTCGATCTGCGACGAACAACGCTGGCATCGGCCGGATGGCGGTGTGCGGTTTCTGCGTAACCACTACCGATTGGAAGAGCTGGATGGCTTTGTAAACCTGCTGGCGATGGTGTGCCATGAAGCCGAGGTGAATGAGTCGTTGCCGCGGGTGCAGGGGCATTACAGCCAGATTGTGGCCAGCAAACTGCTGACCTTGATGAGCACCAACATTCGGCGCGAAAGCCTGAGTGCACCGGCGGCTAGCCTTGAGCGGATTCTTGATTACATCGAGCGCAACCTGAAACTTGAGCTTTCAGCTGAAGTGCTGGCAGAGCAGGCCTGCATGAGCATGCGGTCGTTGTATGCCTTGTTTGATCGGCACTTGGGTACCACGCCTAAGCAGTATGTGCGGCAACGCAAGCTGGCGCGGGTTCATGCCTGCCTGAGCGATACCCGTTGTACCGTGAAAAACGTTACCGAGCTTGCCATGGACTACGGCTTCCTGCATCTGGGGCGTTTTTCGGAGATCTACCGGCAACAGTTCGGGGAACTGCCCTCTGCCACACTGCGCAACCGGCGTTGATTTGCACAAATCGGATACCACTCTGCACGAATAGGATATTGCCGCCCCCCCTCGATCCCTAACCTGACATGGTCTGAACAATAACAATGGAGACCCTGGCCATGTCCCTGGGATTCGACTACCTCAATGCCATGCTCGAAGACGACCGTGAACAGGGCATCTACCGCTGCAAGCGCGAGATGTTCACCGACCCACGCCTGTTCGACCTGGAGATGAAGCACATCTTCGAGGGCAACTGGATCTACCTGGCGCACGAAAGCCAGATCCCCGAAAAGAACGACTTCCTCACCCTGACCATGGGGCGCCAGCCGATCTTTATCGCGCGCAACAAGGACGGGGTACTCAATGCCTTCCTCAATGCCTGCAGCCACCGCGGCGCCATGCTGTGCCGGCACAAGCGCGGTAACCGTGCCAGCTACACCTGCCCATTCCATGGCTGGACCTTCAACAACAGCGGCAAACTGCTCAAGGTCAAAGACCCGAGCAACGCCGGCTACCCCGACAGTTTCAACTGCGACGGCTCCCACGACCTGACCAAGGTCGCGCGCTTCGAGTCGTACCGGGGCTTTCTGTTCGGCAGTTTGAATGCCGATGTGAAGCCCCTGGTAGAGCACCTGGGCGAGTCGGCCAAGATCATCGACATGATCGTCGACCAGTCGCCCGAAGGCCTGGAAGTGCTGCGTGGCGCCAGTTCGTATATCTACGAAGGCAACTGGAAGCTCACCGCCGAGAACGGCGCCGACGGCTACCACGTAAGCTCCGTGCACTGGAACTACGCCGCCACCCAGAACCAGCGCAAACAGCGCGAGTCGGGGGACGAGATCAAGACCATGAGCGCAGGTGCTTGGGCCAAGCAGGGCGGGGGCTTCTATTCCTTCGACCATGGCCACCTGCTGCTGTGGACCCGTTGGGCCAACCCAGAAGACCGCCCGGCCTACGAGCGACGTGACCAGCTGGCCGCCGATTACGGCCAAGCACGCGCCGACTGGATGATCGAGAACTCGCGCAACCTCTGCCTGTACCCCAACGTGTACTTGATGGACCAATTCAGTTCGCAAATCCGTATTGCCCGGCCGATTTCGGTAAACAAGACCGAAATCACCATCTACTGCATCGCGCCCAAAGGCGAGAGCGCTGACGCCCGTGCCAAGCGCATCCGCCAGTACGAGGACTTCTTCAACGTCAGCGGCATGGCCACCCCGGACGACCTTGAAGAGTTCCGCTCGTGCCAGACCGGCTACGGCGGCGGCACCGGCTGGAACGACATGTCCCGCGGCGCTGCCCACTGGGTCGAGGGCGCTGACGAGGCGGCCCAGGAAATCGAGCTCAAGCCGCTGTTGTCAGGCGTGCGCACCGAGGACGAAGGCCTGTTCGTGCTGCAACACAAGTACTGGCAGGACACCATGATCCAGGCGCTCAAGGATGAGCAGCAACTGATCCCCGTGGAGGCCGTGCAATGAGCCTCTACGAAACCGTGCGCGACTTCCTCTACCGCGAAGCGCGCTACCTGGACGACGCCGAATGGGACCAGTGGCTGGAGCTGTACGCAGCCGATGCCAGCTTCTGGATGCCGTCCTGGGACGATGACGACCGCCTCACCGAAGACCCACAAAGCGAAATCTCGCTGATCTGGTACGGCAACCGTGGTGGCCTCGAGGACCGGGTGTTCCGCATCAAGACCGAGCGCTCCAGCGCGACCGTGCCGGACACCCGTACCTCGCACAACATCAGCAACATCGAGATCGTTGAGCAGGGCGAGGGTTACTGCCAGGTGCGCTTCAACTGGCACACCCTGAGCTTTCGCTACAAGACCACCGACAGCTACTTCGGCAGCAGCTTCTACACCCTCGATTTGCGCGGCGAGCAGCCGTTGATCAAGGCCAAGAAGGTGGTCCTGAAGAACGACTACGTGCGTCAGGTCATCGACATCTACCACATCTGAACCGAGGTAACGCGAGCCGCCCGGTGTGCCGCATGGCGCGCCGCGGGCAGGCTCGCCCGCGAGGTGCAACATGAGCTTCCAGATCGCACTGAATTTCGAGGACGGGGTAACCCGCTTCATCGAGGCCACTGGCCATGAGACCGTGGCTGACGCCGCCTACCGCCAGGGCATCAACATCCCGCTGGACTGCCGCGACGGCGCCTGCGGCACCTGCAAGTGCAAGGCCGAGTCCGGGCGCTACGACCTGGGCGACAACTTCATCGAAGACGCCCTGAGCGAGGACGAAATCGCCGAAGGCTATGTGCTGACCTGCCAGATGCGGGCTGAATCCGACTGTGTGGTGCGCATCCCGGCCTCTTCGCACGTGTGCAAGACCGAACAGGCCAGTTTCGAAGCCGCCATCAGCGACGTGCGCCAGTTGTCGGCGAGCACCATTGCCCTGTCGATCAAGGGCGAGGCGCTGAGCCGGCTGGCATTCCTGCCGGGGCAATACGTCAACCTCAAGGTGCCCGGCAGCGAGCAGAGCCGCGCTTACTCGTTCAGCTCGCTGCAAAAGGACGGCGAGGTCAGCTTCCTGATCCGCAACGTGCCGGGCGGCTTGATGAGCAGCTTCCTCACCAACCTGGCCAAGGCCGGCGACAGCATGAGCCTGGCTGGGCCGCTGGGCAGCTTCTACTTGCGGCCGATCCAGCGCCCACTGCTGTTGCTGGCAGGTGGCACCGGGCTGGCACCGTTCACCGCGATGCTGGAGAAGATCGCCGAGCAGGGCAGCGAATACCCGGTGCACCTGATCTACGGGGTCACCAACGACTTCGACCTGGTCGAGCTGGACCGCCTGCAGGCCTTGGCGGCGCGCATTGCAAACTTCACCTTCAGCGCCTGCGTGGCCAACCCAGACAGCCAGTACCCGCAGAAAGGCTATGTCACCCAGCACATCGAACCGCGCCACCTCAATGACGGCGATGTGGACGTGTACCTGTGCGGGCCACCGCCGATGGTCGAGGCAGTCAGCCAGTACGTTCGCGAGCAGGGCATTACGCCGGCGAACTTCTACTACGAGAAGTTCGCCGCCGCGGCCTGAGTTTCCTTGGGGCCGCCCTTGTGGGAGCGGGCTTGCCCCGCGAACACGGGCGCAGCCCGTGCCATCCACCGTGGGGTCTGCTAGCGGGGCAAGCCCGCTCCCACAGCGTCCGCGTCAGCATGGAGAAATACTGATGAACACAAGATTTCAAGGCAAAGTCGCCCTGGTCACCGGCGCCGCCCAAGGCATTGGCCGCGGCGTGTGCTGGCGGCTCAAGGCCGAAGGCGCGCAGGTGGTGGCGGTGGACCGCTCCGAGTTGGTCCACGAATTGGCCGGCGAGGGCATGCTGACCCTCACCGCCGACCTCGAACTGCACAGCGATTGTGCCCGCGTCATGGCCGCTGCGGTCGAAGCGTTCGGCCGCCTCGACATCCTGGTCAACAATGTCGGCGGCACCATTTGGGCCAAGCCTTTCGAACACTACGAAGTGGAACAGATCGAGGCCGAAGTGCGCCGCTCGTTGTTCCCCACCTTGTGGTGTTGCCATGCCGCGTTGCCGTACATGCTCGAACGCGGGGCAGGGGCCATTGTCAACGTCTCGTCCATCGCCACCCGTGGCGTCAACCGCGTGCCCTACGGCGCGGCCAAAGGTGGCGTCAACGCGCTCACCGCCTGCCTGGCTTTCGAAACCGCCGGGCGCGGTATCCGTGTCAATGCCACTGCCCCTGGCGGCACCGAGGCACCGCCACGGCGCGTGCCGCGCAACGCCGCCGAGCAGAGCGCGCAGGAAAAGGCCTGGTACCAGCAAATCGTCGACCAGACCCTCGACAGCAGCTTGATGCACCGCTACGGCAGCATCGACGAGCAGGTCGGCGCCATCCTCTTCCTGGCCTCCGACGAAGCTTCCTACATCACCGGCGTAACGCTGCCGGTAGGGGGCGGCGACCTCGGCTGAGCCAGCCCCCCCCCGGCAACCGTTTTACTCCACAACAAAAACAACAGAGACAGATGCCATGCGAACCCTTGACGTGCACCCGATCATCGATAATGCGCGCTTTACCGCGTTCCACTGGATGGTCATGGCCTGGTGCGGCCTGCTGCTGATCTTCGACGGCTATGACTTGTTCATTTACGGCGTGGTACTGCCGGTAATCATGAAAGAGTGGGGCCTGACGCCCCTGCAGGCCGGCGCCCTGGGCAGTTATGCGCTGTTCGGCATGATGTTCGGCGCCCTGGTATTCGGCAGCCTGGCCGACCGCATCGGGCGCAAGAAGGGCATCGCCATCTGCTTCGCCTTGTTCTCCACGGCGACCATCCTCAACGGCTTTGCCACCAGCCCCAGCGAGTTCGGCATCTACCGCTTCATCGCCGGCCTCGGGTGTGGCGGCTTGATGCCTAACGCCGTGGCATTGATGAACGAATACGCCCCCAAACGCCTGCGCAGCACGCTGGTGGCGATCATGTTCAGTGGTTATTCGCTGGGCGGCATGCTGTCGGCAGGCGTCGGTATTTTCATGCTGCCGCGTTTCGGCTGGGAGTCGATGTTCTTCGCTGCGGCGGTACCGCTGCTGCTGTTGCCGGTGATTCTCTATTACCTGCCAGAATCCATTGGCTTCCTGGTACGTAAAGGGCGCACCGAAGAAGCCCGCAAGCTGCTCAAACAGCTTGACCCCGCGTGCGACATCCAGCCTGGTGACGTGCTTCAGGCAACCGACCGCAAGGGGGCTGGCAGCTCGGTCGTCGAGCTGTTCCGCAACGGCCTGGCCGTGCGCACACTGGCCCTGTGGCTGGCGTTCTTCTGCTGCCTGCTGATGGTCTACGCGCTCAGTTCATGGTTGCCGAAGCTGATGGCCAACGCGGGTTACAGCCTGGGTTCGAGCCTGTCGTTCCTGTTGGCGCTGAACTTCGGTGGCATGGCCGGGGCGATTTTGGGGGGCTGGTTGGGCGACCGCTACAACTTGGTCAAGGTCAAGGTCGGTTTCTTCATTGCCGCCGCGCTGTCGATCAGCCTGTTGGGGGTGAACAGCCCGATGCCGGTGCTGTACCTGCTGATCTTCATCGCCGGCGCCACCACCATCGGCACGCAGATCCTGTTGTATGCCGGCGCGGCACAGATGTATGGCCTGGCGGTGCGCTCCACCGGCCTGGGCTGGGCGTCGGGCATTGGCCGCAATGGCGCCATTGTCGGCCCGCTGCTGGGTGGCGCGCTGATGGGCATCAACCTGCCGTTGCAACTGAATTTCATCGCGTTCGCCATCCCTGGCGCGATTGCCGCGCTGGCCATGGCCGTGCACCTGGTCAGTGGCAAGCGCCATGGCCTGGCTACGGCGGCGCAAGCGTAATGAAAACCCTGATCAAGGACAGCTCGCTGTCTGCCATCGTCGCCGGCTGCCTGGCGACGATGATCTCCTACGCCGGCCCATTGGTGATCATCTTTCACGCTGCCGAGGCCGCGCAGTTGTCCCATGGCCAGCTGTCTTCCTGGGTCTGGGCCGTTTCCATGGGCAGCGGAGTGCTCGGCGCTGTACTCAGCCTGCGCTACCGGGTGCCGGTCGTGATCGCCTGGTCGATCCCAGGCTCGGCGCTGTTGGTCACGGCCCTGCCTGAGCTCGGCTTGGAGCAGGCCGTGGGGGCGTACCTGGTGGCCAACCTGGTCTTGCTGCTGATTGGCATCAGCGGGGCCTTCGACCGCATCATCGCGCGCCTGCCAGGCTCCATTGCCGCCGGAATGCAAGCCGGCATCTTGTTCAGTTTCGGCATCGAGGTGTTCCGCGCCTTGCCGGTACAGCCGCTGCTGGTGGTGGCCATGTTCATCACCTATGTGCTGATGCGCAGGCTTCAGCCGCGCTATGCGGTGGCCGCCGTACTGTGCGTGGGCGCCGTCGTGACCGTGGCCAGCGGGGCGTTTCGCAGCGAGGCGTTGGTACTGCAACTGGCCTCGCCGCAATGGATTGCCCCGCAATTCAGCTTGGCGGCGGTGTTCAGCCTGGCGTTGCCCATGGTGCTGGTGGCCCTCACCGGGCAATTCATGCCGGGGATGGCCGTGCTGCGCAACGCCGGTTACGCCACACCGGCCAGCCCGTTGATCAGTGCCAGCGCCATCGGTGGCGCCGTGCTCGCGCCTTTTGGTTGCCACGGCCTGAACCTGGCGGCCGTCACCGCCAGCCTGTGCACAGGCCATGAGGCCCATGAAAACCCGCGCCGGCGCTATGTCGCGGCCGTCGCCGGCAGTGTGCTGTACCTGCTGCTTGGGGTTGCTGGGGCCACCTTGATGTCGCTGTTCGCGGCATTTCCGGCGGCACTGATCGCGGCCCTTGCCGGGCTGGCCCTGTACGGGGCAATCAGCGAAGCCCTGGCACGCAGCCTCGCCGAGCCTGCTGAGCGTGATGCCGGGCTGTTCACTTTTTTGGTCACCGCTTCGGGGGTGTCCTTCCTTGGCCTGTCGGCGGCGTTCTGGGGCCTGCTGTTCGGCCTGCTGGCCCACGCGCTACTCGTTCTGCGGCGGCCTCAAGCGCGGGAGGTAATGCGCCGCACCCCATGATGCCTGTGTTCCCAGCGCTTTATTCCATAAAAACAAGATCAAGAGAGCTTCGGAATGAACCACACCCCTTGCGTCGCTATTGGCCTGGCATTGCTCAGCCCACCGCTGCTGGCTGCTGAAGGCGGCTTCTTCGAGGATTCGAAGGCCAGCCTCAGTGCCCGTAATTACTATTTCAGCCGCGACTTCTCCGACATTGTCGGCGCCAATCAACAGTCCAAGGCCGAGGAGTGGGCCCAGGGCTTCATACTTGACTTCAAATCGGGGTACACGCCTGGCATGGTGGGGTTCGGGGTGGATGCACTCGGCCTGCTGGGCATCAAACTCGACAGCAGCCCCGACCGGGTCAATACCGGCCTGTTGCCGGTGCATGGCGATGGCCGCGCCGCAGACGAATACAGCCGCCTGGCGCCGACGTTCAAGGCCAGGCTGTCGAAAACCGAGCTGCGGGTGGGCGAACTGCAGCCCAACCTGCCAGTGCTGACGTTCAGTGATATCCGCCTGCTGCCGCCGACTTACCAAGGTGCCAGCCTGTTGTCGACCGAGCTGCAGGGGCTGACCTTGCAAGCCGGGCACCTGACCTCAACGCACCTGCGCAACGAGGGCGGCGATGGCAAGATGAATGCCATGCTCGGCCACGTGCCAATGCGTCAGGCTGAAGGTGATGCGTTCAACTATGTGGGGGGCGACTACGCGTTCAATGCGAACCAAAGCAGTGTCAGCCTGTGGTACGGGCAGTTGGAAGATATCTACGAGCAAGGCTTTGTCGGCCTCAAACACAGCAAACCTGTCGGCGACTGGGTGCTGAGCGCCAACCTTGGCTATTTCACCGCCCGCGAGGACGGCGACGCCCTGCTGGGCAGTATCGATAACCAGGCATTCTTCTCGCTGTTCACCGCCCGCCATGGCGGGCACAGCTTCCATGCAGGGTATCAGGGCATTTATGGCGACAGCCCGTTCCCGCGAGTATTTGCCAACATCTCCCCCTTGGGCAACGAGGTGCCAACCTACGAGTTCGCCTACACCGACGAGCGTTCCTATCAGGTGCGCTACGACTACAATTTTGCCGCCATGGGCGTACCGGGGCTGACGGCAACGGTGCGCTACATCACCGGCAACAATGTCGATACCGGGCAGGGCTACGAGGGCCGTGACCGGGAGCGCGACCTGGATATCGGCTATGCGGTGCAGAGTGGGGCGTTGAAAGGCCTGGGCATTCGCGTGAGAAATGCCATGGCACGGTCCAACTACCGCAGTGATATCGACGAGAATCGCTTGACCCTGGTGTACACCTGGCAGTTGTTGTGAAAACCCAGCTGCCATCTTTTGTCACTGAGCCGCATTTGCACCCAGAGGGTAGAGGGGGTTAGCTTTCACGCGTCATCCTCTCAGGAAATCCCGCCTTGGACTCATTGACCCAAGCCGTACTCGGCGCCGCCCTACAGGGCACTGTGCTCGGTCGCATCCAGGGCCGCCGAGCGCTGCTGTACGGCGCAGCGCTGGCCACATTGCCCGACCTGGACGTGGTCATCCGCTACGCCGACCCGGTGTCGCAGATGACCTACCACCGGGGGTTCTCCCACTCCCTTTTCGTCCTGACCGGGCTGGCGCTGCTGCTGGCCTGGTGCGTCAACCGGTGCTGGCCAGGCAAAGGCTATACCGTGCCGCGCCTGTTCCTCGCGTTCTGGCTGGTGCTGGTCACGCACCCGGTGCTGGACGCCTTTACCGTGTATGGCACGCAACTGTTCTGGCCGTTGGCGCTGACCCCGCAAAGCTGGGCTGCGGTGTTCATCATCGACCCTGTCTACACCGTGCCGCTGCTGGCGGCAGTGATTTACACCCTCGCCAAGGGCGTGACGGGCACTGCCGTGCGGCTGCTGACCCTGGCACTGGTTTTCAGTACGGCCTACCTCGGCTTTGGCCTGGCTGGGCGCATGCAGGCGGAGCAACGCTTTCAGGCCGCGTTGGACCAGCAGGGCATCACGGTCAGCGACGTACGTGCCGTGCCGATTGCCTTCAACAGCCTGATCTGGCGCGTACTGGCCAAGACGCCGGACGGCGACTACTACGAAGGCGTCAGCAGCGGGTTCGACCAGCAACCGCCAGAAATGCAGCGCCTGCCACGCAACCTTGAGCTGGCCGCTGCGCTTGCCGGTGCGCCTTTGCATCAACGCCTGCGTTGGTTCACGGATGATTGGTTGCGCTATGACGAAATCGACGGCGCCCTGGTGGTGACCGACCTGCGCATGGGCATCCCCGGCAACTACACTTTCCGCTTCAACATGGCCCACCGCGACAGCCAGGGGCACTGGATTGCCGACACGCCCACGGCGTGGCGAGGGGCAGGGGTGGCATCGATGTTCAACGGGCATGACCTGGGCTTGATCTGGCGGCGTATCGTCGATCAGCAACCCCCATTGCCACTGGCTGAGTGGACTTCGCGTTACCTGGGGCCGGCTGCAGTACCGCCCAGGGGCGATTAAACGAAGATTCTGTTTACCGCCGCAGCCCCCATTTTGCGGGGGAAATCGGGTACAGGGCACAGCTATTTTGCGGCTTGGTGGAATTCTTAGTAGCTTATCGTCGCCAAAGCGCTCAATATGCCACTGCAGGGGCTGGTTGTTTGATAAGGCCCTCGTTGTAATTTCACGTAAAACGCATCAAATAAGCCATCGAGGGCTCAGAGCATGTCCAACAGACAAACCGGTACAGTTAAATGGTTCAACGATGAAAAAGGGTTCGGCTTCATTACCCCAGCGGGTGGTGGCGACGACCTCTTCGTTCATTTCAAAGCCATTGAATCGGACGGCTTCAAGTCGCTGAAAGAAGGCCAGACTGTTAGCTTTGTTGCCGAAAAAGGGCAAAAAGGCATGCAGGCCGCCCAAGTGCGACCTGAGTAAGACACGCACCCGCCGGCTCGGCGTTCGAACAGGTGCTTGCAACCTTGCGTGTTGACCTGGGTGCTTGATCGAACGGCGTGAAGCCTGGCAATTGTGTGGCGTGTAAAGAAAAGCTCCGTATCGAAAGATAGGGAGCTTTTTTTGTATCTGCCGCAGCGCGGTAGAGCCGCCAAGCGGCTTTGCGGCCCCTTGGCTTCAATCAAACGGCTGCCATCAATTGCGCGCCAGTCGCCCACTCACGTAGTGCGCCACGTCATTGAACCCTGGCGTCGAGGCATGGCCCGGCGTTACCAGCGAATCGATGAACGCTTCATCCTCCGCCGTGATTTTCACGTTCAATGCGCCGGCATAGGTGTCCCATTGTGCTTCGGTGCGCGGCCCGACAATGGCCGAACTCACCAGTTGGTTATTAAGTACCCAGGCAATCGCGAACTCGACGATGCCCACGCCCTTGGCTTCGACATACGCCTGGATCTGGCGGGCGATGGCCAATGATTCCTGGCGCCATTCCACTTCCATGATCCGCTTGTCCTGGCGCCCGGCACGGCTGCTGGCATCTGGCACCGAGCCGGGTGCGTACTTGCCGCTGAGCACACCGCGGGCCAAGGGGCTGAACGGCACCACGCCCAGGCCATGGTAGGCCGCAGCGGTCAGCTGTTCGGGTTCTGCCTGGCGGTTGACGATGTTGTACAGCGGCTGGCTCACCACCGGCTTGGCCACGCCGAGTCGCTCGGCCAGGTGGCACAGCTCGGCAATGCGCCAGCCGCGGAAGTTGGAGACGCCCCAATAACGGATCTTGCCTTGGCGCAGCAGGTCGCCGATGGCTTGCACGGTTTCTTCCAGCGGTACCTTGTGGTCTTCGCGGTGCAGGTAGTAAACGTCGAGGTAGTCCAGGTCCATGCGCGTGAGCGTCGCGTCGATGGCATTGAAGATGTGCTTGCGCGAAAGCCCGCTGCGGTTGGGCAGGCCGTCGGCCGGGCCAAAGCCGACCTTGGACGCCACTATCCAGTCCTGGCGATGGCGCGCCACGGCTTCACCGACGATTTCTTCCGAACGCCCGCTGTTGTAGACATCGGCGGTGTCGATGAAGTTGATGCCCTGGTCCCAGGCTTTTTCGATGATCCGCAGTGAGTCCTCGGTGCTGGTCTGCTCGCCGAACATCATGCTGCCCAGGGTAAGGGCGGAAACCTGCAGGCCACTCTGGCCAAGGGGACGGTAGATCATGCGGTTGAGTCCTTTGCAGTGGGCTTGTCTGCCTGTTTTACACACAACCGCACGCCATTGAAAGCCCGCCACAGTGGCTGACACACCTGTGTCATGCCTGCATCAGCTGTGCCATGGCTGCTGCATGTGCAGGCCTCAGCCATTGCCCGGCCGTTTGGCTAGCAACCGCTCTGTAATGCCTGTTTCGAGGGTGCCGGGTGATGCTGGCACAGCCGTTGCTCTGTCTGATATCGACGCCTGATGCGGTGTCGCCATAACAAGAACGGAGAACCGACCATGAACCGAACAGGCCCGCACCGCCGGCCCCTTCCGCACGCCTTGGGCTGCCTGGCCCTTGCCTTGGCGTGCTGCGCAACCGCTTTTGCTGCAGAAGTGGATGGCAAGCGGATCATCCAGGCCGACCAGGAACCTGGCAACTGGATGAGCCACGGCCGTACCTACGATGAACAACGCTTCAGCCCGCTCAAGGCCATCAACCAGGACAACGTCAATCAATTGGGCCTGGCTTGGAGCTATAAGCTCGACCTGGACCGGGGTGTAGAAGCCACGCCTATCGTGGTCGATGGGGTGATGTACACCACGGGGCCGTTTTCCGTGGTGTATGCCTTGGATGCCCGCAACGGCAAGCTGCTGTGGAAATACGACCCGCAGTCAGACCGCAATCGCGCCGGTGAGGCGTGCTGTGATGCGGTAAACCGCGGCGTGGCCGTGTGGCAGGGCAAGGTCTACGTCGGCGTGCTGGACGGGCGCCTGGAGGCGATCGATGCCAAGACAGGCCAGCGCGTGTGGTCGGTGGACACCCGCGACGACCATAAGCGCAGTTACACCATCACCGGTGCGCCGCGGGTGGTCAATGGCAAGGTCATCATTGGCAACGGTGGGGCAGAATTTGGTGTGCGTGGCTATGTGACGGCCTATGACGCCGAAACCGGCAAGCAGGCCTGGCGCTTCTTCACCGTGCCGGGTGACCCCAAGCTGCCGCCTGAAGACAAGGCCATGGAGATTGCCAGCAAGACCTGGCACGGCGATGCCTTCGTCGAGTGGGGCGGCGGCGGCACGGCCTGGGATTCGTTCGCCTACGACCCTGAGCTGAACCTGTTGTACATCGGCGTTGGCAACGGCTCGATGTGGGACCCTAAATGGCGTAGCCAGGCCAAAGGCGACAACCTGTTCCTGTCGTCGATTGTCGCCGTCAATGCCGATACCGGCGAATACGCCTGGCACTACCAGACCACCCCCGGTGATGCCTGGGACTTCACCGCCACCCAGCACATGATCCTCGCCGAGCTGCCGATCAACGGCAAACAACGCAAAGTGCTGATGCAGGCGCCCAAGAATGGCTTCTTCTATGTGCTCGATCGGGCCACCGGCGAGTTGCTGTCCGCGAAGAATATCGTGCCGGTGAACTGGGCCAAGGGCATCGACATGAAAACCGGGCGGCCGATTCTCGACGACGAGGCAGCGGCCTACTGGAAGGACGGCAAGCGCAAGCTGGTGACGCCGGCATTCTGGGGCGCGCATGACTGGCACCCAATGTCGTACAACCCCAATACCGGCCTGGTGTACATCCCGGCGCATATCATGTCGGCCTATTACGAGCACATCCCCGAGGCGCCCAAGCGCAACCCGTTCAAAAGCGTGTACCAGCTGGGGTTACGCACCGGCATGATGCCCGAGGGTGCCGATGGCCTGCTGGAAATGGCCAAGACCTGGTCCGGCAAGCTGATCGCCTGGGACCCGGTGAAACAGGCGCCGGCCTGGGAGGTGCCCTACATCACCATCTTCAACGGCGGCACCCTGAGCACCGCCGGCAACCTGGTGTTCGAGGGCAGCGCCGATGGCCGTGTGATCGCCTATGCCGCCGACACCGGCAAGAAGCTGTGGGAATCACCCGCCGCCAGTGGCGTCATGGCAGCGCCGATCACCTATTCGGTCGATGGCGAGCAGTACGTCACCTTCATGGCCGGCTGGGGCGGGGCCTTCTCGACGTTTGCCGGGGCGTTGTCGTTACGTGCCGGGGTACAGCCGTTCTCGCAAGTGCTGACCTACAAGATTGGCGGTACCGCCAAATTGCGTGAGCCTGCGCCGCCCGCCAATGCGCCCGAACCCCCACCCTTGACCGCCGACGCCAAGACTGTCGCCGCCGGTGCGGCCCTGTACGACGGCAACTGCTCACAGTGCCACGGCATCCATGCCATCAGCGGCGGTGTACTGCCAGATTTGCGCAAACTCAGTGCTGATAAACACCAGATGTTCCTCGGCATCCTCTATGGCGGCCGCGTGCCGGATGGCATGCCGTCGTTTGCCGACAACCTCAAGCCCGAGCAAGTCGAGCAGGTGCACCAGTACCTCATCAAGCGTGCCCATGACCTGAAAAGCGAAGGCAACGCCTGGCAGCAATTCAGCGCCAAGCCGGCTGCCCAGCCGTCACTGGCCGACAACCCGTCACAGGAGTGAGATGACCATGACTGAAGCGATCTACCAGAACTACATCGACAACGCCTTCGTACCCAGCGAGGGGCTGATCGAGGTGTACAACCCGGCCAACGCGCAGTTACTGGGGCGTGTGCCGGAGTCGCCGGTCGATCAGGTGGAGCGGGCCATTGCAGCGGCACGCAACGCGCAAAAAGGCTGGGCAGCGAAACCTGCCATCGAACGCGCCGGCTACCTGCGTCAGATCGCCGCCAAGGTGCGTGCCAATGCCGAACGCTTAGCGCGCATCATCACCCAGGAAGGCGGCAAGGTGCCGGGGCTGGCACAGGTCGAGGTGAACTTCACCGCCGACTACCTCGACTACATGGCGGAATGGGCGCGGCGCCTGGAAGGCGAGGTGCTGACCAGCGACCGTGCCAACGAGCACATTTTCCTGATGCGCAAGCCGCTGGGTGTGGTGGCTGGGATACTGCCCTGGAACTTCCCGTTCTTCCTCATCGCCCGCAAGATGGCGCCGGCGCTGCTCACGGGCAATACCATCGTGATCAAGCCCAGTGAAGAAACGCCCATCAACTGCTATGAATTCGCCAAGCTGGTGGCCGAGACCGACCTGCCAACGGGGGTGTTCAACGTGGTCGGTGGCAAGGGGGCCAGCGTCGGTCATGGGCTGTCGAGCCATGCCGGTATCGACCTGGTCAGCTTTACTGGCAGCGTCGCCACGGGGGCCCGGATTATGGCGGCGGCAGCGCCGAACATCACCAAGCTCAACCTTGAACTGGGCGGCAAGGCCCCGGCGATCGTGCTCGCGGACGCTGACCTGGACTTGGCGACGAAAGCCATTGTTGCCTCGCGGGTGATCAATACTGGCCAAGTGTGCAACTGCGCCGAGCGGGTGTATGTGGCGCGCAAGGTAGCCGACGCCTTCGTCGACAAGGTGGCCCAGGCCATGGCCGCGACCCGTTACGGTGACCCGTCGCGCCAGGCCGACCTGGACATGGGGCCACTGATCAACCAGGCCGGGCTCGACAAGGTAGCGCAGATGGTGCGCACGGCGGTCGGGCAGGGCGCCCAGTTGGTGACCGGCGGGCAGGTAGCGGACCTGGGGGCCGGGTTCCATTACCAGCCGACCGTGCTCGCGGGCTGCGCCGCCGACATGGAGATCATGCGCAAGGAAATTTTTGGGCCGGTGCTGCCGATTCAGGTGGTCGATGACCTGGACGAGGCGATTGCCTTGGCCAATGACAGCGAGTACGGGCTGACGTCTTCGCTGTACACCCGCGACCTGAACGCGGCGTTGAAGGCTAGCCGCGAGATCGATTTTGGCGAGACCTACATCAACCGCGAAAACTTCGAGGCCATGCAGGGCTTCCATGCCGGGGCGCGCAAGTCCGGGATCGGCGGGGCGGATGGCAAACACGGGTTGTATGAGTACACGCGTACGCAGGTGGTGTACATCCAGGGATAAGGGTTGGCTTTTCTGGCCTCTTCGCGGGCAAGCCCGCTCCTACAGGTGAGCCCACAGGCTTGAAAACTGTGGTGTACCTGTGGGAGTGGGCTTGCCCGCGAAGAGGCCGGTACAGTCACCCCAACTGGTTCGGCTGAACGATCCCGTACCGCTTCATTTTCCGATACAACGTCGACCGCGAAATCCCCGCAGCCTCTGCCGCCAGGCTCATGTTCCAGCGCTCTCGCTTCAAAACCTCCAGCAAGTGCCGCGCCTCGGCATCTTCGACCTGCTGTTCCAGCACTTTTGGCCTGGCAGGCACTGCACGGTTCAGTAGCTCCTCCGGCAAATCTGCCAGCTCTATGACCCCACCTTCCGCCAGCGCTACCGCCTGGCGCAACGTATTGAGCAACTGCCGCACGTTCCCCGGCCAGGCATACCCCAGCAAGCAACGCCGGGCCTCATCGCTCAAACGCAAACCAGCCCCTCCCGGCAACCCCGCCAACAACCGCTCGATCAATTCACGTCGGTCACTGCGCTCACGCAATGCCGGCAGCGTCATGCGCATGCCGCATAGCCGGTAGTAAAGATCTTCGCGAAAGCCTCTATCACCGATCATGGCTTGCAGGTCCTGGTGCGTTGCCGAAATCACCTGAATATCCAGCGTCACCGGCGCCTCTGCGCCCAGAGGTACCAGTTCGCGTTCGGCAAGCACCCGCAGCAGGCGCGTTTGCAGGTGCGTTGGCATGTCACCGATCTCATCCAGGAACAACGTGCCGCCATTGGCCTGCTCCAGCTTGCCTTTCATGCCCTTGCGATTGGCACCTGTAAAGCTGCCAGCGCGGTAGCCGAACAGTTCGCTTTCGATCAGCGACTCGGGTATCGCTGCACAGTTGAGTGCGACGAAGGGTTTGGCGTGGCGCTGGCTAGCCTGGTGCAAGGCACGGGCGAAGGCCTCCTTGCCGGTACCGGTTTCGCCGTTCAACAAAATGGCGATGTCCTTGTCGAGCACCTTGCGCAGGCGTTTCACTCCCTGTTGCAACTGCGCATCCTCGCCTGCCAATTGCTCAAGCGTGGGGTACGCCGCCCGCGCGGGCAGGGGCCGCGACGGCGTGGATTGGCGGTAGCCGGCCGGTATACGCAGGCCGACGTCCAGCAGATGCGCCTGCACATGCCCGTGCAATTGAGTGCCACGGGCACCGCCGCGCGTAAGGTCGAGCAATTGGTCGATGTTGGCAGGCAGCAGTTGCTCGATTGCCACACCCAACAGCGTGCCGGCATGCGCCAGGAAGGCCGCCCGATTGGCGCCTATCACCCGGCCGCCTTCGTCCAGGGCCAGCAGTTGCTCGGCGGCAAGGTCGGAGAAATCGTCACGCGGCTTGATGGCCAACGTCAGGCAGTCGCGGTAGCGCTGGCGGAAATGGCTGTTCTCAATAAGCCGGGCGTACAGGGTCACCAACTGCAAGGTCAGGTGCTGGGCCTGCTTGGGGCCGTCGTTATAGAGGCAGGTCGCGTTGAGGCAGCCGAGCAGTTGGTTGTGGGCATCGAAGATCGGCGCCACCGAGCAACTGAGCCGGGCATTGGTTGCCAGGAAGTGTTCCTGACGGTGGATGGTCAGCGCTTGCTGCGAGGCCAGTGCAGTGCCAATGCCGTTGGTCCCGGCGATCGACTCGTCCCAGCGCGCGCCGACGATCAACCCGGAGCGGGTGTAACGCTGGTGGTCGGCTGGCAGGCGGGCATCAAGGGTGATGCCGTCGGCGTCGCTGAGCAGCACGGCGAAACCGGCATCCACCACACGCCTTGCCAGGCCACTGACGCCTTGGCTGGCGATGCTCAGGTAGGCCTCGTGTTGGGCCTGGTGCTGGCGGATTTCGGCAGCGCTGAGGATGTTGTCGACGTGGCGCAGTTCAGGGTCCAGGCGGTGCTGGGTGATGCTGCGGTACCAGGATTCGGCAATCACCGGTTCTGGCGTCAGGCCGCGCTCGGCGAAGTGGCAGTCGACGAAGGCGGCCAGTTCACTGGCGCGGGGTGAAGGGGTGTGCGCGGCCATGGGCGCTCCACGAAATGCTTGTTATTAGAGGTGGGGAAACCATAGCTGATTTTTTCCCGAAAAAGTCAGCCAATCAGCTTCAGCGCCTCGTCCAGCCGCAACGGCCGCTTCATCCGCTGCGACAGGTGCGCCATGGCATCCGAGTAGCCCTTGGCGATGACGGCCTCGACCTGCTCATCCACGCATTGCAGCGCGACGAAGTCGCCTTGCTCTGGCTGGCCGACGTACTCAATGCGGTTCCAGTCCCGTGCATGCCCCAGGACTTCATAGGTGCGCCCATGCTGGTAGGTCCAGAAGAACGGCACATCTTCGTAGCGGCGCTGCTCGCCGAGCATGTTGGCCGCAGCGATCACGCCGTGTTGCTGGGCCAGGCGCCAGTGTTCGATGCGCACGGGCCGGCCAGCCAGGGGGAAGGTGGCGATATCTCCGGCAGCCCACAGCCCGGGTGCCGCACGCATTTCGGCATTGACCGGCAGCGATTTATCGTCGGCCAGCGCCACCCCTTGCACATAGGCCGTGGCAGGTTTGACCCCGGTGCCCAGCAATACCAATGGCGTCTGCAGCCGTTCACCGTTGGCCAGCAACACGGCCTCCACCTTAGCCTGGCCTTCGAAACGTTCGATTTCGGTGGGGCCGTGAAAGACCACGCCTTTGCGTTCGTGCAGTTCGCGAATGCTGCGCCCGATACGTTCACCCAACTGTTTGGCCAACGGCACCTCATGGCGGGTGACCAGGTGCACCTGCAGGCCGTACTTGCGCAGTGCAGCGGCGGCCTCCAGGCCGATGAAACCGTCGCCGACGATCACCACCGGCTGCCCGGGTTCTGCAGCGTCGAGCAACAGCGCGGCGTCCTCACGTGAGCGCAGGGTGAATACACCCGGCAGATCTGCCCCCGGGAGCGCTGGACGTTGCGCTTTACCGCCCGTTGCCAGTAGGCAAGCGTCATAGTCGATGTGCTGGCCGTCGGCAAGGATGATCTGGCGTTTCTCGCTGTTGAGTGTGCGGACCTTGCCGTGCTGACGGATCAGGTGGCCTTTGCGCAAGTCATCCGCTTCGAGCAGGGCAGGGACTTCATCAGGTGGCATTTGCCCAGCAATGACGAATTTACTAAGCGCGGTCCGGTCGTAGGCCGGCTGGTGTTCCTGGTCGAGCCAGACCAGGCGGCCGGCGAAACCGTGCCGCAGCAAGGTAGCGACGGCGGCACTGCCGGCTGCGCCGGCACCGACTACCACGAAACAACGGGCATCGCTGTGCCGCGGGGGCTCGGCCTTGGCCAGGGGTTGGTCATCCACCCACACCTCATCACCTTTGACCCACGCACGGTAGCGGCGCAGGTCGGCCAGTGCCGGCGGTTCGCACACCGCACCTTCGTCCACGGCAAAGGCCGCTTTGTGCCATGGGCAGACCAGCAGCCCCGAGCAGATCACGCCCTCTTCGAGCGGGGCGCCAGCGTGCGGGCAGTTGGCCTGGTAGGCATGCACCAGGTCGCCCTGGCGGATCAGGATGAGTTCTTCACTGCCGGCCTGCACACGCAGGGGGCGGTTGGGGTCGAGCTGATCGAGGCGGGCCACGGCGTGCTGGGTCATGGGGGTTCTCCAAAGGGGCCTTTGGAACCATTTGACGCCTGTGGTGATGAGTTGCTGACCCGAGCCGACGATCGGGGGCATTGCCCTGTAGGAGCAGCCTTGTGCTGCGAAGAGGCCGGTGATCAGACAGCAAATGTTCGCTGCTATCACCGGCCTCTTCGCAGCACAAGGCTGCTCCTACACAGGCGTTCTAGTTGGCCTTGGCTGTGGCCAACGCCCCTGCGCGCGTTACCCGCAGCGCCACCAGGCTACCGACCACGATCAATGCCGCCAACGAATACAGCGCAGCATCGGTCGAGCCGGTCTGGTCCTTGATGAAACCCACCAGGTACGGGCTGAGGAAGCCGGCCATCTGGCCCACCGAGTTGATCAGCGCAAGGCCGGCCACGGCTGCACCCGCGCTGAGCAGGGCGGTAGACATTGGCCAGAACATCGGCAGGCCGGTGAGGGCGCCCATGGTGGCGATCGACAGGCCAAGAATGGCGATGGTCGGGTTGCTGGCAAAGTTGACCGCAATCAACAGGCCAATGGCGCCCATCAGCATCGGCACCACCAGGTGCCAGCGACGTTCGTTGCGCCGGTCTGCCGAACGCCCGCAGACGATCATGAACACACCCGCCAGCAGGTACGGAATGGCGCTCAGCCAGCCAATCAACAAGGGGTTGTCGAAGCCCATGTTCTTGATGATCGACGGCAGCCAGAAGTTGATCGCGTACACACCGCTCTGGATGCAGAAGTAGACGAAGCCGAACGTCCAGATCAACGGGTTGGTCAACACTGCGAGCACGCCGTCACCGGTGGTGGCGGGTTTACTCGCGGCATCGGCCTTCAGGTCGGCTTCGATCAATTGGCGTTCGGCCGGGCTCAGCCAGGCGGCTTTCTGGTAGCCGTCGCTGAGCAGGCGGATTGCCAGGCAACCCAGAACGACGGTGGGCAGGCCCTGAATCAGGAACAGCCATTGCCAGCCGGCAAGGCCATGCTGGCCGGCGGCGAAATGTTCGAGGATCCAGCCGGAAAACGGCCCGCCCAATAGCCCCGACACCGGGATCGCCGACATGAACAAGGCCATGATTGCGCCGCGACGGGCAGCCGGGAACCAGCGCGAGAGGTACAGCACCACGCCAGGGAAGAAGCCGGCTTCAGCCGCGCCGGTCAGCAGGCGCAGGGTGTAGAACTCGGTGGGGGTGGTGACGAACAGCAGGCAGGTCGAGAGGCTGCCCCAGGCGATCATCATCAGCGCGATCCAGCGCCGGGGGCCGAAGCGGTTGAGCGCCAGGTTGCTCGGCAGGCCGCAGAGGACGTAGCCGATGAAGAAGATACCGGCGCCAAGGCCGTATACCGTTTCGCTGAATTTCAGCGCGTCGAGCATCTGCAGCTTGGCAAAGCCGACGTTGACGCGGTCCAGGTAGTTGAACAGGTAGCAGATGAAAATGAACGGAATCAGCCGCAGGGTGATGCGCCGGTACAGCGCATTGCGGGTGGTATCCGTGCCTTGGTCAGGGGCGGGGCTGTGTGCCATGATCGGGTTCTCTGTTGTTATGGTTGTCACCGCGTCGCCTGTTCCGGCGCTCGCCCTGACGAGTCTCGGGGACAGCGACGTGCCTGTCTTTGTGCTTTTGCACAGCGATTGACCAGGGGCGCTGTGCCCGGGACCAAAGCCTACCACCCTAAGGACCCTTGAATGTTCGAACTCGACCATGACCTGGCGCAGGATATCGTTGATCGGGCGATGGCCATTTTGCCGTGCAACGTCAATGTCATGGACAGCCAGGGGTTGATCCTGGGCAGTGGCGAGCCGGAGCGCATCAACACCCGCCACGAAGGCGCACAACTGGTGCTGGCCAACGGCCGGATCGTCGAGCTCGACGTGGACGCGGCCAAGTGCCTCAAAGGCGTGCAGCCCGGGGTGAACCTGCCATTGATGCTCGATGGCCGGCTGATGGGGGTGTTGGGCTTGACCGGCGACCCGCAGCAGCTGCGTACCTATGGCGAACTGGTGCGCATGACTGCTGAAATGCTCCTGGCCCAGCGCCACCTGCAGGTTGAACAGCAATGGCGGCGGCAACGCTGCGACGACCTGCTCGCCTTGCTGTTAGGCGGCAGCGGCGATTCGCCTCGGCTGCTCGATGAAGCCCGTCAGCTCGGCCTGAAGCCGCAACTGCCAAGGGTACCTTGCCTGTTCGAGCTGGAATCAGGGCCGCCTGCCGAAGCCCTGTCGTCCTGGCTGATGAGCCGTTACCCGGACAGCTGGTGCGTCAGCCCCGCACGGCAATCGCTGCTGTGGTGTCGCCCGGCGGGTCTGGTGCTGGACGACGCGCGGTTGCTGGAGCGCCTCGAGCGTCACGGCTGGCAGGTTGAGCGCTTGGCCCTGGGGTGCGTGGCGCAAAGCCTGGAACAACTGCGCCGTGGTTATCGCCGGGTGCGCGACCTGCTGGCTTATGGGCAAGAGGTGCTGCCGGCCGAGCGCCTGCTCAGCCTTGAGCGGTACCGGCTACCGGCCTTGCTGTGGCGGCATCGCAATGACGATGCGCTGGATGAGCTGTTGCAACCGCTGCAACGCATCCGCGCCAAGGACGCCAGTGGTCAGCTGATTGCGACCCTGCGCGCCTGGTGTGCCCATGATGGCCAGAGCCAGGCTTGTGCCGACGCCTTGGGCATTCACCGCAACAGCCTGCGCTACCGGCTGGAGCGGATCGCCGAACTGGGCGAGGTCGACCCCTTGCGGATGGAGGGGATGCTCAGCCTGTACCTGGGGTTGCAGTTGTTGCGAGCTGAGTGAAGCGCTGGCCAAAGGCATTTGCCCAAACAACGCCTCCGCCGTCTTGTGCATTTGACCGAGGCCACCTTGCCAGGCAACTGTCAGCATGCCGCTCATCTGGACAGGAGAATCCCCATGAAGATCGTCATCGCCCCCGACTCGTTCAAGGACAGCCTCGACGCTGCCGGTGTCGCCCGCGCTATTGCCACCGGCCTGGCCGACGTGTGGCCTGATGCCGAGCTCGTCGAATGCCCCATGGCCGACGGCGGTGAAGGCACCATGGACGCCATCTTGGCCGCCAGCCAGGGCGAATTACGCCGCCTGGCTGTGCGTGGGCCGTTGGGGCACAGCGTCGAGGCCGGCTGGGGTTGGCTGCCGCAGAGCCGCACGGCGATCATCGAAATGGCCCAGGCCAGTGGCCTGCAATTGGTGCCCACCCAGCAGCGTGATGCCTGCCGCAGCAGCACCTGGGGTACGGGCGAACTGATCGCCGCCGCCTTGGCTGCGGGTGCCCGCCGCATTGTCTTGGCCATTGGCGGCAGCGCGACCAATGACGGCGGCAGTGGCATGCTGCGCGCGCTGGGGCTGCGGCTGCTGGATGCCGAGGGGCAAGCACTGGAAGAAGGGGGGCTGGCCCTGGCAAAGCTGGCACGTATCGATGCCAGCGACCTCGACCCTCGGCTGGCCGAGGTCCAGGTCGAGGTTGCTGCCGACGTCGACAACCCACTCTGCGGTGCCAATGGCGCTTCGGCGATCTTCGGCCCGCAGAAGGGGGCAAACCCGCAGCAAGTACAAGCACTGGACCAGGCACTGGGGCACTTTGCGGATCACTGCGCGCACTTGCTGGGCGAGGACGTGCGTGACTTCCCGGGCTGCGGCGCGGCAGGCGGCATGGGCTTTGCCGCCAAGGCGTTCATGGGCGCGCAGTTCCGCCCTGGCGTCGAGGTGGTAGCAGAGCTCGCTGGCCTGGACGCGCTGGTACAAGGCGCCGACCTGGTGCTGACCGGCGAGGGACGTTTCGATGCCCAGACCCTACGTGGCAAGACGCCAATGGGCGTGGCCCGGGTCGCCAAGCGCCATGGTGTACCGGTGGTGGTGCTGGCGGGCACGCTGGGGGAGGGGTATCAGCAGTTGTATGGCCACGGCATCGACGCAGCCTTTGCGTTGGCCAGCGGGCCGATGAGCCTGGAGCAGGCGTGCGCCAACGCCCGCGAGCTGCTGCAGGCGCGCGCCGGTGATATCGCCCGGCTGTGGCGCTGCGCGGTGTAAGCGCGGTCAGAGATTTCCGTGTAAGTGCAACTAGTGTGGGGGCTGCTTTGCAGCCCTTTCGCGCCCTAAGGCTGCGCCTACACGTCCATGCCGAAGTTATGAGACTTGGCAAATATGGAAATTATCTTTGTTTGATATCTCGCCATAAACAAAGGCCGAATCGCTGATTTTGATCAGAAAAGCGCTACATACAACCCACGCAAAAGGCTCTATTTCGGCCCAGTAATACCGTCCGACTCTCACCGCTACTTACTATTAAGTATTTTACTTAACCCCCGTCGCTCGCCAATTCTCTGCACTGTTTATTCGAGAGGGCGAGTCGATGTTAGTTCATGGCGATAAGGATTTCGGCGTGTTGAAGGATGCCGAGGGCGAACTTCAACAGCAGGTCGGGCGCGTGCCCGATGCCGCATTCTATGAACGCAAGTTGCAAGCAGTCTGGACGCGTGCACAACACAGTAGCCATTACGCAGGGATTGGCCCCTACAGCTTCACAGCGTTCCAGCAATTGCCGCTGACCGCCAAGGCCGCGCTGAAAAGCCAACCCCTGGCGTTTTGCACCGTAGCCCTTGGCGATGCGGCCAAGTACTACGCCACCACCGGCACCACCGGCGAGCCAACCCCAACCCCGCGCCTGAAACACGACATCATCTGGAATGCCGTCAGCGTCGCCAGCCACTGGCGAGCGGTGCTGCAGCCCGGGGCGCGGGTGGCCAACCTGATGCCATCGGACATCGTGCCGGTCGGCGACCTGATCGCCAACGTCTGCGAATACCTCGACGTGTCGCATGTACGGCTCTATCCCTTTACCACCGGCATCACCGATTGGGAACGGGTGTGCACGACCTTCGACACCTACCGGCCCACGGTGCTGTTCATCGCGCCCGGCGTACTGGTGCAACTGACCCGCTACCTCAAGCAGCGGGAGCTGCTCGACACGTTTGCCCAGTCGGTGCGCACGATCATGCTGCTGGGCGAGGTCAACACCCAGCCGTTTCGTGACCGTTTGGCCCGCGGGTGGCACTGCGAGGTACACGACGCCAGTTATGGCAGTACCGAGACCGGCACGCTGGCAGCCGTAGGCGCGGGCCAGCAGATGCGCCTGGCCACGGCCACGAATTATTTCGAGCTGCTGTTGCCGGACGGCAGGCTGGTAACGCCCGCCGAAGGCCTGACCGGCCGCCTCGTCGTCACCCCGCTGAACCTGTATGCGCGGCCGTTACTGCGGCTGGACACCGGCGACAGCGTCACCCTTACCGCGCCTTGGCAAGCCGGGCGGAGCAGCCCCAGCCTGTTGGTCAATGGCCGCGACAGCGACAGCATCGCGGTGGCCGGCGTAGACCTTGAGATTCGCGCCGTCGAAGAGGTGGTCTACGGCGCCTGCGACGCGACTGGCTATGTGATCGAAATCGACCGCCAGAACGACAGCGCCGCGTTGATCCTTGAACGTGACGTGCACTGGGACAACGCCCAGGAAGGCCCATTGCAAGCGCAGCTGCTGGCACGTTCCGAGCAACTGATGGGGCTGCGCTGGAGCCGTGTGCTGTTCGTCAACAACTTGTCGGCCATCAACAAGAGCGGTGGCTCGCAAAAAAGCTGGAAGAAGACCAACCTGCGCTTCGTGGGGGGCAAGCAATGACCACGTCACCCCTTGCCCAAGGGCGCGGTCTGGGCAACGGCCAGCCTGACTTGTGGTGCACATACGCCGCGATCCGCGGCCTGGCCTGGGTCGAGCGCCTCGACAGCGTCGATACGCCGGCCCTGCACAGCTATATCCAGTCCCGGCGTAACCGCGATGGGGGGTTCGCCTGGAGCAAGGGCATGCCATCCGACGCCTGGGCGACTTTTTATTGCACCGAAACGCTCAAGGACCTGGGTATCGCCATTGACCATGGCGCCCAAACTGCCGATTGGCTGCAAACGCTGTTCGACGGTGATGCCTACGCCATGTGCCCCGGCCAGACGGCGGACGTCTGGGCCACCCACTATGCCGTGCGCACGTTAATCGAGGTGTGCCAGGGGCAGGTGGCCGATGCCCCGGCGTTGTACGCCTGGCTGGAAGGGCTGCAGTGCAGCAATGGCGGCCTCAGTTGGTCCGCGGACTTTGCCCAGCGCAACTTGGCCGACACCCGAGCCTGCTTCTACGGCGTGATGGCCGCGCGAGCCCTGGCCCAGCAAGGGCTGCCAGCACCGCGGTGGGACCTGCCGCGGTTGATTGCCTGGTTGCAGGCGCAGCAGGTGGAAAGCGGCGGCTTTCGCTTCAGCGAGGCTGCCGAGCAGCCGTGCCTGTGGGCGACCTACCGCGCCACGGCGAGCCTTGCGGCATTGCATGCGCAGCCCTTGGCGCGCCACGCGTGTATCGCCTGGATCGACGCACTGCGTCGGCCCAGTGGCGCTTTCGTGCGTTGGCAGGGCTATGACGGCGAGGACGTCTGGGCCGCTTTTTGCGCGGTGGGCTCGCTCAAGGCGTTGGGAGAGCCGGTGGCCCACCTGGCAGATGACATTGCACGGTTCATCGCGACCTTGGCGCTGCCTCAGGGGGGCTACACCTATCGGCAGGTCGACAGCGCGGCGGATGTGCTGACCACGGCGGCTGCCGTGCTCGGCGAACAGCTGAATGCTGTGCAACGGGCGGCAGCCTTGCACTGGATCGAAGGCTGCCAAATGCCTAACGAGCCTGGACTCATGTACATGCCAGGGCGGGGCGCCGAAGTCCGCTGCACCAATTGGGGCCTGGCGGCGGGCGCCTTCGCCGGCCAGCCAGCGGCGCGCAAGGCGGTCGGGCACTGGCTGGCCTCGTTGCAGAACCCCGATGGTGGCTTCGGGTTCTGGGAGGGGCGCGGGTCGGACCTGGTGTCCACGGCGTCTGCGGTGGCGATCCTCCAGCAACTGGGCAACAACGCTGGGGTCGACCTTGTGGCGCTGGAGGCCTTTGTGGCCAGCTGCGCTCAGCAAGGTGGGCACGCCGCCTACCCACGAGGGCAGACGTCCTTGCGTGCCAGCCTGCAAGCCTTGATCTGCCTGCACCATGTGGGCCGGGATGTGCGCGAGCAGGCAAACGAACTGCTGGTTGCACACAAGGTGCGCCAAGGCGGCTTCGCTAACTTCGGCCAGCGCATCCCTGATTTGCTCAGCACCTACCAGGCCGTGGCGTTCGGCGCCGCGCAGGGGTTGCCGGTCGACCGCGCGCACCTGCAGTTCTTCCTCGACAAGGTGCGCAGCGGCCAAGGCCATGCCTGGTCGCCGCTGTACCTGGAGGGCCACGACGCACTGTCCGATTGCCTGGGGCGCTTGTTGCAGGGGTTTGCCGAAGGCAAGCGTCAGCACCTGCCCAACCTGCAGCTGTCGTGAGGAGCAGGCATGCCAACCATTTCTGTTACCTGCGCACCACTGCAGCCCATCGAGCGCAAGCGCCTGGCCCTGGCGTTCACCCGCCTGCTGAAAGCGCAGGGCGCCGATACCGCGCACTGCATGGTGTTTTTCAATCCGCTGGAACCGGGGTGCGTGTTCAGCGCCGGCATGCCGTTGCCGACCGTGGATGGCAGCGGCGTGGCGTTGCAGTTCTACCTGCGCATCACCCTGTCGGTGGCGCGCGACGGGCTGGCCCATGCGGCCTTGGCCGAAGGCCTGCACCGTTGCCTGGTCAGTCACTACCCGAACGCTTTCATCTATTTGCAGTTTGATCCGATCCTGCCAGAACACGTGTTCTACAGCGCGGGAACGGCATTGATCAATGCCCACCATCAACAAGGAAAACCAGGCGCGTGAGCAACCTTTCTATTGAGCAGCAGATTCGTCAAGCATTGGCGCAATTACTCGGTGACGAGATCAACGCCATCGATAAGCGTGACAGCTTCCGCGATTTTCTAGGCGAACGCTTCGACAGCCTGATGGCCGTCGAGGTCATCACCGCCATTGAAGCCTGTTTCGCCATCGAAGTGGATTACCTGAGTGACGACGTTCGCTACTGGTTTGAAACACTGGAAAAGATGGAGCAGTTCGTCGCCCAGAAACGCGAAGACCAATTGACCCTGCAGGCCACCCCGTGAGCGGCGATCATCTGTTCACCACGTCGGGCTCCACCGGCGCGCCACGCCACTGGCTACGAAGCCACGCGCAGATGGTCGACGAGGCCGCGCTGATTCTCGGCCGCTGGGCGGCTGACGCGACCGAGGTCCTGTCGTTCGCGCCGAGCTGCCACAGCTATGGGATGATCCTGGGCGAGGTCGGTGCGCAATGGCTGAGCGCGCGGTTACAGGCCTGCTCGCTGGAACAGCAGCAGTTACCGCAGCTCGATGGCGACGGGCCCTGTGTGATCCTCGCCATTGCCAGCACCTGGCGGCTCTTGCCTGCACTGCTGGCGCGCCTTTCAGTACGGCGTTCGGTACTGGTGGTGCACAGCGCATCGCTGTTGCCACCGGACGCATTGGCCACCGTGCACCGCTTTGCAGGGCCGCAGGTGCGCTTCATCGAGCTGCTGGGTGCCACCGAAACCGGCGCCATGGCCTATCGTGCGCTGGATGCGCAGAGTACCGCAGAGCAACCGTGGACGCTGCTGAGCGATGTCGAGTTGCTGAGCCCGATCGGCGCAGCCGGCCCGCTGGACGTCGGCAGCCCACGCATCGCGAGGGAGCAGGGCGCTGCAACCCCGGCACACCATCACCGTTGCGATGACCTGGTGCTGCCATTGGACGCGCGACGCTTTCAATGGCTGGGCCGGGCCAGCAGCCTGATCAAGGTCAACGGGGTTCGGCTCGACCTGGCGCACCTGGCCAGCGAGCTCGGCCAACGCCTGCAGTGCCCGACCCTGGCCTGCGTGGCGGTGCGCGATGGGTTGCGCGCCGAAGCGTTCGAAGTGCTGTTCAGTTCGCCAACGTTGACCGAGCAGGCGGTGCGCGAAGCGCTCACGCACTGGCCTGCGCACCACCCGCGACCGGTCGCCGTGCGCCGGGTCGCACACCTGCCGCTGTCTGCCACCGGCAAGCCCCAACCGTGGGCCGCCTCATTAACTGTCAAGGAATACACCCATGAGCCACGCTGATACCCAGGGCACCATCGCCCATTACCTGAACCACTGCGGTGCGCCGCTGGCCAGTGGCCGCGAACAGCCCGAATACCTCGGCCTAAGCCTGCGCAAGCGCCTCGAACTGCTGGAACGCAGCCCTGCACTGGCGGCTGATTGGGCTGCACAGTATGAGGCCTGGCGCGATCACGCCGACAGCCACTATCGCTGCCTGACCAGCACCCGCCCAGTTGAGGCGCCGTGGGTCCGGCTGGGGGTGAAGGACACCGTGGACGTCGCCGGCCTGCCGACCCGCCTGGGGCTGCGCAGCTACCGTCACTACCCGCAACGCAGCGCCGAGGCGCTGAGCTACCTCGACCCGCGTATCGCGCTGACCAGCAAGGTGGCGACCACCGAGCTGAACATCGCGTTCGGCGCAGGCTGCCGCAACCCGCATTTCCCGACCATCGACCCATCGGGTTCCAGCACCGGTTCTGCGGTTTCCGTGGCTGCGGGCCTGTGCGACATCTCGTTGGGTACCGATGTGCTGGGCTCGGTGCGTTGGCCGGCGTCCCACTGTGGCATGGTCGGCTTGCGCATGACCCACAAGGCCGCCAGCCTGGCCGGAGTATTCCCGCTGTCGCCACGCATGGACGCCTTGGGTTGGGTGACCCGCAGCGCCGACGACTTTGCCCTGCTGCTGCCGATGCTGGGCTTGGGGCCGTTGCTGGGCGATCAGCAGCCGCTCAAGCAGCAGTACCGTGTCGGCGTGCTTGAACACGCGCTCGACCCTGCGCTGACCAGCGCACCAATGCTCGACATGTTGAGCCAGGCCCGTGTTGCACTGGCCGACCTGGGCATGGCCCCGCGTGAAGTGGCCATGCCCGACCTGTGGGCCTGCCGTGGCGATGCCTGGCAGCTGTGCGCGCGCGACGCTTGGCTGGCATCTGCGGCCTGGGCGCGACGCTTCGACTGCGAACTGCATTGGTCAACGCTCAGCGCGCTCAAGGTAGGTGAAGGGGTAAGCGACAGCGACTACTCGCGCATTCATGCCCGCATGGACGCCGTGCGGGCGGGTATCGATGCCTGGTTCGAGGCCGCCCAGGTGGATGTCGTTATTTTCCCGATGGACCCGAACCGGCCCTTCGACCGGCGCAGCCCGCAACCAGGTGATTCGACCATTCCGTCACCGGACGATCACGACTATGCCCAGAAAATCGGTTTCACCCCTCTGGCCAGCTTCAGCGGCCTGCCGGCCATTACCGTGCCGATCGCCCTCAGCGCTGACGGCAAGGCGCCCCTGGCCATACAGATCATGGGCCGACGCGACAGCGAGCAGCAGTTGCTGGACATCGCCAAACGTGTGCAGGCGCTGATCGGCCTGCTGCCTACCCGTCGTCTTCAGGTGTAAGGGGCGAGCCATGTGCGGAATTACAGGCTGGGTGGACTACACCCGCGACCTCGCGCAACAGCGCCAGGTGCTCGGCGCCATGACCGATACCTTGGCCTTGCGCGGGCCGGATGCCAGCGGCAGCTGGCAGCACCGCAACGCCTTGCTCGGGCATCGGCGCCTGGCCATCATCGACCTGAGCGGTGGCGTGCAGCCCATGACCTACCGCTTCGCCACGGGTGAAGACGTCGCGCTGGTGTACACCGGCGAGGTCTATAACCACCATGCCCTGCGCGAACGGTTGCGCCAGGCCGGGCATGTGTTTAAAACACGCAGCGACACCGAGGTGGTGCTGCACGCCTACCTGGAGTGGGGCGAGCAGTGCTGCGACCACCTCAATGGCATGTTCGCCTTCGCCGTGTTCGATGGGCGCAGTGGCCACTTTCTGCTGGTGCGTGACCGCTTGGGGGTCAAGCCGCTGTACTACGCCCGTCACCAGCAGGGGTTGCTGTTCGGCTCCGAGATCAAGGCGATTCTTGCCCACCCCGAGGTTGCCAGCACCCTAGACGCGGTCGGCCTGGTGGATGCCTTAAGCCTGTCCCGGGGCACCACCCGCACTGCCTTTCGCGGGGTCAGCGAATTGCCGCCGGGGCATCGGTTGTCCTGGCGGCCCCAGGGGCAGGTAAAGATCAGCCGCTACTGGCAGTTGCAACGCCGCGAGCATCAGGACGACGTGGCGACCACGGTCGAACGCACCCGCGAGCTGCTCGACAATGCCTTGGGCGAGCAGTTGCATGCCGATGTGCCGGTTTGCTCGCTGCTGTCCGGTGGCCTGGACTCGACCCTGCTGACCGCCATGGCGCAACAGCGGTTAGTGGCCGAGCAGGGCGGGGCGGTGAATTCGTTCTCGGTGGATTTCGTCGGCCAGGCCGAGCAGTTTCAGGGTGATGCGTTTCGCCCCGAACGTGACCAGCCTTATGCCCTGGCGGCGGCCCAGTACATCGGCAGCCGGCACCAGACCATCCTCATAGACAACCGGGAGTTGGTGTCGGACCCGGCCCGCCTGGCGGTGTACCGCGCCAACGACAGCGCGGCCACCTTCGGCGACGTGGACACCTCGCTGTACCTGTTGTTCAAGGCGATCCGCGCGCATTCCACGGTGGCCATCTCCGGTGAGGCGGCAGATGAAGTGTTTGGGGGCTACGCCTGGTTCCGCGACCCGCAGGCCGTGGCCGCAGCGCGCTTCCCTTGGTTGTCGCGCATGCAACTGCTGCAGCCCGAGCTGATCAACCCTGAGTTCAACCGGGCCTGCGATTTTGCCCAGTATCAGGACAGCTGTTATCACCAGGCCCTGGACAGCGTCGAGCATCTGCCAGGGGACAGTCCGCAGGAACGGCGCATGCGCGAAATCTGCCACATGCACCTGCAGCGCTGGCTGCCGATTCTGCTCGATCGCAAGGACCGCCTGAGCATGGCCGCGAGCCTCGAGGTGCGGGTGCCGTTCACTGATCATTCACTGGTGGAGTACGTGTACAACGTGCCGTGGTCGATCAAGGGCAAGGATGGCGAGGAAAAATGGTTGCTCAAGCAGGCCGGCGCCGACCGGGTACCGCCTGCGGTGTTGCAACGGCGCAAAAGCCCGTACCCGACGTCGGCGAACCTGGCCTATGAGCGCTTTCTGCGCGAGCGCATTCGGCAGTTGCTGAAGGCGCCAGACAGGCCCGTGTTCCAGATCATCGACCACGGTCGGCTGGCCGCCGAGTTGCGCCAGCCCGAGGGCTATTTCAACTCGCAACTGCGGCGTAACAACCTGGAGACGGCCCTGGCGCTGGACACCTGGCTACGTGAGTACCGGTTGACGGTGTAGGGCTACAGGATCAGAGGGTTCTGCAGGGTGTCGCTGAAGCGCTTCGGCGCGCCCTGGTCGAGCATGGCGATGAAGCTGCCCAGGGCCGGCGAAGCGTTCTGGATGTTCCAGTTCATGTACAGGCCCATGGTTGGGGTGGGCTGGTCCTTGATCGGGCGGATCGGGCGGAATTGCACGCGCTCACGCAGCGTCGAGTAAGCGATCGATTCCGGCACCAGGGCCACACCGAAGCCACAGGCGACCAGACCGATCAGGGTGTGGATCTGCGCCGCCTCCTGCACCACCTTGGGGTAGAAACCGGCCGACTCGCACAGGGCGATCAACTGGCTGTGGTAGCCACTGCCCAGGGCTTGCGGGGTGAAGACGAAGTCCTCTTCGGCAAAATCGCGCAGGTCGACCAGCGGCTGATGGGCCCTGGCGTGGTTGGCGGGCAGGGCCATGATGATCTGCTCGTTGAGCAACAGCCGCGACTCGATGGTATCGGGCGGCATCGGCAGCTTGCGCATGAAACCGATGTCGGCTTCGCCGGCCATCAAGGCCTTGGCCTGCGAGGCTGAGGGCATCTCGCGGATGGTCAGGCGTACATTCGGGTAGACCTCGCGGAACCTGCGCAAGGTCGTGAGCAGCGACTCGTAATACGCAATGGAGATGGCCGTGATGGTCAGCTTGCCGCAGATGCCTTCCGAGACATTGCGCGCGTATTCGATGCCTTGCTCCAGCTCTTTGAGCGTGCGGTAGGCGGTTTCCAGAAAGGCCATGCCAGCGGCAGTCAGCTTGACCCCGCGCTTGTTGCGCAGAAACAGGCTGAAGCCGAGCTTTTCTTCAAGGCGGTTGATCGCTTGGCTCAGGGGCGGCTGCGCCATGTGCAGGCGGATGGCGGCCTTGTGGAAGTGCAGTTCTTCGGCTACGGCGATGAACTGCCTGAGCAAACGTGTCTCGATCATTCTATGTTCCTTCATCGACTTGCCGGGGTGCCTGGCAGGCGCCACCCCTGCAAGGCGGCCATCATAGTGCGTGGCCACCGAGTGACAAAGCCTCGGTGATATCCCTGAGATATCAAAGTTGCATGCTTTTAATATTAAGTCATTGATTTTTTTATTGTTATCGTAAAAAAGGAGAATCGAAGGTGCCCTGCAATGCCAATCACAGACCCATTCAAGAACAAAGTCGCGATCATCACCGGTGCTGCCCAAGGGCTGGGCCTGGCTTACGCCATGGCACTGGCCGAGCGAGGCGCCCGCGTGGTCATCAGCGACCTGGGGACTGACCGGGCAGGCCAGGGCGAGGACCCGTCGGCCCTAGCCCAGGCACTCGCGGCCCTGCAGGCCAAGGGCTACAACGCGATCGCCCATGCCGGGCAATTGGAAGACGAACGCGCCTGCCAACAATTGATCGAGCTGGCCATCGAGCAGTTTGGCGCACTGGATATCCTCATTCACAATGCAGGCTGGGTCGATTACCAGGGCATCGAAGCGCAGGAAGAAGCCTTTCTTCAGCGCGCGCTGGGCATCAGCGTGCACGCCCCGGTGTGGCTGGCCAAGCATGCCTGGAAGTACCTCAAGCATTCCGCCGCCCCGCGCGTGGTGCTGACCACCTCGGACCGCGCCATGTACCAGCGCTATTCGCAGCCCGGGCTGGTGGCCTATTCAGCCGGCAAGATGGCCCAGGTCGGCATCATGAACGCCTTGAGCATGGAAGGGATGGAGCACGGCATCCTGGTCAATGCCATCTCGCCCGTGGCCAAGACCCGCATGTGGGGCGTGACCCAGGCCCCGGAAGAGCTCAAGCCCGAATGGGTCACCCCAGGGTTGTTGTACCTGGCCAGCTCGCTGTGCCGCGACACGGGCTACATCCTGCGTGCCAGCAACGGGCAGTTCACCGCCACCCGTTTCACCGAGAACAGCGGCGTCAGCTACCCACGCGACCTGGCGCGGGTACAGGCGGGCAACTTCAAGGAAGTGGCCGAACGCTGGAGCCGCATCAAGGAATGCCATTACGTACCGGTCAAGGTCGCCAACACCCGCGCCGATCTGGGCGAGAGCCCGGTTTGGGACGCGCGCAGCGGCGCGCTGTACTTCGTCGATATCACCGATGGGCGCATCAATCGGCTGAACCCGGACGGCGAGGTCGAAAGCCTGTATGAGTCGGCCGCACGCATTGGCGCCCTGGCCCTGACCGACCAGGGCAACTTGATCTTCACCGAGGATTCCAGTGTCGCCATTCTGGACGTGAACGCGCGCAAGGTGCGGCAATACTCCGTGCCGGTTCACCCGCGTTCCACCTACCGTTTCAACGATGGTGCCTGCGACCCCCAGGGCCGTTTCGTCAGCGGCCTGATGGACGAAGCCCCAAGTGGCAAGACCGGCGCCTTGTTCCGTTTCGACGCGGAACTGAGCGACCAGGTGATCCACGATGGCATGGCGCTGCCTAACGGGCTGGCCTGGTCGGAAGACGGGAAAAGCGTTTTCTTCGTCGACTCGGTCGCCCGCGCCATCTACCGCGCCGAGTACCTGCCCGAAGGCCGCTTGACCGAGGTTACGCTGTTTGCCGAAACACCTGCTGAGCTGGGGCGCCCGGACGGCATTGCGCTAGACCGCGAAGGCGGGCTGTGGGTGTGCCAGTTCAATGGCAGTTGCCTGCTGCGTTACGACCGTCACGGCCACCTGACCGACCAGGTGGTGATGCCGGTGACGCGCCCGACCAGTTGCTGCTTTGGCGGTGAAGGGATGACCACCTTGTATATCACCACCGCGCGGTTCGGCATGAACGCTGTAGAGCTGCGGCACTACCCGGATGCTGGCGACCTCTATGCGATCCGCCCGGAAATCGGCGGCATTGCGCGCCACGCCTTCAAGGAATGAGGTTGTGCACCTGGCTGGCCGGTAACACGGCCAGCTCACCAAAGCGTTGCGCCGAGTCGATGTAGCGCAGTGCTGACTTGGCGTCCTTCCAGCCCACGTAGCTCATCAACGACTTCAGTTCCCAACCATTGGCCGTGGCCCACGTGGCGAAACCACGGCGCAGCGAGTGGCCGGTGTACAACGCCGCCGGTACCCCGGCACGCTCCAGCATGCGCCGGAGCAGCCCAACCAGGCTGTTGCTGTTGAGCGCCGCGTCGCTGAGGTTGCCCCAGCGGTCGAGCTTGCGAAACACCGGGCCATGGGCGATGCCGGCCACTTCGATCCACTGCAGGTACGCGCTGACCGGGCACAATGCCTTGAGTGCCGGCGTGCGGTGCTGCACGCCAAGCGCTTCGCGGTCACCCTTGCTGCGAGGCAGGAACAAGGTGATGCCGACACCGGCTTCAGCCTGGATGTGCTCGACGCGCAGGCGCGCCAGCTCATCCCCCCGAAACCCTCGCCAAAACCCCAGCAACAGCAGCGCCGTGTCGCGACGCGCTCGGCGCAGGGTGGTCAAGTCGTGGCATTCGCGTGCCTGGCGGGCTTCGTCCTCGAAGCATTGCACGGCGGTTTGCAGGTGTTGCAGCAACAGCGGTGCAGCCTGTTTTGGCGGTGTCGGGTGCAGGGTGCGGATACCGCGCAGTACCTGGCGCACCAGCGGCGCCTTGGTCGGGTCGGGGAAGCCCTGGCTGATGTGCCATTGGCTGAGGGCCGCGAGGCGTTGACGCAAAGTGCTCACCGCGTGCTGCTCGGCGTGGTCGGCCAGGTAACGGGCCACGCCCTCGGCGGTGGCGGGCAGAAAGCCACCCCACTGGGTCTCGAAATGGTCGATGGCAGCCTGGTAGCTGCGCCGCGTGTTGTCACGGGTGGCGGCGCGGACGTAGCGCTCGATGTCGGTCATGGTGCAGTAGCCGGTATTCAGTGGTGACACGATAAACCGAATCGGCTTGCCTGTCCTGGCATCCATCCCTCTTTAGTAGACACCTACCTTTTCATCGATGCCGTTGAAGGGTGGGTAGTCGAGCAGTTGTGCCGGCGACAGTGGGCGGCTGAAGTGATACCCCTGGGCAATGTCGCAACCGGCGAGCTTCAGGCACACCACTTGCTCACGGGTCTCCACACCTTCGGCCACCACCTCCAGGCCGAGGCGCTTGGCCAGGATGATGGTGGAGGAGACGATCGGGCTGTCGTCATGGCTGTTGGACAACGGCGCAATCAACGAACGGTCGATTTTCAGCTTGCTCAACGGCAGCGAGTGCAGGTGCGCGAACCCTGCATAGCCGCGCCCGAAATCGTCCAGGCTGATGCCCAGGCCCGCTTCGCGCAAGCGCTGCAGGTGCTCGACCGCCGTGCCCTCGGGGTCAAGGATGGTGGTTTCAGTGATTTCCAGCTCCAACCGGTGTGGGGCGATGCCGTACCTTTGCAATTTGTTCAGTAGCCGCGTGCTGAAGCCTGCCTGGCGCAACTGCAGCGCCGAAACATTGACCGCCAGGCGCGCTTCGCGGCCCTGCGCGTGCCAACGGGCGAGCGCCTCACAAGCCAGGCGCAGCACTTCCCAGCCAAGCTCGATGATAAAGCCACTGCGCTCGGCCAGGCCGATGAAGCGGTCCGGGTAAAGCAGGCCGAATTCCGGGTGGTTCCAGCGCACCAGTGCCTCGTAGCCCAGCACCTGGTGGGTATCGAGGCGGATCTGCGGTTGGTAATGCAGGATGAACTGGCGCTCGGCCAACGCCGCGCCGAAGGCTTGCTCGAGGGTGAAGGCATGGATATCGGAAAGGTTCAGCGACGGGTCGAAGAAGCGGTACTGGGCACGCCCGGCCTGCTTGGCCGAGTACATCGCGGCATCGGCGCAGCGGATCAGGCTGTCGATGTCTTGGCCATCGCGTGGGCAGATACTGACGCCGACGCTGGGGCTGGTGTTGACCTCCTGGCCATCCAGCGCATAGGTGGTCGAGAGTTTCTGCACCAACTCGCGTACCCAGACGTTGATCTGCTCTTCGCTGCGCTGACCGGCCAGTAGTACCACGAACTCGTCACCACCAAAACGCGAGGCTTCGTCGCCCGGCTCCAGCAACCGTTGGATTCGCCCGGCCACGGCTTGCAGCAGCAGGTCGCCGATCTTGTGGCCGAGTGAGTCGTTGATCGACTTGAAACGGTCCATGTCGATGAACAGGATGGCCATCAACCGGCGTTTGCCCCGTTGCCGGGTCAGCGCAAGCCCAGCGACTTCGACGAACTGGCGGCGGTTGTGCAGGCCGCTGAGGTGGTCAGTGGCCGCGGCGTGGCTGCTGCGCCGGTGTTCGTCCTCAAGCCGCTCTATCAGTTGCTGGTTGACCTGCTGTGCGTGCTCCAGGGCGCTGAACGCTTCCTGGCGTTTGCGCAGCAGGCGCAACGTCCACACCAGGCTGGCCAGAATCATCAGGGTCATGCTCAGGTTCAGCCAGAACTGCCGTGAGTAGGCCAAGGCCGTCGGCGCCAGGATTTCTTCGTAGCGTTGGCTGACCACCACGCTAAAGCCTCGCTCGGCCTGGCGCCGGTACAGGCTCTGGTAGGGGCCGCCGGGTGAATACTGCGTGAGCGCGCCCGCGTCAGGCCCGGCCTGCGGCAAATCGGGCTCCAGGCTGTCGGCGGCCACGATCACCCCGCTGGAGTCGATGCGCAGGCGTTCGTGGCCATCGTCCTGCAGCAGGCGCATCAGGCCGGTGCTGCCCAGGTCGATGTGCTGGAACAGCACCGCCAGGTAACCGATGTCCAGCTGCACCACCAGGATGTTGTCGATTTCGCGGCCGGGCAGGTCGGTCAGCGGCAATATGAACGGCAGACGCCAGGTGGGCAGGGCGCTAAGCGGGCTTTGCACCTCGATACTGGGCATGAAGGGTTTGAAGCCGTAGCGGGCAACGTGCAATTGCAACTGCCGCAGCCAGTCTTCAGGCAGCGTTGCGGCGTCGTCGGCATGGCTGGCCGACACGAGCCGGCCGTGTCGGTCGTACAGGCTGATGCGTTTGAACAACGGGTCTTCGGCCAGCAACCGGGCCAGGTTGGCGTTGCCCTGGCGCGGGGCCTTCAGGTCGCCTTGGGTGACGCGGCCAACGGCCTGGGCACGGTCGACCAATTGGCGCAGGCTTTGCGCGACGATGCTGGCCAGGTTCAGGTGCTCGGCCGCCTTGGCCGACACTGCATCCTGGCGCGCAGCGGCTTTCTGGGAGAAGTGCAGCCCCCAGAGAAATGCCAGGGTGGCGGCACACAGCATCAGGATCAACAGGCGCAGAAGGCTGGCGGAAGAGAGCGAACGGCGAATCACGACTGATAATCCCGACCCTGGGTGATGCTGAAAACATACGACAGTATGATGACAGGCCGATGACTGATGGCTAAGTGCCTCTAGGGTTTTGCCGTGTCTGCCAACGGCGCCTGCAAGCGTGTGGTTTCTTCTTCGATGTAGGTCATCAGTGCAGCGACCTCGGCATCGCCCAGCCGCATGTTGGGCATTGCCAGGCGGTTGTATTGCTCGTACAGCAGCATCGCCAGCGGGTCTTTTTGCGCAAGCATCTGATCTGGCTCTTTCAGCCAGCGGCTCAGCCAGCGGGCATCGCGTTGCCGGGTCACGCCTAACAGGTCGGGGCCGATGCCCCGTTGCAGGCCTGGCTCGGCGTCGCCCAGGGTATGGCAGGAAGAGCAGCGGGTGCGGAAGATCTGCTCGCCGCTGCTGGGCGAGCGGACTTCCGGCGCATGGGCGTAGTCGTTGGCCATGGCACTGGCTTGCTTCCAGTTGTGCAAGCTGTTGCCCAGGCGGTCGGCGAGGATGTAGGGGCTCTCAAAGGGCGAGGCTTTCATCCAGCGGCCGGTGGCCTGGTTGCCGATGATCAGGCTCAGGTTGTGGTCTTTGGAGCGGCCGTTTTCCAGGCCTTCTATGTACAGGCCCAAGCTTCTGCGCAATTGCTCGATGTCGGCAGGCTCGCCGGTGAGCAAGGTCCAGCCGGGGCCGATGGCGAATTTTTCGGCGTAGCGTTTGAGGGTGGCCGGCGTGTCGTTGTAGGGGTCGATGCTGATGGAGTAGAGGAATATGTCCTTGCCGACCCGGTCGCCGAGAATCTTTTGCACCTGGCGCAGGCGCGCGGTTTCCACCGGGCAGGAGTCGGAGCAGCCGGTGAAGATGAAGTTGATGGCGACGACCTTGTCTTTGATCAGGTCATCGAAGAAGTGCACTTTTTCACCGTCCTGGGTCAGCAGGGGGGTATTGGGGAAGTAGTCGGCGCCCCAGGGGGTGGCGGTTTCTTGGGGTGGGGCTTGCCGGGGTTGCACGGGCCAGAACGGGATGCTGGCAGCGAACAGCGACAGCACGAGCAGAACACGCCATGAGCCAGTCATGAAGTCGTCCTCCGTAAAAGATCCTACACAAACCGTTGTAGGAGCAGCCTTGCGCTGCGAAAAGGCCAGTGAAAGCACCGAAATTGCATTGTGTTGTCACTGGCCTCTTCGCAGCACAAGGCTGCTCCTACAGCTGATTTGCCTACTTGATGCTGATTGGCGCTGTCACGCTTTGCCCCAGCGTCGACGTCACGGTCGCTGTCGCCGGTGTTGCTGGCCCGTTGCCGGTAGTGGTGGCCGACAACCTCCAACGGGCACCCGTGGTGGCCGCGGTCAGCGTGGCAGCACCCAGGTTCAACGGCCCGCTGGTGGTGGCCACCGTCACGTTGATGGCATTGCCGGTAGCCACCGAGGTGGTGCCCGCCAGCTCCCAGGTGTAGCGGTTGCCGCTGCGCACTTGCACCGAGGCACTGCTGACCTGGATGTTGTCGACCGGTACTGCCGGGCTCACCGCGATGCTGACCGCCGCCGGGGCGACCGACTCGGCACCCTTGGCGTCGCGCGCCGAGTAGTTGAAGCTGGCGGTGAACGGTGTGGCGACGGTGGCCGGTGGGGTGTAGGTCACCGTGGTGCCGTCGGTGCTGGTGGTACCCATGCCCGAATCCGGCTGGCTGAGGCCAATGACGGTCAAGGGCAGGTTGCGCTCGGGGTCGGTGTCATTGGCCAGCACATTGAGCGTGATCGCCTTGCCGGCCGTGGTGGCAGCACTGTCGTTGACCGCAACCGGTGGCTTGTTGGTATCGTCGTTATCATTGTGGCCAGACGTACGGAAGGTTGGCAGGCCTACAGAAGCGACGTATTCCACACCGTCCCAACCCGGCAACGGGGTAGGCATCACCTGGAACTGGCCAGGGTGTTCCAGGTCCCAGCGCAGCAGCATCGACGAGTCTTCGTGCTGGGTGTTGTGACAGTGCTCCATGTAGGTACCGGCAAACTCGCGGAAACGGATGGCCATTTCCACTTCTTCCGACGAGTCGGCATCCGGCCCGATTCGGTAGACGTCCTTACGCGCCCACTTTTCCCACTCTGACGGTGCCTTGCCGTCGCGGCTGAGCACGATGCCTTCCTCGAAGTGCACATGCACCGGGTGGCTCCAGCCGTTGCCGCCGTTCTTGATCTTCCATACTTCCAGGGTGCCGTCGCCGCTAAAGCCGCCTTGGGTGGCTTCGCTGGCCAGTTGCGGCGCTGCGTTGATGCGACGTGGGTCCATGCTGTAGCCGAAGCCGCCATCGGTCTTGATGGTCCAAGGGTTGGTGTCGGTGCCGTCGGAACGGCCGAAGATGAACTCGCGGTGGCGGGCATCCTTGAGCTTGGCCTGGTCGGCCACGGCGTTGCGGTCGAGGGTCAGCGGGATCATCTTCAGGCCTGCGGCCTTGCCCGGCTTGGCCGGTTCATAAGCGACCGGGTCCATGCTCAGGTCCTGGCCGCTGTAAGGCTGCACCAGCAGTTGCATGAACTTGCCCACCACCGGGTCGCCTTTGTCCCACTGCGGGCCCTTGCTGGTCTGCTTGATGACCGCCTTGTATTTCTCCGACAGCACATCGGCCAGGGAAATGGCCAGGTTCGGGCCCTTGCCGGTCTGGTGCTCCATCAGGTTGACGAAGTACAGCTTGTCGCCTGCCTTGATGCCGTTCTTGGCGAAGTTGATGATGATGTCGTAACGCTCGGCGATGCCTTGCAGCGGCAGAATGCCGTTGTTGTCCTTGAGGTCACCGTCGCCGTTGAGGTCCAGGGTGCCGTCGAATGGCACGGCATGCTCCATGATGTTGCCGTCGTTGGCGATCATGTGGAACGGCACGCGGGCATACGACACGTTGGAGCCGGACGGGCCTTTGAATTCACCGCTGCTGCCGGCGATTTCACGCACCACGGCAAATTTGAAGTAGCGCGACACCGACCCATTGAGGATGCGGAAACGGTAGCTACGTGCCCGTACTTTCAGCTTGGGCTGGTACTGCCAGTTGACCAGGATCTGGTCGCCGAGAAAGCCGTCGGTATTGAACGGGTTGAACCACAATTGGCCATTGGCATCCCAGGCTTTGTCGGCAATCACCAGGTTGACGTCGTAGTCGCGGTTGCCCCACGGCATGGCCGAACCACTGGGGAAGCGCAGGTTGACGCCATCCTGCAGGGCCTCGTTGCCGCGGTCCAGGGCGCTGTAGTAGTTCATCATCACGGCGTTGCCTTTGTAGACGTTCTGCGCCGTGAAATCCATCATGTGGTCGTGGAACCAGTGGGTACTCATGGTTTCGCGCCAGTCGCCACGAATCTTGATGCTGCCGTTTTCGCAGGTTTTAAGGCCCGGCGAGGCGTCGTTGACGTACAACGTTTCGCCCGGTGAGCAGGGGAACGCGGCGCGCGGGTCTTGGGCCCGGGTGTTGATGGTGTCGTAACCGGCCAACTGCACCGGCCACCGGTAGTCGTAGTACTGACCGGGGAAGAAGTAGGCGTTGGCAAAGCCATCGCTTTCGGCCGGGGAGTGGCCGTTGTGCTCGTGGGTCGAGATGGTGTGCAGGCCAAAGCCGCCGTTGGCCGACGGGTCGATCGGCAAGGCGTTGTAATGGCGCATCAAGATCGGCTGGCCATAGCGGACCATCAGCAGCTTGGGCGGGAAGGTGCCGTCGAAGGTCCACAGCGATTTGTGGTTTTGTAGAGGGAAACTTGGGTGGAAGCGGGTGTCGATGCCCTTGGTGGTGCCCAACGTGGTGGGGATGTCCGAGGTCTGGTAGTACAGCCCGCCTGGCGCGAACTCACCGACCGCATAATTGTGCATCTGCTTGCGGTCACGCAGCCCGAGGTTGATGCGTGCGCCAGCTTGGGCGGTCTTGAACGCAGCCTGAGGGTAGAACTCGTTCCAGCGCTGATGGGACCAGCCCTTTCCTGGTGGGCGGCCTTCAGCCGGCGAGCCGACCGGGTGGCGGTTGAGGAACATCTCTATCTGCGCTTTCCACGGGTTGCGGTCGAGCACGTTGGAGAACTGGGTAGGGAAGGGGTACAGGCCCGGTTGCTTGAGGAAGGCTTCCAGGGCGGAGCCACTGGGGCCGCTGCGGGCGACCACATTGGGGTCTTGTGCGGGGGCCGCGCCCAGGGTCGGTACCGGGAAGGTCAGGTCGGGTGCCGGGATGCTGGGGTCGAGCTTTTCCGGGCCGAATTCTTCGAACAGCAGCAATTGTTGGGTAAAGGGCTGCGCACCGAACAGCGGGCTGGGCTTGCCGTTGGTGGGGTATTTATCAGAGGTTTGCAACGCGGGCGGTAGCACGTTGTCCTGGCGCACGGTAGAGCGGTCGCCATGGACGCCATCGGTGAGCTCCAACGAGCCTTCGTTGGCTTCCGGCAAGGTGTACAGGTTGAGCAACGCCGGGTTTGGGTCGTCCGGCTGGTCGGTGTAGGCAGAGGGGTCGGTCGGCGGGGGCTGACCGACATCATCGAGGGAAGACGCGATTGCCGGGTTCAGCCCAAGGCTGAGCATCAGCACGGTGACGGCAGACAGTTTGAATGTGTGCCTGGTTGGGTGACTCACGGCAGGTGTTTTCATTGCCTGGTGCCTCGCTCGCGGCGTTATGGCTTGGGGCCATCAATGGCGTTTTGCCTGGTTAAGGGGCCTGAGCAACGGCTGTGCCAACAGATGTTTCGGTAATGCTTTGTTAAACAAATCCTTTAAAACCTGAGTCGCGCTAAATAATGGCGTGCCAGGGCTGGGGACAGGCACCCACAAGCGGGTCACCCAAGGCCCAGTGTTTGGGGCGTGACAGCACCTTCCTACCTGCTGTATACCTGTGGGCCACCAAGGGGAGCCCGGCAACGGGCTGAGAAACCGCTGAGCGTTGCAGCGCGGTGACCCTTCGAACCTGATCCGGATCATGCCGGCGAAGGAATGGGACTTGAAACCTGCCTTTTTGCCGGCCTCACTGCGAGGCCAGTCCATGCCAGCTTCAACGGTCTCGCTGTCACCCCCTGCAGAGGACAGCATCATGACCGAACGCTTCACGCAAACCCTGCGCCGTCAGAGCGAGCCGACCTGGTCGGCGGCCGTCGGGCACCGCTTCGTTAGCCAACTGTGCGACGGCAGCCTGCCGGACCCGATCATGGTCCGCTACCTGGTGCAGGACCACCGCTTTCTCGACAGCTTCCTGACCCTGCTCGGCGCTGCGATCGCCACCGCGGACACCTTCGAGGCACGCCTGCGCTTCGGCCAGTTCGCCGGTATGATCTCCAGCGATGAGAACACCTATTTCCTGCGCGCCTTCGAGGCGCTGGACGTCAGCCCGGCGCAACGCGTAGAGGCCGCGGACACTGCGCCGACCGCAGGCTTCAAGGCGATCATGCGTGAAGCAGCCGCCACCCGCTCGTACGCCGCCGCGTTGGCAGTATTGAATGTCGCCGAAGGGTTGTACCTGGACTGGGCGCTCAAGGCGCCGAAACCCTTGCCTGAACACTTCGTGCATGCCGAGTGGATCACCTTGCACGACAACCCGGCGTTCCAGGCGTTCGTCGCCTTCCTGCAGGCCGAACTGGACCGCGTTGGGCCGCAGGAAGCCGAGCTGAGCACCGATTTCTACCTGCGTACCGTGGCCTTGGAGCTGGCCTTCTTCGATGCGGTGTACGAGGGGGAGGCGTGAGCATGGATATTTTCGATCGCCTCAAGGCCGCCACCACGGGCGAGTGGCACCGCTATGTCGAGCATGATTTCGTGCAGCAGATGGGCGAAGGCACGCTGAGCGAGGCGGCGTTTCGGACGTACCTGGTGCAGGACTACCTGTTTCTGATCCAGTTCGCCCGCGCCTGGGCCCTGGCCGCTTACAAGAGCCGCTTGCCGGCAGACATCCGCGCCGCCCAGGCGGGCCTCGCGGCGATTCTCGACGAAACCGAACTGCACCTGCGCCTGTGCGCGCGCTGGGGGCTGACCCAGGCTGATATCCTGGCCGCACCCGAGCACCAGGCTACGGTGGCGTACACCCGCTATGTGCTCGACTGCGGCGCCGCAGGCGATCTGCTGGAGCTGCATGTGGCGTTGGCGCCCTGTGTGATCGGCTACGCAGAAATTGGCCGGACGTTGGCTGAACGGATTGGTGACCTGAGCGATCACCCTTACCGTGAGTGGATCGCTGAGTATGCCGGGGAAGGGTATCAGCAGGTGGCGGCCAATGCCCGCAAGCACCTGGATGAACTGGCCGCGCGGAGCATGACCGAGCAACGGTTCGTGGAGCTGGCAGGGATCTTTGGCCAGGCGTCGAGCCTGGAGGCCGATTTCTGGCAGATGGGGCTGGATGGCGCGAAGTAGGGATCAATGGCCCTCGTTGATCATTGGAAATTCCAGGTAGGAGCAGCCTTGTGCTGCGAAGAGGCCGGTGAAAACACCATTAATCTTCGCTGCTGCCACTGGCCTCTTCGCAGCACAAGGCTGCTCCTACCCGGATCGCGCATGGCGGGAAGGCAGG
>NZ_FXWU01000021.1:0-51478 GCF_900184205.1 Pseudomonas sp. LAIL14HWK12:I10 | reverse complement strand
TGATCGGCGTGTGGTCGGAGTCGATGACCACCCTGGCGCTGGTGCTCACTTCGGTGTTTTTCTGCGCGGTGATCGGCATCCCGCTGGGCATCGTCTGCGCCCGCAGCAACCGCCTGGAAAGCATTATCCGCCCCGTGCTCGATGCGATGCAGACGCTGCCGGCGTTCGTCTACCTGGTGCCGGTGGTGATGCTGTTCGGCATCGGCAACGTGCCGGGCGTGCTGGTGACCATCGTGTTTGCCTTGCCGCCGCTGGTGCGCCTGACCAACCTGGGCATCCGCCAGGTGCCGGAAGACAAGATCGAAGCGGCCCGCGCCTTCGGCTGCACGCCGCGCCAGATGCTGACCCGCGTGCAGCTGCCGCTGGCCACCTCGACCATCATGGCCGGGCTCAACCAGACCCTGATGCTGTCGCTGTCGATGGTGGTGATCGCCTCAATGATCTCGGTCGGCGGCCTGGGCCAGATGGTGCTGCGCGGCATCGGCCGGCTGGACATGGGCCTGGCTACCGTCGGGGGCATGGGGCTGGTGCTGTTGGCGATCTTCCTCGACCGCCTGACCCAAGCCATGGGCGCGCGCACCAATGCCGACCCGAGCCTGCGCTGGTACCACACCGGCCCGGTGGGCCTGGTGCTGCGCCTGTGTGGCGCGGCGCAACCACAAGGGCAGCGCAAGGCCGCCTGAAACACCGCGTTCTATCTGCCGCAACCCTCGACAACAACCCGAAAAGGTACGCGAAGATGTACGAGTCCCCGTTCACCCGTCGTTTGCTTCAGTGCGCTTGTGCCATGGCACTTTCCGTGACGTGCCTGGGCGCCAGCGCCTCCACCGACAAGCCAGGGGAGGGGGTGAAGATCACCCCGTCGTTCCCTTCGGTGGATGAAGAACGCTTCCGCGGCGAAATCGCCATGCAGGGCCTGCGCGAATTGGGCTACAACGTGCAGAAACCCAAGGAAACCGAATACGCCACGATGATTCTGGCAGTCGGTTACGGCGACGCCGACTTCAGCGTCAACCTGTGGGACAAGCTGCACGCCAGCTTCTACGAGAAGGCCGGCGGCGACCAGAACATGGTCAAGGCCGGCGATATCATGCCTGGCGTGTTGCAGGGCTACCTGATCGACAAGAAAACCGCCGATCAATACAACATCAAGTACATCACCGACCTGAAGAAGCCCGAGCTGGCCAAGCTGTTCGACACCGACGGCGATGGCAAGGCCGACCTGACCGGTTGCAACCCGGGCTGGGGCTGCGAACTGGTCATCGCCCACCACATGAAGGCCTATGACCTGGACAAGACCGTGCACGTCAACCAAGGGTCGTATTTCGCCTTGATGGCCGACACCATCACCCGCTTCAAAGAAGGCAAACCGGTGCTCTATTACACCTGGGTACCCCAGTGGGTGGCCGGGGTGATGGTGGAGGGGCGCGACGTGGTTTGGCTGCAAGTGCCCAACACCGACTTGCCGGGCGGTGGCAACAGCGTCGATACCACGTTCGAGGGCAAGAACCTGGGCTTTGCGGTGGACAAGGTCGAAGCGGTACTCAACCGAGCGTTCGCCGACAAGAACCCGGCGGCACTGAAGTTTCTGTCGCTGGTGCAGATCAGCGCGGCGGACGAGAGCGCGCAGAACCTCAAGATGCAGAACGGCGAGAAGAACCTGAGCGACATTCAGCGCCACGCCCAGGCGTGGATTGCAGCGCATCGTCAGCAGTTTGATCAATGGCTGCAGGCCGCGCGAGCGACAGCGGTGCAAGCCAGCAACTAGCGGCGCCACCTTGCAGGTGGGTGATTCTTCCAACACTACGATCAAGGAAGCCCTCGCACCATGATGACTTCGCCGTTCTCGATCCCCGCCCAGTCACGCCGTATCGACCCGTCGCGCCAGCGTGCTGCCGCGCTCAGGGCCGACGGCTCGGTCGATGACAACGACCGCAGCGAAATCGGCCCGACCCCTTTGGCGTTCGCCGAGTGGGCCGTGCTCGGCCTGCAGGTGCCGCAGTTGGCGACGATGCGTGAGTACCGCCTGCAACGCATCTGCGAGCAGCTCGTGGCCCGTGACCTCGGCGGCATTCTGCTATTCGACCCGTTGAACATCCGCTACGCCACTGACAGCACCAACATGCAGCTGTGGACCACCCACAACCCCGCCCGTGCCTGTTTCGTCGCTGCCAGCGGGCATGTGGTGCTGTGGGATTTTCATGGCTGCGACCACCTCTCGGCACACCTGCCGTTGGTGCGTGAGCTGCGCAGTGGCGCGTCGTTCTTCTACTTCGAAACGGGCGAGCGTACCGACGAACATGCCCGGCGTTTTTGTGCCCAGGTCGACGAACTGCTGCGAACCCATGCCGGCGACAACCGCCGCTTGGCCGTGGACCGCATCGAGGTCGCCGGCCTGCGGGCTCTGGACGCCTTGGGCGTGCAGGTGCATAACGGCCAGGCAGTGACTGAGTTCGCGCGTTTGATCAAGGGCCCCGATGAAATCCTCGCCATGCGCTGCGCGGTGGCTTCCTGTGAAGCTGCCATCGCTGAAATGCGCCAGGCCATGCGCGCCGGGGTAACCGAGAACGACGTCTGGGCGGCGTTGCACAGCGGTAATATCCGCCGTGGCGGCGAGTGGATCGAAACCCGCATCCTCAGCTCCGGCCCGCGTACCAACCCGTGGTATCAGGAGTCCGGCCCACGGGTGCTGAGCGACGGCGACCTGCTGTCGTTCGACACCGACCTGATCGGCGTGTACGGCTTTTGCGTCGACATGTCGCGCAGCTGGATGTGTGGCGGGCTTGAACCGACGGCCGAGCAAAAACGCCTGTATCGAATCGCCCATGAGCACATCCAGGTCAACGCCGACATGGTCAAGCCTGGCGTGCGTTTCTCCGAGCTCACCGCTAATGGGCATCGTCTGCCGGAAAGCTGCCGTGCCCAGCGTTACGGGGTGATGTTCCATGGCGTGGGGCTGTGCGACGAGTACCCCTGCATTCGTTACCCGGAAGACTTCGACGCCTACGGTTACGAAGGGGAACTGCAGCCTGGCATGGCGCTGTGCGTAGAGGCCTATGTGGGGGAGGTGGGAGGGCGGGACGGGATAAAACTGGAGAACCAGCTATTGGTGACGGAGACGGGGTATGAAGTGCTGACCCATTACCCATTCGAAGGCAGTTTTCTCGCCGAGTGACTGAAGTGGCCCGGGCCCGCTTGGCGGCCCCGGGTCGTTGCAGCGTAGGGGTTATCCGTTCAGCTCGGCGTCGGCCAGGGGTTGCGCCTGCTTGCTCGCAGACTTCTTCTCCTGCACCACGATGTAGAACTCCTCGCCGTGTTTCACCGCGCCATACAGCACGGCCTTTTCGATCAGCTCAGTGCCACGCAGGTGGCGCAGCATCATCGGGTCCTTGCGCAGGTCGCGGTACAGCGCCAGGCACAGCAGCACCATCACCACGACAAAGGGCAGCGCCACCACGATGGTCAGGTTCTGCAGCCCGGTGAGCGCTTCGCCGGGGTCGCGTGGGTCGCCGATCGCCAGCATGATCGCCGCCTCCGTGCCGGTCAGCGCCCCCCAGAAGATCACGGTGCGCCGTGATGGCGTGGTGGTGCCGTGCTCCGACAGGGTGCCCATGACCAGCGACGCGGCATCGGCACCGGACACGAAGAAGATACCCACCAGGATCATCACCAGTACCGAGGTCACCGAGGCCAGCGGGTAGCTGTCCAGCAACTGATAAAGGGCATGGTTGCTGTTCACGGCGCCATTGACCAGTGCGAAGCTGCCTTCGCGCAGGGCGTCGATGGCGGCACCGCCGAAGATGGTGAACCACACCAGGCTGACCAGGCTCGGTACCAGCAGCACGCCGGTGACGAATTGGCGGATGGTGCGGCCGCGGCTGATGCGGGCAATGAACATGCCGACGAAAGGCGTCCAAGAGATCCACCAAGCCCAGTAGAACACTGTCCAGCCGGCCAGCCAGCTGTCCATCTGCTCACCGCCGCTGGCGTTGGTGCGGGCCATCATCTCTGGCAGCATCTTGATGTAGATGCCGATGGAGGTGGGCAGCAGGTTGAGCATCAACAGCGTCGGGCCAACCAGGAACACAAACACTGCCAGCACCAGCGCCAGCACCATGTTGGTGTTGGACAGCCACTGGATGCCTTTGCCGATGCCAGAGACCGCAGAGGTGACGAAGGCGATGGTCAGCAGGGTGATGATCGAGATGTAGAACAGCTTGCCGGGGCTCTCGATCCAGCCGTTGTATTCCAGGCCACCGGCGATCTGCAGGGCGCCAAGGCCGAGCGAGGCGGCAGAGCCGAACAAGGTGGCGAAAATCGCCATCATGTCGATCACACGGCCAATTGGGCCGTTGGCGTGTTTACCGATCAGGGGCCGGAAGGCGGTGGAAATCAGCTGCGAGCGGCCGCGTCGGAAGGTGCCGTAAGCGATCACCAGGCCAACGATGGCATACATGGCCCAGGGGTGCAGGGTCCAGTGGAACAGGGTGGTGGCCATGGCCACCTGCATGGCTTCGCTCGATTGCCCGGTGGTCGACCCGGGAGGCGGCGACACGTAATGCGACAAGGGTTCGGCAACGCCGAAGAACATCAGGCCGATGCCCATGCCGGCGCTGAACATCATGGCTACCCAGGAAACCGTGCGGAATTCTGGCGCTTCGCCATCACGCCCTAGCGGAATTCTGCCGTAGCGGCTGGCGGCCAGCCACAGCACGAAGATGACGAACACGGTCGAAGTAAGTACGAAAAACCAGCCAAAGTTGAGAATGACCCAGGATTGTGCCGAGGACGCGCTGGCGGCCAGGCTGGCCTGGCTGATGAAGCCCCAGATGACGAAGCCGATGGCCAGGATGCTGGTGATGCCAAAGACGATCCAGTCGATCTTGCCCTCGAGGTGCCGGTCCTGGCGCGCTTCTGCAGTCTTCGAGGGGTCCGTCACGCCAAGGTCGAGCGTTTCGGTAATGTGTTCCTTTGCCATGAATGGTGTTGCCCCTTTGTGGCTTACCTGCGCGTGCAGGCTTGTTGTTGTGGGCTGCCGGGGTCGATGACGGTCTCGGCGGGGGAGTCTTGCCGGGCCGATTATCCTGTGCGAGTCACAGCGCTTCCTGTCCCGAATGCGCCGTGGGGCATCCATTGAACGACCTGTTTAATACTTTTAGTTCCGGGCGCGATGGCCCTATTTGTCCCGCGTTCTGGTACCCTGATGGGCATTACCCTGGCCCGCACTCCCGAGCACCGTAGAAGCGGCGCTGCCTGCGAGCCTGGCCTTATCAGGAAACGGAGATTCGTCAATGGCCACTGACCGTGTGAGCCTGATTCATTTCGATAAATTGAGCATGAGCCCTGCCGCTGCCCAACGGTTCCAGACTGCCCTCGATGCCCTGGAAACACTCAAGCTGCAGGACCGGTACGTGTACCTCGTTGCTCCTTATCTGGGTGATATCGCCGACGCCTCTGACCGTGAGCAACTGAAAACTGCCGAGGCACAGTGCGTTCGTGTGGTGGAGGAACTGTTGGCCGCCAAGTCGATTACCAAGGCCAAGTCCGAAGAGCTTCGCAAAGTCTTTGAAGAAGCCGCCGAACGTGTGCGCGCTGAAATGCCGGCCTGAATATTGGTCTTGAGCGTGTAATGGCCAAAGACATCGACAACCCCTGCGTCTCGCTTTGCCAGCTCAACAGCGAGCTGTGCGTAAGCTGTGGCCGCACCCGTGAAGAAATCCGCAAGTGGCGCGGCATGAAGCGCCCTGAGAAAATGGCCACCGTGCAGCGCGCGGCCACGCGGATGAAGGCCATCGTCAAGAAGAACGCGAAACGGCAGAATACCGACTGACCGTTGTCTGCTGCCTCAACACTCAACTCCCTGAACGTTAAATCGAGCCTGGAAAATGGATTCTCACTCGCTTCTCGCCTTTACCCTGGTCGCTGCGATCGCCATCGCCAGCCCTGGCCCTGCAACGCTGATGGCGATCAACAACAGCCTGGCCCACGGGCAGCGCAGCGCTGTCTGGTCCTCGCTGGGCAATGGTTCGGGACTGTTCTGCCTGTCGGCAGCGGCCATGCTCGGGCTGGGCGCCTTGTTGGCCAGCTCTGAAGTCCTTTTCAATGCGGTCAAGATCATCGGTGCCGCGTACCTGTTCTACCTCGGCGCACGGCAGTTGTTGAAGAAAGGCCCGATGCTCGAGGCGGGGGCTGACGCCGGGGTGGCCAAGCAACGCCCGACGCCGATGAAGCTGTACAAATCGGCGTTCCTGACGGCGGTGACCAACCCCAAGGCGACCATGTTCTTCACGGCGCTGTTCCCGCAGTTCATCGATCAGGGTGCAGCGTTGCTGCCGCAGTTCCTGATCCTGACCGGGATCTTTGTCGCCTTGTCGCTCGTTTCGCTGACCCTGTACGCCGCGCTGGCCTCGCGTGCCAAGGGCGTGTTGACCCGGCCCAGCCTTTCGCGCTGGGTGAGCCGGGTGGTGGGGACGACCTTCATTGGCTTCGGTGCGGCCATTTTGACCATGCGTCGTCAGGCCGCGTAAAGGTTAACTGCAGGGCCCTCAAACCCGTGTATGCATTTGCAGCAGGCAACCTGAGTCCGGTGCATTGCCCAACGCTTCGAGCTTCAGGGCCTGCCGCGCACTGGTGATGAACAAGGTAGCGCCTGCTTCCCCGCCAAAGCACAGGTCTGTAGGGCACGGCACCGGCAGGCCGATCATGCGGTCCAGATTACCGTCGGCATCGAAGCGTGCCACGCTCCAACCGTCCAGTTGGGTGGTCCACACCCCACCTTCACTGTCCAGCGCCAAACCGCCAAGCCGGCCACCCCCCAGGGGAAGCGAGGCGAGCCTGCGCACGCTGCTGCTGCCCGGCTGCAGCAGCAGGATGTCACCGGCTTCCGGGGCCAGTGCATACACCGCTGTGCCCTTGGCGTCCCAGCGGAAAGCACTGACTTGCTCCGGTAACGACCAGCCATGGCGCAACTCGCCCTCAGCACTCAGTTCGCCGATCAGGCAACCACTGGCAGTCTTCGCGCACGCCCACAAGGCCCCCGAAGGGTGCGTGGCCAACGCCAGCAGACGACTGCCGAGCAGGTCCTGACGCGGGTGCTCATGGCCTTCCCAGTCGACCAACGACCACCCGCCAGCCTGGGCCACCAGCAGCCCGTCGGGGTGCAGCTCCATGCCGCGTACCGGCAGGTCAAGGCGCGTCAGCTGGCGGCTGGTGTGCCCGTCCCAGCAGTGGATCGCCGGTGCCAGGGTGTCGGCCCAGTACAAGCGCTTCTGGCCCGCATGCCAGCGCGGAAACGCGCCATGGAATGCCCAAGGCCCGGGTACCACGCTGAGTTCGCCCGCGGCTTGCGGTGCGCTGTCGGGGCGCAATTGCTCGCCTACCCGGCGTGCGGCCTCGGCCAGTTCAGGGCCGAGCAGCGTCAGGCGTTCCAGGGTCAGCCGGTAGGCTGGCCCTGCGACACTCAGGGCGCCACGCACCTGGCCTTGCTTGTCGACGATCGGTGCGGCGACGCAGCGCACACCCAGGCGGATTTCCTCGTCGTCCAGGGCGTAGCCGCGGGTCTGGGTGATCTGCAGCTCAGCCAGCAGCCGACGGCGGTCAGTGATGGTCAGAGGGGTCAACGGTGCCAAAACCAGCCCCTTGAGAATTTCATCGCGAGCGGCTGCAGGGAGCGCCGACAAAATCGCCTTGCCTTGCCCCGTGCAGTACACCGGCTTGCCTTGGCCGAGGCTGGCCGCCGAGCGTTGGGTATGCGCGCCCTCGCAGCGCTCCAGCGATAACACCTGGTTGCCATCGAGCACCGCCAGGTACGAGGTCTCCCCGGTTAGGTCGCGCAGCGCGCGCAGCTCTTCGCTGGCCGCCGCCACCAGGTCAGGTTCCAGGTAGGCGTTACGGACCATCTCCAGGTACTTGAAGCCCAGGCGATAGACCTTGCGGGTCGGGTCGCGGCGGATCATGCCGCGCTCCACCAAGGTGGCGATGATGCGGTACAGCGTGGTGCGCGGCAGCGGTACTTGCTCGGCCAGTGCAGCCTGGCTGATGCCCGAAGCGGTAGCGCCAATGGCCTGCAACACATCCAGGGCTTTTTCCAGTGCTGCGGTGCCTTCACCCGTTTTCATTGTTTTCCCACCCTTTGGAACTCGGTTGCCAAGGGGCACAGTCTGCCTCTTTTCAGCGGGATTTTCCGCCATAGAATCAGCCTCAGCAGGGCTTGAAGCGATTATGTGTCCCACATTGTGGGATTTCGCCTGGGCCGATCATCGGATGAACCCGCGAGGAGAACCTACAACAATGTCCGTCATCCATAACTACGCCGATGCCCACGAGAGTGTCTCTGCCAAACAGGTCGAGGTGAGCGACGAAGTGCTTGCCAAGCTCGCCACGTGCAGCAGCGGCTCGCTGACCACTCAACTGTTCAAGCGTGGCTTCCGCCAGCCGGCGCTGGTTGGCTTGCGTGCCATGACCCGTGATGTAAAACCGTTTGCCGGGCGTGCCTTCACCATGCGCTTCATCCCGGCCCGTGAAGACATCGACACCTATTCGACCATGACCACCAAGCCCAATGACGACAACCTGCAATGGGTGGGTGTGGAGCAGATTCAACCGGGTGACGTGCTGGTCATCGACAGCCGCAACGACCCGGCTGCCGCCTCGGCCGGCAATATTCTGGTAACCCGCCTGCTGGCCCGGGGGGCCAAGGCCATCGTCACCGATGGCGCCCTGCGCGATGGCAGCGAGATCGCTGCCATGAACCTGCCGGCCTATGCCCGGGAAATTACCGCCACCACGCGTATCTCCTACCACCACGTGGCCGACCTTCAGGTCCCGATCGGTTGTGCCGGCGTGGCCGTGTACCCCGGCGACATCATCGTCGGTGATGCCGATGGCCTGACCGTGGTGCCTGCGCACCTGGCCGAGGAAATGGCCGAGGTGTGCAGCGTGCAAGACGACATCGAGCACTACCTGGCCATGCGCATCGCGGCCGGCGAAGCGCTGTGGGGCGTGTACCCGCCGAGCCCGGCGTCGGTCTCCGACTACCATGCCTGGGTTGCCGCTGGCCGCCCGGCGATCCCGTCGATCATCACCCAACAGGGGGTCTGAACCATGGCCGAGCACAAGCATGCGCAACTGATCCGCCGTTATTTCGCTGCCTGCAACGCAGGTGATTACGACCAACTGGTGTCCTGCTTCACGCCTGACGCGGTGCACTACTTTCCGGCGGGCTTGCCAGAAATCCCTTGGCGCAGCGCAGACACCATCGCCCGCAAATGGGTGTGGTGCGTTGAACAGCTGGGCTCGCAGTGGACCATCGAAAAGATCCTGGTCAGCCATGACAGCGACGAAGCGGTGATCGAGTGGACCCACTGGAAGCGCAAGCTTGGCACTGCGGTGCGTGGGGACGAGTGGTACCTGTTCGATGAGCAGACCGGGTTGATCAAGGAAATCCGCGCCTATTACGCCTCGCCAGCGCAGCAGGACGTGGAAATCAACGAACTGGTCGATTTCGACTACGTCGGCCGTGGCTATCACCTGGAGCCGAAGGCTCGTTGAGCACGGTGGCTGCACTGAACGATTCAGGAGTAAAGCAATGACCTCTCATCAAGACCCCAACCTGGCCGCCATCGACGCCATCGTGGCCAAATCTGCTGCCGCTGCGCACGTTTGGGCTGACGCCAGCGCCAGCCAGCGCGCCACGTTGCTGCGCGGCCTGGCCGATGCGCTGGAGCAGCACCAGCCGGACCTGGTCGCTATCGCCGACCGTGAGAGCGGGCTGGGCGAGGCACGCCTCAACGGTGAAGTCGCCCGTACCGCGTTTCAGCTGCGCGGCTTTGCCACTGAAGTAGAAGCCGGCGTGCCTTACCGCCGAGTCGACGATGCCGCAGTGGCGGGGGCTCCTCCCGCTGGCCGCCCACGGCTGTCACGTATCCAGCGGCCACTGGGCCCGGTGGCGATGTTTTCAGCCAGCAACTTCCCGTTCGCCTTCTCGGTGCTCGGTGGGGACACCGCCTCGGCGCTGGCTGCCGGCTGCCCGGTGGTGGTCAAGCCGCACGCCGGCCACCCTGAGCTGTCTCGCGCCGTATTCACCTTGGCGGCGGCCGTGGTGCGTGCCCAGGGCTTGCCGGAAGGCCTGCTGACCTTGGCCGAAGCCCCCAATCGCGCCGCGGGTACCTACCTGGTGCAGCACCCCTCGATTACCGCAGTGGCGTTCACCGGGTCCTACCAAGGCGGTAAAGCCTTGTGGCAGGCGGCCAATGCCCGTGCCCGCCCGGTGCCGTTCTTCGGTGAGCTGGGGTCGATCAACCCGTTGGTGGCGCTGCCATCCGCCCTGCAGCACGACAGCGAAGGCCTGGCCAAGACCCTGGCCGCCTCCATCACCCTTGGCTGTGGCCAGTTCTGCACAAGCCCCGGTGTGATCGTGCTGCTGGATTCGCCGCTCAGCCAGCGCTTCATCGCTCAATTGGCCGAAGCCATTGCGCCAATCCGCACGCACCGTATGCTCACCCCCGGCATGCAGCAAGGCTTTGAGGCCGCTGCCGCCAGCGTGGCCGAGCATGCCCGGCCGTTGTTCGCGCAGCAGCCCGAGGGTGCCGGCCCCGCGCCGCGGCTATTTGCCACCGACGCGGCCGCTTTCATTGCCAATGCGCACTTGCGTGAAGAGATGTTCGGCCCGGCCGCGTTGGTCGTCACCGCGCAGTCGATCAGCCAGGTCGCCGACGTGCTGGATGCGGTGGGCGGTACCCTGACCACCACGCTGTGGGGCCTGGACGCCGACAGCGAGGACAACCGCCGGTTGTTGCGTGCTGCGCAGCGGGTATCCGGGCGGGTATTGTTCGCCGGCGTGCCCACAGGTGTTGCCGTGTGCCATGCCCAGCAGCATGGCGGGCCATGGCCGGCCTCCACTGCACCACAGACCACCTCGGTGGGTTTTGCGGCCATCGAGCGGTTCTTGCGCCCGGTCACCTTGCAGGACGCACCGGCCTGGGTGCTGGGATGAGGAGGGCAGGGCGATGATGCGACATATCGTGTTGTTCCGCCGGCTGGCCGGGGTGGATGCCCAGCCTGAACTGGAAGGCAGGCTGGTGGCGCGGATGCGCGGCCTCACGGAAGAAATCGACTTCATTCGCGACTGGAGAGTCGCCGCCAACGAACTGGATCGGCCGATCTGCTGGGACTACATCCTCGAGTCCAGCTTCGACGATGCCCAGGCCGTGCAGCGTTACCTGCCACACCCGGCGCACCAGGCCCTGGTCGCCGAGCTTAAACAGTACTTCGAGTGGGTAGCGGTGGATTACAGCGTCTAGACCTCTGATCAGCGCCCGGCTCGCTGACGGGGCCAGGCGCTATAACAAAAAAGATCCGGCATCACAGGTGCCGGGCGGAGTCGTACATGAACAAGAAAAAGAACTACCGCTGGACGATCCTGACCTTGTTGTTTCTGGCCATGATCATCAACTATGTCGATCGCGCTGCCTTGTCGATCGCCATGCCTTTCATTACCCAGGAATACCACCTCACGCCCGCCGAGAAGGGCATGATTTTCAGCAGCTTCTTCTTCGGTTACGCGCTGTTCTGTTTCGTCGGTGGCTACTTGGCCGACCGTTACGGCCCCAAACGCGTACTGACCTGGTCCATGAGCTTCTGGTCGGTGCTGTGTGGCTCTACCGCCCTGGCGTTCAACTTCTGGTCGCTGCTGATCGTTCGCGCCCTGTTCGGTGTAGGTGAAGGGCCGGTTTCGACCACGGCCAACAAGACAGTGAACAGCTGGTTCCCGATCAAGGAGCGTGCCCGCGCCATTGGTATCAACCAGGCGGGCGGCCCGTTGGGCGGCGCCTTGGCCGGGCCCATCGTCGGTTTCCTCGCGTTGTGGCTGGGCTGGCGAGTGGCCTTCGTGGTCATCGCAGTGATCGGCGTGCTCTGGGCCATTGCCTGGTGGCGCATGGCAGCGTCCACGCCAAAGGAACACCCGCAGGTTTCGGCCGAAGAACTGGCGCTGATCAACGAGGGCCGCGAAGCCCCCGTGACCGCCGTGGAAGAAGCGCCGCGCACGCCGGTTTTGCAGATCATCCTGCAGCGTTCGGTGCTGGTCACCGGTGTCTCGCTGTTCTGTTACAACTACATTCTGTATTTCTTCATGACCTGGTTCCCCAGTTACCTGATCGACGCCAAGGGCATCGACCTGAAAGCCATGAGTATTGTCACCGCGTTGCCATGGCTGGTGGGCACTGTCGGCTTCGTCTGCGGTGGGCTGCTGATCGACTGGGTGTTCAAACGCACCGGCAAGCAACTGTTTTCGCGCAAGGTGGTGCTGGTTACGTGCCTGCTGATTGCGGCAGTGTGCATCGGTTTGACCGGGCAGGTGCAAAGCGTGACCAGTACGGTCGCGGTCATGACCGTGGCGATCGGCTTCTTGATGCTGACTGCGCCGGCTTACTGGTCGTTGATCCAGGATGCCGTGCCCGATCATCAGGTCGGTACGGCTGGTGGTTTCATGCACGGGCTGGCCAACCTTTCGGGCATCGTTGCGCCGACCGTGACCGGGTTCATTATCCAGTCCACCGGCACCTACGCCAGCGGCTTTGGCCTGGCGGCGGCGCTAGGGGTTGTAGGGGCCTTGATCGTCGCCTTGTTCGTCGGCCAGAAACCGGCAAAACAGGCAGCAGCCGTCGCTACCGCTTGACTTGATGGCACCTCCAGCGGGGCAACCCGCTGGGCTTCTGCACTTCACACGTTTTTGGGAATTCGCCATGCCTACGCTTCTTATCACCGGCGCCGCCGGTATCGTCGGAACCGCGCTGCGCCCTTACCTGCGCGAGCGTTTCACCCTGCGCCTGCTGGACCGCAGGCCGGTCACCGAGTTGAACGCAGGCGAAGTTGCGCTGGTCGGCGACCTGACCGACCCGGCCTTCGTCCGCCAAGCCACCGAAGGCGTTGACGCGGTGCTTCATCTGGCCTGCGCCCACGGCACCGACATTCACTTTCAGAGCACTGTGCAGCCCAACTACCATGCCACCCTGTACTTGCTCGAGGCCGCGCAACGGGCTGGCGCCAAGCGCTTCGTGTTTGCCAGCAGCCACCATGTGCTGGGCCAGTACCACAGCCAGGCGGCCACTCATTTCGACGACAGCCCGGTGGCCCCGGACAGTTACTACGCCTTGAGCAAAGTGTTTGGCGAAGCGGCCTGCGCCATGTTTTCGCAGCGCAGCGACCTGGCCACATTCGTCGTGCGCATCGGCAATGCCGACCCCAAGGTGGCCGACGCCCGTCGGCTGCGCTTGTGGACCAGCGCCCGCGACCTGGCGCAGTTGGTGCTGATCGGCCTGGAGCACCCGCAGGTGCGTCACGAGATCGTCTATGGCGTGTCGGAGTGCCCGGATGCGTTCTTCCATAACCGCCGCGCCCGTGCGCTGGGCTATTGCCCCCAGGATAATGCCAGCGATCATCTGGCCGACGACTTCCTGGCCTACGAGGCCATGGCGCCGGTAGGCTCTGGCCGCGATCACGTTGGGGGGGCCTACGCCGGTGTGCCTTTGGCCAGTGTTCTGGAGCAAGCATGAAAATCGTCCGTATCGATACCCAGGTCGTGGAAATTCCTTTCCAGGATGGCGGCAAGGGCCTGGGCATCACGCCGACCACCTGGCACACGCTGGAAAACGTGCTGATTCGATTGGAAGACGAGCAGGGTAACGTCGGCTGGGGCGAAGCCTTTGGCTACTTCGTCGCCGATGCCACCAAGGCCCTGATCGATCGCCTGATTGCGCCGCTGCTGCTGCACCGCCAGGTCGATGACATTGCCGCCTTTAACCGCGAACTGCAGTTGCGGTTGCACCTGTTCGGGCGCTATGGGGTGACGATGTTTGCCATTTCCGGGGTCGATATCGCCCTGTGGGACCTCGCCGCCCGCCGCGAGGGCGTGCCCTTGCATCGACTGCTGGGCCAAGCCCACCGCGAGCAGGTGCCAGCCTATGCCAGCCTGGTGCGTTATGCCGATGATGAGGTGGCCGCAGCGATCTGCGAAAAGGCATTGCGCATGGGCTTTGGTGACATCAAGTTGCATGAGGTGACGTTGCCAGAGATCGCCGCCTGCCGCGACGCCGTTGGCAACGACATACCGCTGGCGACCGACGTCAACTGCGCCTGGACAGCTGTGGACACCCGTGCCTGGCTGCCAGCATTGGCGGACCTGCAACTGGCCTGGCTGGAAGAGCCGATATTCCCACCGGAAGATTTCGCCACGTTGGCCAGCTTGCGCGGCCAGGGTGTGCCGTTGTCGGCTGGCGAGAACTGGTGCACTGCCGTGCAGTTCGAGCAGGCGCTGGTGGCAGGTGCGGTCGATTCGATCCAGCCCAGCGTGACCAAGGTCGGGGGTATTTCCGAATGCCTGCGCATCGCCGCGCTCGCCGACCAGCACAACGCCGTGGTATTGCCGCACTGCCCGTACTTCGGCCCCGGCCTGATCGCCACCTTGCACCTGGCGGCGGTGCAACAACGCGTGCCACAAGTGGAGTACCTGTTCGTCGAACCGGCGGCCTGGTTGTACCCGGTCGAGCAATTGCGCCAGGGCAACCTGTTGCAGATCCCGCAGGGCCCCGGCCTTGGCCTGGACATCGACGTGCAAGTCGCCGAGCGCTACCGCCGCTGACGCTGGCGCGTATCCCGTAATTGCTCCCCTCCGCTGTGCCACGGCGCGGCGGCAGGGGCGACGTGTGCCCGTGAAAGGGCATCGGAGGTCCTATGCAACCGTTGGTTCTGAGCAACGCCACCTGGTCTGTCGGGCTGCTTCCTGCCTGGGGTGGGCGTATCGCCCACCTGCGTGCCGAGGGGCTCGACGTGCTGCTGCCGATCTCGGCCGAGCACTTCGACCCGCTCGACTGGCCGCGGGCTGGCGCGTACCCGCTGGTGCCGTACTCCAACCGTATTCGCAATGCCCAACTGCAGTTTGCAGGGCAGGCCTATACATTGCCGACTCACCCCGCAGCGCGGCCGCACACCTTGCATGGGGTGGCGCACACACTGGCGTGGCACGTGCTGGAACCCTGTGCCGGGCAGTTGACCCTTGCCTGCGATTACCAGGGCGAGCACTGGCCCTGGGCATTTCGTGCCGAACAGCGTTTCGTGCTCGAAGGCAATCGCTTGAGTATCGTCCTGGCGCTGCTCAACCAGGGGGATTCCCCCATGCCTGCGGGCCTGGGGCTGCACCCGTATTTTCAACGCCATGCGGGGCTGAAAGTACGTTACCAGGTTGGGCGGGAATGGCAGATCGATGATCAGTACCTGGCTACCGGCGGCTTTCGGCAGGCCACGCAGCCTGTGTCGATCGACGCCGATGACGCCCAGGCGTTGGCGCACTACCAGTCCTGCTGGGATGGGCTACTGGAACTCGATTACCCGGCGGGCAGCCTGAAACTGCAGGCAAGCCCACCCCTGAGCCATTTCGTTGCCTTTGCCCCGGCCGGCAGCCGCTACCTGTGCCTGGAGCCGGTTTCGCACCTGGCCAATGCCTTCAACCAGCCTGAACAGGCCTGGGGCGATACCGGCACCCAGGTGCTGGGCCCTGGCCAGCGGCTTGAAGCCACCCTCGAATTTACCTGGCAGCGACGCTGACAGCTTTGCCGAGCGCTGTATCCAACACCCACAATAAAAGAGAACAACAACAATGAAACTCTCCTCGACTGGAGCGGGCTTCGCTCGCGCTGCAAAACCCTTGTCGCTGCTGCTCGGGCTGGGCCCACTGTGTGCCCAGGCGGCCTTTCTGGAGGACGGCAAGGCCAACCTGACATTGCGCAACTTCTACTACAACCACGACCTGCGCGACTCCACCAAGCCTGCGCAGTCCAAGCTGGAGGAGTGGGCCCAGGGCTTCATCCTCAAAGGTGAGTCCGGTTACACCGACACCACGGTCGGGGTGGGCGTGGACGTTTATGCCGGCCTGGGGCTAAAACTGGATTCATCGCCATCGCGCAGTGGCTCGGCGCTGCTGCCGGGCGCCTACAACCGTGCGGGTGGGCCCCGCAATGCTGACCCGCGTTCGGCTGACGAGTTTTCCGAGGCCACGGCAGCGGTCAAATTCAAGTATTCGAAAACCGAGTTGAAGGTGGGCGGGCTGTTCCCCAAAATCCCCCTGGTCAGCGCCGGCGATGCGCGCTTGCTGCCGCAGTTTTTCGAAGGCGCGATGCTCGATATACGCGAACTGGACAACCTCGATATTGGCCTGGGCCAGATGCGCAAGGTCAACCAGCGCGAGTTCGCCGGCGCTCGCGACATTCAGGTGGGCAACTACTACAGTGTGTTCAGTGACCGCTTCGACTATTTGGGCGGTACCTGGCGCGCCACCCCGCAGACGTCGCTGGGGCTGTGGACCGGTCGCCTTGCCGACGTCTACCAGCAAACCTTGTATACCGGCACCCAGGCGTTCAAGGCCGGCGACTGGAACCTTTCCGGCACTTTCAACTACCTCGATACTGGCGAGTCGGGCAGTGAGAAGGCTGGCAATCTCGATAGCCGCATGACTTCGGCGATGCTCAGCGCCAACCTCAAGGCCCAGACGTTCCGCCTCGGCTATCAATACAACGCAGGCGACAGCGCCTTGCCGTTCATTCATGACACTGACCTGCCGGGGGTTGCCAACGCCGTACAGGTGCTGCGCTTCGACCGTGCCCAGGAGCGCTCGTGGCAGGCCCGCTACGACCTTGATTTCGCCGCCCTCGGCGTACCGGGGCTGACGGCGTTCGCCCGTTATGTGCGCGGGGACAACTTCAAGGTGGCGGGGGAGGATGGCAGTGAGTGGGAGCGCAACCTGGATGTCACCTACGTGATCCAGAGCGGGCCGCTGAAGAACCTGGCGTTGCGCTGGCGCAACGTCGAACTGCGCGGAGATGCGACCGGGCGGCGCGACGAGAACCGCGTGATCATTGCCTATACCTTGCCGCTGTTTTGAGCCTTTGGCCTGGGGCTGCTTTGCAGCCCCTTCGCGACGCAAGGCCGCTCCCACAAGGGATCGCGATCTCCTGTAGCAGCAATCCCGAACCGATTCACACCCCCCAGGAAGACACCAGTGCCCCAGCCCTTGGACCCCGCCATGCAGGCCTACATCGACAACAGCAAGCGTTTCACCGCGACCGACAACAGCCTGGCCGCTCGACGCTCGGCATTCCTGCAAGCCTGCCGCAATTGCACACCGCCACCGCCTGAAGGCTGGGGTATCGAGGACATCGACCTGCAGGGCCTGCGCCTGCGCTGCTATCAACCCGCCGGCCCGGCACCGGAAGGTGGCTGGCCAACGCTGCTGTACCTGCACGGCGGTGGCTGGGACCTGGGTAACCTCGACACCCACGACTGGTTCGCTTACGCCCTGGCGCGCCGGGCACCGATCGCCATCGTCGCGGTCGAGTATCGGCTGGCACCAGAGCATGCCTACCCTGCACCGCTGGAGGACTGCCTGAAGGTGTGGTCGGCGTTGCGCAGTGGCCAGGTCGATGCGCGCCTCAGCCAGGCCCGCTTGATGGTCGCCGGCGACAGCGCAGGCGGCACCCTGGCGGCCGGCTTGTGCAGGGCACTGCGCCGTGACGGCCAGCCGCAGCCAGTGGGGCAATTGCTGGTGTATCCGGTACTGACTGCCCGGCGGCAGTTGCCGTCGATGCAGCAGCATGCAGAGGCACCGATGATGACGGTGGCGGGGCTGATGAAGTCCCTAGACGGGTTTCTGCCGGTCAAGGCCGACCGTTATGACCCCTGCGCGATGCCGTTGGAGGCGGATGACTTCGCCGGGCTGGCCCCGGCCTGGGTGCTGGTGGCCAGTGTCGACCCACTGCGCGATCACGGCATCGTCTACTGTGACGCGCTTGCGGCGCATGGGGTGCAGGCCGATGCCTGGGTAGGCCAGGGGATGGTGCATTCCAGCCTGCGCGCCTTCGGGGTGGCTGAGGTCGAGAAGGCTTGGGACCGAATGGCCGCACAGTTGCTACAGTGGGCGCAGGGTACCCTCGATTCCGCCGACGGCGGGGCATCTGCGTACTGACGAAAAACCTGCCTGCCCGCCATTATGGGGCCAGACTGTCTACACCACGCGAAGCCAGATGCTGCAGTCTTCCACGGGATGTGGCAGCCTTTGGCGACCACGCCGGGTCGCCGGGTGCCACTTGTGCCGAGGGTTGTAGATGATCGAGCGTTGCGTTCGCCACGCCTTGCTGTTGTTGTGCGGGTCCCTGCTACCGATGGGCGCGGGTGCGCAGGCGGCATGCCAGCACCTGACGGCCACTGGCAACCCTGAATACCCTCCGTACCTGTGGCGTGACCCACACAACCCTCAGCAGTTGATCGGTGCCAATGCCGACTTGCTCAAGCACTTGGGCAAGCAACTCGGGCTGGAGGTGGAGGTGGTCTATGGCGGGCCTTGGTCGCGTGCCCAGGAGGAAGTGCGCACGGGCCGTATCGACCTGCTGGCCGGGTATTTTCTGACCCAGGCGCGCACCCACCTGATGGACTTCATAAGCCCCGCGTTCCTGCACACGCCCAGCGTGGTCTGGGTGCGCCAGCAAGGGGCCTTTGCCTATCAGCAATGGGCGGACCTGCAAGGCCGTAAAGGCGGGACACTGGTCAATAATAGCCATGGCCAGCAGTTCGATGACTATGCCAGGGCCAACCTCACGCTCGAAGCGGTGCCCAGCGCCAAGCAGGCCTTCGAGAAACTGTTGCTCAAACGCAGCGACTACGTGGTCTTCGAGCAGTACCCCGGCATGGCGTTGGCGCAGACGCTGGGCATGCAGGACAAGCTGCAGGTGCTGGACCCGCCCGTGTCCAGCGAAGGCTTGTACCTGGCGGTGTCACATCAGTCGCCCTGCAATCAGCCGCAGTTGCGCGAAGCGCTGACGCGGGAGATGACCCAGGTCGTGTCCAGCACGTTGCCGGAGCAATTAATGCGGCAGAACCTGGCACGTTGGCAGCAACAGCAGTCGCAAGGGCTCGCTCACTGACCCTCACATCGACGTCAGGGCTTGAGGCACGTCAACGTCCAGCACCACCCCAGCATCGTCGACGGCTACGCTGGCACACGCCTGCGGATTGTCCAGGATGACCTGCCTGCCGCCTTGGTCGCCGTGCAACTGCGCCAGTGCCGGCCAGAAGGCACGGCCGAAGACCACCGGGTGCCCGCGCTGGCCCTGGTACAGCGGCAGCACGATACGTGTAGCACTGGCCTGCTCGCACAACGTGTGCAAGGTACGCGGTGCGATCCACGGCATATCCGCCAACAGCACCGCCACCGCCTGGGCGGGGGTCTGCAACAGGGCGGTGACCCCCGCTGCCAGGCTGGCGCCCATGCCGTGCTCGGCCTGGTCGGCCCATACGATCCGGGCACGCGGGTCGATGCCCAGTTGTTGCGCGTCGTCGTCCGGGCGCAGCACGATGTGCACCACGGCGAACTGCTCGAATGCACGCGCCAGCGTCGTTGCCAGCAGCGTCTGCCCCGAAGGCAGCCGTGCCAGGCGTTTGTCGCTGCCAAAACGCTGCGCTCGCCCAGCCGCCAGCACCAGCGCGGCGCAGGTCATGGGGTGTGCAGGCACGCCTCGGCCTCCCGCGCAAGCTTGGCCTTGGTCACGTTGACCGCGCCAGGCAGGCTCACGTCGTTCTTGGCGGCAAGGATCTCGGCCATGACGCTGACGGCGATTTCGGCCGGGGTCTTGCTGCCGATGTAGATGCCGATAGGGCCGTGCAGGCGCTGGAGGCTGGCTTCGGTCTCGCCGAAGTGCTCGATCAGGCGCTCGCGGCGCAGCTGGCTGTTGCGCCGCGAGCCGATGGCGCCGATATAGAACGCCGGGCTGTGCAGGGCTTCGAGCAATGCCAGGTCGTCGAGCTTGGGGTCGTGGCTGAGGGCGACGACGGCGCTGCGCAGGTCGGGGGCGAAGGCGCGAACCACGTCGTCCGGCATCCCGGCCAGCTTCACCACGCCTTCGACGCTCCAGCCGCCCATGTACTCGGGCCGAGGGTCGCACACCGACACCGTGAAGCCGTTGAACAGTGCCATGGTCGCCAGGTATTCGGCCAGCGCGCCGGCGCCGATCAGCAGCACGCGGTAGCCAGGGCCGAGGGTGCTGAGCATGCGCTGGCCGTCGAAGCTGAACTGATCCGGTGTGGCGCTGGCCGTAAGCGTGGCTGCGCCGCTGCGCACATCCAGCTCGCGGCGTATCAGGCTACCGCTGTCCAGGCCGGCCAGCAGTTGCGCCAGGTGTGCTGCCGATGGCTCGAACTCGAGGATCAGTTGCAGGGTGCCGCCGCAGGGCAAGCCGAAACGGTGGGCGTCCTCGGCGCTGACGCCGTAGCGAACCACCTCCGGCAGCCCGGTCTGCATGCCAGGGCCGCCATAGGCGGTGGTGTAACGGTGGATGAGATCGTCCTCGATGCAGCCACCGGACACGCTGCCGACCACGCGACCGTCGCTGCGCAGGGCCATCATCGAACCAACCGGGCGAGGGGAGGAGCCCCAGGTGCGGGCCACGGTGGCCAGCAGGACGCGTTCACCGCTGGCAAGCCAGTCACGGGCGGTGCGCAATACCAGCAGGTCGATGCTTTCCATTCTCATTCTCCAAAGCGTAATACCTGTGCCGACCCTTTACTGATTCAGCAGGGTTATGTGGGGAAATCACTCATCCACCCTTCTGTGGGAGCCGGCTTGCCGGCAAGCCAGCTCCCACAGGGTCGGCAACCCAAGGTGAACGCCTATAGAGACCGTGCCGTTCTCGATGACACTTCATCGCATATGCAAGATGATTGGGCTGCTGCTGGCCGGGTCGGTGTGCCCGCGCAACGTGCTCACTGCCTGTGCATCCACCGCGCTGCCGTGGTTGCCCCAACTGCTGCGCACAAAGCTCAGTACTTCGGCAACCTCCTGGTCCGACAATTGCTCGCGGAAGGCCGGCATGCGGTAGGCATCGGGCAGGCCAGCGGCAACAATGCGTTGCGAGCCGTTGAGGGTGATGTTGATCGCCGAGGCGTTCTCGCCGGCCAAGGCCGAGGTTGCGCCCGCTAACGGCGGCATCCATTCGGCCTGGCCCTTGCCGTCCAGCCCATGGCAAGAGGCGCAGCGCGTGACGTAGGTGTGGGCGCCCGGGCGCTCAAGCGTCGCCGCCGCCGATGCCGCTTGGTACTGCCAGGGCGTGCCGTCACGTTGCGGATCGCCTGGCAGCGATTTCAGGTAGTGGGCGATTGCCGCCAGGTCCTCGTCGGCCATGAACTGCGTGGAGTTGTTGAACGCCTCGGTCATCGAGCCATAGACCACGGCATGCCGGTTACGCCCAGTCTTGAGAAACTGGACGATCTCGGCTTCGCTCCAGCGCCCAAGGCCGGTGTTGTGATCGGCGCGCAGGCTCGGCGCGTACCAGCCATCGAGCAGCGCGCCAGCCAGAAACGGCTTGCCGTCTTCATCCAGAGCCTTCTCGTTGAAAGCCAGGCCGCGCGGGGTATGGCAACTGCCGCAGTGCCCGGGGCCCTGGACGATATAAGCGCCACGGTTCCACAGGGCGTCCTGGCCAGCCTTGGCCACGTAGGGCGTAGTGGGCGCAAACAGCCCGTTCCACAGCGCGATGGGCCAGCGCAGGTTCAGCGGCCACGGGATATCGCTGGGGATATTCGGCTGGCTGGCAGGTTGCACGCCCTGCATGAAAAACGCGTACAACGCACGCACATCGTCATCGCTGAGCTTGGCGTAGGAGGGGTAGGGCATGGCCGGGTACAGCCGCCGGCCACCGGGGGCGACGCCATGGCGCACAGCGCGGTCGAAGTCGGCGAGGCTGTAGCCGCCGATGCCGGTGTCCCGGTCTGGGGTGATGTTGGTGGCATGGATCGCGCCCAACGGCGTGGCCATCTCCAGGCCCCCGGCGAACGGCTTGTTGTCGGGCAGGCTGTGGCAGGCCACGCAGTCGCTGAGCCGGGCCACGTACTCGCCGCGGCTGACCAGCGCCGGGTCGACGTTGGCGTTTTGTTCGGCCACGAAAGGCGACGCGGGCTCCCGGGTGACATACCAGGCCAGCAGGCCTGCCGCGATCAGGCACGGCAGCGCCAGCCAGCCGGCGGTTCTTGCGAGTCGGCTGTGGGTCATGGGCGTTCCTTGTCCTGTCAGGTGAAGGTGTAGCGGCTCAATGGGATGCTGCGGATGCGCTGGCCGGTCAGCCGCGCTACCGCGTTGGCCACCGCCGGTGCAACCGCGGGCAGCGGCGGTTCGCCGATGCCGCCCATCTTCGCGCCGCTTTCGACGATGCGCACATGCACCCGGGCCATGCGCGAAGGCGGCAGGATCGGGTACAGGTCGTAGTTGCGCGCACGGGGCTTGCCGTCGATGTACACCGCTTCTTCCAGCAGGGTCTGCGACAGGCCCAGGGCCACGGCGCCGTTGACCTGCGCTTCGATGATCGCCGGGTTGACGATGCTGCCTGGGTCGATGGCCTGCCAGATGTCGTGCACTTTGACCTGACCGTTTTCGATCGACACTTCGGCGATAACCGCCGCCTCCGAGCCAAACGGCGAGGCCATGGCCACACCGCGTGCCCGTTTGCTGCCGTCCTCGGCCGTGAATGGCCCACGCTTCCAGCCGCCGGACAACTCGCCGACCGCCTGTAGCAGGGTGGTCAGGCGCGGGTTGTCGCGCAACAGATGCAGGCGCAATTCATAAGGGTCCTTGCCGCCTTTGTCGGCCAGCTCGTCGAGGAAGGCTTCGTAGAAGAAGTCGTTCAGCGAGTTGCCCACCGAGCGCCAGTAGCCGAGCATGACCGGGCCTTTGACGTAGATTTGGGCAATGCGTTTGTTGGCGATGGCGTACGACTTGCCCGACAGCCCTTCAAGGGCGGTGGGGTCGATCTTGTCACCTTGTTTGCCGGCCAGTGCCTCGGTCGGGCCTTCGGTGGCACTCACGGCTTCTATCGCGACGGGCAGGCCATCGTCATCCAGTGCCCCACGGAACTTGACCACCGCCAGCGGCCGCAACACATCCCGCAGAAACTCCTCTTCGCGGCTCCAGATCAGCTTGACCGGGCGACCCACGGCTTTGGCCAGGGCGATGGCCTGCGGGTAGGGGTTGGCCGAGTCGTACAGAAAGTGCCGGCCAAAAAAGCCGCCCAGCAGGGGTGAGTGCAGGGTGATACGCGCAGGGTCGAGGCCGGTGCGTTTAGCGATGTCGTCGCGGAACATGTCCGGCGCCTGGTTAGGCAACCACACCTCCAGCGAACCGTCGGGGTTGAAGCGGGCGAGGGCCGAGGGCGGCTCAAGCTGGGCGTGGTTGAGGTACTGGTTGTGGTAGGTCGCCTCGACCTTGGTCTTGGCCTTGGCCAGCACCCCGGCCACATCGCCTTGGTTTTCCTCGTCGCGGGCCGGGCCTTGCTCGGTGGCCAGGCGGTCACGATAGGCGTCGCTGGAAAAGTCGGCCGGCATCGGCCTTACCGGCGAATCGCTGCCGGGCTCCTGCCAGTCCACCTGGAGGGCCTCGACTGCGCGCTTGGCATGCCACCAGCGTTCGGCGACCACCGCCACCGCGCCGGGTAGTTGATGCACCGAATGCACGCCTTTCATGGCCTTGACCTGTGTTTCGTTGCGCAGGCTGCCAACCGTCATGCCCAGGCGCGGTGCGTGCTGGACGGCGGCGTGGAGCATGCCGTCGAGCTTGATGTCGATGGTGTACACGGCCTTGCCGGTGGATTTGTCATAGGCATCGACCCGGCGCACCGGTTTGCCGATCCAGCGGAACTGGCTGGGGTCGCGCAGCTTCACGCTGGCCGGGTCTGGCACCGGCAGGTCGAGGGCGCGCTCGGCCAGTTCGCCGTAGGGCACCGAGCGGCCTGAGGCTGCATGGATGACCTTGCCGGGTTCGGTGGAAAGTTCCTCGACCGGCACCCCCAACTGCTCGGCACCTGCCTGCAGCAACATGGCCCGGGCCAGGGCGCCGAGGCGGCGCATGGTCGGGTAACTCATGCGAACCGACATGCTGCCGCCGGTGATGCGCATGCCGTTTTCCATCACCACGTAAGCTTCGCCAGGCGGCGCGCTGTCGACCAGGAACGTGGCCGGGTCGGCGTCCAGTTCTTCGCCGACGATCTGTGCCATGGCGGTGTAGGTGCCTTGGCCGCCCTCCATGAACGGGCAGAGCAGGCGCACGGTGCTGTCCGGGCGAATTTCGAGGAAGGCCGGCACTTGTGTGCCGCGCTCCTGGGCCGCGGTGGTGGCGGCCTGGACCCGTGCCGAGCCCAGCGGCAACCCAAACCCGAGTACCAGCGCGCCCGCGGCGGCGCCCGCCGAGGCTAGCAGGAAGCGGCGGCGTGACAGGTTAACCGGCTCACCCAGCGGCAGCGCCGACAGCTCGGCAGGGGTATCGATACGCGTGTTCATCACGCCTCCTCCCGCTGGGCCGCAAGCTCGTGGACGGCGGCATGGATGGCGTTGTAAGTGCCGCAGCGGCACAGGTTGACCATCGCGGCATCGATCTGCGCGTCGCTGGGCTGGGGCGTGTGCTTGAGCAGCGCCGTGGCGGCCATTACCTGGCCTGACTGGCAGTAGCCGCACTGGGCCACCTGGTGCTCGACCCAGGCCGCGACCACGCGCTTGCCAACGGCGTCGTCCTCGATCGCCTCGATGGTGGTCACTTCGCGCCCGACCACGCCTGCCACCGGGGTCACGCAGGCGCGCACCACGCTGCCGTCCACCAGCACCGAACAGGCGCCGCATTGCGCCAGGCCACAGCCATACTTGGTGCCGGTCAGCCCCAGGTCGTCACGGATCACCCACAGCAGGGGCGTGTCGGCGTCGGCCTCGACCTGGTAGGTCTTCTGGTTGATGCGTAGTTCCATGGTTCACCTGCTCATCATCGGTTTGCTGTCGCGTTGTCGTCTTGAGTGGGGATACGTTGCCCCCAATCCAGAAACGCTAGCACAGCGCTACGACCGGCGAGCGGGCGCTGCCGACAGGTCAGGAGGATCAGGCAAGGAATTCGGCGGAATGCGCAAGGCGGGCGTTGGCGGCAGGCAAACAGGACTTCCAGGCGAAAAACCCGGATAATGCCGGCCAATTTCGTTTTGCACGCTTAACTCACGGTAATCCCGCATGGAAATCAAGGTCAATTTTCTCGACAATCTCCGTCTCGAAGCCAAGTTCGACGACTTCACGGTGATCGCCGACCAACCGATCCGTTACAAAGGCGACGGTTCGGCCCCGGGGCCGTTCGACTATTTCCTGGCGTCTTCGGCCCTGTGCGCGGCTTACTTCGTGAAGCTGTACTGCCAGACCCGCGACATCCCCACCGAAAACATTCGGCTGTCGCAGAACAACATCGTCGACCCGGAAAACCGCTACAACCAGATCTTCAAGATCCAGGTCGAGCTGCCCGAAGACATTTCCGAGAAGGACCGCCAGGGCATCCTGCGTTCCATCGACCGTTGCACGGTAAAGAAGGTCGTGCAGACCGGGCCTGAATTCGTCATCGAGGTGGTGGACAACCTCGACGCCGATGCCCAGGGGTTACTGATGCCGGTGTCGGACACCAGCACCTACATCCCGGGCAAGGACCTGCCGCTGGAGCAGACCATCGCCAACATGTCGGCGATTCTCGCGGGCCTTGGGATGAAGATCGAGATCGCCTCGTGGCGCAATATCGTGCCCAACGTGTGGTCGCTGCATGTGCGCGATGCACAGTCGCCGATGTGCTTCACCAATGGCAAGGGTTCGACCAAGGAGGCCGCGCTGGCCTCGGCGCTGGGTGAGTTCATCGAGCGCCTGAACTGCAACTTCTTCTACAACGACCAGTTCTGGGGCGAGGACATCGCTAACGCGCCGTTCGTGCATTACCCGAACGAGCAGTGGTTCAAGCCGGGCCCCAAGGACGCGCTGCCCAGCGAGATCCTCGACGCGAACTGCCTGGAAATCTACAACCCCGACGGTGAGCTGCGCGGCTCGCACCTGTACGACACCAACTCGGGCAACACTGCGCGGGGCATCTGCTCGCTGCCATTCGTGCGCCAGTCGGACCAGGAGGTGGTGTACTTCCCGTCCAACCTGATCGAGAACCTGTTCCTCAGCAACGGCATGAGCGCGGGCAACACCCTCGCTGAGGCGCAAGTGCAGTGCCTGTCGGAAATCTTCGAGCGTGCGGTGAAGCGCGAGATCCTCGAAGGCGAACTGTGCCTGCCGGATGTACCGCAGGAAGTGCTGGCCAAGTACCCGGGCATCGTTGCCGGTATTCAGGGGCTGGAAGAGCAGGGCTTCCCGGTGCTGGTCAAGGACGCATCGCTGGGCGGTGAGTTCCCGGTCATGTGCGTGACCTTGATGAACCCGCGCACCGGTGGTGTGTTCGCCTCGTTCGGCGCGCACCCGAGCCTGGAAGTGGCGTTGGAGCGCAGCCTCACCGAGTTGTTGCAGGGCCGCAGCTTCGAAGGCCTGAACGACCTGCCGCAGCCCACCTTCGAAAGCCACGCGCTGACCGAGCCGAACAACTTCGTCGAGCACTTCATCGACTCCAGCGGCGTGGTGTCGTGGCGCTTCTTCAGCGCCAAGGCCGATTTCGAATTCGTCGAGTGGGACTTCTCTGGCCATGGCGAAGATTCCAACGTTCAGGAAGCTGCGACCCTGTTCGGCATCCTCGAAGACCTGGGCAAAGAAGTGTACATGGCGGTGTACGACAACCTCGGTGCCACCGCATGCCGCATCCTGGTGCCGGGTTACTCGGAGATCTACCCGGTCGAGGACCTGATCTGGGACAACACCAACCGGGCCTTGTCGTTCCGCGCTGATATCCTCAACCTGCACAGCCTGGACAACCGTTCGCTGAAGTTGCTGCTCAAGCGCCTGGACAACTGCGATGTGGACGATTACACCACCATCACCACGTTGATCGGCGTCGAGTTCGACGACAACACGGTGTGGGGCCAGTTGACCATTCTTGAGCTGAAGCTACTGATCTGCCTGGCCGTGCAGCGCTTCGAAGATGCCAAGGAGTTGGTCGAGGCGTTCCTTCAGTTCAACGACAACACCGTCGAGCGTGGCCTGTTCTACCAGGCGTTGAACGTGGTGCTGGAAGTGGTGCTGGATGATGAACTTGAGATGGAAGACTACGAAACCAACTTCCGCCGCATGTTCGGCAACCCGCGGATGGACGCGGTGCTGGGCTCGGTGGACGGCAGCGTGCGCTTCCATGGCCTGACGCCGACCAGCATGAAGCTGGAAGGGCTGGATCGTCATTTGCGTTTGATCGAGAGCTACAAGAAGCTGCATGCAGCTCGGGCCAAGTTTGCCTGATAGACCGAGCGCCGCTTGTGCGGCGCTTCGCAGCACAAGGCTGCTCCTACACAGGCCCGATTCGGCGCCAAGAATGTCGCGCGCCACTGCCGCAGGATTAATTGGCCCGAAACAATTGTAGGAGCAGCCTTGTGCTGCGAAGCGTCGCGCAAGCGGCGCTCGATCCCGCAAGCGCCAACCCCCCCAAACCGTACACCTCGCAACCATCCCCATATAGCGGTTAATGCTTTCCGCTATCTCAAATCCGTCTTGCCTCTCACCCCCCACCGCTTGCCGCTTCCCCCATCAGGCGCATAATTTTTTGCTACCCCCACGGGCTCGACCCCTCAACCTATCCATGGCGCGATGACCGCCAGAAGGACCTCGGCCGCGCACAACAAGAAGGCGCAGACCATGAGCACCCCTTTGGATACCAATGCCTTGAAAGCCCGCCAGCAAGCAGCGTGGGCCAGCGGTGACTACGCCGTGATCGGCACCACCCTGCAGCTGGTGGGCGAACGCCTAGCCGAAGCCTGTGATTTGCGCTGGGACGAGCAGGTACTGGACGTGGCGGCCGGCAACGGCAATGCCACCCTGGCCGCCGCGCGGCGCGGTTGCCGCGTCACCTCCACCGACTACGTGGCCGAGTTGCTCAAGCGCGGTGAAGCACGCGCTCAGGCCGAGCACCTGAACGTGGTGTTTCAAGTGGCCGATGCCGAAGCGCTGCCGTTCGCCGAGGGTGCATTCGATGCCGTTCTGTCGACCTTCGGTGTGATGTTCACCCCCGATCAGGCCCAGGCCGCGCGGGAATTGAGCCGCGTCTGTCGGTCCGGCGGCCGGATTGGCCTGGCGAACTGGACGCCCCAGGGTTTCGTTGGCCAGATGTTCAAGACGCTCGGGCGCCACGTTCCGCCGCCAGCCGGGGCATTGCCCCCTTCACGCTGGGGTGACGAGGAGCAGTTGCGGGTACTGTTCGACAGGGCGCTGGGCCAGATGCAGGTCACCCATCAACACTTCAACTTCCGCTATCGCTCTGCAGCGCACTTCATCGATGTGTTCCGCACTTGGTATGGGCCGGTGCACAAGGCGTTTGCGGCATTGGCGCCTGAAGCCGCCAATGCGCTGGAAAGCGACCTGACTGCGCTGTTGAATGAAAACAACGTGGGGGGCGGGGCCTCGCTGGTGGTCCCCAGCGAGTATCTGGAGGTGGTGATCACGCGGCGTTGAGCGTCAGCGACTGCTGCCTAGTTCTTGCACTTGGCCATCACCACCTGGCAGGTCTTCGGCGTCCCCCCAGACCTGCCTGCATAGCGCACACAGTTGTTCAGCGACTTCTGCCGGGCAATGCTCAGGGTATTGCCCCAGGCCAGGCCACCTTCGCCCGTAGTCGGTACGGCCTTGGCGAAGCAGTTGGAGCCAACGGTGGAGGCCGCATAGCGGGCTTGGTTTTTCTTGCTGGAGCAGCCTGCGCTCAGCCCCAGGCCGAGGATGAGCAGCGTGTTCAGTGCCCAGAACGCCCACGTGCGCTCCCGGTAGTCGCTCATGCTGTTCTCCTTGTTCGAGTGATGCCAAAGCGCTGAAGGTAGAAAAGCACAGCGCGGGTGCTTGCAGGATACCATTCAAGCGAAACGGTGAACTATCGCGTCGTAGAGACGCTCCTTTCTTTAGCGCACCCCGCGCACGCCTGATGATGGCTTTGTCATCAGGCCCGGGTCACTGAACGATAAGGAGGCGCCGTGACCGCATCTGAGCAAACCCTCTACCGCTGCACGCCAGGCCCATTGCACGCCATGCTGTTGGCCGGCAGTGTTCCGCTGTTTCTTGGCGCGCTGTTGAGCGATATCGCCTACTTCAATAGCTACCAGATCCAATGGAGCAACTTCGCGGCCTGGCTGATCGCCGGTGGCTTGGTGTTCTGTGGGCTGGCGCTGCTGTTCGCGTTGGTCAACCTGATCCGCGCCGAGCGCAAGGGCGGGCGTGCGACCCTGTATTTCGTGCTGTTGCTGGCGACCTGGGTGTTGGGGGTGGTCAATGCCTTCGAGCATGCCAAGGACGCCTGGGCAGTGATGCCGTCGGGGTTGGTGCTGTCGGTCATTGTGACCGCGCTCGCAACTGTCGCGGCGTGGACTGGCCTTAGCAACCTGCGTTCGGGAGGTGTGGCATGAAGCCTTTGCATACCTTGAGCCTGTTGAGCATGGCGTTACTGATCAGTGCCTGTGGTGGGGAAGGCACGCCCACTCAAGCCCATGGCCCGGACCCCAAGCTTCCTGAGCCCCAGCGTGGTTTGCTGCCGAGCATGAAGATCGCTGAGCCGGTTGCCTGGGGTGAGCAGAAGCCGACTGTGCCTGAGGGCTTCAGCGTCACGGCAATCGCCACCGGCCTGAACATCCCGCGCCAGAGCCTGGTGCTGCCCAATGGCGATATTCTCGTAGCCGAAGGCCGCGGCGGCAGCGCCGCAAAACTCAAACCCAAGGATGTGATCGCCAGCCAGATCAAGGCCAAAGGCAATACCCAGGTCAAAGGCGGCAATCGCCTGACTTTGCTGCGCGACGCCGACGGCGATGGCACCTACGAGGTGCAGACGGTGTTTGCTGAAAACCTCAACGCCCCTTACGGCCTGGCGTTTGCCAACGGCAAGCTGTACGTGGCCAACCAGGATGCATTGGTGCGTTTCGACTACCAGGAGGGCCAGACCAAGGCCAGCGGTGCGCCGGTCAAGGTCACCGACCTGCCTGCCGAAATCAACCACCACTGGACCAAATCGTTGGCCGTCAGCGCTGATGGGCGCTTCCTTTATGTGGGTATCGGCTCGAACAGCAACATCACCGAGCGCGGCCTGGAAGTGGAGATCGATCGGGCCATGGTCTGGCAGGTCGATGCCCAGACCGGTGCTCACCGGCCCTATGCGACCGGCTTGCGCAACCCGACGGCCTTGGCTGTTCAGCCGCAGAGCGGGCAGGTGTGGGCGGTGGTCAACGAGCGTGATGAGCTCGGCCCTGATCTGGTCCCGGACTACCTGACGTCGGTGCGTGAAGGTGGGTTTTATGGGTGGCCCTACAGTTATTGGGGCCAGAACGTCGATGACCGGGTCAGGCCACAGAACCCGGACAAGGTGGCGGCGGCAATCAAGCCGGACTACAGCCTTGGCTCGCATGTGGCTGCATTGGGGGTCGACTTCTCGGTACCGGCCATGGGCGAGCGCTTCGCCGACGGGGTGTTCGTGGGTGAGCACGGTAGCTGGAACCGGCCAAACCCCGTGGGCTACAAGGTGATCTTCGTGCCGTTCAGCAATGGCAAGCCGGCAGGCGAACCGATCGACTTCGCCACGGGCTTCCGGGGCGAGGACGGCAAGACGCGTGGGCGGCCGGTGGGGGTCACCGTCGACCCGCGCGGTGCCTTGATCATTGCCGACGACCTGGCCAATACGGTCTGGCGGGTGACGCGCAGCCAGTAATGACTATGCTTGTTGGCGCGTGAACCTTTCACGCGCCAACCCGGAAACGAATACAGGGAAGCAGGCCTATGAAACCCATTAGCTCACTCGCTCGCGCTGTCGCACTCGCCTCGCTGGTCTTCGCTGGCAGCTTCACGGCCCAGGCCGCTGATGTGCCGATTGGTAGCGAAGCGCTGGAAAGCCATGTCACCACCAAGGTGCAGGCTATCGACCTGGCCAGCCGCCAGGTCACGGTGGAGGGCGCCAACGGCAAGCCTGTGACCTTCCAACTGACCGAGAAGGCCAAGGCGCTGCCCAACCTCAAGGTCGGCGACACGGTCGACATCTACGTGACCCGCGCTGTGGCTTATGTGCTCAATACCGACGTGGGCGGCGCGCCTAAAGTGAGTGATGAGTCCGGCAGCATTCGCGCCACCAAGGACAACCCCAACCCCGGCGGTGAGGCGTTCCGCCAGGTCAAGGTCACGTCGCAGATCAAGAAGATCGACCTCAAGAAGCATGAGGTGAGCCTGCTGCCGCCGGAAGGCAAGCTGCAGGTGGTGAAGGTCGAGAACCCTGACCTGCAGGCGCGCATGAAGAACCTCAAGGTCGGCCAGACGGTCGATGCCATCTACACCGAAGTGCTGCGCGTGGAGACCTCACGCTAGGTTCGGCGTGTGAGGTGCCCGGCTATTCACGCGGCGAATAGTCGGGGTGCATGTGTTTGATTTCCATAACCGGTGCAGATCCATCGATCATGGCCTCCATCACACTACAAGGTGAGGCAAGTCATGTTGAGCAAGTCGATGGTTCTGTTGGGTATCCCTGTGGCGATGGCGTTGCTGGCGGGTGCCGTGCTGCCGTTTCAGGCAGCTGGCAACGCCGCTGTTGGCCGGGCGTTGGGCCACTGGTTATGGGGGGCGTTCACCTCGCTGACGGTCAGTTCAGTGGTGGTGATTGCGGCGCTGCTGATACTGCGGGTGCCAACGCCAGATCTGGGCAAGGCCCTCCAAGGGCCGTGGTGGCTGTGGATTGGCGGCGTGCTGGGCGCGCTCTACGTGGCCGGCGCGGCAGCACTGACGCCGAAACTGGGCGCTGCAGGCTTTCTGGTGCTGGTGGTGGCAGGGCAGATCTTGACGGCGGTCATCGCTGACCATTTCGGGGTAATGGGGCTGGGGGGCAAACCAGTCAGCCTGGCTCGGGTGGCCGGCGTGGTACTGATCCTGTGTGGGGTGTTTCTGGTCCAGGGGAACTGGGGGAGCAGCGCTGCGGCCAAGCCTGTGGTGCTCGAGCAGTCACAGCGCTGATCAAGTGCCTGGCTGGCTGCAGGCCCACACGGCCTCGCGCAGCCAGCGATGCCCGGCGTCGCTGTCTTTGCGGCTGTGCCAGGCCTGCTGATAGGCAAACGAAGGAATGGCCAGTGGCGGCTCAAACCGGCGCAACGCCTGATGCTGGCGCAATGAACCTACCGCGCGGCTGGCCACTGTGAGAATCAGGTCGGTGCCCGCAAGCACCTCGACCGCTGCGCTCCAGTGCGGCAGTGCCAGGGCTATCCGCCGCTGAAGGCCGTGGGCGGCCAATGCCCGTTCTATTTCATCATGGGCATCGGGGTGCATGGCCATCAACACATGGGGGCGAGCCAGCCAGTCGGCCAACGCTAGGCCCCCACTGGCAGGCAGCACCTGGCGGTCGGCAACACTGATGAAGTGTTCCTCGAACAGGGGCTGGGCGGTGATGCTCTGCGGCAGCTCGGGGAATAGGCCCAAGGCCAGGTCGAGCTCCCCGTCGAGCAGCTGGGCCAGCATGGTTTCACGGCTGGCCTGGCTGATTGCCAGGTCTACACCGGGTGCTACCTGGCGCACGTGGCGGACCAGGGGCGGAAGGATGATGCGCGAAGCATAGTCGGACAACGACAAACGGAACCGACGCTGCGCATTGGCAGGGTCGAACAGCGGAGCGGCCAGCAGCGCGTTGAGGTTGCCCAAGGCATCTTGCAGCGGCTTGGCCAGTGCCTGCGCACGTGCGGTCAGGGCCATGCGGCCGTTCTGGCGAATCAACAAGGGGTCATCGAAGTGCCTGCGCAATTGTGCCAGCGCATGGCTCACCGCCGGCTGGCTGCGGTGCAGGCGCAGGGCGGCGCGGGTCACGTGCTTCTCTGTCAGCAGTGCATGCAAGGCCAGCAGCAGGTTGAGGTCGATCTTGCGCAGTTCATCCATGGGGCGAATAGTCGAGGCTGGTTGGGCGGGCTTTGATCAGCCTAACAGATGCTCTGGTTTGGGTGCGCGGCGGTGCGCATGGCGGTCGGCTATTGCTGCACGGGTTGCAGAAATCATCTGCACTGCGCCGTATTGTTCAACTTGCCATGCCTAATTAGCCTGTATCGAAACCGTCATCCTCACAGGAGTCGATCATGGCCAACCGTATAACACTCAACGCCACCGGTACTGCCGATGTCATGCAGGTGCAGCACGTCCAACCGCAAGTGCCAGGGCCAGGCGAGGTTTGGCTGGAGCAGACCGCCATGGGCGTCAACCCGCTGGACGTACTGCAGCGCAAGGGCGGGGCGCCCCTGGCATTGCCGTCTGGCCTGGGGCTGGAGGGCGCCGGGCGGGTGAGCGCGGTGGGTGAAGGGGTGAGCAATGTGCGCGTGGGGGACCGGGTGGCGTATGCGATGGGCCCGGTAGGCGCTTATGCCAGCGGGCGGCTGTTCCCTGCCGAGCGCCTGGTCAAGCTGCCGGACTCACTGGATGACGAAGCCGCCGCAGCCGTATTGTTCAAGGGCATCACCGCGCAGTACCTGCTGAAGAGCACCTACCGCGTGGGGCCGGGTACCCAGGTGCTGCTGTATGGCGCGGGCGGGGCATTGGGGCAGCTCATGGCGTCTTGGGCCAGGCACCTGGGGGCGACCGTGATTGGCGTGGTGTCGCGACCGCAGAGCGTCGAGCGGGCGCGGGCGGCGGGCTGCCATCACGTGATGGTGTTCGAGGCGGCCACGTTGGCCAGGGAGGTGCGTGAGTTGACGCACGGCGAGGGCGTGGACGTGGTGTATGACAGTGTCGGCAAGGTGTCGCTGGAGGCCTCGCTGGACAGCCTGCGCCCGCGCGGGTTGCTGGTGTCGTTTGGTGGCACCTCCGGCGCGCCGGCGGCCATTGAAGTGGCCACGCTCAATGCCAAGGGCTCCCTGTACCTGACGCGCCCGTCACTGGCAGCCCATACGCGCACCGTCGAGGAGTACCAGCAGCGCGCCGCCGATGTGCTGGCGGCGGTCGACGCAGGTATCATCCAGCCTCGGGTCTGGCGTCGCTACCCGCTGGCCGAAGCGGCCAGGGCCCACGCGGACCTGGAGCAAGGGCTGTCGGAAGGGGCGCTGATTCTCATTGCCTGACTTTCCTACCTTCTGCCGAGCCTTGCCATGGACGCCTTCGACAGCCGCCGCGCCGATGAACTTGCCACCTTGCTGGCCTTGCACGAGCAGGGGTCGTTCGCGGCTGCTGGACAGCAACTGGCGCGCCACCCCACGGTGCTGTCCAAGCGCCTGAGCGCACTCGAAGCACGCCTTGGCATCCGCCTGGTTGAGCGCAGCACGCGGCAACTGCGCTTCACCGACGAAGGTGAGCGGTTGGTGGCGCGGGTGCGCGAGGCCAGCCGGCTGATCGCCGAAGCCGAACAGGAAGCCACGCAAGGGGCGGTAACGGTGCGGGGGCGTTTGCGCCTCGCCTTGCCGGCGGCCATGGGGCGGCGCTGGTTGAGCGGGATGTTGGCGGATTTTGTGCTGGCCTATCCGCAGGTCACAGTGGAGGCCGAATACGCCGATCGCTTCGTTGACCTGATCGGCGAGGGCTTTGACGCTGCCATCCGTATTGGCGAGTTGGCCGATAACCGCCTGGTGGCGCAAAAGCTGTGCGATCACCGCCGCATCCTCTGCGCCTCGCCGGGCTACTTGGCCAGTCATGGCACGCCGCAGCAGCCTGAGCAGCTAGCCGGGCATAACTGCCTCGGCTTCAGCGGCTTGCGTTCGTTTCCCGAATGGCGCCTCACCCGGCAAGCGCAGCAAGTCAGTGTCAAAGTCACTGGTTCGTTGCGCAGTAATGACAATGAAGCCTTGCTCGAAGCTGCCCGCCGGGGTGTGGGCATATTGGCTGGCGGCGACTGGCTGATGGGCGAGGACTTGACCAGTGGGCGCTTGGTGCGGGTGCTGCCGCAGTGGCAGCTCGACGTGGCGGCAGGGATCTACCTGGTGCGGCCTACGTCACGGTTGAACACCGCTGCACTCGGGGTTTTCAAGGCGTGGGTGACTGAGCAGTTCAGTGCGGGAGCGCCCTGGCGGCACCAGGGCGATCATCTTTAGATTTCGCTTTAATCTTATTCTTTAAGTAATTGAAAATAAACGATAAAACTAATTTTGTCGCTTCTGCCTACTATTAAGGTTTTGCTAAAAATAATCAGGCTAACCTACTGAAAAATATAGATTTATCGCCTTGCGACGGCATGCTGCACGCATTGCTCGTAATAGGTCTGCTTGATCGCCGCAGGTTTCAATCGCGAACGGCTGTTGTAAGTCTGCTCGGTAATGCCGAAGGCGGTCATGCGCATCCACGGCTTGGCGAACTTGCGCGCCTGTAACTTCTTGCGCGTGGCATACAGGGTTACCCCTGATAGCTTGGCCTGCTGGGCTTCTGCGGCGATCTGTGCGCCCCAGCCACAGGTCTGGCGATCATTCTGGCTCAGCGTCCTGGCCTGCACGCCGAAGGCGGCCGTGGCCAGCAGGCAGCCGGCCATCGTTGCTAGAAGTACTCGCATGTTGCTGTCCTAAGCATCTGAAGGAGAAGGGAGTTTGCCTTCCCTTCAAACGCCTGGGGGCCAGCAATTTGCCGTCAGGCGGTGGCCATTCGCAACCGCGCTGAGGCGGGGGCACGCAGGCTGGCCCAGGCAAGGCCTGCCACCCAGATGACCGATACGCCGTAGTTCAAGCGCTGGTACAAGCCGAACAGATGGCCACTTTCAACAGCCTGGCCCATCAGCGCGACGGTCACGATCGCCAGCACTACGGCTGCCAAGGAGAACAGGCTCAAGGCCCGTGAGCCGGCCACCCGGTTGCCTAGCCAGGCCCACAGCGCACTGGCCCAAGTCAACGAAAGGAACATCAGCAAGCCTGAGAGGTTGTGCAACTGCTGCGACAGCGAAGGCTGTGCCGGTGCACACCCTTGGTCGCAGGGGAACCAGCCGGAGCCCAGGCTGCCCAGGCCATGCAGCAGCACCAGGGCCGCGCTGACCCGCGCCAGGGTCGATCCCTGCCAGCGACGGGCCAGACCCCAGGCAAACAGTGCGAACAACACGGCCAGTGGGAAGTTGTTGACCAACGCAGACCAGTGCTGGGTGGCTGCACCCACGGCGCCGAGTTGGCTCATGGCCTGTTGCAGGTGGTCATAGCCGGGGTACGCCTGGGCGGTCAGCCAGACGCCAGCCAGTAGCCACAGGGGGATCAGCAGGCCAGTGGCGAGCAGAATTCGGTCGAGCGGTTTCATGCTGTCGTTTCCTTCCATGGATAAGTGAGCGCGAAGCCGCACGGTACAGCCTTTCGCTGGCTTTGGGCCAGCATGTGGCGCTGATTTTTCGCATTCCGCGTGTCGCAGACACAGTGTGAAATACCGCATTGGGTGTATGTGATCGTACAACTGCTTGCGCTATCATGGGCGCTGTCTTTCAAGGTGAAATACAGGGCATGACAGAGCAGCAGGTACAGGCAAGGACCCGGCGCAAGCCGCGCAGTCTGGCCCAGGAACTGGTCACGGTGCTGACCGAGCGAATTCGCAGCGGCCAGCTCAAGCGCGGCGACAAGCTGCCGACCGAATCGCAGATCATGGCGGAAGAGGGCGTTAGCCGCACCGTGGTGCGCGAGGCCATCTCGCGGCTGCAGGCCGCAGGCCAGGTGGAGACCCGCCATGGGATCGGCACCTTTGTGCTGGACGCACCGGCTACGGGCGGTTTCCGCATCGACCCGGCGACCGTGGTGACCCTGCGCGAAGTGCTGGCAGTGCTGGAGTTGCGCATTGCCCTGGAGATCGAGTCGGCAGGGTTGGCGGCGCAGCGGCGCAGCGATGAACAGCTGGTTGGCATGCGCGCAGCGCTGGACGAGCTCAACGAAGGCGCGGCCCATGCGACCGATGCCGTTTCCGCGGACTTCCAGTTCCACTTGCGCATCGCCCAGGCCAGCGGCAACCACTACTTTGCCGACATCATCAACCACCTGGGTACCAGCATCATTCCACGTACCCGGCTCAATTCGGCACGCCTGGCCCATGATGACCAGGCGCACTACATGAGCCGGTTGATGCATGAGCACGAGGCGATCTACGAAGCGATTGCCCGGCAAGACAGCGAAGGGGCGAAGATGGCCATGCGCATGCACTTGAGCAACAGCCGCGAGCGGTTGCGTCAGGCGCATGAAGAGGCGGAAGCGCAGGGGGTCTGAGCCCTCTGTCGCCCAGGCCGGCCCCTTCGCGGGTAAACCCGCTCCCACAGGATCACTGCAGCCCTGAAATCTGTGCCACCCCTGTGGGAGCGGGTTCACCCGCGAAGGGGCCGGTACAGACAAAAGAAAAAGCCCCGACATGTGCGGGGCTTTTTCCATTCTAAAGACGATCAGATCGCCTCTTCGCTCCACTGCCCATTCACCAGGCGACGCAGCCCCAGCGGGTTGCCATCGCGCAGCGCCTCAGGCAGCAACGCCTGCGGGTAGTTCTGGTAGCACACCGGGCGCAGGAAACGGTCGATGGCCAAGGTGCCGACCGACGTGCCGCGTGCATCCGAGGTTGCCGGGTACGGCCCGCCATGCACCATGGCGTCGCACACTTCGACACCCGTCGGGTAGCCATTGACCAGAATCCGGCCGACCTTTTCTTCCAGCAGCGGCACCAGCCAGGCGAACGCTTCGAAATCCTCCGGCTCGCCGATCAGGGTCGCGGTCAGTTGGCCGCGCAGGCCGAGCAGTGCGGCGCGCAGTTGTTCGTTGTCCTGGGCTTCGACGGCCACAGTGGTTGGGCCAAACACTTCTTCTTGCAGCAACGGGTCGGCGTCGACCAGCAGGCGGGCGTCAGCCTTGAACAGCTGGGCGCGGGCCTGGTTGCCTTCCTGTGCCTGGCCGGCCAGGTGCTCGATGCCAGCGTGGGCGTGCAGGTGCTCCAGGCCGCCAACGTAGCTGCGCAGGCCGCCGGCGTTGAGCAGAGTCTGGCCAGCCTGTTGGTCGAGGTGCTGGCCCAGGTCGGCCAGCAACTGGCTGAATTGCGGCGATTGCAGGCCGATCACCAGGCCAGGGTTGGTGCAGAACTGGCCGGCACCCAGGCACACTGAGCCTGCCAGTTCGCGGGCGATGGCTTCGCCGCGTTTGGCCAGGGCACCGGGCAGGATGATCACCGGGTTGATGCTCGACATCTCGGCAAACACCGGGATCGGCTGTGGGCGTTCGGCGGCCATGCGGCACAGCGCATCGCCACCCTTGAGCGAGCCAGTAAAGCCGACGGCCTGGATCGCCGGGTGCTTGACCAGCCATTCGCCGACCCCGCCGCCGAAGACCATGTTGAACACGCCCTTGGGCATGCCGGTGCGCTCAGCGGCGCGCTGGATGGCACAACCGACCAGGTCGGCTGTGGCCATGTGGCCGCTGTGCGCCTTGAACACTACCGGGCAGCCTGCGGCGAGGGCGGCGGCGGTGTCGCCACCGGCAGTCGAGAAGGCCAGCGGGAAGTTGCTGGCACCGAACACGGCAACCGGGCCTACGCCAATGCGCATCTGGCGCAGGTCGACACGAGGCAGCGGTTGGCGATCCGGCAGGGCCAGGTCGATGCGTGCCCCCAGGTAATCACCGCGGCGCAGGACTTGCGCGAACAGGCGCATCTGGCCACTGGTACGCCCGCGCTCGCCCTGGATACGCCCTGCAGGCAGGGCGGTTTCGCGGCAGACGATGGCGACGAAGGCGTCGTCCAACTCATCCAGTTCGGCGGCGATGGCATCGAGGAATTCGGCGCGGCGCGCCGGGGCCAGTTGGCGGAATTCGGCGAAGGCGGCAGCGGCGGCTTGGGCGGCTTGGTCCACTTCAGCCTCGGTGGCCTGGGCAAAGCTGTAGGGCAGGGCCTCGCCAGTGGTGGCGTCCAGGCTCTGCAGGCGTTGCGCGCCAGCGGCGCTGCGCTGGCCGGCGATGAAGTTGTGGCCGAGGATCTCAGGCATGGGGTGCTCCTTTGATGAAATAAAAAGCTGAAGGACGGCATGGCCCGCTCCCACAGGGGCCATGCCAAACCGCTACATCAGGTAATCGGCGCCGGGTTGAACAGGGTGATGTCGTTGTGCAGCCGGTGTTGTTCGGCCCAGGTCTGCTTGCGGCCGCTGGCCACGTCCAGGTAGTAGTGGAACAGCTCCCAACCCAGTTCCTCGATGCTCGAGCGGCCTGTGGCGATGCGCCCGGCGTCGATGTCGATCAGGTCAGGCCAGCGCTCGGCCAGCTCGGTGCGGGTGCACACCTTGACCACGGGTGCCATGGCCAGGCCGTACGGCGTGCCGCGGCCGGTGGTGAAGACATGCAGGTTCATGCCAGCTGCGAGCTGCAAGGTGCCGCAGACAAAGTCGCTGGCCGGGGTCGCGCAGAAGATCAGGCCTTTGCGGGCGACTCGCTCGCCAGGGCCGAGCACGCCCTGAATAGCGCCGCTGCCGGACTTCACGATCGAGCCCAAGGACTTTTCGACGATATTCGACAGGCCGCCTTTCTTGTTGCCCGGCGTGGTGTTGGCGCTGCGGTCGGCCGCACCTTGCTGCAGGTAGCGGTCGTACCAGTCCATCTCGCGCACCAGCGCATCGGCCACGTCCTGGTTCTCGGCGCGGGAGGTCAGCATGTAGATGGCGTCACGCACTTCGGTCACTTCCGAGAACAGCACGGTCGCGCCGGCGCGTACCAGCAGGTCGGAGGCATAGCCCAGCGCGGGGTTGGCGGTGATGCCAGAGAAGGCATCGCTGCCGCCGCACTGCATGCCCAGGATCAGCTCGCTGGCGGGCACCGTTTCGCGACGGCGCTGGTCGAGCTTCTTCAGGCGGGTTTCAGCCAGCGCCATGATCTGTTCGATCATTTCGCCGAAGCCCAGGCTGGCGTCCTGCAGGCGATACAGCCACGGGTCACTGAGGTCTACCGAGGGGTCGTTGTCGTGCATGACCTGGCCGGCCTGCAGCTTTTCACAGCCCAGGCTGATGACCAGCGCTTCGCCGCCAAGGTTAGGGTTACGCGCCAGGTTGCGCACGGTGCGGATCGGGATGTAGGCATCGCGGGCGTTGATCGCCACGCCGCAGCCGTAGCTGTGGGTGATGGCGACCACATCATCGACGTTGGGGTACAACGGCAGCAACTCTTGACGAATGCGCTTGACCGCATGCTCCAGCACGCCGGTCACGCATTGCACGGTGGTGGTGATGCCGAGGATGTTGCGGGTGCCGACGGTGCCGTCGGCATTGCGGTAGCCCTCGAAGGTAAACCCCTCGAGTGGCGGCAAGGCGTCAGGGACGGCGTCGCAGCGCGGCAGGCTGTCCAGCGCTGGGGCTTCTGGCATGGCCAGCTGGCTTTCCTGAACCCAGCTGCCTTGGGGCAAGTCTTCAAGGGCGTAACCGATGATCTGCCCATAGCGGCGCACCGGCTCGCCTTTGGCGATCAGTACGGTGGCGACCTTGTGGCTCTGCGGCACGCCTTCGACCAGGGTCAGGCCGTCGGGAAAGCGGGCGCCTTCGCCCAGGCCGCCGTCGTTGACCACTACCACGACATTGTCGTCATCGTGCAGGCGGACGTAGCGGGGCGAGTCGGAATGTTCGATCAACTGCATGTTCGGGCCCTTCTTGTGATTGCTCAGGCTTTATACATCCGCCCGCGGCCGGCAGGTGCCGGGCGCGGGCGTGTTCACTCAGTGTCGGGCGCTTGCCAGGTCACCATTGGCGGTGACGTCGGCTTCAGCCTTTGGGGGTTCATGCAGCTCGATGCGCTTGATCGGGCCGACGATCACCAGGTAGCTGAACACCGCGACCAGGGCGTTGGCGCCTACATACACCAGGGCCCACTTGAACGAACCGGTGGCGCTGATGATGTAGCCGATGACGATGGGCGTGGTGATCGAGGCGATGTTGCCGAAGGTGTTGAACAGGCCGCCCGAAAGGCCGGCGATCTGCTTGGGCGAGGTATCGGCGACCACAGCCCAGCCCAGTGCACCAATGCCTTTGCCGAAGAAGGCCAAGGTCATGAAACCGACCACCATCCATTCAGCGTCGACATAGTTGCAGAAGACCATTGTGGTCGACAGCAACAGGCCGCAGACGATCGGCAGCTTGCGCGAGAAGGTCAGCGAATTGCCGCGGCGCAGCAGCCAGTCCGACAGCACCCCGCCCAGCACGCCACCGATGAAGCCGCAAATGGCCGGCAGCGAGGCAATGATGCCCGCCTTGAGGATGGTCATCCCACGCTCTTGCACCAGGTACACCGGGAACCACGTCAGGAAGAAGTAGGTGATGGCGTTGATGCAATACTGGCCCAGGTACACGCCCAGCAGCATGCGGCTGGTCAGCAACTGCTTGATGTAACCCCATTTCGGGCCGTCGTTGCCGCGTTTCTGGTCCATGTCCACCAGGCCGCCGTTCTGCTCGATGTGCTCGAGCTCGCTTTGGCTGATGCGCGGGTGTTGCTTGGGGTTGTAGATGGTCTTCATCCACACGAACGAGAACAGGATGCCAAGGCCGCCCATGACCACGAACACATGTTCCCAACCGAAGCTGAAGACAATCCAGCCCATGATCGGGGCAAACAGTGCGGTGGCGAAGTACTGGGCCGAGTTGAAGATGGCTGAGGCCGTGCCGCGTTCTGCGGTGGGGAACCAGGCCGCGACGATGCGGGCGTTGCCCGGGAACGACGGGGCTTCGGCAAAGCCAACCAGAAAACGCAGGGTGAACAGCGTCACGATTGCCCATGCCACCGGCAGGCCACCGACAAACCCTTGCAACAGGGTGAACAGCGACCAGGTGAAGATGCTGAAGGCGTAGACGTTCTTGGAGCCGAAACGGTCGAGCAGCCAGCCACCAGGGATCTGGCCAGCCACGTAAGCCCATCCAAAGGCAGAGAAGATATAACCGAGGGTGACGGCGTCAATGCCGAGGTCTTTCTGCAGGCTGGAGCCTGCGATTGCAATGGTAGCGCGGTCGGCATAGTTGATCGTGGTCACCAGAAACAGCATGAACAGGATCAGGTAGCGCACATGCGTCTTCTTAGTCGCTTGCATGCTGGTAGTACTCCCACTAGTTATTTTTGTGCGGGCTCACGAGGTGTAACCGGAGTGGGGGCTTCCCACTCCGGGTGCGGCTGAGACAGGCCGCGGGGGTTCGCTTATTGCGGACCCATCTTGTCCATCAGGGCTGCGAGCATTTCGTATTCTTCAGCAGTCAGGTCGGTCAGCGGCGTGCGCACCGGGCCTGCGTCGTAACCGGCGATCTTGGCGCCCGCCTTGACGATGCTGACTGCGTAGCCGGCCTTGCGGTTACGGATGTCCAGGTACGGCAGGAAGAAGTCGTCGATCAGCTTGCCAACGGTGGCGTGGTCTTCGCGGGCGATGGCGTGGTAGAAGTCCATCGCGGTCTTTGGCACGAAGTTGAACACGGCCGACGAGTAGACCGGCACACCCAAGGCCTTGTAGGCAGCAGCATACACTTCGGCGGTCGGCAGGCCACCCAGGTAGCTGAAACGATCGCCCAGGCGGCGGCGGATCGACACCATCAGCTCGATATCACCCAGGCCATCTTTGTAGCCGATCAGGTTCGGGCAACGCTCGGCGAGTTTTTCCAGCAGGTCGGCGTTCAAGCGGCAGACGTTACGGTTGTAGACCACTACACCGATCTTCACCGATTTGCACACGGCTTCGACGTGGGCGGCGACGCCGTCCTGGCTGGCTTCAGTCAGGTAGTGCGGCAGCAGCAGCAGGCCCTTGGCACCCAGGCGCTCGGCTTCTTGCGCGTATTCGATGGCCTGGCGGGTCGAGCCACCAACGCCGGCGAGGATCGGTACCGAAGTGGCGCAGGTGTCGACGGCAGTCTTGATCACCTGGCTGTATTCGCTGGCCGCCAGGGAGAAGAACTCACCGGTACCGCCGGCTGCGAACAGGGCGCTGGCGCCATAAGGGGCCAGCCATTCCAGGCGTTTGATGTAACCCGCCTGGTTGAAGTCGCCCTGGGCATTGAAGTCGGTGACCGGGAAAGACAGCAGGCCGTGGGAGAGGATGGATTTCAGTTCTTGTGGATTCATTGTTATAGGCATCCTGTGGCGCTTGGGTGAGGGTGTGTAGAAGCGATGGAGGTAAGTTATCGTACAACTTGTACGATGACTAGTCCCTCGATGCATTTTTTTTCCCTGGTGGGCTGAGGAAGGCGTGTTTCTGCAGGCGTCCCTTTCGCGGGTAAACCCGCTCCCACAGGGAAAGGGCAAACATTCAGCACCTAGGAAACCCTGTGGGAGCGGGCTTGCCCGCGGATGGTGCGTAGTAGGCGACAACCGATCATGCATGAAGCCTGGCACTCAGGTTCATGGCAAACAGTCATCGTATCTCTTGAGGGGGGAGGAAAAAACGATCGCGGAGACAGGCACAAGCCCGCCGCCCGCATCCACGGGAAGTGTTCTGGGACCAGCAGAGGGTGACCGGGGAAGCGGGGGCGGCCTTGCGCCGCCCCGCGATCAAAGCTAACGAAGCTTTGTGTCAGGCAGCCTGATGGTGCTTGACCTGGGACTTGCGAACCTGGGCGCGGCAAGCGTCGCCGAAGGCTTGGAAGATCTTGATCGAATCAGGGTTTTTCGCGGCTTGCCACTCGGGGTGCCACTGCACCGCGAACAGGAAGGGCGAAATGCTCGGGGCATGAATAGCCTCGACCAGGCCGTCTTCGGCGAGGGCGATCGGCTCGATGCCTATACCCAAATTGCGCAGGCCTTGGCCATGCAGCGAGTTCACGCGGATCTCGTCGCAGCCCAGGGTGTCGCGCAGCCAGCTGCCTGGCTTGACCTTCACGGCATGCACTTGAGCGTACTGCACGTCGACCGGGTCTTCGGGGTTTTCGCGGTGATCGTTGAAGCCTGGCTCGGCGTACACCTTCTGGTAGATGTCGCCACCCAGCGCCACGTTGATTTCCTGCATGCCACGGCAGATGCCGAAGATCGGCAGGCCACGCTTGAGGGCTGCCTTGACCAGCGGGATGTCGAACAGGTCGCGTGCCTTGTCCTGGCCTTTGCCGGGGGTTTCGTTCTCCTGGCCGTACAGGGCCGGGTCGATGTTGCTGCCGGCACCGGTCAGGTAGACGCCGTCGGCCATGTCCAGGTAGGTCTCGAGGTCTTCAGTGCCACAGCAGGTGGGCACCAGGACCGGGACGCAACCGGCGAAGTCGACCAGCGGAGTAATGTATTTGTGGGTCATGACCTGATAGTCATGGCCTTTGCGCTCTTGGCTGCCCATGGTCATCAGAACGACGGGTTTGCGCAGGGAAGGTTGCTTGTTGCCAATGTTGCTGTTGGACATATGTCACCTTGGGACAGGTTCGACCTGTCGTTGTTGTGCAGGCGCACGGCCGGGGCCTTGAGTGCGACCTGAAGCCCCGAGCACTGCCGGCTCGTCAGAGGCGACGATTCCGGTCGGGACTTGTTGCTAGCTTGCCAGAGCCGTTCGATATGTCAAACGACTGGTAGAGGCTTTAGAGGGGGGTATACGCCGATTTCAGGGGGGTTAAACCGTTGCAGGCCTGTGGCGGCAAGGGTTTGGCAGGGGGTGAGGTCAATTATATTTAACGACGCAGTTGGTTCATTGCAGCGGTGCAATGAAGGCGGCGTATGCATTGGCACGCCACCTGTAATCGATGGACTTGTGCTGCGAAGAGGCCAGTGGCAGCAGCGTAAATCTTCGTGTCTGCACTGGCCTCTTCGCAGCGCAAGGCTGCTCCTACACGGATTCAGTGCAGTATCTGCGCCAGGAACCCTTTGGCCCGCTCGGTCTTCGGTTGGTTGAAGAAGACCTGCGGCGGGCTGTCCTCGATGATCTGCCCACCTTCAAGGAACAGCACCCGCTCGGCCACCTGCCGGGCAAAGCCCATTTCATGGGTGACGCAGAGCATCGTCATGCCCGTGTCGGCCAGTTTCACCAGCACATCCAGCACCTCGGCGACCATCTCTGGGTCCAGCGCCGAGGTCGGCTCGTCAAACAGCATGATGCGGGGTTTCATGCACAAGGCGCGGGCGATGGCCACGCGTTGTTGCTGGCCGCCGGACAGCTGGCTGGGGTATTTGTGCGCCTGGCTTTCGATGCCGACCTTGGCCAGGTACATGCGCGCGCGTTCCTCGGCGTCCTTGCGCGACAGCCCGCGCACGCTGGTGGGTGCCAGCAGGCAGTTGTCGAGCACGCTCATGTGCGGGAACAGGTTGAAGTGCTGGAACACCATGCCGATCTCGCTGCGGATCTGCGCCGCCTGGCGCGTGGTGGCGGCCAGGTCGGTGCCATCCACCTGGACGCTGCCTTTTTCGGCCACTTCCAGGCGATTGATGCAGCGGATCAGCGTCGACTTGCCCGAACCGGACGGGCCGCACAGGACGATGCGTTCGCCTTCGCGGACCTGCAGGTCGATGTCGCGCAAGACATGAAACGCGCCATAGTGCTTGTTCAAACCCTCGATACGGATCAGTACCGGGCGCGGGTCGGGTGCTGGAGCAAGGCTGGCAAGGCTCAAAGGGGCGGTCATATTGTTGTTCTCCGCAGGGTTCAGTCGAAACGTGTCGCGCTGTAGGGCGCAGGGTCGGTAAATGGGCGCTCGCCGGTCAGCAGTTCTGCCAGCAGCCGGCCACTGACCGGGCCCAGGGTGAGGCCATGGTGTGCATGCCCGAAGTTGAACCACAGGCCTTTGTGCCGCGGCGCTGGGCCAATCACTGGGCGCATGTCTGGCAGGCACGGGCGCCGGCCCAGCCACGGCGTGTCATCAAGGCGTTCGCCGAGTGCCGGGAACAACCGCCGGGCCAAGGCTTCACAGCGGCGCAGCTGGATTTCGTTGCCTGGCGCGTCGCTGGCAGCAAACTCGATACCGGTGGTCAGGCGCACGCCCCGGGCCATGGGCGCCAACACATAGCCGCCTTGGGTATCGCAGATCGAATGCTCGAGTTGCGCACCGTCACGGGTGGCGTAGTGCATGTGGTAGCCGCGCTTGATCGCCAACGGGATCTGGTAGCCAAGGCCTTCATAGAGGTCGGCCGACTGTGGGCCGAGGCAGGCCACCACTTCGTCGGCGGTGACCGGGCCGCGACGGCTGTCGACCTGCCATTGCCCTTCGACCTGGCGCAGGCTGCGCGCATCGCCATGCAGGAACTGCCCGCCACGTTGGACGAACAGCGCCGCATAGCCGCGGGTGAGGGCGCCGGGGGTGTTCACGGTCTTCGGGTCGAGCCAATGAATGCCACCCACCACGGTGCTGTCCAGTTGGTGTTCGCGTGCCTGAAGCTGCCCGCATTCGAGAATCTCGTACTGCAGGCCGTAACGGCTCAAGCCTTTGAGGTCCTCTTTCGCCTGCTTGAACAGGGCCGGGTCGCGGAACACCTCGATCCAGCCTTTGGCCTGAACCAGCCCTTCCAGGCCGGCGGCTTCGATCAGCGCGTCATGCTCTTCGACGCAGCGCTGCACCAGCGGCAGCATGTCGGCGGCGGCACCCGCCAGGCGCCCCGGCGCCGACTGGCGCCAGTAGCGCCACAGCCACGGTGCGGCCTTGGGCAAGTGCAGCAAGCTGTAGCGTACGTCGGGCTGGCGGTTCAGGCCGTAACGCAGCAGCGCGCCCGCTTGCCGGGGGAAGGCATACGGAATCACGCTGGAGCGCTCGATCAGCCCGGCGTTGCCATGGCTGGTGCCGCTGCCGGGTTCGTCGCGGTCGATCAGAATCACCTGGCGCCCGCGCGCCTGCAGGTGCAGCGCGGTGCTGACGCCGACAATGCCGGCGCCGAGAACGAGAGTCTGGCAATGCATGGAACGTATCCTTCGGTCAGTTCAGGTGGCGGCCCAGGCGGGCTTCCAGGTGTTTCAGGAGGCGACGTACCAGCTCGACGATCACCAGGTAGAGCACGGCGGCCCACAGGTAGATCTGGAAGTCGAAACTGCGCGAGAACGCCAGTTTGGTCACGCCCATCAGGTCGTAGATGGTCACCAGCGAAGCAATCGCGCTGGCCTTGATCATCAGGATCAGTTCATTGCCCAGTGGGCCGATGGCCACCAGCAGCGATTGCGGCAAGATCACCTTGAAGAAGGTGGTCGAGCGGCTCAGGTTCAGTGCCCGCGCCGCCTCATGCTGCCCAGGCGCGACGGCCATCAGGCTGCCGCGGAAGATCTCGGCCTGGTAGGCGGCGGTGTTCAGGGTGAATGCCAGCAACGTGCAGAACCACGCTTCGCGGAAGAACCACCAGAGGCCGACGTCCTGCCAGAAACCTTTCAACGAGCCGAGGCCGTAATAAAGCAGGAACAACTGCGCCAGCAGCGGCGAGCCGCGGAAGAAGTACACATAACCGGCCGACATGCGCTGCAGCACCTGGCTGCGCGACAAGCGTGCCAGTGCCAGCAGCAGGCCGAGTACGGCGCCCAGGGTGAATGAAATCGCCACCAGCTTGGCTGTCACCAGCAGCCCATCGACGAAGCGCGGGCCGTAGCGTTCCAGCAGGTCCGGGTCGAGGACGACTGCCAGCCATTGTTCGATATTCATGCCCGGGCTCCTTGCAGGTGACGGCTGCTGCGCCGTTCGATGAAGGCAAAGACCCGTCCCGAGACCGCCGAGAACAGCAGGTAACCCAGGCAGGCAACGCCATAGAAGAACATCGGCTCTTTGGTCACGCTGACAGCCAGGTTGGTCTGGCGCATCAGGTCGACCAGCGAGATGGTCGACACCAGCGAGGTGTCCTTGAGCAGCGACAACCAGTTGTTGGACAGGCCGGGCAGGGCGATGCGCGTCAGTTGTGGCAGCACCACCTTGAAGAAGCCTGTGCGCTTGCTCAGGCCCAGTGCCGAGCACGCTTCAAGTTGCCCTTTGGGCAGGGTCTTGAAGGCTGCCAGCCAGATTTCGCTGGAGAATGCGGCAAACACCAGGCTGAAGGCGATCATGGCGGCCAGGAACGTGTTGATCAGGAATTCGCCTTGATAGCCGAGGGCGGCCAACACTTTTTGCGCGGCGATCTGGCAGCCGTAATAGATGATCAGCAGCGTCAGCAGTTCGGGCAGGCCGCGGAACACGGTAGAAAAGGTTGTGGCCCAGGCCCGTGGCAGGCGTTTGCGCGAACGTGCGGCAAACGCTACGGCCAGGCCCAGCGGCAGGCCGATGGGCAGGCAGGCGAGGGCCAGCGAAACGGTGACCAGGGCGCCGGCCAGCAACGCCTGGCCCCAGCCTCCGCTGGCGAAGGACAGCAAGGACAATTGATCGAGCATGACAAACCCCTAAGGTGAGCAACGCGTTCTCTTGGTAAGAGCGGCCTTGTGTCGCGAAAGGGCTGCGGAGCAGCCCCAGGGTGTATGCCGCGGCACAGATTGCAGGGGGCCACTTTGTGGCCCTTTCGCAGCACAAGGCTGCTCCTACAGGATTGCGTCGTTTCCTGAAGATCAGTTGTAGATATCGAAGGCGAAATACTTGCTGGCGATCTTCTGGTAGGTACCGTTGGCAACGATCTGTTGCAGCGCGGTATTCAGGCGTTGGCGCAGCGCCTCGTCATCCTTGCGCACGGCGATGGCCGCGTCGGCCTTGGTGTCGGCCACGTCGCCGAGGATCTTGCAGCAGTCCTGGCCGTTCTTGGTCATCCACTCGTGCAGGGGGAACTTGTCGGCGATCACGCCATCCAGGCGGCCTGCGGCCAGGTCGGCGTTGGCTTCATCCATGGTCGGGTAGAGTTTCACGTCGGCACCGGCCTTGCCGTAGACGTCTTCGGCATAGATGGCTTGGGTCGACGAGGATTGGGCGCCCACGGTGTAGCCGACGAAGTTGTTCTGGGCATCGGTGATCTTGCTGTCCTTGGCCACAGCCACAGTCAGCGGGGTACGGTAGTAATGATCGGTGAAGGCGATTTTCTTGCGGCGCTCTTCGGTATTGATCATCGACGCGACCACGGCGTCGTACTTGCGCGCCATCAGGGCCGGGATGATGCCTTCCCAATCCTGGGCGACCAGGGTGCATTCGACTTTCATCTGTTCGCACAGGGCGTGGGTGATGTCGATGTCGAAGCCGTGCAGCTGGTTATCGGCGTCGACATAGTTGAAGGGCGGGTAGGCACCTTCGGTGGCGAAACGCAGGGTTTCAGCACTGGCGGCGCCCGCCAGCAGCAGGGCACACGCACCTACCATAGCCATGGTCTTGTTCATCTCGCACCTCTTGCACTCTTGCTATTGTTGTTTTCCCGCCGGCCACGAGGTGTAGCCGACGAATTCGTTATGTAGAGCGGCAGTCGCTTCCAAGCGTTTTTCAACATCCGGCCCGAGCTTCTTGCAGACCTCGTTGACCATCAGGTGCACCCACGACAGCATGGTCGCGGTGGATTCCCAGAACAGGTTGAATTCGGTGGGGATGCGGAACACCTCGTCGGCGTTGGCATCGGCCCAGTCACAGAAGGTATCGGTCACCAGGGTGACCGCAATGCCAGCCTCGCGCGCCTTCTGGCACAGCTGCAGGGCGTGGCGGGAATAACGACGCGCCTCGAACACCACCAGGGCGCTGTCTTCGGCGCGGCCCAACAGCACCTCACCGAAGTGCCCGGCGCTGAGGTCGACCAGTTGCACGCCGTCGCGCAGGTACTGCAGCAGGTGGCTCATGCACATGGCGACGCCGCGCTCGGTCTGAAAGCCGGCGATGAACACCCGTGGTTTGCTTGCCAGGCGCTGTGCCACGCGGTGCCAGGGCTCGCTCTGGCGGTACTCGTGCACACGCACCAGGGCGGCGATTTCCAGCTCCAGGCTGCCGGCGTTGTCGCTGGCATCATGGTTCTGGCGGTAGTCTTGCAAGCGGTCACCAACCAGCCACGGGCCATCGCCCAGGTCGTTCTGCAGGTCTTGCTTGAGCGCCTTGAGGTGGGCATAACCTAACGAGCGGCAGAAACGGCCGACACTGGATTCGCTGACACCCAGCTTGGCAGCGATGCTGGCCGAGGTCTGAAAGGGCAGTTCGTGCAGGTTGGCGAGCATGTAGCTGGCGATCGTGCGGCCTGAGGCGGCAGCCCCTTGCAGGCTGTTTTCCAGGCGTTGCTTGATCGGTTGGCTCATGCTGTTTCTCCGGGGGTGAGGCTTGCGATAGAAAATGAATGTTTTCTGTCATCAAGTCAATATTTGACAGATAGCTGTCACATGCAGGAAAGTTTTTGTCGTTGCAACGCTGTAGCCACTCTAATTCCAACAAGGAGCTTCAGATGTCCGCACCTTCCACTGGCACTGCCGTGCGTGTGCCTTTTACCGAGCTGCAGAACCTGTTGCAGGCAATCCTCCAGCGTCATGGCTGCAGCGAAACCGTGGCCCAGGTGCTGGCCCACAACTGCGCTAGCGCCCAGCGCGATGGCGCTCACAGCCATGGTGTGTTCCGTATTCCGGGCTATGTCTCGACCTTGGCCAGTGGCTGGGTCGATGGCCAGGCCAGGCCGAAGGTCAGCGACGTGGCGGCTGGCTATGTGAGTGTCGATGCAGCGGGCGGATTTGCTCAGCCGGCGCTGGCGGCGGCCCGTGAGCTGTTGGTGGCCAAGGTACGCAATGCCGGCATCGCAGTGCTGGCGATCCACAACTCGCACCACTTCGCGGCGCTGTGGCCGGATGTAGAGCCGTTCGCCGAAGAGGGCCTGGTGGCCCTGAGTGTGGTCAACAGCATGACCTGCGTGGTGCCGCATGGTGCACGCAAACCGCTGTTTGGTACCAACCCCATCGCCTTTGCCGCACCGTGTGCCGAACATGACCCGATCGTCTTTGACATGGCCACCAGCGCCATGGCCCATGGCGATGTGCAGATCGCTGCACGGGCCGGCCAGCAGTTGCCCGAGGGCATGGGCGTAGATGCCAACGGCCAGCCGACCACCGACCCCAAGGCCATTCTCGAAGGCGGCGCCTTGCTGCCGTTTGGCGGGCACAAGGGGTCGGCGTTGTCGATGATGGTCGAGCTGCTGGCGGCGGCGCTGACGGGCGGGAACTTCTCTTGGGAGTTCGACTGGTCCGGGCACCCTGGGGCCAAGACGCCCTGGACCGGGCAGTTGATCATCGTCATCGACCCGAGTAAGGCCGAAGGCGAGCGGTTTGCCCAGCGCAGCCGCGAGCTGGTGGAGCAGATGCAGGCCGTGGGCCTGACGCGGATGCCCGGGGAGCGGCGTTACCGCGAGCGCGAGGTGGCCGAGGAAGAGGGCGTGGCATTGACCGAGCAGGAACTGCAGGGCCTCAAGGCATTAGTTGCCTGAACCGGCCTCTTCGCGGGTAAACCCGCTCCCACAGGTTTGGCGTTGTGGGAGACTCTATGGTTTTCAGCAAGCCGGTTTGCTCGCTTTGGTGACATATTCGTCCTGATTTTTCATCAGGGCGAATGCTACGCGAGCAAGCTTTCTTGCCAGGATCACGAGGGCCTGGGTCGTTGCCTTGCCGCTGTTGCGGTGTTGTTCATAGATGCCTTTCCAGGCCGTAGACTTGCTAGCGGCCATCGCTGCATTGTGCAGCAAGCGACGGATTTCTGAGCAACCCCGTTTTGTCAGTCGGCGTCGTCCTGTTTTCTGCCCAGAGTCACTCACTCGCAGAT
>NZ_FXWU01000020.1:54308-74357 GCF_900184205.1 Pseudomonas sp. LAIL14HWK12:I10 | reverse complement strand
CAGGCGCTGAAAACTCATGCCAGGCACTGCAAAAAACTCAGCGGCTGCTCACGAAAGGCCAGGTAATGCCGCAACACCTGCACCGGTGCTTCGGTATGCGGGTAATGGCCAATGCCCTGCAGTTGCACGGTATCGGGCTCCGGCACCAGTTGCCGGTAACGCTCGACCATGCGCGCACCGGAAACCGGGTCGACCACGCCGTTGATGAAGCGCAAGGGCACCCCGTCACGTTGCAACGCGCCCACCCAACGCTCGCGGTGCAGGGTGCGCTCCGGCCAGTAGCCGGCCAGCTTGTGCAAAATGCGCGTGCCGCGGTTGGCGGCGATCAGGCTCCAGCAATCGTCCAGTGCGCTTTCACTGGGGTGGGTGCAGGGGCCATAAACCTGGGTCACGTTGCGCACCAGGTCGTCACGCCCGAACGAGCGCCCTACCAACCAGCCCAGGCGGCTGAGCAGCAGCTTCTGGATCAGCAGCATGCGGCAGCTCTCGGGGAACAGCCCACTGTTGAGAAACACGCAGCTGGCGATGTTCGCGCGCTGTTCGTGGTGCCGCGCCAGCAGCTCTTGGGCCACGCTGCCGCCATAGTCATGGGCCATCAGGTGCACAGGCTGGTTGACCTTGAGGTGGGCGAGCAACGCTTGCTGAAGGTCGGCCTGTTCCATCAGGCTGTATGCGTGATTGACCGGTTTGGCGGAGTCGCCAAAGCCCAGCATGTCGCAGGCGATCAGCCGAAAACGCTGGGCCAGCGGCGCCCACAGGTAGTGCCAGTCCCAACTGGCAGTGGGGAAGCCATGTAACAGAAGCAGGGGCTCTCCTTGCCCTGCGGTCCAGTAGCGGATGCTCTGGCCCCGGAAGGTAAAACTCTGTCCCCGGGTACGCCAGACGCACAATGGAATCTCGGCCAAAGGCATCAGATCGGTCCCGGTGGAGTTGTGTTGACGGAATAGGGCAAGGCTGCGCTCATTGCATGTCACCTCGGCACTTACATGTGCTCTCTATGTCGAGGCAGAGTCTAGCCAGCCGCCCATGGGCTGAAACTTGCGTTGCCAGCCAGCTTGATGACCTTGCGAGTCAGTGGCACGAACGGTCAGAGGAGCATGGCCAGCAGCGGTGCGGCGAACAGGTTCAGCAGCCCGGTCAGGACCATGACCAAGCCGGCCACGGAGCCTTCTTCGCGGCCCACTTCCTGGGCCCTGCTAACCCCAGCACCATGCGCCCCGACCCCGAACAACGCACCCCGGGCCAAAGGTGTGCGCAAGGGCAACCAACGCAGCAGCACCCCGCCGAACATCGCGCCCAGTACCCCGGTGAACATCACGAATACCGCGGTCAGTTCCGGCACGCCGCCGAGGTCATGGGCCAGCGGCATGGCGAACGGCGTGGTGATCGAGCGCGGCACCAGCGACAGGCTGATCGCATTGTCCAGCGCCAACAGGTGAGCCAGCCCCCAGGAGCTGGCGATCGAAGCGGTGCTGCCGGCCAGCATACCCATCAGCAATGCCGGCCAGTGGCGCGCCAACATAGCCCGCTGCTGCCAGATGGGCACCGCGAATGCCACGGTCACCGGGCCCAGCACGCCCATCAGCCAATGCGTGTTGCGCGCGTACTCGGCATAAGCGGTGTGCAACGGCACGGCCACCGCCAGCAGCAGCGCAGGGACCAGGATCAGCGGCGACAGCAGGTAGCGCCCGCTGCGCCGGTACAGCCAGCGGCTGCCCAGGTAGGCCAGCAGGGTCAGCGCCAGCCAGAACAGCGGCATAGGTTCAAGGCTCATGGCGCAGCCTCCAGCGGCACACCAGTTCGACGGTGAGCGCAGTCACCACCATGACCATCAGCGTGCTCACGGCAATCACCAGCAGGATGCGCCAGCCTTCCTCGCGCACCAGGGTGCCGTAATCGAGCAGGCTCATCAGCGCAGGAATGAAGAACAGCAGCATTTCCGCCATCAGCCAGCCGGCGCCCAGCTGCAACGTGGCCGACTTGACCACACCGCTGGCGAACAACAGCAGAAGCAGCGCCAGCCCCATCACGCCACCGGGGATGGGCCAGCCGATCCACACAGCCAGCTGGCCACCGAGCAGGAACAGGGCAAACAGAAACGCTAGCTCGACGAGCAGGCGCAGGGCTTTTTTCACTAACGCGGGTTTCATGGGGGTACTTCCTCGACAGGCCCTCATTTTAAGATTTGCCTGCCTAGGCCAGAAGCGAATTGTTAGACTGATCAGCATTCCAAAACGGAATTGCGACCATGGAATTCAAACAACTGCGCAGCTTCATCGAAGTGGTGCACCGCGGGGGCTTTACCCAAGCGGCGCAGACCCTGCACATCAGCCAGTCGGCGGTAAGCAAGCAAGTGGCTCAGCTGGAGCAAGATGTAGGCCAGCCACTGCTTGAGCGGCAGGCTTCGCAGCTGCACCTGACCGCCGCCGGGCGCATCGTGCTAGAGCGCGGCGAAGCGTTGTTGCGCCAGCGCCAGGCATTGCTCAGCGAACTGGATGACCTCGGCCAGATGGCACGCGGCGAATTGCGCCTGGGCTTGCCGATACTGGGCAGTGACGCCTTATTCGCCGGCCTGTTCGCTGAATACCGGCGACGCTACCCCAACATCTCGATTCAATTGCTCGAAGGCGGCAGCCGCAGCGTCGAGCAGGCGGTGCGCAGCGGCGAGCTGGAGCTCGGTGGCAGCCTGACGCCCAGTGACGAAGCGTTCGCGTTCCAGCCGTTCTGCAACGAGCCACTCGATGCCCTGCTGCCGGCCGGGCATGCGCTGGCTGGGGAGGCTGGCGTGCATTTGCGGCAACTGGCCGATACGCCTTTTCTGCTGTATCAGCGCAGCTTCGTGCTTAATGACCGGCTGCTCAAGGCCTGCCAACAGCAGGGTTTTACCCCCAAAGAAGGCGGGCGCAGTGGCCAGGCGGACTTCCTGGTGGCGTTGGTGGCAGCCGGCCAAGGCGTGGTGTTGCTGCCCCGTGTGGTGGCAAAGGCGCTGGAGCGCCCTGGGGTGGTGCGCTTGCCACTGCAGTCGCCGAAGGACCTGCGTTGGGATATCGCATTCATCTGGCGGCGGGGGGCGTACCTGTCACGAGCGGCGCAGGCGTGGCTAGCGTTATTGCGTGAGCGTGAGGTGCAGCGCTGAAGCGGTAGGAGCGGCCTTGCGCCGCTCCCACAGGCGTCAGGCCTTCAGTGCCTGGGCAAATTCTGCCAACCACGGTTCGGCATCGGCTTCCGGGGTCACCGTTTCGCTGGCATCCAGGCGCAGCATCGGCAGCACTTCACGTAGCCCCAACTCAGCGAACAACTCACGCATCTGCTCGCCGCCGCCGCAATAGGTATCGCCATAACTGGCGTCGCCCAACGCAATCACCGCGCCCGGCAGGCCACGCCAGGCGGCGGGCAAGGTGTCGCGAAGGGTGCTGTACAGCGGCATGAGGTTGTCCGGCAGCTCGCCCATGCCGGTGGTCGAAGTCACCGCCAGAAAAGCCTGCGGTGCAAAACCTTCAAGGTCCTGCAGGGTGGCACGTACAGCATGCCAGGCCTCAAAACCTGCGGCCTTGAGCAACGATTCGGCATGACGGGCGACTTCTTCGGCGGTGCCGTACACCGACCCGGAAATAATGGCGACTTTCATCGGGAAGAGGATTCCGAAACTGAGTGAAAACGTAGGATACTAGCATTCAACGCTGGCAAAAGGCCGCCTCTACCTAAGTACCAGCCCCCCCCTGCCTCTTCGCCCAATGGCCCGAACATGATCAACGCGCAACTGCTGCAATCCATGGTCGATGCGTCCAACGACGGGATCGTGGTCGCTGAACAGGAAGGCGAAGACACCATCCTGATCTACGTGAACGCTGCCTTCGAACGCCTGACCGGCTACACCCGTGACGACATTCTTTATCAGGATTGCCGCTTCCTGCAGGGCAGCGACCGCGACCAGCTAGGCCGTGCGCGCATTCGCAAAGCCCTGGCCGAAGGCCGGCCATGCCGAGAGGTGCTGCGCAACTACCGCAAAGACGGCAGCGCGTTCTGGAACGAGTTGTCGATCACGCCGGTGAAGAGCGACGCCGACCAACGCACCTACTTTATCGGTATCCAGAAGGACGTCAGCCGCCAGGTCGAGCTGGAGCGCGAACTGGCCGAAATGTGCGCGCGTCCGAAAAACGACCTACGCTCCTGAACCAAACGCGCTACGCACGGTCAATCCCGTTGAAGAAATCGCCACCTCCGAGTTCGATCATGCAAGCAGATGCGCTCCTGACCCAGGACGAGCTGGATTTCATACAGAACATGCAGCATTCGCCACAGCTGAACCTGGCTGACTCGATGTCCAACCTGCTGGTCAATGGCGACCGTCGGATCCAGACCTTGCTCACCCGTTTGGTGGCCAACGAGCAGGTCACCTTGCAGGCGCAGTTCAACAACCAGCAGATCAGCTTTCCGCTGCAACTGGTGGAAGACGAGTTCCATGCCCTGCACCTGCAACTGGGCTCACCGGAAATCTACGAAGACGGCCCGATGCTACGCCCATGGCGCTTGTCCATGGACCAGCCAAGCGCGTTGCTGGATACACACGATCAGCCGAGCGGCCTGTGGGTTCGCGAAATTTCGTTCAAGGGCGCGCTGGTCGAGATCCGCGACCTGGCGCAAGCACCTGCACGTTTCGAGTTGCATTTCGCACCGGCCGGCATTGCCCCCATCGAGCTGCACGGGGTGCTGCGCCGACGCATTGGCCCTGACCTTGCGGCCTACGATTTAAGCCGCAGCCCGGTCGAAGAAATCGAGCGCCTGCGCGGCTACATCCTGCAAGCCCATCGTCAGGCGCACCCAGAGCTGCACAGTCAGGTGTCGAGCTGACCGGCCAGAAACTGCCGCAACCGCTGACGCATCACGCTGCTCTCTGCCCCCAGGCAGGCCACCGGGCTGCCTGCCAGGCTGTCCTGGGCCAACTCGGCCACTTCACCGGCAAGCAATAACGGGCATTCAAGGCCAACCACCAAGCGCTCGAGGCGTTTGCTCAATTCCACGGTCGGCGCCTGGTTGGAGAACAACACCAAGGCATCAGGCTTGAGTCGCTCGCAGATCAACGTCAGCTCCTGCATCGGTTGCCCAGGCGCCAACACGCTCACCCCCACCTCGTCACTGCCCAGCAACAAGGCGGTTACCAGCAGCTCCAATTCGTGACACGGCCCCGGCAATGGCGCCAGCAACACCGTGCGGCTGCGGGCCATGCGCGCCAGTTGAATACGCACGAACACTCGCCCGCGCAAGAAATGATCCAGAAACAGCCATGCGCTGGCCTGCCCAAACGCCCGCGGACCGTAACCACCCTGGCCTGCTGCCAGGTCATGCCACACCGGCATGAAGATGTCGCCGAACACTTGATCCAGGGTATGGCCAGCGAACACCTGATCGAACAAACGGTGAAGGCTCGCGCTGTCGAAGCGCTGCACCGCCTCCAGAATCTGCTGCTGCCAGGCCAGGCGCACGTCCATCAAGTCGCTGCTTTGCTGCACCTGCGCCTGGCTCCGCACCAGGATGCTACCCACCTTGCTCACCGCCACGCCGCGCTCCAGCCAACCCAGGATGCTGCGGATATCGTCGATATCAGCCTGGGAATACAGACGATGGCCACTGTCGGTGCGGGTTGGCTGAATGAGGCCGTAGCGACGCTCCCAGGCGCGCAAGGTGACCGGGTTCACGCCTGTCAGTCGGGAGACTTCCCGAATCGGGAACAGCTCCTGGTGTTCCAGGCCCGCATCGACTGCCGAGCTACGTCCCTGTTTGTTCATCTGCACTTTGTACCCTGTGTGCCGAAGTTGAAGCTGCATATTACTACGACAGCATAGGCCGCCGGTTAACAACCGTTTGCCAGCCAACACTTGCCGAACACTGCAATATCGCGATAATTCGCGCCCGATTCTTGCATGCACGCTGGCGTCGCCCACCACCCCGGGCGACGCAGCCAAGGGGCCAGCTACCCGCCAGCCCCGTCGCCAGGAGATACACGATGTCTACCCCACCCGTCACCTTGATGGTGTCGCGCCGCGCCGCCCATGGCCGCTACCAGGACCTGCTGACCTGGCTCCATGAAGGCGAGCAACTGGCCACCGACTTCCCCGGCTACCTCGGCTCCGGCATCCTGGCACCACCCCGTGACAGCGATGAATTCCAGATCATCTTCCGCTTCAGCGACGAACCTACCCTGCACGCCTGGGAGCATTCCGCTTCGCGCAAGGCCTGGCTGCAACGCGGCAACGGGCTGTTCGAGCGCCCCAAAGAGGCGCGTGTCAGTGGTATCGATGACTGGTTTGGCACCCATACGGTGCAAAAACCGCCGCGCTGGAAGCAGGCCGTCGCCATCTGGCTGGCCTTTTTCCCCGTGTCGTTGCTGTTCAACCTGCTGTTCGGCCATTGGCTGGCAGGCCTCGACCTGATACCACGGGTGATGCTCAGTACCCTGGCCCTGACGCCGGTGATGGTCTACCTGTTCATCCCCCTCTCCACCCGCTTGCTGGCCGGCTGGCTGAACCCTGCCGCGCCCACCCCTGCAGCGCTGCGCAGCCGCTGAGGGCTGGTCTACAAGAGGGAAACAGTTCGGGTATGCTGGGCGGCAACGAAAGGACAGACAAGTTGACCGCCCCGAACATGAACAGCCCAATTCTCGTTACCGGAGCCAGCCAGCGCGTCGGGCTGGCCCTTGCCCTCGACCTGGCCCAAGCCGGCCATACTGTGATCAGTGCCAGCCGCAGCCTCCAGCCGCAGTCCGCACACCCCAACATCGTGCAGTTCCAGGCTGACCTGTGCCTGGCCGCCGACCGCCAGGCGCTTATCGACTACCTGCAAGGCAACTACGACGGCTTGCGCGCGATCATTCACAACGCATCGCTGTGGCTCGACGACGGCCTGGCCAACCTCGACACCATGTTCCGCCTGCACGTCGAAGCGCCCTACCACCTCAACCTGGCCCTGGGCGAGATGCTCGGCAAGGCCGGCAACGTGGGCAAAGCCGACATCATTCACATCTGCGACGAAACCTCTTCGCGGGGTAGCAAGAGCCACATCGGCTACGCCGCCACCAAAGCCGCGCTGCAGAACATGGTGCTGTCGTTCGCCGAAAAATATGCGCCCAAGGTGCACGTCAACGGTATCCTGCCTGGGCTGCTGATCCTCAAGGAAGGGGGCGATGAAGCCTACCGCCAGCAGACCTTGAAAAAGGCCCTGCTGGAATTCGAACCCGGCGCCGGCCCGCTGATCGAGACGGTCAAATACCTGCTCGAAAGCCAGTACAGTACCGGTAGCCAGGTGGTCATCAACGGTGGCCGCCACCTGAAGAATCGCATGACCTGAGAGAAGCCCATGACCCCGCAACAACAGCTCGAACTCGAAGCCGCCGCGTTCCGGCGCCTGGTCGAACACCTGCAGAAACGTACCGACGTGCAGAACATCGACCTGATGAACCTGTCCGGTTTCTGCCGTAACTGCCTGTCCAAGTGGTACAAGGCCGCGGCCGACGAGCGTCAGGTCGACCTGAGCCTGGATGACGCCCGCGAAGCGGTGTACGGCATGCCCTACGCCGAGTGGAAAGCCCAACACCAGAAAGAAGCCAGCGCCGAACAACAAGCGGCGTTCGAAAAAGGAAAACCTCGTGACTGATCTGAACACCCTGCGCGCCAGCCTGGCCAGCGGCGAACACGTCTTTGCCGACACCTTGGCCTTTATCGCCACCCACTACAGCTACCAGCCGCAGGCCTTCAACAACGGCGGTGTGGAAAACGCCGCTGGACAGAACGAAGGCTCGTGCAAGACCCTGGGCCTGGCCCTGCTGGAAGGTTTGAGCGATAAAGAGGCCCTGCTGGCCTTTGGTGAGCATTATCGCGATGTCGTGGCCACGCCAGAGGGCAGTGACCATGGCAATATCCGGGCGCTGATCGAGCATGGTTTGGCGGGTGTGAAATTTACCGCGCAGCCGCTTTCGCGCAAGGCTTGAGATTGCTGGGGCCGCTGTGCGGCCCTTTCGCAGGCAAGCCAGCTCCTACCGGGGCAGCACCGGCCTCAGGTATTGCGCAGGCCCTGTGAGGGCCAATCAGCTGATGATCTGCCCCGGCCTGTTCGGCAGCAACTCACCGCGCTGGAGCCACGCCAGCGCAATCGGCCACAAGCGCTCGCGGAAGCGGTCATGGAAAAACGCGAAATGGCCTATTTCCTCGACCGAGATATCCACAGGCGCAATGCGCAGGTGCTGACGCTCTGCCCCCTGCAAATACCCTAGCAATCGCTCTGTCGCCGCCACGGTGCCGAATGGGTCATCGGTGAGGCTGATCGCCAGCGTCGCCGCCCGGACGTGCGCAAACGGCACCCTCTCCAAGCTGCGCCCGCTTGGCCGGTGCTCGTAGCGTGGCGTACGGGTAGTCCAGTCGTGCACCACGCCCGCCGGGGTGTCTTCCATCCAGCCCAGGCGCTTGCCGGGGAAGTAGCCGAAGGCGTGGGTCAGCAAGGGCATCACCACATGCCATTTGCCGAACAGGCGCCAGCGCTGATCCGCCGCATAATCGCGCCAGTAGGCGAACTGCGCGCCCACCATCACTACCCGCCTGACCCGGCCAGCAGACGGCGCCAACCCCACTGCGCAACCGCCAAAGCTGTGCCCCACCACATCGATGGGCTGGCCGGGGAATGCCTGTTCAGCGTGCGTCAGCATGGCTTCGAAGTCCAACTGCCCCCAGTCGCTCCAGGACGCCTGAAAACCACGCAGTGTTGGCGGCCGAGATTCGCCGATGCCGCGGTAATCGTAGGTGAGCACATCGCAGCCCTGGGCGAACAGGTAGTCGGCAAAACGCGCGTAGTAGCGGCAACGCACCGAAGTGGCGGCGTTGATGATCACCAGCGGGCGCTGGGGATTGGCCTGGGCGTGGCGCCAGCAGAAGCCGCCGAGGCTGTAGCCGTCGGCTGCGGTGTGGCGAAAGGCGGTGGCGGGTTGGGTGAGGCTGCTCATGGCGCACATCCTGTTGTTGTGCGCCAACGCTAGCAAAAAAATCGGGGGCTGTGCCGGCCTCTTCGCGGGGCAAGCCCGCTCCCACAAGTCTCCACGGCTCTTTGGCTCAGTGGATATCCTGTGGGAGCGGGCTTGCCCCGCGAAGAGGCCGGTACAGCCCCCGACTTTTTTCAGCCTTGCTTACAGCTCGATGCAGTCGAACTGTACGTCGGTAGCCACGTCTTCGTCGTAGTTGACGTCAGCGCGCTCGAAGCCGAACAGGTTGAGGAACTGCTTCTTGTAACCGGCATAGTCGGTCAGCTCGAACAGGTTCTCGGTGGTGACTTGCGGCCACAGCGCCTTGCAGGCGGTCTGTACGTCGTCACGCAGTTCCCAGTCGTCCAGGCGCAGGCGGCCTTTCTCGTCGACCTCAGCCGCAGCGCCATCGGCGCGGTACAGGCGATCACGGTACATGCGGTCCAGTTGGTCCTGGGTACCTTCGTGCACGCCTTTCTCCTGCATGATCTTGAAGACCATCGACAGGTACAGCGGCATCACCGGAATAGCCGAGCTGGCCTGGGTGACCACCGACTTCAGCACGGCCACGTTGGCGCCGCCTTTGACTTCGCCGGCCAGTTTCTGGTCCAGGCGCAGTGCGGTTTCGTCCAGGTCCTGCTTGGCCTGGCCCAGCGCGCCGTGCCAGTAGATCGGCCAGGTGATGTCGCTGCCGATGTAGCTGAAGGCCACGGTGCGGGCGCCTTCGGCCAGCACGTCGGCACCGGCCAGGGCATCGATCCACAGCTGCCAGTCCTGGCCACCCATGACGGTGACGGTGTCAGCGATTTCCTGCTCGGTAGCCGGCTCGATGCTGGCCTCGATGATGGTGTCCTTGTTGGTGTCGATGGCGGTCGACTTGTACGGCTGGCCAATTGGCTTGAGCGCCGAACGGATCACTTCACCGGTCTGCGGCAGCTTGCGCACCGGGGACGCCAGGGAGTAGATGACCAGGTCGACCTTGCCGCCCATTTCGGTCTTGATCAGCTCGATGACCTTGGCACGGGCTTCATCGGAGAAGGCGTCACCGTTGATCGACTTGCTGTACAGGCCCTCGGCCTTGGCGAACTTGTCGAACGCGGCAGAGTTGTACCAGCCAGCGGTACCGGCCTTGGTCTCGGTACCTGGTTTTTCGAAGAACACGCCCAGGGTGTCGGCCTTGAAGCCGAACGCTGCGGTAATGCGCGCGGCCAGGCCGTAGCCGCTGGAAGCACCAATCACCAGGACCTTCTTCGGGCCATCCTCGCGCACGCCCAGCTTGCGGGTGGCTTCGATCTGGTCACGGACGTTGAGCTCGCAGCCCTTCGGGTGGGTCGTGGTGCAGATGAAACCGCGGACCTTAGGATGAATGATGGCCAATGTCTGTACCTCGTCAGGTTTATGCCAGGGAAGCGCCGCCACGGGCGATTCCGATTGATCAGAGGGTGAGACTACCCCCGCAGGTTATCGGACACATCTTACGGGGTGTTTGAGGGGATTCAAAACGGCGCTTGCTGCGTCAACTGGCCTTGCAACCACTGCAAAAACCGCTGCGCCAATGGATCATCCTGGCTGTCGCGGTGCACCAGGCAGGCCCACGCTGGCCCCCGCACCTGCTGTGGCGATAGCGCTTGCAAGCGCCCCTGCGCCACCGCCCGCCGGGCCAGCAGCTGGCTGACCAGCGCGATACCCAGCCCTTCGCTGGCGGCATCCAACAGCAACCCCGGGTCGGAGAAGTTAAGCCCCTTGCCCTGCTGCCCCACGTCTTCACCGCCCTCCAGTTGCCAATGGCTCCAGTCCATTTCCCGCTCACCGTGCAAAGTAGTGCGTGCCGTCGAAGACACCAGAGAAGGGTGGCAGGCCGGGTACAGCGTGTCCTGGTGCAATACGCTGAAACTGCATTCGGCCTGGGCGCTCAGATCGTCGCGGATGGCAAGGTCGATGGTCTCGGTCGCCATGTCTGGCACCTCGAAACTGGTGAACAGCCACAGGTCGACCTCCGGGCAGCGCTGATGGAAGTCGGCCAGCCGCGGCAGCAGCCAGTGCCGGGCAAAGGCCGGGCTGGTGTTGACCACCAACTGATTGGGCTTGCGGTACTGCTCGAGGCGACGGATGCCCACGGCCAGGTGCTGCAGCAGCGACTGGGTGGTACTGAGCAGATCGTGGCCGGCATCGGTCAGGCTCACGCTGCGCCCGCTGCGATGGAACAAGGGTTGTTCCAGGTAGGTTTCCAGGCTGCGGATTTGCTGGCTGATCGCCGACTGAGTGAGGTTGAGGGCCTCGGCAGCCTTGTGGAAGCTGCCAAGCCGCGCAGCGGCCTCGAAGCCCCTGAGGGCATTGAGGGGTGGCCAGTGTTTGAGCATGATCGATAAGCCTCGCTAATCAGATGTGCGCTAAATCTATCGTTTGTCGCTGAACGTTCCTAGCCATAGCATGGCAACCAACACCCGCGACGGCGGGCTTCGTTGATAAAAATCCTTAATAGATCGGAGTTCTCTATGGACCTGTCCCTCGACAGCGGCTGGCGCATGCCCGCCGAATGGGCCCGCCACGCAGCCACCTGGATGATCTGGCCGCACAACCAAGCGCTGTGGGAAAGCAGCTGGCACGTACGCCTGGCCGATGTGCAGCAGGATTACGCCCGTGTGGCCGCCGCCATCGCCCGCTTCGAACCGGTAAAAATGGTGGTCGACCCGTCTGCCGTTGAAAGCGCCCGTGCCCTGTGCGGCGCCAACATCGAGCTGATCGAGCTGACCGTCGACGACAGCTGGTGCCGTGACAGCGGCCCAAGCTTCATCTGCCATCCGCAGCACGGCCTGGCCGGCCTGAGCTGGCGCTTCAACGCCTGGGGCGGCAAGTCGCAACACGGCCGCGACCGCAGCCTGGGCCGGCGCATGCTCGATCACCTGGGGCTCGATGGCTTCAGCACTGCGCTGTGCAATGAGGGCGGTGCTATTCATGTGGACGGCGAAGGCACCCTGATCACCACCGAATCGGTGCTGCTCAACCCCAACCGCAACCCCGGCATCAGCAAGGCCGAATTCGAAGCCTGCTTTGCCCGCTACCTGGGCATTCGCAAAACCATCTGGCTGCCTGGCGACCCGCAGTACGTCACCGGTGACATGACCGACGGGCATGTCGACGGCGTGTGCGCCTTCGCTCGCCCCGGCGTGCTGCTGGTCGACGCCACCCATGAGCAAAGCTCGGTGTATGCCGAAGTGGCGCGGGAAAACCGCCGCGCCCTGGCGCTTGCCACCGACGCGCAAGGCCGGCCTTTCGAGCTGCTCGACCTTTACGAAGCCAGCGCTGCGCTCGACCAGGACGCTGAAGTGTTCTGCGCGTCCTACACCAATTTCTACATTGCCAACGGCGCAATCATCATGCCGGCCTACGGCATCCCTGCCGACCAGGAGGCTGCCGCGCAACTGGCCGTTGCCTTCCCCGGCCGCGAGATCGTACCGGTACGCATCGACCACATCGCCCACGGCGGTGGCGGCATCCACTGCATCACCCAGCAGCAACCCGAGGTGCGACCATGAGCCTGCTGCGCATTGCCACCACCCAGATGCCATGCACCTGGGACCTGCCCGCCAACCTCGACCGCGCCGAACAGCTGGTGCGCCAGGCCGCTGCCAAAGGCGCCCAGGTGATTCTGCTGCAAGAGCTGTTCGCCACCCCGTACTTCTGCATCGAGCAGGACCACCGGCACCTGGCATTGGCCCAGCCCTACCCCGACAGCCCGATCCTGCAGCGCTTCGCCGCGCTGGCCAGAGAGCTGGGCGTGGTGTTGCCATTGAGTTGGTACGAACGGGCCGGCAATGCCTTTTTCAACGCGCTGACCGTGGCCGATGCCGACGGCCGCCTGCTCGGGGTCTACCGCAAGACGCATATCCCCAATGCCATCGGCTATCAGGAGAAAGAGTACTTCAGCCCTGGCGATACCGGTTTCAAGGTTTGGGATACGGCGTTCGGCCGGCTGGGCATCGGCATCTGCTGGGACCAGTGGTTCCCCGAAACGGCCCGCTGCCTGGCCCTGCTGGGCGCCGAAGTGCTGCTGTTCCCCACCGCCATCGGCTCCGAGCCCGGCGCCGCGGAGCTGGACTCACGCGATCATTGGCAAATCGCCATGCGCGGGCATGCTGCCGCCAACCTGCTGCCGGTGGTCGCGGCCAACCGCGTGGGCCGCGAAGTGGCCGGCAGCGATGACACCCTGGCGATGCAGTTTTATGGCTCATCGTTTATCTGCGACCACAAAGGCGCATTGCTCGCCGAAGCCGACCGCGACAGCAGCGGTATCTGGCTGCACGACCTGGACCTTGGGCGCATGCGCGAAGACCGCCTGACCTGGGGCATCTACCGCGACCGCCGCCCGGACATGTACGCGCCGTTGCTGACCCTGGACGGCCACCACCCCCCTGTTACGAGGGCCTGAACATGAAGCTGCTACCGCTGGCTGCACTTGCCCTGGCGCTCTGCGCCAGCCACGCCCAGGCTGAACAACCGACCCTGCGCCTGTACAACTGGGCCGATTATTTTGCCGAGGACACCCTCAAGCAATTCACCGCCGAAACGGGCATCCAGGTGATCTACGACGTCATGGACGGCAGCGAGGTGCTCGAAGCCAAGCTGATGTCCGGGCGCAGCGGTTATGACCTGGTGTTCCCCGGCGACACCGTGGCCGAGCGGCTGATGCGCGCCGGCAGCCTGCAGCCGCTCGACCCCAGCCGCCTCGAGGCCCTGGATGACATCGAGCCCGGCCTGCGCATGCTGCATGCCCGCTACCCCAAGGCCAGCCAGGCGACAGTGCCCTACACCTGGGGCACCATCGGCCTGACGGTGAATGCCGACAAGGTCCGCCAGCGCCTGCCGAACGCGCCGCTGGACGACCTCGACCTGTTGCTGAAACCGGAGCTGGCGGCCAAGTTCGCCGACTGCGGCATCTCGATCATCGACTCGCCAGACGAAGTGCTTGCCGTGGTCCTCAACTACCTGGGCCGGGAGCCGCGCAGCGCCAAACGCGAAGACCTGGCTGCCGCCAGCGAGCTGCTCAAGGCCATCCGCCCCTATGTGCGCAAGTTCCAGTCGCAACCGGTGACCGAGCTGGTCAACGAAAACCTGTGCGTGTCTCTGGGCTACAGCGGCGATGTGATCCAAGCCCAGCGCACGGCCGAGGCTGCGGGCAAGGCGATCGACTTCCAATACCGCGTGCCGCGCCAAGGCACCACGGTGTGGATGGATACCATGGCCATCCCCGCCGATGCCAAACACCCGGAATACGCCTATCGTTTCATCAACTTCGTCATGCGCCCGGCAAACATGGCGGCCATCAGCAACTTCACCGGCTACCCCACGGCCAGTGCCAAGGCGCGCCAGGCCGTCGAGCCACGCATGCGCGACAACCCCGACATCTACCTCGACGAAGCCACCTATGCCCGGCTGATACCCGGCCGGGACATTCCCCAGGCCGACATGCGTGCGCGCATGCGGGTGTGGACACGCTTCAAGACTGCACAGGACTGAACCATGCCACGTGGTGCCATGCCAAACCGTAGAACCTTCCTGCAACTGTCGCTGGCCGCAGGGCTGGGGGCCAGCCTCGGCCTGCCGCTGGGCCTGGCCCGCGCCGAGGCGCCGGAGCGCTGGTTCATGCCTGATGAGGGCGAGCCGCAGCAACGCGCCTTTATCGCCTTCGGCGCCCAGCCGGCGATCTGGGAAGACTTCACTACCGACGTCCAGGCCGCTCTGGGCCGCATCGCCCAGGCCATTACACGCTACCAGCCGCTGACGGTGTTTTGCCGCCCCAGCGAACTGGCGCTGGCCAAGCAACACTGCGCCAGCCCCAACACCCAATTCGTGACCTGCGAGCTGGATGACATCTGGATGCGCGACATCGGCGCCAACTTCGTTGTCGACGATGACGGTGCTTTGGCCGCGGTCGATTTCAACTTCAACGGCTGGGGCAACAAGCAGCGCCACCGCAACGATGCCCTGCTGGCCAAACGCGTCGCCACGCTAGCCAAGGCCCACTACCAGCGCAGTGAACTGGTGGGTGAAGGTGGCGCCATCGAGGTCGATGGCCATGGCACCGGGATCATGACCGAAAGCAGCTGGGTAAACGCCAACCGCAACCCCGGCTGGAGCAAAGCCGAGGTGGAAGCCGAGCTCAAGGCGCGCCTGGGGTTGAGCACGATCATCTGGTTGCCGGGTATCGCCGGTGAGGACATCACCGATGGCCATGTGGATTTTTATGCGCGCTTCGTACGGCCAGGCGTGGTGATCGCCAACCTCGACAACGACCCTGAATCTTACGACCATGCCGTGACCCGCAAGCACCTGGAGATTCTCAAACAGGCCACTGATGCCGAGGGCCGCCGACTGCAAGTCCACGTGGTCTCACCGCCGATGCGCGGCCGGCGCAACAGGTTCAGCAAGGGCAACCCGGACTTTGCGGCAGGCTATATCAACTACTTCGTCATCAACGGCGCGGTCATTGCGCCGCAGTTCGGTGATGCCCAGGCCGACGAGAAAGCGCGGGCGCTGCTGGCGTCGCTCTACCCGGACCGGGACATTGTGCAGTTGGACATCGATGCCATCGCGGCAGGGGGTGGCGGCATCCATTGCGTGACCCACCAGTGCCCGGCGGTGTAAGTGCTCGCGCAGCGCCAAGCACTCACTGATCGTCCGGCAATCGACGCCTGCCGGTCAGCATCGACAAGGGCAGGTTCTCGCGCAGGCGCAGGCTCTCGACGATCGCCGCCAGCACGTGCACGCAGACTAATGCCAGCACCGCGTCGGCCAGGAAGCTGTGCAGGGTCATCGGCCAGTCGGCGCCCCACAGGGCGTCGACCTCCTGCGACGCCCACCCGGTCAGGCCCAGGCCCGCGATCCCGGTCAGCATCAACAGCATCACCAGGGCGCCAATCGGCGAATGCCCCAGGCGATGGTAAGGCTGCCCACGTACCAGCGCCCGGGTGTGGGCGGCCAGGCGCGCCGGGGTCGGCCAAAAGTCGGCCCAACGCGCGCTTTGCGGGCCGACAAAGCCCCAGACCAGGCGCAACAACACGCACGCCAGCCCGTAGTAGCCCAGCCACTGGTGCCAGTCGTCGCCCTCTTCATTGAAAAAATAATCCGCGAAAAACACCGTGGCCAACGACAGGTGGCACAGCCGCAGGAGGGGGTCCCACAGCTGCACCGTGGCATCAGCCTTCAATCTTCGTACTCGGTCTTGACTGCCTTGCCGCTGACCGGGTCATGGTAGATCTCGACCTTACGGCCATCCTTGTCGAAACCGTAGATTTCGTAGCACTTGCCTTTGGTGACCTGGAACTTATTGATCTTGTAGCCCTGTTCCTTGAGCTGGGCCTGGAATTTTTCCGGGTCTTGCCACGTGCTTTTATCTGCTGTGGTGCATTGGGTCGCGGCGAATGCTGTGCTGCTGCCGATCAGGAGGGTGAGAGCGATCAGGATGCGCATGGACATGAGCTCCGTTACGTTGAGTGAAACAGCACGACATCCAGCTTAGACCCGGGGCCAGCGGCTTGCATAAGTGCAAGCGTGCCCGCGTCATTCATTTGTTTTCCAGATCAATCCAAAAGAAAAACAAACTTAACAAATCAACCAAACCCACCGATGCTGACGGCATCCTGCCCTCGCGGCGCCCACCCTTGCACGGAGAACAACAACATGAACGACGTGGTCATCGTCGCCGCCACCCGTACCGCCATCGGCAGCTTCCAGGGCGCCTTGGCAACAGTGCCCGCCGTCGACCTCGGCGCCGCCGTGATCAAGCGCCTGCTGGAACAGACACAACTGGACCCAGCCCAGGTCGACGAGGTCATCCTCGGCCAGGTGCTTACCGCCGGCGCTGGCCAGAACCCGGCCCGCCAGGCCGCGATCAAGGCCGGCCTGCCCTTCAGCGTGCCCGCGCTGACGCTCAACAAGGTCTGCGGGTCGGGCCTCAAGGCCCTGCACTTGGCGGCCCAGGCCATCCGCTGCGGCGACGCCGAGGTGGTGATTGCCGGCGGCCAGGAAAACATGAGCCTGGCCCCCTACGTCATGCCTTCGGCGCGCACGGGCCAGCGCATGGGCCACGGCCAGCTGATCGACAGCATGATTACCGACGGCCTGTGGGATGCCTTCAACGACTACCACATGGGCATTACCGCCGAGAACCTTGTGGATAAGTACGGCCTCAGCCGCGAGCAGCAAGACGCCTTCGCCGCCGAGTCCCAGCGCAAGGCCGTGGCCGCGATTGAGGCGGGCCGTTTTAAGGACGAGATCACCCCCATCGTGATGCCGCAGAAAAAGGGTGAGCCCAAGGTCTTCGAACGCGACGAACAGCCGCGCGCGGACACCACTGCCGAATCGCTGAGCAAGCTGCGCGCAGCCTTCAAAAAGGACGGCAGCGTCACGGCTGGCAATGCTTCCAGCCTCAATGACGGCGCCGCCGCCGTGCTGCTGATGAGCGCCACCAAGGCCAAGGCCCTGGGCCTGCCGGTGCTGGCTAAGATCGCGGCCTATGCCAGTGCTGGCGTAGACCCGGCGATCATGGGCATTGGCCCGGTTTCGGCCACCCAGCGCTGCCTGGACAAAGCAGGCTGGCAGCTGGCGGACCTGGACCTGATCGAAGCCAACGAGGCCTTTGCCGCGCAGGCACTGGCGGTGGGCAAGGCGCTGGAATGGGATGCGGCACGGGTGAACGTGAATGGTGGAGCGATTGCGCTGGGCCACCCGATTGGGGCATCGGGGTGCCGGGTGCTGGTGACCTTGCTGCACGAGATGATCAAGCGTGATGCGAAGAAAGGGCTGGCCACGTTGTGCATTGGCGGTGGCCAGGGGGTGGCGTTGGCGATCGAGCGCTGATCAGTCATTGATGCCGGCAGGCCCGGCCCCTTCGCGGGGCAAGCCCGCTCCCACAGGTTAAGCACAGCTCTCAAGCTTTGTGCTTTACCTGTGGGAGCGGGCTTGCCCCGCGAAGAGGCCGGGCCTGCTTACTCAGAACCGCTCATCGGCAATGGCCGGCAAGGTCAACTCGCGCACATAACTTGCCGCTGACAGCTCTAACATCGTCCGCACCATCAGCACCACATCGTGCAGCGGAATCAACCCGCCCTCCCCCCGCGCCGCAGCGTCGGCAACTGGCACATTCAGGCCATCCTCGGTGTTCAGGTAGCCCAGATTCAGGCACGTCACACCCAGGCGCTGTTCGCGATACCCCTCACGCAAAGCCTCGGCAATCCCGCGCAGGGCGAACTTGGACGCAGCAAACGTCACTTCAGGGCGCCCGCTCTGCGGCAGGCCTGAAGTGGAACCGGTAAGGATGATCCGTGGTTTCTCGCTTTCCAGCAGCATCGGCAGCAAGCGCTTGATCAGCAGGACAGTGGCCGTGATGTTGCAGTCGACCATGCGTTGCAGCTCTGGGTCGTGATCGTCCAGGAAGCTGTAGTGTTCTGAAAACGCCTCGGCCTCCCACAGCCCGAGGTTGTAGATGAGGGTATCCACGCCTCCCTCGGCCAGCGCCTGGGCAACGGCCTCGACGGCGGCAGCCGGCTGACCGAGGTCGGCCGCAATCCACTGCACCTCGCCCCCCTTGCCGACCACCACCCCTTCGGGGCGCGAGCGGGACACACCTATCAGCGTATCGCCCGGCTTGCCCAGCCCTTCCATGAAGGCCTTGCCCAGCCCCTTGCTGGCGCCGACTACCAGAACTCTCATCGCATCACTCCCTGTCGAGTACGTTTCGAGCCGGCATTATAAGCACCTCATCACACGGCAAGGAGGCGTTAGGCAGCCGCCACGTCAAAAGCCTCTGGCGCTTTGACGGCGTTGGCCAGCACGGCCACTTGCTGGCACTTCTGCACGGCCAGGCCCACCGAGCTGTGCAGCAGCGAGCAAGACGGCGCGACCCACAGGCGGTCACCCAGGCGTTCGGCGGCGTGCTGCAGGACGGTAACGGCTTTTTCCAGGTCGCCGGCCGTGTCGTCATAGCCGTTGACCAAGCCCAGCGACAGGACCTTGTAGGCGGGCAGGCGGTCGAGGATGGTGGGGTATTGGTCTGGGGCACGCACCAGGTCGATGTGCAGGCCATCGACTGGCAGGTTGGCCGCCAGGCCGAGGTTTTCTTCCAGGCCACCGAAGTAGGTGGTGATCAGTTTCTTCAGCGGTGCGCGCTGCAGAATGTTGTAGACGCGCTCGTAGGCGTTTTTCCAGTCCTGCGGCAGGTCGAGCACCAGGATCGGCTCGTCGATCTGTACCCACTCGACGCCCTGCGCGGCCAGGCGATTGAAGATTTCGTCGTACAGCGGCAGCAGCCGATCGACCAGTTCCAGCTTGTCGAAGTCGGCGCCTTGGGTGGTGCCCAGCCACAGGTAGGTCAGCGGGCCGATCACCACGGGCTTGACCGCGTGGCCCAGGGCCTTGGCTTCTGCAACCTCTTCGAACAGCTGCTCCCAGCTCAGGGCGAACTGCTGGTCGGCGCTGAACTCAGGTGCCAGGTAGTGAGCGTGGGTGTCGAACCACTGGGTCATTTCCTGGCCACGTGCCATGGCGAACAGGGTTTGCAGGGTTGGCTTGGCACCGTCGTGGCTGCGCAAACGCTCGGGCACAACGCCGAAGGTCAACGAGTGGGTGAGCACCTGGTCGCACCAAGCGAAGTCGCCCACGGGCAGCAGGTCGATACCTGCGTCTTTCTGTTCCTGCCAGTGGGTGGCACGCAGATCACGGCCTACCGCGCGCAGCCCGGCTTCGTCGAGCTCACCGTTGCAGAAGGCTTCCTGGGCGTTTTTCAGTTCGCGATCGTGGCCGATGCGCGCCAAACCCAGGTTGTGTGCCAGTGCCATGTGTTGCCCCTCTGAACGCAAAAGTGAATGCGGGAATTTTCGGGGCAACCGAGCCTTGAGACAAACTCATTTAATTTAAGATGAAATCAAGATTTCCTCATGTTTATGCGAGGTCTGTAGGAGCAGCCTTGTGCTGCGAAGAGGCCCTTACGGCTAATACATCTCTACCCGGCATACGGGCCTCTTCGCAGCGCAAGGCTGCTCCTACAC
>NZ_FXWU01000020.1:0-54058 GCF_900184205.1 Pseudomonas sp. LAIL14HWK12:I10 | reverse complement strand
GGCTAATACATCTCTACCCGGCATACGGGCCTCTTCGCAGCGCAAGGCTGCTCCTACACAGAAGCGCGCGAAAATACCGGTGCAGAGTACGGGGATGTCTTGTTCAGAGCAGCGCGCTACGCATGCGGACATGACCCTCTCGACCATTTGCCGCACAATGCCACCCTGCCCCAATTCGGTGCCCGATCCATGAGCCTGCTGAAAACGGCGCTGCACGAAAAAACCTTCGTCTGCGTCATGGAGTTCGTCCCCAAGCCGTCGTCGGAACGCTTCGCCGCCATGCAAGCGATCATGGCCCGAGGGCACCTGTGTGGCTGGCCGATGACGGTAGCCATTGGTGATCGCGTTGGCAGCCCGCTGGACATGTCGCCACTCGACGCCCTGGCCAGCTTCAGCTCGCCCGTGCCGGCTTTGCCGCACTTCTCTGGCAAGGACCGCGAACGCCACCACTTGCTTGCGCAACTGCAACGCATGGATGCCGATGGGCTGGACCAGTTACTGCTGCTCACCGGCGACCGCCTGCCCGGCCATCAACCTGGGCAGCGCCCGGTGCGCTACCTGGAATCGGTGGCCGCCCTGCAGATCGCGCGCCAAGCCTGCCCGCACTGGCTGCTGGGTGCCGCGCTCAACCCGTTCAAGTACTGCGAGGATGAAGGTGGGGCGCAGTACTTCAAAGCCGAGAAAAAACTCGCCGCAGGGGCCGATTTCCTGACCCTGCAACTGGGCTTCGATGCCAGCAAGCATCAGGAAGCCCAGGCGTGGATGAACCGTCAGCCCAACCCTAAACCTTTGCTGGCGTGCCTCATGAGCATTACCCACGGGCGCGCCGCCATGCTCGATCACGTGGCCGGGGTGACGGTCAGCCCGTCCATGCGCGACATGCTCGAAGCCGAGGCCGCCGTGTCCAAGGCGTACGCACAGGCGCGCAGCGTCGACCGCCTGGCCCTGCAGGTCATCGGTGTGAAGTTGATGGGCTACGCCGGTGTGCACCTGTCGGGCATTCACGAACTCAAGCAGTTGCTGGCTCTGGAAAAACGCCTCGAATATTGGCAAGCGCAGCTCCATTCGCTGGAGCAATGGGCGCCCGCCTGGGCTGCCAGCTGGCAGGTACCCGGCCTGCCCGCCGTGGCCTTCCACCCCCCAGCAGCGAGCTGGCGCCAGGGCGAGTCGAAAGTCAGCGCGTCGAGCACAGAAAAAGCGCGCTACCACCTGCTGCACGCCTTCCATGCCCTGCTGTTCAGCCGCAACAACTTGCTGAGCAAGGCATTCGGCTGGGCCGTTCGCCAACCGCTGTGGGCCTCGGCCTCGGGCGCCCGCGTGCTGCACGGGGTGGAACGTGCGGTGAAACGCCCGTTGCTGGGCTGCGACACCTGCGGCCGCTGCCGCCTCGAAGACACCCTCTACATCTGCCCGGAAACCTGCCCCAAAGGTTTGGCCAACGGCCCCTGCGGCGGCACCTCGCTGAACCGCTGCGAATTCGGCGACCGCGAGTGCATCCACAGCGTCAAATACCGCACCGCCAAGGCCGTGCGGCAGACAGCCGTGCTGACTGAGCGCCTGATCCCGTGCATCGAGGTGCAAACCCGCCACCGCAGTTCATGGCCGGCCTGGTTCGCGGCTCAGGCACCTCAGCGGCTCAAGGCTTGCTCAAAGCCTCGAACCCAGCCCGAATCGTAGCCTCGGGCAGTTCGTCGGCAATGAACACCATCACGCTTTCGCGTGCCTCGCCTGCTGCCCACTCGGCATCCCAGTCGAAGCCGTACAGTTTCAGCACGCCCTGAAACACCAGGCGACGGTCTTCGCCGGCAATGTTCAGCACGCCCTTGTAACGCAGCAACTGCTTGCCATGGGTTTCCAGCAGTTCGTTCATGAAGTCGCTGAGCCGGTCGATGTCCAGCGGGGTGTCGGTGCGCAGCACCAGGGTGGAGATGCGGTCCGGGGTGGCCGGTTTGAGCACCGGGCGCAGGGTGGGTTTAAGGCTGGCGCCCAAGTCGGTATTGAGGTTGAAACCGCGCACATCGAGCAGCTCGGCCAAATCGATGCGCCCGTGCTCGACCACACGCACAGCGGCACGGCCGTTGATGCGCGACAGCCGCTCACGCAGGGCCTCCACCGCTGCAGGCTCGACCAAGTCAGTCTTGCTCAGCAACAGCCGGTCGGCAAAACCCACCTGGGCCTGGGCGATGGCCTGGGTCAGGTGCAGCTCGGCATGGGCGGCATCGACCAAGGTGATGATGCCGTCGAGGATGTAGCGGTCACGCAGGTCCTCGTCGATGAAAAAGGTCTGCGCCACCGGTGCCGGGTCGGCAAGGCCGGTGCACTCTATCACCAGGCGGTCGAAGGCGATCTCGCCAGCGTCCAGGCGTTCCAGCAGCAGGTACAAGGCACGGGTCAGGTCGCCATGAATGCTGCAACACACGCAGCCGTTGGCCAGGGTCATGACTTGCACCGGCTCGTCACCCAGCAATTGGCTGTCGATGCCGGCCTCGCTGAACTCGTTTTCGATCACGGCGATCTTCAGGCCGTGCTCGGCCTTGAGCATGTGCTTGAGCAAGGTGGTCTTGCCGGCACCCAGAAAGCCGGTCAGTACAGTGACGGGGATAGGCGTTTGCACGCGATGTACTCCTGAAGCTGAAAATGACTGTGGGAGCCCGGTTGCCCGGGCTCCCACAGGTTCACAGGTGTTGCAGGCTCAACAGCACTTGGGCCCGGACTTGCCACCGTAGCGCGCTTCCTGGCGTTCGCGGAAGAACGCCTCGTAGCTCATCACCGGTTTGTCCGGGTGCTTGTTCTGCATGTGTTCGACATAGTTGTCGTAGTCGGGCATGCCGACCATCAGGCGGGCTGCCTGCCCCAGGTACTTACCCAGTCGACCCAGGTCGTTGAACATAGCTGCAGTCCTCTCGTTTACGCGTCAGGCAGCGCCTGGAACGGGGTTTCCTTGTCGGTGCGTTCCTTGCGGCCGAGGGCGGCGTAGCCGACCTTGATGGCGAAGAACAGGATGCTGAAGACCACCAGCAGGAACAGAATCGTCAGGCCCGCGTTGGTGTAGGCGTTGAAGATCACGTGCTGCATCTGGCCGATGTCCTTGGCCGGGGCCAGTACTTGGCCAGCGTCCAGGGCGGTGCTGTACTTCTTGGCCAGGGCCAGGAAGCCCACGGCCGGGTTCGGGTCGAACAGCTTGATCAGGCCCGCAGCGGTGGTGCAAATCAGTAGCCACACAGCCGGCAGCAGGGTCACCCAGATGTAGCGCTGGCGCTTCATCTTGATCAGCACCACGGTACCCAGCATCAAGGCGATACCGGCCAGCATCTGGTTGGAGATGCCGAACAGCGGCCACAAGGTGTTGATGCCACCCAGCGGGTCGATCACGCCTTGGTACAGCAAGTAGCCCCAGAGAGCCACGCAACCGGCGGTGGCGAGCAGGTTGGCGCCCCACGATTCGGTGCGTTTCAGGGCCGGTACGAAGCTGCCCAGCAGGTCTTGCAGCATGAAGCGGCCGGCACGGGTACCGGCGTCCACGGCGGTCAGGATGAACAACGCTTCGAACAGGATCGCGAAGTGGTACCAGAAGGCCATGGTGTTTTCACCCGGCAGCACCTGGTGAAGGATCTGTGCGATACCCACCGCCAAGGTTGGCGCACCACCGGCACGGGCCAGGATGGTGTGCTCGCCGATGTCGCGGGCGACCGCTTCGAGCTGCTCAGGGGTGATCAGGAAGCCCCAACTGCTGACCGTCTGCGCCACCGACGCCACGTCGGCACCGACCACGGCGGCCGGGCTGTTCATGGCGAAGTAAACGCCCGGTTCGATCACCGAAGCGGCGACCATGGCCATGATGGCGACGAACGATTCCATCAGCATGCCGCCGTAGCCGATGTAACGGGCGTTGGTTTCGTTGTCCAGCAGCTTGGGCGTGGTGCCCGAAGAGATCAGCGCATGGAAGCCCGATACCGCACCACACGCAATGGTGATGAACAGGAACGGGAACAGGGTGCCCTTCCAGACCGGGCCGGTACCGTCGGTGAACTGGGTCAGGGCCGGCATTTTCAGCTCAGGCGCGATGATCAGGATACCGATGGCCAGGCCCACGATGGTGCCGATCTTGAGGAAGGTCGACAGGTAGTCACGCGGTGCCAGTACCAGCCAAACCGGCAGTACGGCAGCGACGAAGCCATAACCCACCAGCATCCAGGTGATCTGCACGCCGGTGAAGGTGAACGCCGGGCCCCAGACCGGGTCTGCAGCGATCACGCCGCCGAGCCAGATCGACGCCAGCAGCAGCACCACGCCGACCACCGAGATCTCGCCAATGCGGCCCGGACGGATGTAGCGCATGTAGATGCCCATGAACATCGCGATCGGGATGGTCGCCATCACCGTGAACATGCCCCATGGGCTCTCGGCCAGGGCCTTGACCACGATCAGCGCCAGCACGGCGAGGATGATGATCATGATCAGGAAGCAGCCGAACAAGGCGATGGTGCCCGGGATGCGGCCCATTTCCTCACGCACCATGTCGCCCAGCGAGCGGCCATTGCGGCGGGTCGACATGAACAGGACCATGAAGTCCTGCACCGCACCAGCCAGCACCACACCGGCGATCAGCCAGAGTGTGCCGGGCAGGTAGCCCATCTGCGCGGCGAGTACCGGGCCGACCAGCGGGCCGGCGCCCGCGATGGCGGCGAAGTGGTGGCCGAACAGGATGTGTTTGTTGGTCGGGACGTAGTCCAGGCCATCGTTGTTGAGCACCGCCGGCGTGGCGCGGCGAGGGTCGAGTTGCATCACCTTGGTGGCGATGAACAGGCTGTAGTAGCGATAGGCGACCAAGTAGATGGCCACTGCCGCGACCACGATCCACAAGGCGTTGATCGCCTCACCGCGACGCAGGGCAACCACACCCAGCGCGCAGGCCCCTATGACTGCCAGCGCCAGCCACGGAATATGGCGTAGCAGGCTATTATTGTTGTTCATGGTTTGCTTCCAGCTGGTGGATTGGAAAGACCGCCTATCGAGTCTAGGGCGAGTCATCGCGCATTGCCACACTTGCTTTGGTCTAGAGCCTCTGCGGCCAGATTGCGGTACCTGATGTACCTACCATACTCACTATAGTCAGGTTGTCACCCGGAGAGTCCGCCCATGAGCGATCACGACGAACGCCGCCGTTTTCAACGCATCGAGTTCGATGCAACGACCGAATTGCGCCAAGGCCTGCAGCGCTGGCCGACGAAGTTGCTGGACGTTTCACTCAAAGGCCTGCTGGTGGAACGGCCGGCGAACTGGGAAGCGGACTTGACGCAGGACTTCGAGGCAATTATCCACCTCGACCCTTCCACCCGGGTAGAGATGCAAGTGGAACTGCGCCACGAAGAACCCACCCGCCTGGGCTTTGTTTGCCTCTACATCGACATCGATTCAATGACCCATTTGCACCGTCTTGTGGAATTGAACGTGGCCGACAGCACCGAAATGATGCGTGAGCTGCGTGAACTCATCGAATAATGGGATCTTTTAGCTAGCTAACATCCTCCCCACCCCGTGTTTCCTGTCTACCCAGACAGCTTTAAGCCTGGGTAGCAGTGCTTTGTACACACCCCTCTAGTACAGCCTCTGTCGGCTTGGTACGCGTTCTGCATTGGGCTCTAGCACACCTTGCGAGCCTGCATGTTCGCGCTCCGATCAAAATATTGTATACAATTGTTGTGGCAATCATTTGTAGGAAGTGTCTACAGTAGCGGCACAACAATAAACGCAGAGAGCCTGCTCCATGACTACGTCCCCTAGCACGTCTCCCGCCAAGCGCCCCGAGGATGAAAACCTCGGCCTTGGGGCCAACTTGGCCTATGGTCTGCAGCATGTGTTGACCATGTATGGAGGGATTGTCGCGGTACCCCTGATTCTGGGGCAGGCCGCAGGCCTGAACGGTGCCGAGATCGGCATGCTGATCGCCGCCTCGTTGTTTGCCGGTGGCCTGGCCACCTTGCTGCAGACGCTGGGCCTGCCGTTCTTCGGCTGTCAGCTGCCGCTGGTGCAGGGCGTGTCGTTCGCTGGCGTGGCAACCATGGGCGCGATCCTCAGCAGCGAGGGCGGCGGTGGCCTGCCAGGTGTGCTGGGCGCGGTCATGGCGGCCTCGTTCATCGGCTTCCTGATTACCCCCGTGTTTTCGCGCATCACCAAGTTCTTCCCGCCGCTGGTGACCGGCATCGTCATCACCACCATCGGCCTGACCCTGATGCCAGTGGCCGCACGCTGGGTGATGGGCGGCAACAGCGCCTCGCCGGAGTTCGGCAGCATGGCCAACATCGGCCTGGCGGCGCTGACCTTCGCCATCGTCTTGCTGCTGAGCAAGCTGGGCAGCGCGACCATCTCCCGTCTGTCGATTCTGCTGGCCATGGTGGTAGGCACCTTGATCGCCTGGGCGCTGGGCATGACCGATTTCAGCAAGGTCACCCAAGGCCCGATGTTCGCCTTCCCCACGCCGTTCCACTTCGGCATGCCGGAATTCCACATCGCCGCGATCCTGTCGATGTGCATCGTGATCATGGTGACCCTGGTGGAAACCTCGGCCGACATCCTCGCAGTGGGCGACATCATTGAAACCAAGGTCGACTCCAAGCGCCTGGGCAATGGCCTGCGTGCCGACATGGCGTCGAGCATCCTGGCGCCGATCTTCGGCTCGTTCACCCAAAGTGCCTTCGCCCAGAACGTCGGCCTGGTGGCCGTGACCGGGGTCAAGAGCCGTTATGTGGTGGCCACCGGTGGCGTGATTCTGGTGGTGCTCGGCCTGCTGCCGATCATGGGCCGGGTGATTGCCGCGGTACCCACCCCGGTACTGGGTGGCGCGGGCATCGTGCTGTTCGGCACCGTGGCGGCCAGCGGCATCCGGACCCTGTCCAAGGTCAGCTACAAGAACAACGTCAACCTGATCATCGTCGCCGCGTCGCTGGGCTTCGGCATGATCCCGATTGCCGCACCGACCTTCTACCACCACTTCCCGAACTGGTTCGAGACCATCTTCCACTCCGGCATCAGCTCGGCGGCGATCATGGCCATCCTGCTGAACCTGATCTTCAACCACTTCACAGCCGGTAATTCGGACCAGCAGTCGGTGTTCGCTGCGGCCTACGAGCGCACCATCCAGTATTCGGACATCTCCGCACTGCGCGATGGCGACTACTTCAAGGAGGGCAAGCTGTTCGATGCCGAGGGTAATGAAGTGCCGATGATGGAACTGGACGAGCATGGCAACGAGGCGCCCAGGCGCAGTGCGGTTGCCGAGCATTGACCGCTGATTGAGCGGTTACGCGGGGGAGCCGATGCGCATCGTCGGCTCCCTTTTTTTGTTTGCCTGTGCCGGCCTCTTCGCGGGTAAACCCGCTCCCACAGGTACTCCACTAATCTCAAGCGCAGTGGAGTACCTGTGGGAGCGGGTTTACCCGCGAAGAGGCCGGTGCAGGATTACTCGAACAGGGCGTCCAAGGCCTGCTCCAGCCGGGTCACGGCAATCACCTGCAACCCCGCAGGCGGCTCCTTCGGCGCATTGCCCTTGGGCACGATGGCCCGCTTGAAGCCGTGCTTGGCCGCCTCTTTCAACCGCTCCTGGCCGCTGGGCACCGGCCGCACCTCACCCGACAGGCCAATTTCGCCAAACACCAGCAGCCCATGGGCCAACGGCCGGTTGCGCAAGCTGGACATCACCGCAGCCAGCAACGCCAGGTCAGACGCGGTTTCGAGTACCTTCACCCCGCCCACCACGTTAAGGAACACGTCCTGGTCGTGGGTGGGAATGCCGCCATGGCGGTGCAGCACCGCCAGCAACATGGCCAACCGGTTCTGATCCAGGCCCAGGGTCACCCGGCGCGGGTTGGCCAGGTGGCTGTCATCGACCAGCGCCTGCACCTCGACCAACATCGGCCGCGTGCCCTCCCAGGTAGCCATCACCACACTGCCCGGCACTTCTTCCTGGGTGCGGTTGAGGAAGATCGCCGACGGGTTCGAGACCTCCTTGAGGCCGCGGTCGGTCATGCCGAACACGCCCAGTTCGTTGACCGCGCCAAAACGGTTCTTCACCGCCCGCAGAAGCCGCAGGCGGCCATCGGACTCACCTTCGAAATACAGCACCGTATCGACCATGTGCTCGAGCACGCGAGGCCCGGCCAGCGAGCCTTCCTTGGTGACGTGGCCAACCAGGAAAATCGCCGTGCCGCTCTGCTTGGCGTAGCGCACCAGCAATGCCGTGCTCTCGCGCACCTGGGCCACGCCGCCGGGCGCCGATTGCAGTTGTTCGGTGAAAATGGTCTGGATCGAGTCGATGACCATGACCCGGGGTTTTTCCACCCGGGCCGTGGCGATGATGGTCTCGATGCAGGTTTCGGTCATCACCTTGAGCTGGTCCTGGGGCAGGCCCAGGCGGCGCGAGCGCATGGCCACCTGCTGTTGCGACTCTTCGCCGGTGACGTACAGCGCGGGCATCTGCACCGCGATGTTGCACAACGTCTGCAGCAGGATGGTCGACTTGCCGATGCCTGGGTCACCCCCGATCAGCACCACCGAGCCGTCGACCAAGCCGCCGCCCAGTACGCGGTCCAGTTCGGTGCTGCTGGTGGTAAACCGCGGGATTTCTTCCACACTGACTTCGGCCAGTGTCTTGATCTGCGCCTGCTGCCCGGTCCAGCCGGCACGGCCGCTGCTGGGCGCGGCCGCGCCGCCGCTTTCGATCATGGTTTCGACCAGGGTGTTCCAGGCCCCGCATTCACCGCACTGGCCGGCCCATTTGGGAAAGGTCGCGCCGCACTCGGTGCAGCCATACAAGCGCTTGGCCTTGGCCATGGGCGGAATCTCCTGGAAAAACCGCCATGATAGCCGAGCGAGACGTGTCTCGAACGCTTCGAGATGCGACAAAACTATTCGTTCTAACCACAGTCATTAGGGCTGTACATAACGCATGAAGCGTTTAAGTGGCTTACACTGCGTTTACCTCACCATTTGTTACAAAGGAATCGAACATGGGTATGATCAGTGAGTTCAAGGCCTTCGCGGTCAAAGGCAATGTCGTCGACATGGCGGTCGGTATCATCATCGGCGCGGCCTTCGGCAAGATCGTCTCGTCCTTCGTGGGTGACGTGGTCATGCCGCCACTGGGGCTGTTGATTGGTGGCGTGGACTTCAGTGACCTGGCGATTACCTTGAAAGCTGCAGAAGGTGACATTCCGGCGGTGGTGCTGGCCTACGGCAAGTTCATCCAGACCGTGATCGACTTCGTGATCGTTGCGTTTGCCATCTTCATGGGTGTGAAGGCGATCAACCGCCTGAAGCGCGAAGAAGCCGTGGCACCGAGCGCACCGCCCGTGCCAAGCGCTGAAGAAACGCTGCTGACCGAGATTCGTGACCTGCTCAAGACGCAGAACCAGAATCGCTTGCCCTGAAACGTACTGGGGCCGCATTGCGGCCCCGTACGTTACCAGTAGTTTTCCACCGCCACCTGCCCCGGCCGCTTGCTCAGGCTCAACTGCAGGTCACGCGCCTTGAGCACCTTTCGGGTTTCATCGATCATCTCCGGGTTACCGCAGAGCATGATGCGCGAATGCTCAGGCGACAGTTCCAGCCCCGCCGCCTTCTCCAGCTCGCCATTCTCGATCAGCGTGGTAATACGCGCATTCAACGCACCGGGGTGCTGCTCACGCGTGACCACCGGAATGAACTGCAACTTGCCGGCAAACTCGGCCAGGTAATCACGTTGCTCCAACCCGGCGATGTCGTCCACGTAGGCCAGCTCCTTCGCCTCGCGTACCGAGTACACCAGCTTGATGCTGTCGAAACGCTCCCAGGCCTCGAAGTCCTGCAGGATGGACATGAACGGTGCGATGCCGGTGCCGGTGGCCAGCAGCCACAGGTCGCGGCCGCCGATGAAGCGATCGAGGGTCAGAAAACCAAAGGCCTGCCGGTCGATCAGCAAGCTGTCACCTGCGCCCAACCGGCTCAGTTCGCTGGTGAACTCCCCCCCGGGCACCACGATCGAGAAGAAGTCGAGGAACTCGTCATGGGGCGCGCTGACCATGGAGTAGGCGCGCCAGACTACACTGCCATCGGCCTTGGTCACGCCAAGGCGAGCGAACTGGCCCGCACGGAAGCGAAAACCCGAATCGCGCGTGACCCGCAGGCTGAAGAGGTTCGGCGTCAATGGCTGAACATCGAGCAGTGTCTGGCGGGTGAACTTTTCGGCGCTGGCGGTCATATCGGGCTCCAAGGTTGACGTGCGCACAGTGTCGCGCAAAGCGGCCTGGATAAAAACCACCGGTTTGTAAGGCCTCACCACACCGATGCTGCCATGTTGCAGATAAACCTGATTGCTATAACAAAAAATCCCAACGCCACACTAGGTCTTTTCCTACAATGATGCGGGTATGCAAACGGATTGGATCCTGTTGCCCCTTCGGAGTGTTATGGATGCATCACTGGAAGCCTGAGCATCTTCATTATTTTGTCAGCGAGCGATCCCCACGGAAGCTGTTCGACATCGCTGTGCACCTGGTTCAGGACCTGGGGATGCAACACCTCGGGCTGAACATCCGCATCCAGATTGCCACCCAGACGCCCCGGGTGTACCTCTACAGCAACTACCCCACCGAGTGGATCGAGCGCTATCAGCGCGATGAGTTCTACATGCAGGACCCTGCCGCACGCGTAAGCCATTGCCAAACCATGCCCGTACTCTGGACCGACGAGCTGTACCGTGAAGCCCCGCACTTTCGCGAAGTAGCCTGCGAACATGGCCTGCGTCATGGCTGGACGCAGTCGCTGCACGACTTGCAACACAACGAGAGCCAGGTGAGCGTCGCCAGGCCGGCGGGCAGAATAGCTATCAACGAACTCTATGAAAAAGGCGGCAGCGTGCAGTGGCTGTGCCACACCCTGCACGCCGTGCTGTGCGAGCACCACCTGGACGCCCTCTGCCCACCCCAGCCGAAAATGAGCGAGCGGGAACTGGAAGTGCTGAAATGGTCGGCCGCCGGCAAGACTGCCGCCGACGTCGCCTGCATCCTGTCACTGTCGCAAAGCACGGTGAATTTCCACATCCGCAGCGTGATCACCAAGACCAACGCCGCCAACAAGGCCGGCGCCATCGCCATTGCCGCCCTGCGTGGGTGGATCTGACAGCCATTTCTGCGACCATCGGCAAAGCCCTGTAGAATTGCGCGGCAAAGCCCGTGGCGATCCGCAACGGGCAGATTCGTACCCGAGCCAGACGCCATGCCCTTGTTGACCACCCCCTACGCCGAACTCGACCTGATCCGCCAGCCGGACCAGGCCAACGACCCGCTGCAGGCCTTCGATGCCGCCGACGAGTACCTGCTCGCGCAACTGCATGAGCAGGCGCCTGACGCGAACTGCCGGGTACTGGTGCTCAATGACAGCTTTGGTGCCTTGGCTGCCAGCTTGGCCGGGCAACTTGCGGTGGTCAGCAGCGGCGACTCGCACCTGGCGCACCTGGCCCTGGAAAAAAACCTCGCCCGTAACGGCAAGCCGTTCGACAGCGTGCCGTTCGTGCCGGCCAGTGAGCCGTGGCAGGGCCCGTTCGACCGAGTACTGGTGCGTGTGCCCAAGACCCTGGCCTTGCTCGAAGAGCAACTCATCCGCCTGCAGGGCCACCTGGCGCCCGGCGCGCAGGTGATCGCCGGGGCGATGATCAAGCACTTGCCACGCGCGGCGGGTGACCTGATGGAAAAGTACATCGGCCCGGTACAGGCCTCGCTGGCGCAAAAAAAGGCCCGCCTGCTGACGGCCACCGTTGCCGAGCGCCCAACTGCGCGCTCGCCCTACCCTAGCCGCTATCAGCTCGAATCGCCGGCGCTGGAACTGGTCAACCACGCCAATGTGTTCTGCCGCGATGGCCTGGATATCGGCACCCGTGCGTTTCTCCCGCACCTGCCGCGCAACCTGGGCGCTGCCCGTGTCGCGGACCTGGGCTGCGGCAACGGCGTGTTGGCGATTGCCAGCGCCCTGGACAACCCTGAGGCCCATTACACGCTGGTCGACGAATCGTACATGGCGGTGCAATCGGCACGCGAAAACTGGCAGGCAGCGCTGGGCGAGCGCCCGGCACTGATGCTGGCGGCCGATGGCTTGGCGGGGGTGGAAAAACAATCGCTGGACGTGGTGCTGTGCAACCCGCCGTTCCACCAGCAGCAAGTGGTCGGCGACTTCCTGGCCTGGCGCATGTTCCAGCAGGCCCGCGAGGCATTGGTGGTGGGGGGTGCGCTGTACATCGTCGGTAACCGCCACCTGGGTTACCACAGCAAGCTGGCGCGGCTGTTCCGCGGGGTTGTACAAGTGGCAGCGACGCCGAAGTTCGTGATTCTCAAAGCCCGCAAGTAACAATCTGCGACTGCCTAAATCCAGGCATGCGCAACCCAGGTAGGAGCACCCTTGTGCTGCGAAGAGGCAGGTGACAGCAGCGAAAATCTACGTGCTGCCACTGGCCTCTTCGCAGCACAAGGCTGCTCCAAGGAAGGGCTAAACCCTTTTGATCAATGGGTGGTGAGGCCAGCTGCCCCCATGAACAGGCGCATCACATAGGCCGCTACACCCAGGGCCGCCACACTCATTGCCCAGATCAGCACCAGCCAACCCAGGCGCTGCCACAGTGGCTTCTTCTCTTCCAAGCCATGCTTGCCGGTCATCATGCGCGCCTCCTAGTGATAGCCGTCTTCATGGGTCACCTTGCCGCGGAACACGTAGTAGCTCCAGAAGGTGTACCCCAGGATGAACGGCAGGATGAACAACGTACCCACCAGCATGAACCCTTGGCTCTGCGGCGGCGCCGCGGCATCCCAGATCGAGATCGACGGCGGGATGATGTTCGGCCATACGCTGATGCCCAGGCCGCTGTAACCGAGGAAGATCAGCACCAAGGTCAGCAGGAACGGCGTGTAGTTGGCATTGCGCGCGACCGCCTTGAGCAACCCGTAGAAGGTCACCAGCACCAGAATCGGCACCGGCATGAACCAGATCAGGTTAGGCATGCTGAACCAGCGGTCGGCGATTTGCGGGTAGGCGATCGGCGTCCACAGGCTGACGATACCGATTACCACCAGCAGCACCAGCGCCAGCGGCTTGGCCAGATCATGCATCTGCAGTTGCAGCGGCCCTTCGGTCTTCATGATCAGCCACGTGCAGCCCAGCAGGGTGTAGGCGACGATCAGGCCCAACCCGCTGAACACACTGAACGGGGTCAGCCAGTCGAGGGTGCCACCGGCATAGTGGCGGTCAACCACCTTGAAGCCCTCGATGAACGCGCCCAGCGCAACGCCCTGGAAGAAGGTCGCGATCAACGAACCCCAAATGAACGCCTTGTCCCAGATGTGCCGCTTGTCATCCTTGGCCTTGAAACGGAACTCGAAGGCCACGCCGCGGAAGATCAAGCCGATCAGCATGAGGATCAGCGGCAGGTACAAGGCTTCGAGCACCACCGAATAGGCCATCGGGAAGGCCCCGAACAGCCCGGCGCCGCCCAGCACCAGCCAGGTCTCGTTGCCGTCCCACACGGGGGCGACGGTGTTCATCATCACATCACGGTCACGCTCGCCCTTGACGAAGGGGAAGAGCATGCCGATGCCCAGGTCGAAACCATCCATCACCACGTACATCATGACGCCGAAGATGATGATCACGGCCCAGATCAGCGGAAGGTCGATACCCATGGCTCAGTTCCCCTTGCTCAGGATGACGGTGTTGGCCTCATGGCCATCATCGGCGGCGGACAGCGGCCGCGCCGGCGTGCGTTTCTGGCCTGGGCCACCTGGGTTGGGTTCATCCCCCTCGCCCGTCTTCGGCCCTTTGCGCACCAGGCGCATCATGTAGCCAAGGCCGGTGCCGAACAGGGCGAAGTACACCACCACGAACGCCACCAGGGTAAAGCCGAGCTGAACGTAGCTGTGGTTGGAGACCCCTTCAGAGGTGCGCATCAGGCCATACACCACCCACGGCTGGCGGCCGATTTCGGTGGTGAACCAGCCGGCCAGGATGGCGATCAGGCCGGAAGGCCCCATCCACAGGGTCAGGTACAGGAACGGCCTGGAGCTGTAGAGCGTGCCGCGCTTGCGCAGCCACAGGCTCCACAGGCCCACGAAGATCATCAGGAAGCCAAGCCCGACCATGACCCGGAACGACCAGAACACGATGGTCGAGTTGGGCCGGTCCGCTGCCGGGAATTCCTTCATCGCGGGCACTTGCTTGTCCAGGCTGTGGGTCAGGATCAGGCTGCCGAGGGCCGGGATCTCGACCTTGAAGCGCGTGGTCTCGGCTTTCATGTCAGGGATGCCGAACAGGATCAACGGGGTCGGTTCGCCCGGCACGTTCTCCCAATGGCCCTCGATGGCGGCAATTTTGACCGGCTGGTGCTTGAGCGTGTTGAGCCCGTGGAAGTCACCGATCACCGCTTGGATCGGCGCAACGATCAGCGCCATCCACATGGCCATCGACAGCATCTTGCGCACGGCCGGGTTGTCACGCCCGCGCAGCAAGTGCCAGGCCGCCGAGGCGCCGACGAAGAAGGCAGTGGCGACGAACGCGGCCGTGGCCATGTGCATCAACCGGTAGGGGAACGAGGGGTTGAAGATCACCGCCAGCCAGTCCACCGGCACCACGCGGCCATCAATGATCTCGTGGCCTTGCGGGGTCTGCATCCAGCTGTTGGAGGCCAGGATCCAGAAGGTCGAGACCAGCGTGCCGAGCGCCACCATGACTGTGGCGAAGAAGTGCAGGCCGCGGCCGACACGGTTCCAGCCAAACAGCATGACGCCCAGGAAGCCTGCCTCGAGGAAGAACGCCGTCAGCACCTCATAAGTGAGCAAGGGGCCAGTGACGGCGCCGGCGAAATCGGAGAAGCGGCTCCAGTTGGTGCCGAACTGATAGGCCATGACCAGGCCAGAAACCACGCCCATGCCGAAGTTGACGGCGAAGATTTTCGACCAGAAGTGGTAGAGGTCACGGTAGACCTGGTTGTGGGTCCGCAGCCAAAGGCCTTCGAGGACCGCCAGATAGCTCGCCAAGCCAATGGTGATGGCCGGGAACAGGATGTGAAAGGACACGGTAAATGCAAACTGGATTCGGGCGAGATCTAGGGCCTCTAAACCGAACATAGTGCTTCCTCTTCAGATAATCCGGCGTTCGGGCTTGTGGCCCTGGCGCCTACTGCCCCCACGGTATCGAGTGCGGCGAGTTGGAATTGTTCTGTGCAATCGCAGGGATTCCGGCCCAAAGGCCACATCGTCGGCTGATCGTTGCATTTACAACGATTGATCCAGGTCAACGACTGACTGGAAGCATAGTCCTGAATGGCCAGGCGGGCCGTGTGGTTGATTGCCGCGTGACCCGTTGCCCCACCCTCTTTCATAAACCGTGAAAAAGTGCCGATTACGGCAAACAGTAACTGCTTGTTACAAACAGATGATAATCTGCCGCCCCCTCTACTGCGCCGAGGCCACAGGTTTCCGATGTCCGATTCCGCACCGCAGTTGTTGCGTCATCATCGCCCCTTCATCGCCTTCTGGCTGGCCCGTGTGTTCACCGCCAGCGGCTTCCAGATGCTCACCGTGGCCATCGGTTGGCACCTCTACCAGCTCACCGGCAATGTGCTCGACCTGGGCCTGGTCGGCCTGGTCGAATTCGCCCCGCGCGTGCTGTTCATGCTGCACACCGGGCATGTTGCCGACCGCTATGACCGGCGCAAGGTCGCCGCCCTGTGCCAGAGCCTGCAGGGGTTGATTGCCCTGGCGCTGGCGGTGGGCAGCGCCACCGACAACGTCAGCCGCGAGCTGATTTTCGCCCTGGCCTTCCTGCTGGGCGCGACACGTTCGTTCGAGATGCCGGCCACCCAAGCCCTGCTGCCCAACGTCGTGCCGCCGGGGTTGTTCCCCCGGGCAGTGGCAGCCTCGGCCTCGGCGACCCAGGCCGCCACCATCGTCGCCCCGGCGGTGGGCGGCTTGCTGTATGCCTTTGGCAGCATCTGGGTGTACGGGCCGACCGTAGGGCTGTACGCCATCGCCTGCGTGCTGACCTTGAGCCTGGACGCGCGCCAGCAAGTGGCCCAACGCGGCCGTGCCAGCCTGGAGTCGCTATTGGCCGGTATTCGCTTTATCCGCAGCCGGCCAGACATCCTCGGGGCCATTTCGCTCGACCTGTTCGCCGTGCTGCTGGGCGGCGCGACCGCGCTGTTGCCGGTGTTCGCCAAGGACATCCTGCTCACCGGCCCCTGGGGCCTGGGCCTGCTGCGCTCGGCACCGGCGGTGGGCGCGTTGCTGATGTCGCTGTGGCTGGCGCGCTTCCCGTTCGAGCGCAAGGTCGGGCGCACCATGTTCACAGCGGTGGGCGTATTTGGCGTGGCGACCATCGCGTTTGGCCTGTCGACGTCGTTCTGGTTCTCGCTGGCGGTGCTGGTGGTGCTGGGTGCGGCGGACATGATCAGCATGGTCATTCGCAGTTCGTTCGTGCAGCTGGAGACGCCAGATGAAATGCGCGGGCGGGTGAGTGCCGTCAACGGCTTGTTCATCGGTGCCTCGAACCAGCTCGGCGAGTTCGAATCGGGGGTCACGGCGCACTGGTTTGGCACAGTGCCGGCGGTGGTGCTCGGTGGCGTGGGCACGCTGGTGGTGACCGGGGTGTGGATAAAACTGTTCCCAACGTTGGCCAAACGCGATCGGTTGCACAGCGGCTGATCACCGGCCCAGGCCCTGCGCGTAGCCTTGTAGGAGCAGCCTTGTGCTGCGAAGAGGCCCTTACTGCCATAAAGAATCGTCTGTCAGACCGGCCTCTTCGCAGCACAAGGCTGCTCCTACACGGTTTTCAGCACAGGCGTTGAGGGTGGCGTGGGTTTGCAAAAATCCCATTCCCCAATGGCCATAGGCCCCCGCCATGCATGCTGGTATGATGCGCGGCTTTTTTCCGCCCCAGATAAAACCACGGCAACCGGTACGGTCTGTGCTTTGCTGATGGGGTCGATACAAATCACGGCGCCGGGGGCGCCTTGGGGAGCGGGCATGCTGGAAAGGCTGTTTCAACTAAAAGCACACAACACCAATGTGCGCACCGAGATTCTTGCGGGCGTCACCACCTTCCTGGCCATGGCCTACATCCTGTTCGTCAACCCGAGCATCCTCGGCGAGACCGGCATGGACAAAGGTGCGATCTTCGTCGCCACCTGCCTGGCCGCGGCCATCGGCTCGACGACCATGGGCCTGATCGCCAACTACCCGATCGCCCTGGCGCCGGGCATGGGCCTGAACGCCTTCTTCACCTACACCGTGGTCCTGCACATGGGCCACACCTGGCAGGTCGCGCTGGGCGCGGTGTTCCTGTCGGCGGTGATGTTCTTCCTGCTGTCGATCTTCCGCATTCGCGAATGGATCGTGAACAGCATCCCACTGCCGCTGCGCTCGGCCATTGCTGCCGGTATCGGCTTGTTCCTGGCACTGATTGCCCTGCATAACGCCGGCATCGTCGTCGATAACCCGGCCACCCTGGTAGGCCTGGGCGACCTCAAGCAGCCGGCGCCGATCCTCGCCACCCTGGGCTTCTTCCTGATCGTCGGCCTCGAATCGCTGAAGGTTCGCGGCGCGGTGCTGATCGGCATTCTGGCCGTGACCATCGCCGCGATCGCGATGGGCGTGACGCCGTTCGCCGGCGTCGTGTCCATGCCGCCATCGCTGGCACCGACCTTCCTCCAGCTGGACATCGCCGGTGCCTTGGATGTGGGCCTGGTCAGCGTCATCTTCGCCTTCCTGTTCGTCGACCTGTTCGACAACTCCGGCACCCTGATCGGCGTGGCCAAACGCGCCGGCCTGATGGGCAAGGACGGCCACATGCCGAAGATGGGCCGCGCCCTGATCGCCGACAGCACCGCCGCCATGGCCGGCTCGCTGCTGGGCACCTCGACCACCACCAGCTACATCGAATCGGCTGCCGGCGTGAGCGCGGGCGGGCGCACCGGCCTGACCGCCATCGTGGTGGCCGTGCTGTTCCTGCTGGCGCTGTTCTTCGCACCGCTGGCCGGTAGCGTACCGGCCTTCGCCACGGCGCCAGCGCTGCTGTTCGTCGCCGTGCTGATGGCCTCGGGCCTGGCAGAAATAAACTGGGACGACGTCACCGAAGCCGCACCTGTGGTGGTAACCGCCCTGGCCATGCCGCTGACCTACTCGATCGCTAACGGCATCGCCTTCGGCTTCATTTCCTGGACCGCCGTCAAGCTGATCTCCGGTCGCCACCGCGACCTGAACCCGGCCCTGGTAATCCTTTCCATCCTGTTCGTCATCAAGCTGGGCTGGTTCAACGCATGAGTGCTGCTTTCGACCCCTCCTCCTACGCCACCCAGCTGGACGCCAAGGTTGCCCGGCTGCGCGAGCTGCTGGCGCCATTCGGCGCGCCAGAACCGGCTGTTTTCGATTCGCCGCGCGAGCACTATCGCCTGCGCGCCGAGTTCCGCCTGTGGCGCGAGGACGGCCAGCGCCACTACGCGATGTTCGCCCCGGGCGAGAAGCACAAGGCGATCCTGATCGACGACTTCCCCATCGCCAGCGAGCGCATCAACGACTTGATGCCGCGCCTGAAGGCGGCCTGGCAGGCCAGCGAGGCACTGAGCAATCGCCTGTTCCAGGTGGAGTTCCTCACCACACTGGCCGGCGATGCGATGGTCACGATGTGCTACCACCGCCCGCTGGACGAGGCCTGGGAAGTGGCCGCACGGCAGCTGGCCGACGAACTGGGGGTAAGCCTGATCGGCCGGTCCAAGGGCAAGCGCCTGGTGATTGGCCGTGATTACGCGGTAGAGAAACTGGACGTGGCGGGCCGTGTGTTCAGCTATCGCCAGCCGGAAGGCGCGTTCACCCAGCCTAACGGCGCGGTGAACCAGAAGATGCTGAGCTGGGCGTTCGACGCCATGGGCGAGCGCGAGGATGACCTGCTGGAGCTGTATTGCGGCAACGGCAACTTCACCCTGCCACTGGCCACCCGTGCGCGCCAAGTGCTGGCCACCGAGATCAGCAAGACCTCGGTCAATGCTGCGCTGAGCAACCTTGATGAGAACGGTGTGGATAACGTGCGCTTGGTGCGGCTGTCGGCTGAAGAGCTGACCCAGGCGCTGAATGACGTGCGCCCGTTCCGTCGGTTGGAAGGGATCGACCTGAAAAGTTACGCGTTCGGTACCGTGTTCGTCGACCCGCCGCGTGCGGGGATGGACCCGGATACCTGCGAGCTGACCCGGCGCTTCGAGCGGATTTTGTACATCTCGTGCAATCCGGAAACGCTGGCGGCGAACATCGAGCAGTTGCAGGACACACACCGCATCGAGCGTTGTGCGTTGTTTGACCAGTTCCCGTATACCCATCACATGGAAAGTGGGGTTTTGCTGGTTCGGCGTTGATTGTTAGACATTGGGGCTGCTTTGCAGCCCATCGCAGGTAAGCCAGCTCCTACAGGTACAGCGTCAACCTCTTGACTGGCGCTGTACCTGTAGGAGCTGGCTTGCCTGCGATGGGCCGCGAAGCGGCCCCCAATAACTCAGAAGTCGAAGAACACCGTCTCCCCTTCCCCCTGAATACGGATATCGAAACGGTACGCCGTTTTCCCATCCACTTCGCAACGCTTGGCAATCAACGTCTCACGGCGCTGCGGCTGCTCGATCAGGTTCAGCACCGGGCACTTGGCGTTGGCTTCGGCTTCATCATCAAAATACAAGCGCGTGTGCAGGTGGATGTTGATGCCACGGGCAAACAGGCTGATGTTGATGTGCGGCGCCATCGGCACGCCGGCCGCGTTCTTCACCACACCCGGCTTCACCGTTTGCACGGTCCACTCACCGGCATCGAAAGTGGTAGCGGTGCGGCCGAAGCTGTTGAAGGCGTTTTCCAGGTTGTATGCATCCTGGTACTGGCCGGCGGCATCGGCCTGCCACAGCTCCAGGAACGAATCGCGCACCAAGTGCCCGTTACCGTCATAGACCTGGCCGATCAACAGGATGTGTTCACCCGGCGCCTCTGGCTTGGCCAGGCGGTTCCAGATTTCCTGGTTGCGGGTCGGGTTGCCGGCCGCTTCCAGGGCCAGGCCGATATGCACGTAGGGGCCGGCAGTCTGCGAAGGGGTTTCCGGCAGCAGTTCGATTGGCATGGCGGGGTCCTCAGCAGTTTTCGAAGTGGGTCTTGCGCTGGCCGCGCAGCACGATGTCAAAGCGGTATGCCAGGCAGTCCATCGGGTTGGCGTTGCTCATGTCGAGCTTGGCGATCAACTGCTGCACGGCTTCTGGGTTGGCGATCGACTTGACGATCGGGCACATCGGGATCAGCGGGTCACCCTCGAAGTACAGCTGGGTGATCAGCTTGGTCGCAATCGATGGGCCGCTGATGCCGAAGTGGATGTGCGCCGGGCGCCAGTCGTTCGGGCCGTTGCGCCATGGGTAGGGGCCCGGCTTGATGGTGCGGAAGCTGTAGTAGCCGTCGCGGTCGGTCAGGCAACGGCCGACGCCACCGAAGTTAGGGTCCAGCGGTGCCAGGTAGCGGTCGTTCTTGTGGCGGTAGCGGCCACCAGCGTTGGCCTGCCACATTTCCACCAGGGTATTGGGCACAGGCTTGCCGTATTGGTCGACCACGCGGCCGGCAACGATGATGCGCTCACCAATCGGCAGGCCACCGTTGTTGAAGTTCAGCAGCAGGTCATGGTCGTGGGCGCCGAAACCCAGGTGGGTGAAGTCCGGGCCGGTGGTTTCGCTGATCGACTGCGGGATGCTGACCAATGCCTGGCGCGGCGAGCGGGCAATGGAGGTCTTGTAGTCGGGGGTCAGGGCTTTAGGGTGCCAGTTGCGATCACGGATCACGAAGCGGCTGGTGTCCTGGGCGGGCATGCCGTTTTCCTCTCTTGGAATTATCTGGACGCCTTGCAGGGCAGGCGGACTTACAGTTTCAGATAAGCCGCGCGGGATGAATACTGAAATCAGCCCTCACATACATAACCATATGGTTATGGGTTAACACCTTTGTCTGACACCCTCCCCGTTGGTGAACTAATCTTTGTCTTCTTGTTTCACGCTCCGGAGAGCATTCATGGAATGGCGAAAAGGCCGACGCAGCGACAACGTGGTCGATGCCCGAGGTGAAGGTGGCGGTGGTGGCGGCATGCGCTTCGGCGGCGGCAAGGGCCTCGGGCTGGGGGCCATCCTGCTTATCGTGGGCATTGGCTGGCTGACCGGGCAAGACCCGCTGCAGATACTCGGCCAGCTCACCGGGCAGATGACCCAGCAGCAGCAGGCGCCCAGTGGCGCAGGCGGCAAGGCGCCGCCAGCCAATGACCAGCAGGCCGACTTCGTCGCCTCGGTGCTGGGTGACACGGAAGACACCTGGAAAGCGCTGTTCTCCCAGGCGGGCAAGCAGTACCGCGACCCCAAACTGGTGCTGTTCAGTGGCCAGGTCAACTCGGCCTGCGGCTTCGCTTCGGCAGCCGTCGGCCCGTTCTATTGCCCGGCCGACCAGCGGGTGTACCTGGACATGTCGTTCTTCCGCGAGATGGAAACCCGTTTCGCCGCCGCGGGTGACTTTGCCCAGGCCTACGTCATCGCCCACGAGATCGGCCACCACGTGCAGACCCTGCTCGGCGTGTCGGCCAAGGTCGATGCCGCCCGCCGCAATGGCCAGCGCATGGAAGGCGACAACGGCTTGCTGGTGCGCCAGGAGCTGCAGGCCGACTGCCTGGCAGGGGTGTGGGCCTACCAAGCGCAAAAACGCCTGAACTGGCTGGAGCCGGGTGACGTCGAGGAAGCGCTGAACGCGGCCAATGCCATCGGTGATGACCGCCTGCAGCAGAAAGGCCAGGGCCGCGTGGTGCCCGACTCCTTCACCCACGGCACCTCGGCGCAGCGTGTGCGCTGGTTCAAGGCGGGGTTTGCCGAGGGCGAAGTGAACAGCTGCGATACCTTCAGTGCCCGTAACCTCTGACACGCCTGGGGCTGCCTGGCAGCCCCAGCCTCACCCTAACGACAAGTTACAAATCTGCTGAAAAAGCGTTTCAGCTTCCCTGATCATTGCCGATAACCCCTGCACGAATCAGCGGGCATCCAGAACAACAACGCCTTGCGATCGACGATCAAGAGAGCGAAAACAACTTCTGGAGTGCGTGCATGAACAGCTGGTTTGCCAACATCAGCGTCAACCTCAAACTCGGCCTGGGCTTCGGCCTGGTGCTGATCCTCACCGGCCTGCTGGCCCTGACCGGCTGGACCAGCCTGGGCAGCCTGATCGACCGCAGCAACTGGATGAGCGATATCAGTCAGCTCAACAAGGACCTGACTGACCTGCGCATCGCGCGCCTGCAGTACATGATTGCCAATGGCGATGATGCGGCGGCGGCCAACACGCTGAACAAGCTCGATGCCTTCAGTAACCAGCAACAACGCCTGGTCAGCACGTTCAAGAGCCCGGACAACGTCAAGCTGCTGCACGAACTGGGGCAGACCATCAGCCAGTACAAGGTCTCGCTGGCCACCATGCGCACGGGCTACAACGCCACCCGAGCCGCGCGTGATGCCATGAATGCATCGGGCGCCAAGGCCGACCAGGCCATGGACGCCCTTAGCCAGGAAGTCATGGCACGCCCCGAAACCGACAGCGTGCGCCTGGCCCAGTACCAGCTGATCAGCAAGGCCCGCCAGCAACTGCTGCAGGTACGCATCGACGTGCGCGGCTACATGGCCGATAACAGCGCGACCAATGAACAGGCCGCCCTGCGCCAGCTCGAAGCGGCGCTGGCCGAGGCCGACAACCTCAAGCGCCGGCTGCCGGCCGCCGACGCGCGTCTGCAGCAGTTCGAACAGTCAGTGCTGGCCTACCGTGACGCCGTGCGCCAGTTCCGTGATGCGCTGGCCAGCATTACCAGCGCGCGCGCTGAAATGACTGCCCAAGGCGCCGACATCGTCAAGACCAGCGACGCGCTGTACAAAATCCAGCTGGAGCGCCGCGACATCGAGAGTGCGCAGGCCCGTAGCCTGCAGGCCATCGCGACCTTGCTGGCGTTGCTGGTCGGCGTACTGGCCGCGGTGCTCATTACCCGGCAGATCACCCGCCCGCTGCAGGAAACCTTGCAAGCGGTGGAGCGCATCGCGGGCGGCGACCTGACGCACGACCTGCGCGTCACCCGCCGTGATGAACTGGGCGTATTGCAACAGGGCATCGCCCGCATGGGCACCACCCTGCGCGAGCTGATCAGCGGCATCCGCGACGGCGTCACCCAGATCGCCAGCGCTGCCGAAGAGCTGTCGGCGGTCACCGAGCAAACCAGCGCGGGGGCCAACAGCCAGAAAGTCGAGACCGACCAAGTCGCCACTGCTATGCACGAAATGGCGGCCACGGTTCAGGAAGTCGCGCGCAACGCCGAGCAGGCCTCGCATGCCGCCACCGGTGCCGACGATGAAGCCCGCGCGGGTGATCAGGTGGTCGGTGAGGCGATCAGCCAAATCGAACGCCTGGCCGAAGAAATGCACCGCTCCACCGAGGCCATGAACCTGCTGCAACAAGAAAGCCAGAAGATCGGCAGCGTGATGGACGTGATCAAGTCGGTAGCCGACCAGACCAACCTGCTGGCACTCAACGCCGCGATCGAAGCGGCCCGTGCCGGCGAGGCGGGCCGTGGCTTTGCCGTGGTCGCTGACGAGGTGCGTGGGTTGGCCCAGCGCACGCAGAAGTCCACCGAAGAGATCGAAGAGCTGATTGCCAGCCTGCAGCACGGCACCCAGCAAGTGGCGACGGCCATGCAGGGTAGCCGGACCCTGACCGACAGCAGTGTCGAACTGGCGCGCAAGGCCGGCGCCTCGCTGGAAAGCATCACCGGCACGGTGTCTAGCATTCAGTCGATGAACCAGCAGATTGCGGCGGCGGCGGAACAGCAGAGCGCGGTGGCCGAAGAAATCAGCCGGAGCATTCTGAATGTGCGGGATGTGTCCGAGCAGACGGCAGCGGCCAATAACGAGACAGCGGCGTCCAGCGTTGAGCTGGCGCGGTTGGGCGGGCAGTTGCAGATGCTGGTGAGCCAGTTCCGCGTTTGATTCAACCACGGCGGGCGCACACTCCGTGCGCCAAACCCAGGTAGGAGCAGCCTTGTGCTGCGAAGAGGCCAGTGGCAGCACCGCAGATTTACTGGGCTGCCACTGGCCTCTTCGCAGCACAAGGCTGCTCCTACACAGGTGCGATCGTTATTTGACGATCATCCCCACCCCACGCCCACGCGGATCGGACGCCGTTTCCAGCTTGTCCCCGTTCACCCGGATCGCCTGGATATCGCCCATCTCCCAGCCCTGGTCCTCCAGCACATACCCCATTTTCTTCAAGTCTTCCGCCACCGCGCCGGTCAGCGGTGCATAGCTGTCGAAGTAGATAGTGTCTTTAGGCAGCAACTGATGGTGCACACGCTGCGCCGCTACCGCCTTTTCCAGCGGCATGTCGTAGTCGTACAGGTTGTTCATCACCTGGAAGATCGAGGTGAAGATGCGCGAGCCACCTGGCGTACCGATCACCAGCTCAACCTTGCCATCGCGGGTCATCAGGCTCGGGCTCATGGATGACAGCATGCGCTTGCCCGGCTCGATGGCGTTGGCATCCCCGCCCACCACACCAAAGGCATTAGCCGCACCCGGCTTGGCGCTGAAGTCGTCCATCTCGTCGTTGAGCAGGAAGCCGGCGCCCTTGACCACCACGCCACTGCCGTAGTCGAGGTTGAGGGTGTAGGTGTTGCTGACCGCGTTGCCCTGTTTGTCGACGATGGAGAAGTGCGTGGTCTGGTGCGGCTCCAGCCCCGGCTTGACGTCATCGGTGACCGAAATGGCCTTGGGGTTGACCTGCGCGGCGCGCTTGGCCAGGTAATCCTTGGCAATCAACTGATCGACCGGCACCTTGGTGAAGGCCGGGTCGCCCAGGTAGTCGGCACGGTCGGCAAACACGCGCTTCTCGATCTCGGCAAGCAGGTGAATGTACTGCGCCGAGTTGTGCGCCACGCCCTTGAAGTCTGCCGCGCGGTCTTCCTTGATGCCCAGCAACTGGGCCAGGGCGACGCCGCCGGAGCTTGGCGGCGGCGCGGTGTAGACCACATTACCGCGCCAGCTCAAGGCCATCGGCTCACGCCAGACCGCCTTGTAGTCCTTGAGGTCTTGCTTGGTGATCAGGCCTTTGTCAGCCTGCATCTGCGCCACCAGCAGGTCGGCGGTCTTGCCCTGGTAGAACTCGCTTACGCCCTTGTCGGCAATGCGCTCGAGGGTCTGGGCCATTTCTGGCTGTTTGAACAGTTCGCCGACCTTCATGTTGCCGAAGTAGTCGTTGAAGTTGGTCGCCGTCTTGAACAGGCCTTGGGCATCGTTGCGGTACTGGTACTGTTTTTCGGCAATCTTGAAACCGTTTTTGGCATAGCCGATGGCCGGCGTCAGCAGCTCGCTCCACGGCAACTTGCCGAACTTCTGGTGCGCCTCCCACAGGCCCATCACCGTGCCGGGTACACCCGCTGCCCGCACACCGACCAGGCTGAGGTTCTCGATCACCTCGCCTTTGTCGTCCAGGTACATGTTGCGGCTGGCTGCCTTGGGCGCCACTTCGCGGTAGTCGAGGAAGTAGGGCTTGCCGTCGACGAACAGGGTCATGAAGCCACCGCCGCCGATGTTGCCGGCCTCTGGGTAGGTCACCGCCAGGGTGAATGCCGTGGCCACGGCGGCGTCCACGGCGTTGCCGCCTTTTTTCAGGATATCGGCGGCAACCTGTGCACCATATTGATCGGGCGCAGCCACCGCGCCACCTTCCAGGGCGGCTGCATAGGCCGAGGAACAGGTCAGGATCGCGGCTCCGAGGGCCATGGTCGGGAACAGGACAATACGCATGACACTTCCTTGGTGTTGTTTTTGTTGATCACTCAGTAAGGCCGAAGCGTGTCGACTGTGCAATCCAACGTAGGAAGTTTCGCCGCCTTTGGGCAGGATGTGTCGCGTTCAGGCAACTCAGCAGGCGTACATCGCCAGCTTGCGCTGGATAAAATCGAGGAAGCACTGGATGCGCAGCGCCAACTGAGTGTTGCGGTAGTACACCGCATGGATCGGCTGGCGATAGCCGTTGTTGGCGTCGCCCAGCAGCACCTGCAGGCGGCCGCTGCGGATGTCTTCGTGGGTCATGAAATGCGACAGGCTGACGATGCCCTCCCCGGCCAGCGCCAGCTGGCGCAGGGTTTCGCCGCTGGAGGCGATCAGCGCGGGGCGGATCGCCCAGCGGTCGCCCTGGGCATGGCGCAAGGGCCAGTGGTTGAGCGACTCGGGTTGGCTGAAGCCGAGCAAGCAGTGGTTGGCCAGGTCTTCGACGCGCTGCGGGGTGCCGTGGCGTTCCAGGTAGGCGGGGCTGGCCAGCACCTGCACCGGGCTGCACCCCAGGTTGCGGGCGTGCAGGCTGGAGTCGGCCAGCTCGCCGATACGGATCGCCACATCGGTGCTCTGTTCGAGCAGGTCGATGATCAGGTCGTCGGTGTTGAGTTCCAGCTCGATGCCGGGATACTGGCGGCGGAACTCGCCGATCCAGGGCAGGATGGCGTGCAGCATGAACGGCGCGGCGGCGTTGATGCGCAGGCGCCCAGTAGCAGTCTGGTGGTTCATCGACAGGCGCTCTTCCATCGCGTCCATCTGTTCCAGGATCAGCCGCGAGCGCTCAAGAAAGAAGCGGCCTTCTTCGGTCAGGTCCATGCGCCGGGTGGTGCGGTTGACCAGGGTGGTGCCAAGCTTGGCCTCCAGGCGCGACAAGGTGCGGCTGACGGCTGACGGGGTCTGGCCCACCTGCTCGGCAGCAGCAGAGATCGAACCGCAGTCGATCACAGCGACGAATACCTGGAGTTCTTCGGATCGGGTTTTCACGCGCTTGGCCTTGGCTGGAGTGTGCCGTGATTCATAGCGGGTCGGTGGGGTCTGTGCAAGGGGGGCCGCTGCGCGGCCCAATCGCTGGCAAGCCAGCTCCCACAGGGTTCGCGTTGTCGTCGAACCCACTGTGGGAGCCGGCTTGCCGGCGATTGGGCTGCGCAGCAGCCCCTTTCACAGGCAACTTACACAGATTTGCCAAACACCTTGTCCAGGTGCGCTTCATACGCTGCCAACGCCGCTGGCACATCCGGGCGTTTCATCACATCCACCGCCAGGAAGGTCGGCAAGCCGGTCATGCCAAGGAACTGGTTAGCCTTGTGGAACGGGAAATACACGGCGTCCACACCCTTGCCCTCGAAGAAATCGCTGGGGTCGTCAAACGCCTGCTGCGGGGCGTTCCAGGTCAGCGACAACATGTACTGCTTGCCTTGAATCAGGCCACCGCTGCCGTACTTCTGCGAGGCATCCGAACGGGTACGGCCGTCGTTGGCGTACAGGCTGCCATGGCCTTCGGTGAAGACGTCATCGATGTACTTCTTCACCGTCCACGGTGCGCCCATCCACCAACCGGGCATCTGGTAGATCACCACGTCGGCCCAAAGAAATTTCTCGACCTCTTCCCGCACATCGTAACCGCCATCGATGAAGGTCTGCCGCACGTCGAAACCGGCACGGTCCAGGTGAGCGAGGGCCGCTTCGTGCAGGGTCGCGTTAAGGCGGCCATCGGAGTGAGCGAACTGTTTACCACCGTTGAGCAGAAGGATGTTTTTCATGCTGGCCTCGATTTGGCGATGTCGATCCGAGGGCGTTCTGCCTCGGTCGAGTCAAATTGGATGACCGGCAGATTAGAGACTCAGCGGCAGGGGAAACAGCGGCTATGAGTCAAAATACAATTGCTTTCAAATCACGAATGGCCAGCTAATTATTGCCTTAGAATCGGTTCATCATTCACCAGCGAGTAGCGATCCATGAGCGAGCAGTACGCTTTTATCCTCAAAGCCAAGACCCGCCCGGAAATGGCCGAAGCCTTCGAAACCCTGTTCCGCGCCTATGTCGAACCCAGCCGCCAGGAACCGGGCTGCATCGAGTACCACATGCTGCGCGACAAGGCCGACCCGAGCCTGTTCGTGTTCTACGAAGTGTGGGCGGACAAAGCTGCACTGGATGTGCACTCGGCCCTGCCGCACATGGTCGCGTTCTTCGAAAAGCGCATGGACTACCTGGAGCGCGAGTTCGATATCCAGTTGATCGACATGCTCAGCGCCTCGTCTGCTAACCGTTGATCAGCAGATGGCCGCCGAGCATGGCCAAGCCAATGAAGAAGCAGCGTTTGAACAGCGCGGCGCTGATGCGCTGACGCAACCACTGCCCCGCCAGCATGCCCACCAGTGCTGGCGCCAGCATCAGCAATGAAGCACCTAGCGCCTGGCCGCCCAAGGCATCTTGCCCAGCCAGGCCCAAGGCCAGCGCCAGGGTCGAGACCGTGAACGACAGGCCCAAGGCCTGGATCATCTCGTCGCGGTTCAGGCCAAGGCTTTGCAGGTACGGCACTGCCGGCATCACGAATACCCCGGTAGCGGCCGTGACTACGCCCGTCACCAAGCCGCACAGCGGCCCCAGCCACCCTTCCCGCGCTTGCGCTACGCGCAACCCTGGGCCCATCAGCCCATACACCGCATACACCAGCAACGCGGCGCCCAGCGCATGCGCGGCCCACGCGCCACTGTTAATGCCCAACCATGCGCTGCCGACCAGCGTGCCGACACAGATCATCACCAGCATCGGCCCCAGGCGACGCAGCAGCACCCACAGATGACCACCGGCAGCCAGCTGCCAGAGGTTGGTGAGTGTCGACGGCACGATGAGTAAAGCGGCAGCCTGCGCAGGCGGCATAGCCAGGCCCAGCAGGCCCATGGCGATGGTCGGCAAGCCAAGGCCGATAACACCTTTGACGGTGCCGGCCAGCAGAAAGGTGATAACCACCAGCAGTGTCAGTGCCGGGCCAATGTGTTGATAGAACGCGATCAAGGTATTCATAGGGCCATGATGGCGTGCGCCAGGCTGGCTGAAAATCTGCCATATACTCAGCCTGACTATTGGCAGGACAGAGGCACATGCATTTCGACCTGATCGACCTCGCGCTTTTCCGGCACACCCTGGAATGCGGCAACATCACTGCCGGCGCCCGGCGCAGCCATCTGTCGCTGCCAGCTGCCAGTGCGCGCATCCGCGCGATGGAAGCGTCCCTGGGCACGCAATTGCTAGCGCGCAATCGCCGCGGCGTACAACCGACGCCTGCCGGGCAGGCGCTGCTGCAGCATGCCCGCCTGATCGCGCAGCAAGTGGAGCGCCTGCAGTTCGACCTGAGCCAGTACGCGCAGGGGCTGCAGGGCCAGGTGCGGCTGTTGTGCAACACCGCGGCGCTGACCGAGTACCTGCCCGAATTGCTGGCCAGTTATCTGGCACAGAACCCCGGCATCAGTGTCGATGTCCAAGAGCTGCCAAGCTTGCACATCGTGCAGTCGATTACCCAAGGCATCGCCGACCTGGGGATCATTTCGACTGCGGCGCCCAGCGAGCATTTGCAGACCCTGCCCTTTCGCGATGACCCACTAGTGTTGGTGACCCCCCTTGCGCATCCGCTGGCGTTACACCCTGCGCCAAGCTTCATCGACAGCCTGGCCCATGGTCATGTCGGGCTGGGAGCAGACAGCGCATTGGCCTTGTACCTGGAGGAACAGGCCCTGCGTGAAGGCTTGCGGATGCGCGTACGGGTACGAGCCGATGGCTTCGATGGGGTGCTGCGCATGGTCGCGGGGGGCGCCGGGGTCGGCGTTGTGCCCTTGGCTTCGGTGCAACGCTGGCAAGGGCTGTTGCCGCTGCACTGGGTGGCGCTTCGCGAGGACTGGGCCAACCGCCAATTGATGGTGTGCGCGCGGGACTTTGCAGCGTTGCCAGGGTATGCGGCGGGTTTGGTCAAGCGCTTGGTTGGCGGAACAACACCCTTACACCCCGTTCAGATGTGAGCCATCTCTCACCAACCCGCTTGCGGCCACTGGGGCTCTTTGCCCACAATCACGCTGCACCACGAAAAGGAGTTCCAAGTGCCCTCGATCTACCAGCTCAAACCCCGCTTCCAGGCCTTGCTCCGGCCCGGCGTCAAGCGCCTCTACGACCGTGGCGTCACCGCCAACCAGGTCACCGTCGCCGCCGCCTTGGTCTCGGTCCTGCTGGGCCTGCTGCTGGCCGGGTTCAGCCACATCACCTGGCTGTTCATCCTGATCCCGCTGTGGATGTTGCTGCGCATGGCGCTCAACGCCGTGGACGGCATGCTTGCGCGGGAATTCGGCCAGCAATCCAGGCTCGGTGCCTACCTCAACGAACTGTGCGACGTGATCGCTGACGCCGCGCTGTACCTGCCTTTCGCCCTGCTGGCTGGCGTGTGGCCCAGCCTGGTGGTGCTGGTGGTGCTGAGTGCGACGTTTAGCGAATACGCCGGCGTCATGGGCCCGCTGGCAGGCGCCTCGCGCCGCTACGACGGGCCGATGGGCAAGAGCGACCGGGCATTCGCCTTTGGCGTACTGGGCACCGGCGTTGCGTTCGGCCTGCTCAACGCCACCTGGCTCAACGGCCTCTTGCTGGTCATCTTCGCGCTCTCGCTCTATACCCTCTACAACCGGGTTCGCCAAGGGCTGGTTGAAGCCCGCTGAGCCCATCGCCGCCGGACAAGGATTCTCGCCATGCGCCAAGCGCAATCGCTGCATTTCTCTACCCATGATGGTGTCGAGTTGCACTACCGTCATTGGCCCGCGACACGCAATGAACACCAGCCGCGCCGCGCCGTGGTGATGTTCCACCGTGGCCACGAACACGGCGGGCGCATGGCCCACCTGGCCGACGAACTGGACATGCCCGGCTACGATTTCTTCGCCTGGGATGCCCGCGGCCACGGCCAGTCGCCGGGCGCCCGCGGCGACAGCCCAGGGTTTGCCACCAGCGTGCGCGACGTGCAGACCTTCATCGAGCATCTGCAGACCGTGCACGGCATCGCCGAGCACGACATGGTGGTGCTGGCGCAAAGCGTCGGCGCCGTGCTGATCGCCACCTGGGCCCACGACTACGCGCCCAAGGTACGCTGCCTGGTGCTGGCCTCGCCGGCGTTCAAGGTCAAGCTGTACGTGCCCTTCGCACGGCCCGGCCTGAAGCTGCTCAAGGCCGTGCGCGGCAACTTCTTCGTCAACAGTTACGTCAAGCCGCGCCTGCTTACCCATGACCCCGAGCGGGTCATGTCGTACGTGGCCGACCCGCTGATCAGCCGGCCGATTTCGGTGACCATGCTACTGGGCCTGTACGAAGCCGCCGACCGTGTGGTGGCTGACGCCCAGGCTATTCAGGTACCGACGCAGTTGCTGGTCTCTGGTGCAGACCTTGTGGTCGAGCGCAAACCGCAGGAGCGCTTTTTCGAGCGCCTGGGCAGTGCACGTAAAGAAATGCACATCCTCCCGGGCTTTTTCCATGACACCCTCGGTGAACGCGACCGCGCCCATGCGCTGAAGCGCATCGAGCGCTTCGTCGCACATTGCTTCGACAGCCCTGTTACCGCGCCTTCGCTGCTCGATGCCGACAAGGTCGGCGCCAGCTGCGCCGAAGCCGAAAGCCTGGCCGCGCCCTTGCCACGCAATTCGCCCCGCGACCTCTACTGGCGCGCCACCCGTGCAAGCCTGCGCCTGGGCAAAGGGCTGGCCGAGGGCGTGAAGCTGGGGTTTGACACCGGCTTCGACTCTGGCAGCACCCTCGACTACGTCTACCGCAACCAGCCGACGGGCAAAGGCAAGCTGGGCCGCATGGTCGACCAGAACTACCTCAACGCCATCGGCTGGCGCGGCATTCGTCAGCGCAAACTGCACGTCGAAGAACTGCTGCGCGAGGCCATTGCCCGCCTGCGCGCCGAGCAGCGGCCGGTGCATATCGTCGACATCGCCGCCGGCCACGGCCGTTACATCCTCGAAGCCTTGGAGGAACTCGAACAACGGCCGGACTCCATCCTGCTGCGCGACTACAGCGAACTGAACGTGCAACAAGGCAGCGCATTGATCGCCGAAAAAGGCCTGGCCGAGGTTGCTCGCTTCGTCCAGGGCGATGCCTTCGACCGCGCCAGCCTCGCGGCGCTGCAGCCAGGGCCTACGCTGGCCGTGGTGTCTGGCCTGTACGAACTGTTCCCCAGCAACGCGTTGGTGAGCAATTCCCTGGCCGGCCTTGCCGATGCCGTCGAAGCAGGCGGTTACCTGGTCTACACAGGCCAACCTTGGCACCCTCAACTGGAGATGATCGCGCGTGCCCTGACCAGCCATCGCGGCGGCGAGGCGTGGGTGATGCGCCGGCGCAGCCAGGCAGAGATGGACCAACTGGTAGAGGCGGCGGGCTTCCGCAAACTGGCCCAGCGCATCGACGAATGGGGCATCTTCAGCGTCAGCCTGGCGCAACGGGTGCGTGAATGAACCCAACGCGTGAGCCCGGGCTGATTCGGCGGGGCGTGTTCTGGCTGTTGCTGCTGGGGCCGTTCTTCTTCCTCAGCTATGGGCTGGTGAACACCCACACCGCCAGCCGCAGTGATGTCGGCAGCCTGGTGTTCGGCTGGGAGCACGGCATGCCGCTGTGGCCCTGGACGATCATCCCGTACTGGTCGATCGACCTGCTGTACGGGTTGTCATTCCTGCTGCCACGCACGCGCCAGGAGATGGACCGGCATGCCCTGGCGCTGCTCACGGCACAGGTGATCAGCGTCAGTTGCTTCCTGCTCTGGCCGCTGCGGTTCACCTTCGAACGGCCAGAAATGGCTGGGCTGTTCGGCTGGCTGTTCGATGTGCTGATGGGCTTCGACAAGCCTTACAATCAGGCGCCTTCGCTGCACATCGCGTTGCTGGTGATCATCTGGACGATGTTCGCCCGGCACGTGCACCGCCAGCCCTGGCGCTGGGTGGTGCATGGCTGGATGGCGTTGATCGGCGTGTCGGTGCTGACCACCTGGCAGCATCACTTCATCGACGTGCCCACCGGCGCATTGGCAGGGTTTGTCTGCTTATGGCTATGGCCGTGGCAAGGTCGCCTGCCATGGCAGCAGGCCCGCCTTGCGCACGATGGCAAATGCCAGCGGCTGGCGCTGTGTTATGGCGTTGGGGCCTTGCTGTGCGCGGGGCTGGCGTACGCGGTGGGCGGTGCCGGGTTGTGGCTGTCATGGCCAGCCGTGGCGCTGTTGTGGGTGGCACTGAACTACGGCTTGTTCGGCGCGGGTGGTTTTCAGAAGGGCGCCGATGGGCGCTTGTCCAGCGCCGCGACCTGGCTGCTGCTGCCCTATCTGATCGGGGCGTGGATCAATTCCAGGGTATGGACACGGCGCCATCCGCAGGCGGATGAGGTGTGTGACGGGGTATTCCTGGGGCGGATTCCTGGCCGTGGTGAGGGCGCGCAGTTCGCTGCCATCGTCGACCTTTGCGCCGAGCTGCCGTGCCGCACTGGGGCCGCTCTCACCGCTCAGAACTACCGCTCGCTTCCCACCCTGGACCTGATCGTGCCCGACAGCAACCTGTTGCACGAAGCTGCAAACGCTATCGAGCAGTTACGCCAGCAAGGCCCTCTGCTGGTCTGTTGCGCTCTGGGATATTCGCGCAGCGCCAGCGCCGTGGCGGCCTGGCTGGTACTCACGGGGCGCTGCGCCGATGCTGACCAAGCTGAACAGCGGATACGCAGCGCACGCGCTGGCGTGGTCTTGCACGCGGCCCATCGACAGGCCCTGCAACAACTTGGCGCACAGCGATGAACCTGCAACTGACTGCCAGCCTACTGGCCCGGGGCCCCCAGCTGGAGCGCCTGTCGGACGGCATCACGCTGCTCGCCCTGGGCGTTGGCCTGGCGCCCTTGCTGGGCGCCGCGCTGCCGCCACTGGGCAGCCTGCTATGCGCGCTGCTGCTGGCGCTCGGCGTGCTGCACAAGTACTGGGCCATCCGCGTGGCCCTGGACGCCGAACTGTTCGCCCACCTTGGCGCCAGCCAAGACCTACCTGCAGACACGCAAGCGCTGGACCGTGCCTTGTTCGACCTCAACCTGAAACCGCACGCCAAGGATAGCCGCGACTGGCCCGCTCGCAGCCAAGCCGCATTAGCCCTGCTGCGCCGCCAAGCCATGTGCCTGGGCCTACAACTGTTGCTGGCCTTGGCTACCCTGCTGACACTGCCCTTTACCGGATGACCACCGCCCCATGCTTGCGACCTTGACCGCTTTCGTCATCACTTCGGCCGCCCGGCTGATCACTGGCGCCCGTGCGTTATGGCTCGGCTGCACACCGCAGCCGGTGCAACGCCTGTACTTCGCCAACCACAGCAGCCACGGCGACTTCGTGCTGCTCTGGGCCTCGCTGCCAGAACCTTTGCGCAGGCGCACCCGCCCGGTGGCCGGGGCCGACTACTGGGCGAAGCCCGGTATTCGCGACTTTCTCATCCGCAAGGTGTTCAACGGCGTCTTGATCGACCGCCAGCGCGCAGAAGGCCAAGGCAGCCCCCTGCAGCCGATTCTTGAGGCCGTGGCCCAGGGCGATTCGTTAATCTTCTTCCCGGAAGGCACCCGCAACCTGGGCGACGAGCCGCTCATGCCATTCAGAAGCGGCCTTTACCATTTGGCTGCGGCCAACCCCGACGTCGAGCTGGTGCCGGTGTGGATCGCCAACCTCAACCGGGTCATGCCCAAGGGCCGCGCCCTGCCATTGCCGCTGCTGTGCACGCTGAGCTTTGGCGAACCTCTCCACCTGCTGGCTGATGAAAACAAGCAGGCCTTTCTCGAGCGGGCCAGCCAGGCCCTGCTGAACCTGGCGCCGAAGGATGCCTGACATGGACGACAATACCCTTTCGCTGTTCGCCGGCATCGGCGCCCTGCTGCTGCTCGCCAGCGTGATCGGCCGCCTGCTCAAGTGGCGTGCCGGCCCCGCGCCGCATGCGGTGATCGACAACCTCAACGCCCGCATCAACGCCTGGTGGGTGATGGTGCTGGTGATCGGCATCGCCTTCCTGTTCGGCAAGTACGGCGTGATCGTGCTGTTCTACGGCGTGTCGTTTTATGCGCTGCGCGAGTTCATGACCCTCACCCCGACCCGGCGCAGCGACTACCCGGCGTTGGTGGCGGCGTTCTATGTGGCGCTGCCGGTGCAGTACGTGCTGATCGCCATGGACTGGTATGGCTTGTTCAGTATTTTCATCCCGGTGTATCTCTTTTTGCTGCTGCCGATCCTTGCCAGTTTCGGCGGCGACACTACGCGCTTTCTCGAGCGCGCATCAAAGGTGCAATGGGGGCTGATGATCGCGGTGTATTGCGTGTCTTCGGTGCCCGCGCTGATGACCCTCGACATCCCCGGGTTCGAGGGCCGCAACCTGCTGCTGATCGCCTGGCTGATCCTCGTGGTGCAAATCAGCGACGTGCTGCAATACGTGTGCGGCAAGCTGTTCGGCAAACGCAAGGTGGCGCCCAACCTGTCGCCCTCGAAAACCCTCGAAGGCCTCGTCGGTGGCGTGGCACTGGCCACACTGATCGGCGCCCTGCTGTGCTGGATCACCCCATTCAACTTCTGGCAGGCGGCACTGATGGCCCTGACCGTGAACGCCATGGGCTTCTTCGGCGGGCTGGTCATGTCGGCGATCAAGCGTGACCGCGGGGTGAAAGACTGGGGGCACATGATCGAAGGCCACGGCGGCATGCTCGACCGGATGGACTCGGTGTGCTTTGCGGCGCCGGTGTTTTTCCACTTTGTGCGGTATTGGTGGGCTTGAGACGTGGCCATGCAACTGTCTCCCCCACCTTAGATCAGTGCGCGATTGCCAGCTCTCGCAACGCTGCCGATGCTAGAAACCTGCGTGATACCCCCCTGGGGTATCACTTGAGATAAGACCGCAACAACGCCGCTACCTTGTCCGCCTCTTCCTGCCGTTCTTCAGAGCTCAACCCATCCGCGACAAGGTGCTCACGGATGTGGCCTTCCATCACCTCCGCCATCAACCCGTTTACCGCACCGCGCACGGCGGCGATCTGCTGCAGGATCGCAAGGCAATCCTTGTCCTGCTCCAGCGCGGTCTCCAAGGCGGCCGCCTGGCCCTTGATCTTTCGCACGCGGGTCAGCAGCTGCTTCTTGCTCTTCTGGATATGTGCCATTCGCTTCCACACCAAACTAGGTATACTGGGGTATAGTATATTTTTCGACGTTCCGGGAGCATGATAAACCATGGCGACGCAAACCTCAGGCCGCTGGCAGCACAGTCATCAGTTCCACACCAGCAACCTCGGGGCCGAGCGCAAGACGCGCCTGGCGGTATGGCTGACGGCTGTGATGATGGTGGCGGAAATAGCGGGCGGCTGGTTCTTCAATTCCATGGCGCTGCTCGCCGACGGCTGGCACATGAGCTCCCACGCACTGGCGCTTGGCTTGTCGCTACTGGCCTATGCCGCTGCCCGGCGTTATGCGGCTGACAAACGTTTCGCCTTTGGCACTTGGAAAATCGAGATTCTCGGAGGTTACACCAGCGCCCTACTGCTGCTCGGCGTCGCTGGCCTGATGGTGTTTCAGTCCGCAGAACGCTTGCTGGCGCCAGGGCCGATCCACTATGACGAGGCGATTTTCGTCGCTGTCGTGGGCCTGGCCGTGAACCTGCTTTGCGCCTGGCTGCTACGTGACGACCACGCGCATCATGAACATGGCCACGCGCATCATCACAGCCATGACCATCACCACGACTTGAACCTTCGCTCTGCCTACCTGCATGTGATCGCCGACGCTGCCACTTCGGTACTGGCGATCATCGCCCTGTTAGCGGGCAAATTCTGGGGCGCTGCCTGGCTCGACCCGGTAATGGGCCTGGTCGGCGCGCTGCTGGTGGCGCTGTGGGCCCGCAGCCTCCTGTGCGATACCAGCCGCGTGCTGCTGGATGCCGAAATGGATGCGCCAGTGGTCAAGGAGATCCGCGAGGTGGTCGCTCAATTGCCAGTATCGGCCAGCATCACCGACCTGCATGTATGGCGCGTTGGCAAGGACCAGTACGCCTGCATTCTGAGCCTTGCCACTTGTGGCGCACTGGACGCTGACAGTGTCCGACAGGCCCTGGGCGTACATGAAGAACTGGCCCATGTGACCGTCGAGGTAAATGCCCTGGCATAGCGCGGCCAGACAGCTAAACGTCGAGCCCAGGCAACTGCGGCGCGGCCAATGGCCCTATGGTGTCGAGTCATTCAGCCAGTCACCAGGAGTTGTGCCATGTCCGATTTCATCACCGTCCTGCGCGAAACCTGCCCGACGCCGGTCGTGGACGCCACCAAGTGGAAGCGCATCGGCGGCGATCCGCACACCGTCAACCTGAACGCCTACCTGTCGGCCGACGGCAGCAAGATCATGGGTACCTGGATCTGCACCCCGGGCAAGTTCGAGGTCAACTATGACAAGTGGGAGTTCTGCCACTTCCTCGACGGCTACTGCATCATCACCCCGGAAGGCGAAGAGCCGAAGCACCTGAAGGCCGGTGATGTATTCGTGATCGAACCTGGTATGAAAGGCACCTGGGAAGTGGTCGAAACCGTGCGCAAGTACTTCGTGTTCGCCTGATTCCTTAGGCTGCAAATCCCCCTGTAGGAGCAGCCTTGCGCTGCGAAAGGGCCAAACCAGGCATAGCAATTGTGTTGCCTTGGCTGGCCTCTTCGCAGCACAAGGCTGCTCCTACAAGAGGCATTCAAGCCTGCACGTTCAGGGCAAAAAAAATCGCGGAGCAGGTGCCCTTCCCTCTGGTGCGCAGTTACAGAGGGAAGGCCGCCTGGCCCGCGATGAAGTACACCTCGCTCGTCAATCCTGCTTGCGGTACCCCTCGACGATGGCCGAGAAGTCTTTACCACCCTCCCCGCGCAGGCTCATTGCCTGATACAGCTGCTGTGCCACGGCACCTAGAATCACCGGCTGGTGCGCCTGGCGTGCAGCTTCGGTAGCCAGCCCCAAGTCCTTGAGCATCAATTCGGCGCCAAAGCCGCCGGTGTAACCGCGTGAAGCTGGTGCGGTCTCGATGATGCCGGGCCACGGGTTGTACGTGTCTGAACTCCAGCAACGCCCGGTCGAGCTGTTGATGATGCCGGCCAGCACTTTGGTGTCGATGCCCAGTGCGTTACCCAGGGCCATGGCCTCTGACACGCCGATCATCGAGATGCCCAGCAGCAGGTTGTTGCAGATCTTGGCGATCTGCCCTGTGCCGACCTCACCACAGTGCACGATGTTGCGGCCCATCTGCTCCAGCACCGGTTTGAGCGTGGCAAACAGCTCGGCACTGGCACCGACCATGAAGGTCAGGGTGCCGGCCGCCGCGCCGCCCGTACCACCGGACACCGGCGCATCGCCCATGTCGACGCCTTTGGCCGCTGCGGCCTTGGACACCTCGCGGGCGGTCTGCGGGTCGATGGTGCTGCAGTCCACGGTCGGCGTGCCGGGGCGTATGCCCGCCAGCACGCCATCATCGTTCAGATAGACGCTGCGCACATGGGCTGCGGCCGGCAGCATGGTGATCACCAGCTCACTGTTGGCCGCCGCCTCCTTGGGTGACGGGCTGACCTGCCCGCCCAGTTCGGCGAGCTCGGCCAGCACAGTCTTGTTCAAGTCAAACAGGTTCAGCTGATGCCCGGCCTTGATCAGGTTGCGGGCCATGGGCGCGCCCATGTTGCCCAGGCCGATGAATGCAATACGCATGGCGAACTCCTTAGCGCAGGCTGATGGTGGTGTTCACACCGTCATTGACGCTGTCGTCATCGAACCAGCGGGCGGTGACGGTCTTGGTCTGAGTGTAGAACTGCACCACTTGCTTGCCGTAAGGGCCGAGATCACCCAGCTTGGAGCCGCGCGAGCCGGTGAAGCTGAAGAACGGTACCGGTACCGGGATCGGGATATTGATGCCGACCTGGCCGATGTCGATTTCGCTCTGGAACTTGCGTGCAGCCGCGCCGCTCTGGGTGAACAGGCCGGTGCCGTTGCCGAACGGGTTGCTGTTGACCAGGGCGATCGCTTCATCGAGGGTGTCGACTTCCAAGGTCACCAGCACCGGGCCGAAGATTTCCTGGGTGTAGACCTGCATGTCGGTTTTAACCCCAGAGAACAGGGTCGGGCCAACGAAGTTACCTTGCTCATAGCCCGGCACCGTGACGCCGCGGCCATCGAGTTCGAGCTTGGCGCCTTCCTTGATGCCGCTTTCGATCAAGCCCAGTACCCGCTCCTTGGCCCGCTTGGATACCACCGGCCCGACATCGGTGCCCGGCTCGGAGCCGGCATTGACCTTGAGCTTGCTCGCGGCCTCTTTGATGTCCGGCAGCCACTCGCGGGCCTTGCCCACCAGCACCGCCACGGAGGTTGCCATGCAGCGCTGGCCGGCAGCGCCAAAGGCCGCGCCGACCAGGGCGTTGACGGTTTGGGTGCGGTTAGCGTCAGGCAGCACCACGGCGTGGTTCTTCGCGCCCATCATCGACTGCACGCGCTTGCCGTGCTGGCTGCCCAGGTTGTAGACGTGGGTGCCCACTTCGGTAGAGCCGACGAACGAGATCGCCTTGATGTCTTGATGGGTGCAGATCGCATCCACTACCTGCTTGCCGCCATGCACCACGTTGAGCACACCGGCCGGCACGCCGGCTTCCAGCGCCAGCTCCACCAGCATCATGGTCGACAGTGGGTCCTGCTCGGAAGGCTTGAGCACGAAGGTGTTGCCGCAGACGATGGCCATGGGGAACATCCACAGCGGGATCATGGCCGGGAAGTTGAACGGGGTGATGCCCGCGCACACGCCGATCGGCTGGCGCAAGGTGTAGGTGTCGACGCCGCCGGCAACGTTCTCGGCGAACTCGCCCATCTGCAGGGTGCCGATCGAAGCGGCGTGCTCGACCACTTCCAGGCCGCGGAAGATGTCGCCTTCGGCATCGGCGAGGGTTTTACCCTGCTCGGCGCTGAGGGTTTGGGCGATGCGTTTGGTGTGTTCGCGGATCAGCGCCTGCAGCTTGAGCATGATGCGCATGCGCGCGCCGATTGGGGTGTCACGCCAGGTCTTGAAGGCGCGATGGGCAGCGGCCACGGCAGCGTCGACTTCCTCGACGGTGGCGAACGGCACCCGCGCCAACACCTCTTGGGTGGCCGGGTTGACGATGTCGCGCCATTCGGTGGTCTTGGATTCGACCCATTGGCCATCGATCAGCAGCTTGACCTGCGCGACCTTGGTCTGGTCGGGGGATTGAGGTGCGTTCATCTGGGTTCTCCTTGGAATTATTGTCGGGTCGAGATCGCCAGCGCCGTGCAAACGCGAGGTGGCGTCCTGGGGCTTTTTTCGAGTATAGATGTGCAAACATCCAACAAGAACGCACAAAAAAACCGGATCATCATGCAAAAAGACCTCACATCCCTGAGCGCGCTCAACTGGGACGACCTGAAGTTCTTCCTCGAAGTGGCCCGCACCCGCAAAGCCAGTAGCGCCGCCAAGCGCCTGAGCGTCGACTACACCACGGTGTCACGGCGCATCACCTCGCTGGAGGGTGCGCTGGGCACGTTGTTGTTCGAAAAATCCCGGACCAACGGCTTCGTCCTGACCGCCGAAGGCCAGCGCCTGCTGGGCTATGCCGAGTCGATCGAAAGCACTCTGCACATGGCGTGCGAGCAGGTTTCGGGGTCGGGCGTGGCGTTGTCGGGGCATGTGCGCATGGGCTGCACCGAAGGCTTTGGCAGCTTCTTCGTCACGCCGCAACTCAGCCACTTCGTCGATGCGTATCCGGCCATTTCGGTGGACATCTTGCCGTTGCCGCACTTCATCAGCCTGTCCAAGCGCGAGGCGGATATCGTCATCGCCCTGGAACGGCCTGAACACGGCCCTTATGTGTGCTGCAAGCTGTGCGACTACCGGCTGCGGCTGTACGCAACCCAGACATACCTGGATAACCACGCGCCGATTCGGCAGGTCGGGGACTTGGCGAAGCACCCGTTCATTAGTTATGTGGATGACCTGGCGTTCAGTTCGGAGCTGTTGTACCTGGCCAACCTGATTCCCAATGCCAATGCGCATTTGCGCAGTACCAGCGTGATTGCCCAGTACACCGCGGCATTGCAGGGGCGTGGGCTGGCAATCTTGCCGTGTTTTCTGGCCGCGCAGGACCCGCGGCTGGTGACGGTGTTACCGAAAGAGATCGAGGTGACGCGGCAGTTCTGGATGTATTGCCGGGAGGACTTGAGGAAGCTGAAGCGGATAACCCTGTTGTGGGATTACATTCGCGAGGTGACCGAGGCGAATGCGCCTTTGTTGATGGGCGATACGCGCGAAATGCGGTTTGCTCAGGGGTAGATCGACAAGGAGTCAGGGGTGCCCCATCCTAACCAGTATTAGGCTCTATACGAAAGTTTTGTGGGAGCGGGCTTGCCCCGCGATGGAGTGCGAAGCGCTCCTCTACCCGATATCAAATAGTGCAAAGACGCCGCGAATTCAGCTTTGCTGCCGCGTTGCGGCAGATCGCGGGGCAAGCCCGCTCCCACAACGACGGATGACCATACTTTTCGTACAAAACCTAACAGGGGGTTTGTAAAAAAAGCCGGTACACAACTTGTAACAATTGCCACCCGAAGCCACATCAAGGCTCCATGGTTAGCATATCGTTAACAAAACACCCTATTTTTATGCAGTCCCGTTATAGGTTATCGAGATATATACCGAACTTAACCGAAAGTGCATAGTTGATTTCATAAAAACAATAGTGCAGCCTATGTGTGTCAGTAGATCGCGTACTGATACTAACCAAAAGAGAAGAAGAGCAATGACTACGATTGCCGACGTCGCTGTGTTTGTTAATGAAAACTTTATCTTCCAGAAGTCCGCTGCGGTGCTTGCGGTGGCTTATTTCATGCTGATGCAGTTTGAGGGTTATCGCAGCCGCAAGCGTGGCTGAGAGTAAACAGTAAACGGAAACCCGCTTCGGCGGGTTTCTTGTTATTGCGACATTTCTCTCTTGACCCAGTCGACAGTGGCGAATGCCCCGCTGTCGATGGGCGAGACCCGCGAAATGCGGTTTGCTCAGGGCTGATGCGACCCTCAGCCACAGCCCCGTACAGGGTGGGTCTGTTCAGTAGGACGCCACGATGATCGATACGCGTCGATTTTCGGTGCGCCCGGCGCTGCTGCGGTTGTCCGCCACCGGCTGGGTGCTGCCCAGGCCGCGGGTCTGGATGTTCTGCGCGGGCATGCCGACCCCGATCAGCGTTCTGGCCACGCTCTGTGCGCGGCGCTCGGACAATTGCTGGTTATAGGTGGCCCTGCCCGACGCATCCGCGTGGCCATCCACCCGCACGCGTTGGAGACCTACGCCCAGCAACGCTTTGCCAATTCGCTCGACGATCGCCTGGCTCTGGCCATTGAGGCTGTCCAGGTCACTGCCAAACAGTACCTTGCCGGACAGGTCAAACGCCCAACCTTCATCAGTCGGGGCAAAACCTTCACGCTTGAGCACAGCGATTTGCTCAGCAGTTAGCCCCTTGGGTGTGGTCTGGCAACCGGTAAGCGCCAGCATGGCGAGCAATAACGCCCAAAGGGGAAAACGCAAACGATGAATCACGGGTTCAACTCCTGTTCTTGATTTCGGTGGCGGACCGTTCCGTCTGCGCCACTTGCCAATGACCACGGTGCTTACGCTTGGCCTGGTACATTGCCGCATCGGCGGCGTCGAGAAGGCTGGCAGGGTCAGTGCCATCCTGGGGGTAAAAGGCGATGCCGACACTCAGCGAGGTGGCAATGCTGCTGCCACTGTCCAGCTGTACCGGCAGTTTCATGCTGGCGACGATTTTCTCGGCGATGAGTTCGGCGTCTGAGCGGGACTGCAGCGGTGTCAGCAACACCGCGAACTCGTCGCCGCCCAGGCGCGCCACCAGGTCATGCTCACGCAGTTGGGCGCGAATGCGGTCGGCCACGCTGATCAGCACTTCATCGCCCACGGCATGGCCGAGGCTGTCGTTGATCTGCTTGAAGTGGTCACTGTCGAGGAACAGCAGCGCCAGATGATCCTGCTGCCGCGCAGCGTTGCGCAGGCTGCGGCTAAGGCGGCCTTCGAAAAAGGCGCGGTTGGGCAGGCCGGTCAGGCTGTCGTGGCTGGCCTGGTGAGCGAGGGTCTGGTTTTCGCTCTGCAGGTGGCTGTGCCACACCTCAAGTTCATCGAGCAAGGCGTTGAAGTCGTTACTCAGCTCGTTGAGCTCGGCGATCGGGGCTTCTGGCACGCGGCGGTCGAAACGACGTTCACGGCGGGCTGCATGGGCAACGCTGGCCAGGGCGCGCAATGGGCGAACGATGTCGCCGAGCAGGCGCCGCGACAAATACAGGGCGATGACGGCGCTGAGTACCATGCACAACAGGATCCCGCCCAACCCGCCGAGCAGGAACAACAACAGGCTACGGCCTTGGCCAATCAGTTCGATATGCCCGACCTTCTGCTGCTGGTGAATGATCGGCAGGTTGACCGGCTCGTCCAGCAGCGCGGTGGCGACCTGGCTTTCCAGGTGCGCGAGCATGCCGCTGTCATTGCGTTGCCAGTGGGCCAGTTGCTCGCCTTCATTGTTAAAGACCTTGGCGTCGGCCACCTCTTCGGTACTGGCAATCAGTGCCAGTGCCTCACTGGCCGCAACGCTATCGTCGAATACCACGGCGGCTTCGACGGTGTAGGTGATCGAGCGGGCGATAAGGTGCAGGTTGTGGTTGGCATAGACCTGCAGGGCAAGCACGCCCAGCACGGTCAGCGAAATACCGACCAGGCCCACGGCGAGCAGAGCGACACTGAGGTGCCCACGGCCGAGCACCGAACGCAGGGTCGGGCGAATACGCCTGTTGGTCGTTTTCATGGCTGCACACCTCGGCGCCGCGACAATTGCAGCACACTGGGGTGGATGCGTACGCCGGAACGGGCCACGGAATCGAGGTTCACTTCAAAGGCGACCTGCTGGTCGCTGACCCGCAGGCAGAACAGGCTGCCGACCGTACACGGGTCGTCGGCCTCGCTGATGCTCAGCACCGGATGACCGCTGACACGCTGGAACAAGCGGTCGCGCTGGCCCTGATCGAGTTTACCGATGTAGATGGCATCACAGGCCTGGGCAACCTGCACATCGTCAGCCAGCAGTCGACGCACCTGCAGCGGCCGCCCGGACTCTTGCACATGGCCCTTGATCAGGTCGTCTGCGTATTCGGTGGGGCCGATCAGGCACAGGCGCAGGGGCGTAGGCTCGACGGGCCAGCGGGCGTAACTGAGGATGCCCAACACCACCTGGGTGACAGCCTTGGCACGTTGCTGGGCCTGCACAGCGGTTGCTGAGGTTTCCGCCCAGGCAGGGCCTGCCAGTAGTAACAGGACCGCCAGCAACAGCGAAAGCGTACAGCGCGTCACTCGCCTTCCGGCCACGGTCATGTGGGAAATCTCTCGAAGTCCTTTCAGATGTTGGCGCAACGATAGCACATGGCCGCCAATCGTACCTGGCGGCCAGTGTCAGACCTGTTCGAGCATCAGGCCGGAAATGCGCCGCACCTTGCGCGACACCGCCTCCTCGAAGATGCCCTGCCGTGGTTCGATCAGGCTGAAGCAATGCTTGGCCCGGGTGATGCCGGTGTACACAAGCTCTTTGGTCAGCACCGGGTTAAGGGCGTCCGGCAGCACCAGGGCGGTATGGCTGAACTCCGAGCCCTGGGACTTGTGCACCGTCATGGCGAACACGGTTTCCACTTCGTTAAGCCGGCTTGGCAAGACGAAACGTACCCCACCGTTGCCGTCGTTACGCGGGAAGGCAACCCGTAGCAGGGGCTCGCCCCGCTCGTCGGGCAGGCGCAAGGCGATGCCGATGTCGCCGTTCATCAGGCCCAGGCCATAATCGTTACGGGTCACCAGCACCGGCCGGCCCTCATACCAAGGCTGCTGAGCGTCGATCAGCCCGGCGTTGTGCAGCACCCGCGCCACCCGTTCGTTAAGGCCTTCGACACCCCATGCGCCCCTGCGTACCGCGCAGAGCAGCTGGAAGTCCTCGAAACTGTGCAGCACCTTGCTTGCCCATCGTTCCCAGAGCGGGTCATCGAACGCGGTTGCCGGAGCCGGCCGATAGCGGCCCAGTGTTCGAAGGTAGCTGCGATAGCCTTGAGGCCCTTCTGCGCCGCGGTTGAGGCCGTCGAGCAGTAGACGGTCGAAGGCTCGATCGTGTTCGTTCTTCAGCGCCAGGCCATTGACATCCGGCGGTGGCATCGCGAGCAGATTACGCGCCGCATGGGATTCCTGACGGTTGACCAGCCGCGCCAACCGGCCAATCCCGCTGCCTTCGCCGAAGCGCCGGGAGAAACGCAGCATCACTACCTGCTGGGCCAGCGGATTGCGCTGCGCATCACCGGCTTTGAGACCGCTGCCTTCCAGCGACTGGCCACCAATCTGCTCCAGCCACGCCTGGGTCGCGGGTGAGTAACAGCCCTCTTCGGCATCCCGGCACAGGTCGCCCAATACCGCCCCCGCCTCGACCGAGGCCAACTGGTCTTTGTCACCCAGCAGGATCAGCCGTGCGCGGGGTGGCAGGGCGTCGAGGAGGTTGGCCATCATCTCCAAGTCGATCATCGAGGCTTCGTCGACCACCAGCACGTCCAATGGCAACGGGTTGCCCGCGTGATGACGGAAATGCCGCGACCCGGGGCGGCTGCCCAGCAGCCGGTGCACGGTGCTGACCTCGGTGGGGATCTGCCCGCGCACGGCTGCGCTGACTTGCAGGCGCTCGACCTGCTGGCCAATGGATTCGGTCAAGCGCGCAGCGGCCTTGCCGGTCGGCGCGGCCAGGCGAATACGCAGAGGCCTGCCCTGCTCCACCGCCGGGGCCTGCAGCAAGGCCAGCAGACGCACCACCGTGGTGGTCTTGCCGGTGCCAGGGCCGCCGGTGATGATGCTGAAGCCGGCGCGGGTCGCCAGGGCGCACGCCAGCTTTTGCCAATCAACCTGACCGGCCAGGGCACCCGCGTCGAACAGCTGTGCCAGGCGCGCCGGCAAGTCGGCCGGTGCGGCTTCATCCTGGCTCAGGCGCTGGCGCAAGTTCTGGTCGATGCGCCGTTCGTAGTTCCAATAGCGGCGCAGGTACAGGCGCTCGCCGCTGAGCACCAGCGGCCGTGCCTGCTGGCCTGGCGTGTCGCCAGCGGCCACCAGTGGGCTGGCAGCGATGCGCTGGCGCCAGGCCAGAAGGTCCAGGTTTGCAAGCAGTTGCGAAGGCAGCAGCAAGGGGCCGATCAAGGCGTCGCCTTCTGGCGGCAGCGACAGCGCAAAGTCCGGTTCGGCCAGGGTTTGCTGCAAGTCCAGGCAGACATGGCCGTGGCCCAGCTGATGGCTCGCCAGGGCAGCCGCCAGCAATAGCAAGGGGTCGCTGCCCGGGGCACGCTCTTCGAGAAACGACACGAACGCGCGGTCGAGGGCTCGCAGCCAGCCACGCTCGACCCAACGGTCCAGCAGTTGCAGCAGGTCAGCGCTGACACGCTGCGGCGCCAGGGCCAGCAGGTGTTCGGCGTGCAGCGGCGTGGGCAGCAGGTCGGTGAGGGTTCGGCTCATGGTGCGGCTCCGGCAAACAGGTCCTGCTGTGCGGGTGCATGCTCGCCACGGAACAGCGCATCGAGGGCTTCGATCAGTGCCCGCGGCGGCTTGACGAAGTACACACCATGACCGCTGCTGTTGGCACCGCGCAGGAAGATGAACAGGGCGCCGCCGACATGGCGGTCGTAATCGTAGTCAGGCAGGCGGGCGCGCAGTTGGCGGTGCAGGGCCAGCAGGTAGAGCACGTACTGCAAGTCGTAACGATGCTCGAGGATGGCCTTTTCCATGGCCTGGCTGTCGTAGGACTGGATGTCCGGGCCCAGCCAGTTGGATTTGTAATCGGCCACGTAATAGCGCCCGTCCAGCTCGAACGCCAGGTCGATGAAGCCCTTGAACATGCCGTTGAGCAGCGTCGGCTGTGCCGCCGGCCGCGCCTGGCCTGGGTGCGTATAACGCGCCACCAGTTGATCGAGCTGTTCGGCGTCGACCTGATGGCTGGCGAACCAGAATTCCATTTCGATCTGGTAGTGACGCAGGTGCGCCAGGGTGAGGCTTACGTCGTTGGCAAGGACAGGCAGCGGTTCGTTCAGCAACTGGCGCAGCCACGGCGTCAGCGTCGGGATCCAGCCGGTCCAGTCACGGCGATTGCAGCGCTGCCCGACCGTGCGCTCGATCAGCTCGGGGTTGCCGCTGACTTCGGCGAAGCCTTCTCGGCCGGCCCATTCCAGCAGGCCATGCAGGAAGGTGCCGGGGTTTGGCCCGCGTGGGAAGCGGTGGATATCCCCCCCTTCAGCCGGCACCTCGCGCAGCAGTTGCGCATCGAGGACTTCGTCATCCAGCAGCTGCTGAGCCTGTGAGCTGTCGGCACCGAGGGTCTGGTCACCGACGCGCAAGGCACTATAGGACGCAATCCACCAGTGCTCGGCGGCCGCTCGCCGGGGCTTGCGCGCAGGCAGCAGCTCACGTTCGGCATGTGGCGTGCGGTACAGCTGCTCGTCGGCCAGCGGCAGCGGCGGGCACTCAATGTACGGGCAGCTTGATGCCAACGCCTGCAGCCAGTCCGCCAATTGCCCGGACCCCGTCAACGCAAGGCCACCGCCAAGCAGGTAACCGAGGGCTGAGCGGTGCAGTTGCGAGCTCTTCTGGTTGCCGCGCTTGAGGTCGGCGACGCCAAGCCAGCAGGCATGCTGGGCGCGGGTCAGGGCCACGTAGAGCAGACGCAGGTCTTCGGCCAGGCGCTCGTCGTCGGCGCGGGCGATCTGTTCCTGGTCAGGGGTTAACGTCAGGTGCGCGTTGCCTTGGCTGTCATGCCAGGCCAAGGGCAGGCGGGTACCGTCCACGGGCTTGCTGGTGCAGATGAACGGCAAGTAGACCAAGGGGTATTCGAGGCCCTTGGACTTGTGGATGGTCACCACTTTGACCAGTTGCTCATCGCTCTCCAGCCGCAGGATCTGTTCTTCACCGGCCTGACCGGAGCTGGCCAGGTGTTCGGCCAGGTGACGAATCAACGCTTGCTCGCCATCAAGCTCGCCCGCCGCCTGTTGCAACAGCTCGGCCAGGTGCAGCAGGTTGGTTAGCACACGCTCGCCGTCACTGCGGGCGATGAGCGTGCGCGGCAACTGGAAGTCGTGCAGCAGGTGGCGCAGCATCGGCAGCACGCCTTGGCGCTGCCAGGTATCGCGATAGCGCCGAAAACGCATGACCCAGTCTTCCCACACCCGTTCGTCCTGGTTCAGCTTGTCCAGCGCCGCCAGTGACAGGTTGAGCGTAAGGCTGGCCAGCGCGGCCTTGAGCAGGCGCTCCGAATCCGGCTCGGCGCAGGCCTTGAGCCAGGCCAGCAGGTCATGCGCCTCTTGGGCGGCGAACACCGAGTCCTTGTCGGACAGGTACACGCTGCGCACCTCACGCGCGGCCAGTTCGGCACGGACCATCTGTGCCTCGTGGCCGTCGCGCACGAGAATGGCGATATCCGAAGGCAGGCAGGGGCGCAGTTCACCTTCGCCGTTGCGGAAACCCGCCGTACCCTGCTGCCCACCGTTGAGCAAGGCGACGATATGGCTGGCGCAGCTGGCAGCCAGGTGCTGGCGGTAAACGCTGCTCGATACCGGCTCTTCGCTCTGCAGGTGCCAGCATTGCAGGGCTGCACTTGGCTGGCCGTCCACCAGCAGGTGCTCGCTACGGCCTTTGGCGCGGACCTCGATGAAGGGCAACGGGTTGTCTTGCGCTTCACGGAACAGAAACGCCCCTCGCCCCTGGCTTCGGGCCTCGGCCTGGAGAAACACCTGGTTTACCGCCGCGACCATGGCCTGGCTCGAACGGTAGTTGGTGTCCAGGCTGTGCAGACGCCCGGTGGTGGCGCGCCGGGCAGCGAGGTAGGTATAGATGTCGGCACCGCGGAAGGCATAGATCGCCTGCTTGGGGTCGCCAATCATGAACAGCCCGGTTTCAGGGCGGTTCTCGCTGATCTGGTAGATCCGCTCGAAAATCCCGTACTGGACCGGGTCGGTGTCCTGGAATTCGTCGATCAGCGCTACCGGGAACTGCTCACGAATCAACCCGGCTAGGCGCTCGCCGGCCTCACTGGCCAAGGCATGTTGCAGCCGCAGCAGCATGTCGTCGAAGCCCATCTCGGCGCGCCGGCGCTTTTCCACTTCGAAGCGCGCCGACACCCAGCCAGCAGCGTGTTCAAGCAACTGCGCATCCGGGCTGGCGAGGGCCTGCAACTGTTGCTGCAGCGTTTGCATGGCGTGCAGCCCGGGGTGATCGGGTGGCTCGCCAGACTTCCAGGCCTCGGCCATGCCCGCTGGCGTCAGGCGGGTGAAGCCGGTGCCAAGATCGAGCTCCACGGCCTGCTCGTCGCCGGCCCAGGCGCACAGCTTGTCGAACCAGGGTTCAAAATAGCGTGCCTGCATCTTGCGCCCGTCGGCCTGCTTGGCGGCCACGGCATCGCGGCAGATCTGCCGCAGTTCCTCGGCCCATTGTGCCCAGGGCGCCTTGAGCGCAGCCAACTGCTCGGTACGTTGCCCAAGCGCGGTTTGAATCAACGCTTCGGGCGCTTGCCCGTCCTGCTGTGCCCGTACCCGGCCGAACAGCGGGCGAATCCGCGGCAACAGCGCGTCGGGGCTGCCCCAATGCCCACGCACCCAGGCCAGGGCCTCACCTTGCATGCCATAGCAGAACCGGCGCCAGTAATCGCGCATGACCTGGCCCAGCAAATCGCTGTGATCGGTCTCGAGTGTCTGGGTGAACAGGCTGCCGCTGTCGAACGCGTGCTCGCGAAGCATGCGCTGGCACCAACCGTGGATGGTCGACACTGCGGCTTCGTCCATCCATTGCACGGCGATTTCCAGGCGGCTGGCACAACGTGGCCAAGCCTCTTGCGGGTAATCGTCGCGCAACTGGTGCAGCAGTGGGTCGGCAGCGTCAAGCTCGCCACGGAAGAACCGCGCCGCCTCGGCCAAGCGGGCGCGGATACGTTCGCGCAGCTCTTTGGTGGCGGCGTCGGTAAAGGTCACCACCAGAATCTGCGGGGGCAGCAGTTCACGGCCGAAGGCCTGTTCGCCCCCGTGCCCGAGGATGAGCCGCAGGTACAGCGCCGAGATGGTAAACGTCTTGCCGGTGCCGGCACTTGCTTCAATCAGCTGGCTGCCGTGCAAGGGGAAACTCAGTGCCAGGGGACGGTCCTGGGTCATGCGCCACTCTCCGGGTTGCCCAGGGCCTGCCAGGGTGCGTTGAACAAGGGGCGGTACAGGGTTTCGCACCAACCTTCAAAGGTTTCGTCGGCGGTGAGCGCGGCGAAGTCATGGAACTGCCGCGCCAGGGCGATGCTCTCGCTGCGCTCGCCAAAACTGTTGCGCTCATCGCCTTCATAGGCGCGAGCAGCCGCGGCCAGCGCTTTGTCGGCATCGTCTTGGGCCAGCCAGGCGAAGGCCGTTTTGGCGGCCACCGGCAGCGGCGCATTCATGGCGGCCTGGCGTGCAACCAACAGGTCGCCGAGCAATTGCGCCGCCTGGTCTTGCGGTAAAGGTGCGAGGAGCAAGGTCAGGTCACTGGCCACCAGCGCACTGTTCAGCGGATAACCCGCAGCGCAGGCAGCCAGGTGCATGACCCAGGGTGCGATCAACCGGTGCCATTTATAGTTGTTGCGCCCGGCACTGATGGTGTTCGGGACGGTGGTGATGCTTAGCAGGCTTTGATCATCAGCCTGGTACACCCGGCCTAGCCAGCCTTCCAGCCGGTGCGTGCCCTGTTCGTAATGCACAGGCAATGCGCCTTCGACCAGGTGTGGCCAACGCTGCAACAACTGACGATGACGTTGCAGCAGGTCTGGCAGCGGCTGAATCAGATCGGCCTGCAACAGTGCGCCAAAACCGGCAAGCGGCAACACGCCACACGCTTGCAGGCGGCGCGCCTGCACCTGCAAGGCCTGCTCGGCATTCGCCGGGTCGGCCAGCGCGGCATTCAATAGGGTTTCACTGGCGCTGTAGCGTTGCAGCGTATCGAGGACGAACGGCTCTTCATCCGGCGTCGGCGCCTCCAGGGCCTCGAAGAACACCTTCAGGCGCTGGCTGAAGAAGTGCCGCACCGGGTGGCGAAGAAAATCGTTCAGCTGCGTCAGGCTCAGTGCTTCGTCGTCGACGTAAGGAGGCAAAGCCGGCTCGACCTGCGTGGCGTCCTGCCCTTGCCGATGCAGCAGCTGCCATTCATGGGCGAAGCTGAACAACGGGCTGCCCTTCTGGAAGTAGCGCGGGCTGAACGGCTGCAGCGGGTGCTCCTGGGTCAAGGCGTGCAGCAAGCGCTCATCCGGCCCTTGGCCTGGCGCGTCATCTGCACCGGCCAAACGCCAGCCGGCAGCCACATGATCACGCAACTGGCCGATCAGCACCGAGGCCGGGCGCTCGCTGTTGTCGCGGATGCTGCGCCCGACCCAACTGACATAAAGCTGATCCCGTGCCGACAGCAGCGCTTCGAGCAACAGGTAACGGTCATCTTCACGGCGCGAGCGATCACCGGGGCGGTAGTCGCTGGCCATCAGGTCGAAGTCCAGCGGCTGCTGGGCGCGGGGGTAGTCACCATCGTTCATGCCCAGCAGGCAGACCACGCGGAACGGGATGGCGCGCATGGGCATGAGGGTGCAGAAGTTCACCGAACCCGCCAGAAAACGCTGGGACAGCTTGCCTTGGTCAAGCCCCGACAACCACGCTTCGCGGACCACCGTCAGCGGTAGCGCGTCTTGCAGGCCGACGGTTTCGCACACCTCCAGCCAGGCGTCGCGCAGGTCCTGCAACTGCATCAGCAAAAACTCGTCGTGCTCACCCTCAGCCAGGAAAAACACCTGCAGCAAGGCATTCAAGCGCTCGCCCCACTCGGTGACGGTCGCCGGCTGTGCCAGTGCCTGGCAGGCCACCTCAAGGGCGTCCAGCAGGGCTACCAAGGGGCCGATCAGTGCCGCATCGAGGCCACCGATTTCGTCATAGGGTTCAATGCCATCACACCCCTCACCCACACCTACGGCATAACCCAACAACATGCGCCGCAGGCCGAAACGCCAGCTGTTCTGTTCCAGGCCTTCAGGCAAGCCGAGGCTGGCCCGTTGCTCGGCGTTCAGGCCCCAGCGGATACCGGCACCTTCGATCCAGCGATGAAGCGTGGGCAAATCGCTTTCACGGATACCGAAGCGGGCCCGTACAGCAGGCACGTCCAGCAGGTCGAGCACTTCACTGACCGCAAAGCGGCTGTCTGGCAGCTTGAGCAGGTGCTCCAGGGCAATCAGCAAGGGCTCGCGACCGCGCTGGCCTTGGTCGGTTAGGGTGAATGGGATGTAGCGCGGGTCGTTGCGCTGCAATTGGCCGAACACGGCGCGGATATGGGGTGCATAAGTGTCGATTGCCGGCAGCATCACGATCACATCGCGCGGGCGCAGCGTAGGGTCGGCGCTGAAGCGGGCCAGTAACTGGTCGTGGAGAATTTCCACCTCGCGTTGCGGGCTGTGCGCGACATGGAAGCGCATCGAACGGTCCTGCGCCAGGTCGACTTGCGGCCAGCGTTCGCGGGTTTCGGCAAGTGGACGCAGTTCGAGGATGTCATCTTGCAGTTGGTTGAGCAGCGTGGTCGGCGAAGCTTCGCTGAACAGGTCGATGCGCCCTTCGCTGAATACGCCGCGGTAGCTGCCGGGGTCGTCATAGCTGTCGAGCAGGTTGATGTAATCACGACCCTGCTTGCCCCAGGCGGCCAGCAGCGGATGGGCATGCTGGTGTAGCGATTGGTCATCCAGCAGAAGCGGCATGCCTTGCTTGCGTTGTTGACGTTTGTACTGATGCCGCAGCAGGTCTTTGTCGGCGACGATATCGGCCCAGTGATGGCGACACGGGTTGTGAACGCAAAGCAGTACCTGGCTGAACCGGGCAAGCCCCGCCAAAGCCTCCAATGCTTGCGCTGGCAGGGAGGAGATACCGAACACGATCACGCGCGATGGCAGGCCGACAGGTGCCTGCTCCAGGCTGTTGATACGCTCGATGAACCGTTGATGCACACCTGCACGGCTTTGCGCCATGCCCTGCTCGCCGACATCGTCCAGCAGCGCCCGCCACAATTCGGCCTGCCAGCGATTGCCAGGGGGCAAAGGTTTACGCTCGCCACGGGCGGTATTAAGGATGTGCTCGCCGGCAGCCCAGTCCTTGAGCCAATCGGCTCGGTAGACTTGGTACTGGTCGAACAGGTCGGCCAGGCGCTCGGCAAGCTGGTAACGCTTGCGCAGGTCGCTATCGTCGATGAGAAAACGGCGCAGGGGCTCGAAATGCGGGCGCTCGATCAACGCCGGAAGCAAGCGCATGAGGCGCCAGGTCAACGGTGCTTTGTCGAGCAGGGAAACTTCGGGGATCTCATCGCGGCCCAGCACTCGCCGGTAAAGCTGCCACATGAAGCTACCAGGTAGCTGCACATCGATCGCGGCGGCAATACCACAGCCGCCTAGGTCCCCTTCTTCAGGGTCTTCAGCCAGCGCCAGTTTTAGCCACTGGGCGATGCCGTTGCTCTGCACCAGGGCGATTTCGTTTTCCAGTGGCGCTAACGGGTAACGGCGCATCCAGCTCACCACCAAGCTGCGCAAATCGTCGAGGCGGTTGCCATGTACGATCATGAAGCCGGGATGGAGGGCGGTGGTGTTGACCATTGAGCATTCCCTGGAAGCGGTGGGTTCTGATGCGGAACCATATCACGGGGCATGCCCGGGGTTATGGCGGGCATGGCGACAAATCTTTTCCAGCCCAAAAGACAAAACCCCTACCTGCTCGCGCAGATAGGGGTTTTGCGAAATGAATCTTGACGATGACCTACTCTCACATGGGGAAACCCCACACTACCATCGGCGATGCATCGTTTCACTACTGAGTTCGGGATGGGATCAGGTGGTTCCAATGCTCTATGGTCGTCAAGAAATTCTGTAGCCAGAATGTCCAGATGGACAGCCCAGCGAATTCGGATATGCGATTTTGTGGTTACGAACTTTCGGGTCTTTCGTCTTCACCACCGCAATCTGCGCTA
>NZ_FXWU01000019.1:0-78288 GCF_900184205.1 Pseudomonas sp. LAIL14HWK12:I10 | reverse complement strand
AGGGCCGAGAAGGCTTCGTCCATCAACAGGATGGTCGGGTCGTTGGCCAGCGCCCGGGCCAGGCCCACGCGCTGCTGCATGCCGCCGGACAGCTGGTGCGGGTAGCTGTGCTCGTGGCCGGCCAGGCCGACCTGGCTCAGCGCCTCGCGGGCACGGCGGTGGCGTTCGGTTTCGGTAACGCCGGCGATTTCCAGGCCGAAGGCGGTGTTCTGCAGCACGCTCATGTGCGGCATCAGGGCGAAGGACTGGAACACCATGCCCATTTCCTTGCGGCGCACATCGAGCAGGGCTTTATCGGACAGGCCGGTGATTTCGCGGCCGTTGAGGTGGATGCTGCCGGCGGTGGGTTCGATCAGGCGGTTGAACAGCCGCACCATGGTCGACTTGCCCGAGCCCGACAGGCCCATGATGACGAAGATCTCGCCCCGTTTGACGGAAAAGCTTGCATCGAACACGCCGACGACGTGGCCGGTCTTGCTGAATATTTCGTTCTTGTCGGCGCCCTTGCGGAGCATCTCCATGGCCATGTTCGGGTTGGGGCCGAACACTTTGAAGATGTTGTTTACCGAAAGAATCTCATCGGCATGGCTCATACGACCCTCTTTGTTTTTGTTATGACCAATAAATGATCGGCATCCTTTCCATGGGCGGAAACAGCTGCAGACGTGCGATTGGCAGGGTGCTCAAAAAGCAGTGAGCGAATCAGAACGGTGATGATCTTATGGTTGAGCCAGCGGTGCGTGGCACGCTGGTAAAGCCTCGGGGTAGCGGGCTTTTGTGAAGGACTGGCTGAACTGTAGCCCTGGCGATCGGCATGGAATAGAACGGAAGCGTCAATTTATGGTATGCCGGGGCCCAGGGCTTGCCACGGCATAGGGACTGTAGGAGCAGCCTTGCGCTGCGAAGAGGCCGGTGATAACACAGTGAATCTTTAGTGTTTTCACCGGCCTCTTCGCAGCACAAGGCTGCTCCTACCGGGTAAGTGGGTCACCCTCTCAATGCTGCCTCGATCTTGGCGACATCGATCTTGCCCATTTCCATCATGGCCTCGAACGCCCGCTTGGCAGCAGCCCGGTCGGGATTGGCAATGGCCTCGATCAGGATGCGTGGGCAGATTTGCCAAGACACCCCCCACTTGTCCTTGCACCAGCCACAGACGCTGGCCTCGCCGCCATGGCTGACGATGGCATCCCACAGCCGGTCAGTCTCGGCCTGGTCCTCGGTGCTGACCTGAAACGAGAACGCCTCGCTATGGCTAAAGGCCTTGCCCCCATTGAGCCCAACGCAAGGGATACCCATGACGATGAACTCGACGGTAATCACATCGCCTTGCTTGCCCGACGGGTAGTCGCTAGGGGCTTGGTGCACCGCCACTACCCGGCTGTCGGGGAAGGTGCGAGCGTAGAAGTTGGCCGCCTCTTCGGCGTCATGGTCGTACCACAGGCAGATCGTGTTTTTGGCAGTCATGGCAGGGCTCCATGAATGAGAGTGGGCCTTTGAGTCTAGTTCACGGCCTTGCCGTCGGCGCCGCTGCGTGGCCCGGCATACGCCTTGAGGACGGCCGGTCTTTGCAACATTCTGCAGACATTTCCGACGTTAGGTAGTGAACCTGCTTACATAAAAAAGGTCTTTCGCTGACGGTCAACTCACCGACCGGTTCACCGGCCCAGTCAGCGGGCCTACTTTTGTCCTGTTTCAGCGAAGACCAACATGCCCGAATCCCGCCCCACATTCTCCGCCCTCCCAGCCCTGCGCGGCGGCCTGATCGCAGCCCTGGTGGCCCTCGCCGCCCCGGTGCATGCCGAGGAGCCCGCCAGCGATGCGCGCTGGGTCAGCGACAGCCTGAGCACCTACGTGCGCAGCGGCCCGACCGATGGCCACCGGATTGTCGGCACCCTCAAGTCCGGCCAGAAACTGACGCTGGTCACCACCCAAGGCAACTACAGCCAGGTGCGTGGGCAGAATGGCGACCTGGTGTGGATCCTCAGCAGCGACCTGCAGGCGGTGCCAGGCCAGGGTGAACGCCTGCCGCAGCTCGATGCCCAGGTCGCCGACCTGTCGGGGCAGCTCAAGAGCATCGATGACAGCTGGAAAAACCGCGTGCAGGGCATGCAAGAGACACTGGATTCGCGCAAGCACCTGATCGACGAGCTGGAAGCGCGCAACAAAGCGCTGAACGAACAGCTCGACCAGAGCCAGTCGACCTTGCGCGATACCCAGGCCCGCCTGGGGGATGAGAACAAGCAGGTGATGATGCGCTATATGGTGTATGGCGGCAGTATTGCAGGCGCGGGCCTGCTGATGGGGTTGATCTTGCCGGCGCTGACGCGTGGGCGGAAGAAGAATGACCGCTGGTTCTGATTTGGGGTGCATCAGGGGCTTGAGGCGGGCGCCAGGAGGCATGCACCCGCCCCCTACAACAGCCGCTCCAAAGCCTCCAGCACATGTGCCGTGGCACGTTCAGCCTGCCCTTCACGGCAGGCGATGCCCAGTTGCCGCCACAACCCCGGACGCAACGGTCGCCGGGCAATCCGCCGGTCCAGCTCGGGCGCCTCGCCCTCCTGTGGCAGCAATGTCGCGCCGTAGCCGGCCCCCACCAGGCTTTTGATCGCATCGTTGTAGTTCAGCTCGATGCGCGGCTCGGGGAACAACCCCGCCGCAGCGAACCATTCCCCCGTCACCCGCGACAACTGCGTGCTGCTGTCATTGAGAATCAACGCCCGCTGCGCCAACCATGCCGGAGTAACCTTGGCCGGCGGCTGCCAGTCGGCCGGCACATAGGCCAAGATCGGATCGCGTCGCCACGGGGTGATCTTGAGCCCTTTGCCTGCCACTTGCGGCAGGGCCACCAGGCCAATGTCCAAGGCCCCCTCGCGCAACCGCGCCAGCGACGCCTGCGAGGTCAGCACCTGCACCTGCACATCGATCCCCGGGTGCACTTCGCGCAGGTACTCGAGCGCTTTGGGCAACAGGTGGGCAATGGCGCCAGTCGAAGCCCCCAGGCGGACCCGGCCAGTCAGCCCCTCGACCTGACGGCGCACCTCGTCCAGCGCCAGGTCGGCATCGGCCAGCAAGCGACGGGCTCGGGCCAGCGGCGTCTCGCCGATGGCCGTAGGCCGTACCTGCCCACGGTTGCGGGTGAGCAACGGCGCGCCGACCCGTGCCTCCAGCTCGGCCACATGCAGGCTGATGGTGGGTGGGGCCAGGTTGAGCCGGCGAGCGGCCTCGGCAAACGAGCCGAGGTCGGTGATTTCGACCAGCGTGCGGAGGCGGTCGAGGCTGATTTCGCGCATGACTAGCTTCAGAAATAATGAACATCAGCATCATGATATTCAAATTTCCTTTAGTCCAGCCGCGGGCGAGCATAGGCCACCCTCCCCTGACCGGACCTCGACCATGCATACCCCTGTTGTTTTTATCGACGGTGACCAAGGCACCACTGGCCTGCAGATTCACGCCCGCCTGCACGGGCGCAATGATGTGCGCCTGCTGACCCTGCCCGAGGCCGAGCGTAAAGACCCGCAGCGCCGCGCCGAAGCCATCAACAGCGCCGACATCGCTGTGCTCTGCCTGCCCGATGACGCCGCCCGCGAGGCCGTAGCAGCGATCCACAACCCGCACGTTCGGGTCATCGACGCCAGCTCCGCCCACCGCACCAGCCCCGGCTGGGTCTATGGCCTGCCGGAACTGGACGCGCAGCAAGCCGAGCGCATCGCCCACAGCACACGCGTCAGCAACCCCGGCTGCTACCCCACCGGCGCGATTGCCCTGCTGCGCCCGCTGATCACCGCCGGGTTGCTGCCAGCGGATTACCCGCTGAGCATTCACGCCATCTCGGGGTACTCCGGCGGCGGCCGCGCCGCGGTCGAACGCCATGAGCAGCCGAGTGCCGAGAACACCCCAACCCTGCAGCTGTATGGCCTGGAACTGGCACACAAGCATGTACCGGAAATCCAGCAACACGCCGGGCTGTCGGCACGGCCAGTGTTCATGCCTGGTTACGGCGCCTATCGCCAGGGCATCGTGCTCAGCATCCCGCTGCAGTTGCGCCTGCTGCCCGGCCAGGTCAGCGCCGAACACCTGCAGGCCTGCTTGGAACAGCACTACCAAGGGGCTCGCTATGTTCAGGTGATGCCCCTGCACCAGCAAGGCCCCGCCGCGCCACTCGACCCCGAAGCATTGAACGACAGCAACGACCTGCGCCTGGCGCTGTACGCCAACCCGGCGCATGGCCAGGTGCTGCTGACCGCCGTATTCGATAACCTGGGCAAAGGCGCGTCCGGGGCGGCGGTGCAAAACCTCGACCTGATGCTCGCCGCGCTACAGGCGCAAGGCTGATTGGGCAAAACCGGTTAAACTGTACGTCCCGCGTCAGCATGGCGCGGGTTGTATTCCTAGCCGCCGGAGCCCGCCCCCCGATGTTCATCCTGAGCCGCCTTGACAGCGTGCCGCCCGAGTCTTTCCAGAACCAGATCCGTGAGCTGGTGATCCATCACGTCGGCGAATTGAGCAGCGTCGCCATTCTTGCCGACAACCCGCTGTATCCGCTGTACCAGTACGGCGTCGGCATGGAAGTGCACCAGTACTTGCAGGCCATGGACGGTAAGCGCGGCCTGTCGGTGACGCTGACCCTGGCGCTGGACGCCGATGCCCCGGACCAACTGCTCGGTTTCGCCCTGGCGTTGCCGGCCGATGATGATGCGCAAACCTGCGCACTGGCATTTCTTGCCGTGCGCGCCAGCCATCGCCGCCAAGGTATCGCCCGCGCACTGTTAGGTGACCTGCAGGCGCAACATGCCTATGTCGAGCTGAACACCTTTGCCGGCCAGGTGCCGTGGTTCGAAGCGATGGGCATGCAGGTGGTGGCAGCCAACGGGCCACAGGTGCTGATGAGCAGCACCGGCCAGGCCAGCGAGGCGCTGATCGGTCGGCTGGATATCGGGCCGATCTACCAGACCACCGAGGTGCATCAAATCCACACCTACCTGCTCAACCAGCAAGGCGAGGATGCGATGATCGAGGCCGAACAGCTGCGCGACGAGCGCTTGGACCAGTTGGCCATTCAAGCGCAGGAATGTGTCCGCCAGCGCAAGACCGTGCACTGATGCTGTGGGGCCGCACGGCGGCCCCAGCTCTTTTCAGCCGTGCACCCAACGCCGATGCAACCCACGCGCCAGGGCATCGAGCATGAACCCCAGCACCCCGATCAGCAGCACCATCGCCATCAGTTCCGAATACGCCAGCCGGTCACGGGTGTCGAGGATGAAATACCCCAACCCCGCACTTACCCCCAGCATCTCGCAGGGCACCAGCACGATCCAGAGGATGCCGATGGCCAGGCGCACGCCCGTCAGCACATGGCCGATCACCCCAGGCACGATGACCTTGCACAAGGTCTCCCAGCGCGTAGCACTCAAACTGCGGCTCAGTTGCAACCAACGCGGGTCGAGCTGACGCACACCTGCCGCAGTGTTGAGCAAAATCGGCCATAGCGCGGCAAATGCCAGCAGGAAATAGATCGGCTGGTCACCCACCCCCATCAGCATCACCACCACCGGCATCCACGACAGCGGCGAGATCATCCGCAAGAACTGGAAGGCCGGCGTGGTCGCCGCCTCCAGGTGCCGATAGCTGCCCACCAGCAAGCCGAGGGGGACACCGATCAACAAGGCCAGCAACAGCCCGATCAGGATACGTTTGAGGCTGACCCACACGTGGCCGTAGACCTCGCCCTGCCCCAGCAGCTCGACCAGGCTGGCCAGGGTCGCCGCCGGCGAAAAACGCGCCGACAGGCCATCGGCCTCGCCAAACCACGCCACGCCGGCCCACCACGCCAGCAGCAACCCCAGCAGCCCGGCCAAGCCCAGGCCGGTATGAACGACATGCTTGCGCATCAGACCGCGAACTCCTCGCTACGCTCGAAGTTGTCGGCAATGCCGAACACCGACGGCCCGCCAACGGCGGCGATGGCGTTGCGCACGAAACGGTCGTCGACCAGGTCGCGGGCGGTGTGCGCTGGGTCCAGGCCCGCCAAAAAGCCACTGTCGCCTTCGATCAGGGTGTGCTGCAGGCGCTTGATCAGTGCTTCGGTGTAGCTGGGGAACGGGTATGGCTGGAAGTCGATACGTTTTTCGTCCCACTGCTGATGCTGGATCGCGCCACTGGCGATATAGCCTGCGCGGTCTTCGGCGGCTGGCGCCAGGACTTTGCTCAATACCGCCACTTCGTGCGGGGTGTACTTGTTGGGGCCGGCCTTGGACAGCAGCGCGGCAGCTTCGGCGCGGTGCTCGCGCGTCCACTGCTGGGCCTTGACGATGGCGTTGACCACCTTCTGCGACCACTCCGGGCGGTTGTTGAGGTCGTGCTCGTGCATGAACACCACGCAGCAGGCGTGGTTGCGCCACACATCGCCGGTAAAGCGCTGCACGCGGCCCACCTTGAGGTTCTCGGCCAGGGCGTTGAACGGTTCGGCGACGATGTAGCCAGCAATACGCTTGCTGGCCAGCGCCGGGGGCATATCGGACGGTGGCAGCACCAGCAGGTTGACCTCGGTGGCCGCCAGCTGCGCATTAGCAGGTTTCGACACCGGGGTCAGGCCGCTGTCGTTGAGCATCTGCTGCAGCACCACGTTATGGATCGAATACCAGAATGGGATGGCCACGGTCTTGCCGCCCAACTGCTTCATGTCGGTAATGTCGGGCGCCACGGTCAGCCCCGAACCCCCCACATGGTTCCAGGCCACGACCTTGGCCGGTACCTTGCTGGCGTAACGTGCCCAGACGGTCATCGGCGACAGCAAATGGATGACGTTGACCTGGCCCGAAATGAACGCCTCGATCACCTGCGCCCAACTGCGCAGCAGCACTGGGCGCTCGGCTTTGATGCCTTCGGCCTCGAACAGGCCATTGTTGTGCGCTACCAGCAACGGCGTGGCGTCGGTGATCGGCAGGTAGCCGATGCGCACCGGCGCGTCCGGCTCGGCAGCCGCACGGGCTTGCAGGCTCGACAGCAGCGGCAACGCACCGGCGGCAGTAAGCATGGCGCCAAGCTTGAGGAAGTCGCGACGCGAAGAAGCGGAACAGCAGTCATCCATGCACATGGACAGCCTCCGAGGGCAAGGGGGTTGAGGAAGGTGGGTCTGTGCGGCTTGCCCGCCGAAGGGTTTTGACAATCTCGATACGCAGCGCGCCCAGTTCCTCGACCCGCTGCGTACGCGGTTGCGGCAGGTCGATGCGCCACTGGCCGAGCACCTGCGCTGGGTGGTTGCCCAGTAGCAGGACCCGATCGGACAGCAGCAGGGCTTCGTCGATATCGTGGGTGATCAGCACCGCAGCGGTATTGTGGGTGGCGATCAGTTGCAGCAGCAGTTGCTGCATGTCGGCGCGGGTCACTTCGTCGAGGGCACCAAACGGCTCGTCGAGCAACAGCACTTCAGGCCGACGCGCCAGGCAGCGCGCCAACGCCGTGCGTTGGGCCATGCCACCGGACAGCTGCGCCGGGTACTGGTTACGGGCATGGTCCAAGCCCACGGCGGCAATGGCATGGTCGATACGCGCACGCCGTTCGGTGGCGGCCAACTTGGGTTGGCGAGCGAAATCCAGGCCGAAGGCGACGTTCTTTTCCAGGCTCAGCCAAGGCAACAGGCTGGGGTCCTGGAAGGCCACCGCCAGGCGCGGGTGCGGCCCTTGCAACGGCTCGCCGTGCAACATCACACTGCCGCCACGCGGTGCCTGCAAGCCCGCCAGCACCCGCAACAGGCTGGACTTGCCAACCCCGCTGGGGCCCAGGATGGACACCACTTCGCCCGGTGCCAACTGCAGATCGAACCGCGCCAGCACCTCGTGCCAGCTACCCTCGCGGGGGTAGCCGAGGCTGATAGCTCGGGCTTGCAGCACGACTTCGCTCATGCCGTGCCCGCCTGGCGTTGCAGTTCGGCGCGCAGCTGCACCAGGCTTGGCGTGACGATGGGCACGAACGCCGATTCGCGCCAACGGCGCGCGAAACCTTGGCCGTACTCGCTGAGGTACGCTTTGCCACCACTGGCCTGCAGCTCGAGCTGCACCGCGTCGGCAGCACTTTCCGCAAGGATGATGCGCAGTTTGAACAACGCCGCTGGCTGCTGCAGGAAGCGCCCGTCGAGCAGGCCCTGATTGAGTTCACTCACGGTGTTTTCCAGGCGTTCCTTGAGCACCTGGCGGGCCTCTTCGAGGAACGAACCACGGCCTTGCAGGTGCGCCGCCACTTCATCCAACGCGCGCCGCGCCAGGCCGATGGCCATGCCGCATTGCAGCGCGAGGAAGGCCGGGCGTACCTTGGGCAGGAACTCACGGGCGTTTTCATGCAGCAGCCACTCGCGGCCCAGTTCGACCTGATGAAACGCCAGCGCGGCAGTATTGCTCGATTGCAGCCCCATCAGCTGCAAGTCGTCCGAGCGCTCCAGCCCTTGCACCTCTGACGGAATGGCTAACACGAAGGGCGCGCGCTCGGCATCGCACTCGATGGCTGCGGCCACCACAAAACCGCTCTTGCGCAGATTGGTCACCCAATGCAAGCGGCCCTCCAGGTTCCACCCCTCGCTGCTGGGGCGCCCACGCACCTGCAGGCGCTCGATGCCCGAGAGAAACTTCATGGCGTTGGACAACCCGGTGGCGCCTGCCAGCTCGCCCGTCAGCAACCTCGGCAGCAGGCGTTCGCGCAGTGACTGGTTAGGGCTTTGCAGCAGGTATTCAATAAAGGCGCGCTGGCCCCAGCAGACGAACGCCGCCGCCAACGAACGGCTGGCAATGGCGGCAATGGCTTCGACCGCATCGGTCACCTGCCCGCCCGTGCCGCCCTGGGCCGGATCGACGCCGATGCGCAGCACCTGCGCTTCAGCGATCTGCGCCAGCACCAGGTGCGGCTCGCACGTGCCCTGGTCAATGGCCTCGGCGTTGGCATCCAGCCATTGCCGAAATGCACAATCTTGCATGTCTGTACTCCTTTGAAAACGCCGGCGGGGCCGGCACCACACGCGGATTACGCAGAAGGCTGCCAGCGGTACTTGCTCAGTTCGTCGTTGAGCGGCGTCTGGGCGAAAACATTAGCAAAGTTGCACAGGGTTGCGAGGCTCACGCCCAGAATCACTTCCAAGGCGTTGCCTTCGCTGAAGCCGGCCTCACGAAATGCCTGGTAGGTGGCCTCGCTGACGTTGCCACGGGTGGCGATGACTTCGCGAGCGAACGCGGCCAGGGTCTCGTATCGGGCATCGGGCAGTTCACCCCGCGCACGCAGCGCATCGACCACTGCTTCCGGCAGCTTGGCCTTGTTCAACGCGACTGCGGTGTGGCCGGCGACACAAAAGTCGCAGCCATGCTGGGTGGCAGCAATCAACTGCACCACCTCACGCTCGGCCAGGGTCAGCTCGGACTTGCCGTTGAGCGCCGACACGGTCACGTAGGTTTCCAGCGCTGCCGGAGCGTTGGCCAGCACGCCGAGCAGGTTGGGGATGAAGCCGGAATTTTTCTGGGCATTTTCAAGGAATGGACGGGCCGCTTCCGGGGCGCTCTGCAGAGTGTGTAAAGTAATGCGCGAGGACATGGAGGGGTCTCCTGTGGTGGGTGTCCTTACAGTCTGTTGGTTATAAGAACTAGCCTCCATATTCATCAGTCGCCTTTCCTTGCTCCTGAGTCTTTGCATTAGATGATTTCGTCCAGCCACCTTGTCGATTGGTTATTAGAAGGCCTGGAGCTCGACGCCAGCCTGTTTCATGTCGGCCGCTATTGCGGCGGCTGGCATGCCAGCACGCAAGGCATGGGCCGCGCCAGTTTCCACTTGGTGGTGCAGGGCCATTGCTGGCTGCACCTCGATGGCCAGGCCGAGGCAGTGCGGCTGGAAGCTGGGGATGCGGTTTTTTTGCTGCGTGACCTGGCGTATCGGCTGTCCAGTGACCAGAACCCCGTCAGCGCCTGCGCCCAGCCGCGCCAGGCGATGCAGGCTCTGGATGCCACTGCCGGCGATGGCGTGGGGCTGGTGTGCGGGTTCTTTCACTTTCGCCCGGGGCTGTCGTCATTGATCGTGGAAGGCCTGGCCGACTGGATTCTGCTGCGCGCCAACGAGCCCGCCGGGCATGCGGCGCGGGCGCTGTTCGGGCTGATCCTGGAAGAATGCGAACGCCTACCGCCGTCGCAGACCTTGCTGGAGCGGTTGACGCATTTGTTGTTCCTGTACGTACTGCGCCAGCAAGTGCATGCCGGGCAGCCCCTCGGCGGGCTGGTGGCGCTGGCCCGGCAGCCGGCGTTTGCCGCGTTGCTGGTGCAACTGATCGAACAGCCTGGGCAATCCTGGACGCTGGAAAACATGGCGGCGTGCACGGGGCTGTCGCGGTCAGCGTTTTTCAAGCGTTTCAACGAACTGGCCGGGCAGTCACCGGGGCAGGTGCTGCTGGCGTTGCGCATGCGCCATGCGTCCCAGCTGTTGCAAGCAGGCAACACCGTGGAGCAGGTGTGCGCGCAGGTGGGGTATCAGTCGGTGGCGGCGTTTACCCGGGCGTTTGCCAAGGCCGTCGGGGTGCAGCCGGGGGCGTATCGCAGGCAGCATGAGGGGCGGTGATTGTGTTTGCCTGGTCGGGCCTCTTCGCGGGCAAGCCCGCGAAGAGGCCTGGGCAGGTTGACTTAGACCTGACTCACCGGGATATCACCGCCACCCTTGCCATCCCGCCGCTCCCCCATCCATTCATTGACCTGCTGCCCGAACGCGGCAGGCGCCTTGCGCCCCACGCGCCGCGCCAGGTCTAAGATGGTCTGCTGCGCCAGCGCCTCTTCCATGCGCTTTTGCGCGCCCAGCATCACCGCATGAATGGCACAGGTGCCTTCGGTCGCCCAACCCGGTGGTGAGCCGTCAAACAGCGTGCAACGCTCGCGAATCTCACGGCAATCGAAGATCTTCTTCGGACCGTCGATAGCCGTGACGATATCCAGCACGGTGATCTCATCCGACGGCCGCGCCAGGCGGAAACCGCCGCGCACCCCTTCAGTGGCAACCACCAAGCCGGCGCGAGCCAGCTTGGTGAACACCTTGGCCAGGTATTCCTGCGGCACGCCTTGCAGCGCCGCAAGGTCGCGCACGCTGGACTCGCGCGTGTCACCGCGCTCATCCACCAGGTACAGCAGGCAATGGATGCCATATTCGACGCCAGCACTGTACAGCGACATATCAATCTCCGACCAACTTTGTCGCAATAATACGCCGATAGCGCCAGCGCCGAAAGCATTCCCTCGTTTGAAGCGATAGAAAACCCTACCCGCGCAGTACCTTCACCTCACCTTGCTTGCCGTCCGTTTCGCGCAAGTACTCCTGCAGCGAGTCGTCCATCGCCTGCATCCAGCGGGTATGGTGGGGCACCGCTTGGGTACCGGTGATCACCGAGCGGTACGACTTGTCGCGATAACCCATGATGTCGTGCTTCTTGTCGGTCTTCCATTGCAGGAAGATGCGGTTCACCGCCTCGATATCGAAGCTTGGGTAATCCGTCTGCTCGATCAGGTGCCTGATGTATCGGCCTTGGAATTCGTACATCGAGGCCGTGGTTTCCAGGCCCAGCTCATCCTCGCGCCAGCGCTCGCTGTCGGCATGCATGGCGGCCTTGGCCGGCAACGTGATGCGCCCCAGCATGTAATCGCGTGCAAACCATGCCTGTGCGTCGAACAGGTTGAAGCTGTACCAGAGGTCCTGCATGCCCAGGTAAATCAGCTGCGGGTTTTGCTCCCATACCACGCCTTGGTACAGCCCCGCAGGCCACAGGCGATTGTTGGTCTTGAGGGTGAGTTCGTCCGGCAGGAACGGGAAGTGATGCTGGTAACCGGTGCACAGGATGATCGCATCGACGCGCTTGTTCGACCCGTCGGCGAAGTACGCCAGGTCGTTCTCGACCCGGACCAGTTGCGGGCGTTCTTCCCAGCCCTTGGGCCACTTGTAGCCCATCGGTTGCGTGCGGTAGGCCGTGGTGATCGAGCGTGCACCGTACTTGTAACACTGCGAGCCGATGTCTTCGGCCGAATAGCTGCTGCCGACAATGAGCAGGTCCTGGCCGTTGAACTCCATCGCTTCGCGAAAATCGTGGGCGTGCAGGATGCGCCCGGTGAAACGCTCGAAACCTTCGAACTCCGGCACGTGTGGGGTGGAGAAGTGCCCACTGGCCACCACCACATAATCGAACACCTGCTCGACACTAACCCCTGCGCTGTAGTCGTGGGCGCTAACGGTGAACTCGCGGGTGGTTTCATCGAAGCTGACGTGCTTGACCACGGTATTGAAGCGGATGCAATTGCGCACCCCGGCCTTCTTCACGCGGCCCTGAATATAGTCCCACAGCACTTCCCGCGGCGGGTACGAGGAGATCGGCCGGCCAAAGTGTTCATCGAAGCTGTAGTCGGCAAATTCCAGGCATTCCTTGGGGCCGTTTGACCATAGGTAACGGTACATGCTGCCGTGCACGGGTTCGCCATGCTGGTCGAGGCCGGTGCGCCAGGTGTAGTTCCACATACCGCCCCAGTCGGCTTGCTTCTCGAAGCACACGATTTCAGGCATGGGGGCGCCCTGGGCATGGGCGGATTGGAACGCACGCAGTTGTGCAAGGCCGGACGGGCCGGCGCCGATGATAGCGACACGAAGAGTCATAGTGATTCCTGAACAGTTGAACGCTGAAAAAATGCAAAGGCTCCCCAACCCCAAACGGCAAAAGGCCGGGGGTGGTGAAATTCAGGCGTTACGGTGCAGGTGGAGGGACGGGGCGTTTGCGCATCTGGCTAAGCAGGATGTTGACGGGCGGGATCGACAACACGTGGTACAGGCTCGAAAGCGGGGAGCGTGTCATGGGAGTGGGCCCGTATCCATTAGCGCAGGGTGCGTAATGGGGGCCTGAGGGGCGCAAGATACGTGTGATCTCGTACATGGGGGCTGAAATGGCCTCTTTTCTTTATGGTTTCTTTTTTATCTATAACGGATGGGGGTGGGGATATCAAGGATGGCGGCCCTCCCCCCTGCACCCGAACGACCGCTCGTCGCCAGCAAAATCTTCGATTCACCGCCAAAAACCCATCAAAACACGGCCTTCCCAGGTGTTGACCGGCGGGTTGCGCCCCTACCTGGGACGAAAAAAAACTTGCAGACGAAAACTACGATCAATACAGTCGTAGTTATTCGAAAGGCACCTGCCGTGTCATCGAAGCCCTTTTCCCTACATGACCGTTGCGGAGCACCTGCATGAAATCCAACATCCTGATCATCGGTGCCGGCTTTGCCGGTGTCTGGAGCGCCCTGAGCGCTGCTCGCCTGCTGGACCAGGCACAACGTGAAGACCTACGTATCAGCGTGCTCGCCCCTCAACCCGAGCTGCGCATTCGCCCACGCTTCTACGAAGCGGATGTGCATGGCATGAAGGCGCCGTTGGGCGAGCTGTTCGAGGCCGTGGGCGTGCACTTCATCCCTGGCAACGCCGACAGCATCGACGCCGACTGGCGCAGCGTGAGCTACACCGATGCCCAGGGGCAGCCCCAGCAGATCCACTACGACCGCCTGATCCTCGCCGCCGGCAGCCAGGTGGCACGCCCGGCTGTACCAGGCCTTGCCGAACACAGCTTCGATGTCGACCAGATGGAGTCGGCCGTGCGCCTGGAACAGCACCTGCTGGGGCTGGCCGCCCTGCCCGCTTCCCCGGCGCGTAACACGGTCGTGGTTTGTGGTGGCGGGTTCACCGGCATCGAAACGGCAACCGAAATGCCCGCACGCTTGCGCGCCCTGCTCGGTGACGGCAGTACGGTGCGTGTGCTGGTGGTCGACCGTGGTGTCAGCGTCGGCGCGGCGTTGGGCGCGGGCATCACCCCCTCGATCGAGGCCGCCTCTGCACTGGCGGGTGTCGAATGGCTGACCGGTACCTCGGTGGTGGCTGTCGATGCCGGCGGCGTCACCCTGGACAACGGCGAGTACATCGCCAGCAGCACGGTGATCTGGACCGCAGGCGTCAAGGCCAGCCCCTTGACTGCACAGGTCGCCGGCGAGCGTGACGGCGCAGGCCGCCTGCGGGTCGACGACCACCTGAAAGTGATTGGCCAGGCGCATATCTATGCCACCGGCGACACCGCCTGGGCCGCTGTCGACGAGCTGGGCAACCACGCCCTGATGACCTGCCAGCACGCCATCCCCATGGGCCGTCACTGCGGCAACAATGCCGCTGCCGACCTGCTGGGCATCGACCCGGTCATCTACCGCCAGCCCAAATACGTCACCTGCCTAGACCTCGGCGACTGGGGCGCAGCCTACAGTGAGGGCTGGGTGCGTGAGCTGAAGTTGCACGGCCAGGAAGGCAAGGCACTCAAGCGCCAGATCAACTCGGTGTGGATCTACCCACCCGCCGCTGACCGGGCACTGGCGCTGGCCGCTGCCGACCCGCTAATCCCGATCGTCTGACACCTGAAAGCAGATAAATCCGTCAAAAAACGACGGATTTGTCCGCACATGTCGTTACATTGAATGACTGGTCAATAATGATGTCCATATGCCATCATTTAAATAAAACATTTCCGAGGGTGAGGCACACACACTAAATCCGCAGCGCATCGAGAGCTGGCACCACCCCCGGTGACCCGGCCTTCCGTCCATGCTCTTGACGCCTGCACGCCACCGTCAAGGAGCATTCCATGCAGTTACGGAATATGAAGATCGGCATTCGCGCAGCCAGCGTATTCGCCCTGCTGGGCGCACTGGTGCTGGGCATGGGCCTGATCGCCCTCTACGAGACCCGGCAAATGGACACGGCCACGGACGAGATCCGTGTCACCTGGTTGCCCGCCGTGGTCGCACTCAGTGAAATCAGCAGCAACCTCGGCCGGGGCCGCGCCCTGACGCTGCGCGCGGCGCTGGATGACGATGACAGCGAGCGCGCACGCAACCTCGACCTGCTCAAAGGCATCAACGTGCAGCTCAAGGACGGCCTACAGGACTACGACAGCACCATCATCGCCGCCGACGACCGCGCCTTGTTCAATGCCTTCAGCACTGCCCACCAACAGTACGTCGACCTGCAGGCGCAGGTGCTCGACGACATCGCCGCCGGGCACATTGACCAGGCCAGGCAGAAGATCAACGGGCCGCTCACCCTGCACGCCGACAGCATGATGAAAGCCATGGCGGCACTGATCGCCTACAACAGCAAAGGCGCTGAAGTGGCCTCGCAACGTAGCAGCGATGTCGCAGACCAAGCGTTGACCGCCATCATCGGCTCACTGCTGGTGATCATGCTCGCGCTGGCAGCCATCGCCACGGTGCTGACCCGCAGCATCGTCGTGCCCCTGGCCGACGCGGTGGCCGTGGCCGAACGCGTGGCCACCGGCGACCTGACCCGCGAAATTCGCGTAATCGGCCGCGACGAACCGGCGCAACTGCTGCGCGCCTTGAGCCGCATGCAAGACAGCCTGCGCGACACCCTGCGCAAGATTGCCGCATCGTCCGACCAGCTGGCCTCGGCCTCGGAAGAGCTGCACACCGTCACGGAGGACACCAGCCGCGGCCTGCACCAGCAAAGTGCGGAGATCGACCAGGCCGCTACTGCTGTCAACCAGATGACAGCCGCCGTGGAAGAAGTGGCGAACAACGCGGTGAGTACCGCAGACGCGTCCAAAGGCGCCGACCGCACCACCCGCGACGGTCGCGACCAGGTCAACCAGGCCTTGGCGTCGATCCAGCACCTGGTCGACGACGTCACCGGTACCTCGGCCGAGATCGAACTGCTGGCCAACAATGCCAACGAGATCAGCCGCGTGCTCGATGTGATCGGCGCGATCGCCGGGCAGACCAACCTGTTGGCGCTCAATGCCGCCATCGAGGCAGCACGGGCCGGTGAGGCAGGCCGTGGCTTTGCGGTAGTCGCCGACGAGGTGCGCGCACTGGCCCACCGGACTCAGCAGTCCACGGCAGAAATCGAGCAGATGATCGTGGGTATCCAGACCGGCACCGAGCGCGCGGTAAGCGCCATGCACAGCAGCCAAGGGCGTGCCACGGGCACACTGGAAGTGGCCCAGTCTGCAGGCCAGGCACTTGAGGTGATTGCCGAAGCGATTGCCTCGATCAACCAGCGCAACCTGGTGATCGCCAGTGCGTCGGAGGAACAGGCGCAGGTGGCGCGGGAGGTAGACCGTAACCTGGTGAATATTCGCGACCTGGCGATGCAGACGTCGGCGGGTGCGAATCAGACCAGTGCGGCGGCGCAGGACCTGTCGCGGTTGGCGGTGGATTTGAACGGCATGGTGGCACAGTTCAAGGTCTGACCATCAACAGCCGGGGCCGCGTTGCGGCCCTTTCGCGACACAAGGCCGCTCCTACCCCGGGGTCTGCATTTCCCTGTGGGAGCGGGCTTGCCCGCGAGGGGCCGCAAAGCGGCCCCAATTGCAACTGTCAGTCGTTTACGCTGACAGCCCGCGCACTGTTAACACTCTGCCCGCGCGTCGCCAGGCAGTAATACAGCGGCACCGTCACCAGCAACCCGATCAGCCAGGACAAATCAGCCCCTTCGACGATGTTCGAATACGGCCCCACATACAGCGCCGTATTGGCAAACGGCAGCTGCACCACGATCCCGCACGCATAGGCAATGATCGCGTGGTGGTTGAAGCGCCCATAAATGCCGCCGTCGGCACTGAAGATCGACGCGATGTCGTACTGGCCCTTCTTGATCAGGTAGAAGTCGATCAGGTTGATCGACGCCCACGGCACCAACACCAGCAACAGCGCCAGGATCAAGCCGATGAACTGGCCAATGAAGTCCGCCGACGCATTCAACGCCACCAGGCCGCAGCCCACCAGAATCACCGAGGCCAGGATCACCCGCACCTTGATGCTCGGCGTCCACTTGGCAAAGAAGGTCTGGATGGCCGTGACGATCGACAACACCGCGCCATACAGGTTGAGCGCGTTGTGGCTGATGATGTTGAGCAGGAACAACACCATCAGGATCGGGCCGAGCCAGCCGGTGGCTTGCTTGACGGCGTCCATCGCGTCCGTGCCTTGCGGTACGCACAACACCGCCACCGCACCAAAGCTGAAGCACAGGATGGTGCCCAGCGTGGCACCGAAATATGTGGCCCAGAACGGCTTGGCAATGCCGACTTCTTTAGGCAGGTAGCGTGAGTAGTCGGAGGTGTACGGCGAGAAGCTGATCTGCCAGATGGTGCCCAGCGACACCGTGGCGATGAAGCCCGACAAGTTGAACGCACCGCGGCTGAAGAAGTCGGCCGGCAGCTCCTGGATGAACATCATGATGAACCCGGCCAGCAGCGCCGACCCCATCACCCAGGTACCGATACGGTTGAGGATATGGATGAAGCGGTAGCCGATCACGCCAATGGCCGTCGCGCTGAGGGCGCCGATGACGATGGCACCGGGCATCGGCACGCTGGGGGCGATACCGTGGATGGTCTTGCCCGCCAGCACGATGTTGGAAATGAAGAAGCCCACATAGATCAGCGCCGTGAAGAACACGATCAGCAGGGCGCCATAACGGCCGAACTGGCCGCGGCTCTGGACCATCTGTGGAATGCCCAGCTGCGGTCCCTGCGCAGAGGCCAGGGCGATGACCACGCCCCCGAGCAGGTGGCCCAGCACGATAGCGACAAGCCCCCACACCAGGTTCAGGTGGAACACCTGCACCACCATGGCACCGGTGACGATGGGCAGGGGCGCAATGTTGGTGCTGAACCAGAGGGTGAACAGGTCGCGCGCCTTCCCATGGCGCTCGGCAGGTGGAACGTAATCGACCGTGTGATTCTCGACAAACTGGTGTTGCGATGACGGTTGGGACATGGTTTTCAGCTCGAAAGGTCGTTTTTATCTTTGTAAGGAAACCGCGTCTAGGCGGCCTCTCAGCTGCGGACCATATTATGGTATTCCAAACTTTTGACAACACTGATTCGGCTTAAAAAACCCTAACTGATCCGGTTCAGCACCTGAAGCTGGGGGATTGAAATTCCGCCAAGCCCCCTATCCATGCGGCTTTGCGCCATTCATCGTGATTTTGCTACGGCGGAAAATTCCGCTTGCAAATCGAGTATTACGGTATACCATCAGACACATCAACGATAAAAACCGCGGACCACCGCAGCCCTTCTGAGGTACATGAGATGATCGACGCAACCGTCTACAAGAACGTCCTGGGCTCCTTCCCGTCCGGCGTTACCGTCATCACCACCCTGGACGACGACGGCTCGATCGTCGGCCTTACCGCCAGCGCCTTCTCCTCCCTGTCGATGGACCCGCCGCTGGTGCTGTTCTGCCCCAACTACAGCTCCGACTCCTACCCTGTGCTGATCAAGCAGAAGCGCTTCGCCATTCACCTGCTTTCTGGTGAACAGCAAGCCGAAGCCTATGCGTTCGCCAAAAAAGGCAAAGACAAAGCCACCGGCATCGAGTGGTCCCTGAGTGCGCTGGGCAACCCGCTGCTGGCCAATGCCACCGCCATCATCGAATGCGAACTGTGGCGTGAATATGAAGGTGGCGATCACGCCATCATGGTCGGCAAGGTGCACAACCTGATCGTCCCCGAGCAAGCCCCGCAGCCGATGATCTACTGCCGCGGCAAGATGGCCAGCCTGCCCGCCTTCGCCTGAAGCACCTAGCCTTATTACTGACGCCTGGCGCGCCAGGCGAGACTTTCAAGCTCCGAGGAAAGCCCCATGAAATTTTCGTTGTTCGTACACATGGAACGTTGGGATGAACAGGTCAGCCACCGCCAGCTGTTCGAAGACCTGACCGAACTGACCCTGATGGCCGAGAACGGCGGTTTCAGCACCGTGTGGATCGGCGAACACCACGCCATGGAGTACACCATTTCGCCAAGCCCGATGCCGCTGCTGGCCTACCTCGCCGCGCGCACCGAGAAGATCCGCCTGGGCGCCGGCACCATCATCGCGCCGTTCTGGAACCCGATCCGCGTGGCAGGCGAATGCGCCCTGCTCGACGTGATCAGCAACGGCCGCATGGAAGTGGGCCTGGCGCGCGGCGCCTATCAGTTCGAATTCGACCGCATGGCCAATGGCATGCCTGCCACCGACGGCGGCAAGGCCCTGCGTGAAATGGTCCCGGTGGTGCGCAAACTGTGGGAAGGCGACTACGCCCACGACGGCGAGGTGTACAAGTTCCCCACCTCCACCAGCGTGCCGAAACCGTTCAACGCTACACCGCCGATGTGGATCGCCGCCCGCGACCCAGACTCGCACAACTTCGCCGTGGCCAACGGCTGCAACGTCATGGTCACCCCACTGATGAAGGGTGACGAAGAAGTGCTGGACCTGAAAAACAAGTTCCAGGCGGCCCTGGACAACAACCCGGATGTGCCACGTCCACAATTGATGGTGCTGCGCCACACCCACGTGCACAGCCCATCCGAGCCTGAAGGCTGGAAGGTCGGCGCTCAGGCCATCTCGCGCTTCTACCGCACCTTCGACGCCTGGTTCGGCAACAAGACTGTGCCGGTCAACGGCTTCCTGGAGCCGAGCCCGGAATCGAAGTTTGCCGAAGTGCCGGCGTTCCAGCTGGAAAACATCCGCAAGAACACCATGATCGGCACACCCGAAGAAATCATCGCGCGCATCAAGTACTACCAAGAGCTCGGCGTCGACGAGTTCAGCTTCTGGTGCGACAACAGCCTGCCCCACGCCGAGAAGAAAAAGTCGCTCGAGCTGTTCATCAAGGAAGTGGTGCCGGCGTTCGCCTGAATTCCCTTTGCCTGAAGTAGTTGCGGGATCAGCCCGCTCCCGGGGGCCCTTGCGGCCCGCGTGAGCGGGCTTTTTTTGAAGTTCAGTGACAGCCTGCACCGGCCCATTCGCGGGTAAACCCGCTCCCACAGGTTCCCCACAGCTTTCAAGGCCTGCGCGGTACCTGTGGGAGCGGGTTCACCCGCGAAGAGGCCAGTACAGACACCACAAGATTCAAGGGATCAGCCCACCTTTCGTCCCCTGGCAATAGAAATTTCCAGACGCCTCTTGCACAACAAATATTATGGTATACCATCAGACAACAAGAGCTGATAACCCTCACCAGGAGCCACCCATGAGTTTCGAAATCCGCAAGATCGTCACCTACTCCGAAGAGACCCGCATCGAAGGCGGCAAGGCCACCGACAAACCGGTGACCATGGTCGGCCTGGCCGTGGTGATCAAGAACCCGTGGGCGGGTCGTGGTTTTGTAGAAGATCTGAAGCCGGAAATCCGTGCCAACTGCTCCGAGCTGGGCGCACTGATGGTCGAACGCCTGACCGCCGCCATCGGCGGTGCCGACAAGATCGAAGCCTACGGTAAAGCCGCTGTGGTCGGCGCCGACGGCGAAATCGAACACGCCTCTGCCGTGATCCACACCCTGCGTTTCGGCAACCATTACCGCGAAGCGGTACAGGCCAAGAGCTACCTGAGCTTCACCAACAAGCGCGGCGGCCCAGGCACCTCGATCCAGATCCCGATGATGCAGAAGGACGACGAAGGCCTGCGTTCGCACTACATCACCCTTGAAATGCAGATCGAAGACGCCCCGCGTGCCGACGAAATCGTCGTGGTCCTGGGCGCTGCCGACGGCGGTCGTCTGCACCCGCGCATTGGCAACCGCTACATCGACCTGGAAGAACTGGCTGCCGAAAAAGCCAACGCTCAATAACAACAACCAAGACGGGCCGGGGCGTGGCGTGCTTACCCGCCGCGCCCGACCTTCAAGGAGCGCCCTCCATGATTCAGCCTGTCGCTGAACGTACACCGGCCGGGACCAGTTACCTGGACCAAGGCCAGGGCCAACCCGTGGTGCTGATCCACGGTGTGGGCCTGAACAAGGAAATGTGGGGCGGTCAGTTCGTTGGCCTGGCCAATGACTACCGCGTCATCGCTTACGACATGCTCGGCCACGGCCAGAGTGCGTTGCCAGCCGCCGACACCGGCCTGGAAGGCTACGCCGCCCAGCTCGTCGAGTTGCTCGACCACCTGCAGATTGCCCAGGCCACCGTAATTGGCTTCTCCATGGGCGGCCTGGTGGCCCGTGCCTTCGCCCTCAACTACCCGCACAGGCTGTCTGCCCTGGTGGTGCTCAACAGCGTGTTCAACCGCACCCCCGAGCAGAGTGCCGGCGTTATCGCCCGCGCCGCCCAGGCGGCGGAGCTCGGCCCCGACGCCAACGTCGACGCGGCCCTCGACCGCTGGTTCAGCCGTGAATACAAGGCTGCCAACCCGGCGCAGGTCGCCGCCATTCGCCAGGTGCTGGCGAGCAACGACCCGCAGGGCTACCACACTACTTATTCGCTGTTCGCCACCCAGGACATGTACCGCGCCAGCGACCTGGGCAGCATCCAGGTGCCGACGCTGATCGCCACCGGCGAACTCGATTCGGGCTCCACCCCGGCCATGACCCGTCAGCTCGCCGCCAGCATCCCTGGGGCGCACAGTGTGGTCCTCGCCGAGCAACGGCATATGATGCCGGTGGAAGCACCGCGTGAAGTCAACAAGATGCTGTTGGACTTCCTCAAGCAAGCCCGCACCCTCACCGAATCCGCCAAGGGGATTGTTGCATGACCCTCGTACGTTTCCAGATGTGCATCGACGGCCAATGGCTCGATGCCCAGAGCGGCAAGACTTTCGACAGCCTCAACCCGGCCACCGCCCAAGCCTGGGCGCAACTGCCCGACGCCGACGAAGCCGATGTAGAGCTGGCCGTGCAGGCCGCCCAGCGTGCCTTCGAAAGCCCTGCCTGGCGCAGCATCACCGCCACGGCGCGCGGCAAACTGCTGCGCCGGCTGGGCGACCTGATCACCGAGAACAAAGAGCACCTGGCCCAGCTGGAAAGCCGTGATAACGGCAAGCTGATCCGCGAAACCCGCGGCCAGGTCGGTTACCTGCCCGAGTTCTTCCACTACACCGCAGGCCTGGCCGACAAGCTCGAAGGCGGCACCCTGCCGCTGGACAAGCCAGACCTGTTCGCCTACACCGTGCACGAGCCGATTGGCGTGGTCGCCGGGATCATCCCGTGGAACAGCCCGCTGTACCTGACGGCCATCAAGCTGGCCCCGGCCCTCGCCGCTGGCAACACCATCGTGCTCAAACCGTCCGAACACGCCTCGGCGACCATCCTCGAGCTGGCTCGCCTGGCCCTTGAAGCCGGCTTCCCGCCGGGTGTGGTCAACGTGGTCACCGGCTATGGCCCTAGCACCGGCGCGGCCCTGACTCGCCACCCGCTGGTACGCAAGATCGCCTTCACCGGCGGCGCCGCCACGGCCCGCCATGTGGTGCGCAGCAGCGCCGAGAACTTCGCCAAGCTGTCGCTGGAGCTGGGCGGCAAGTCGCCGAACATCATCTTCGCCGACGCCGACCTGGACAGCGCCATCAACGGCGCCGTGGCCGGCATTTATGCCGCCTCCGGGCAAAGTTGCGTGGCCGGTTCACGCCTGCTGGTACAGGACGAGATCTTCGACGAATTCGTCAGCCGCCTGGTCGAGCGCGCCAAGCGCATCCGCATCGGCAACCCGCAGGACGACGCCAGCGAAATGGGCCCGATGGCCACCGCTCAGCAACTGGCTGTGGTCGAAGGCCTGGTCGCTGCGGCCAAGGCCGAAGGCGCCAAGCTGCACCTGGGGGGCAAGCGTGCCGAGGTCGAGGGTGACGGCTGGTTCTACGAACCCACCCTGTTCGAGTGCGACAGCAACTCGATGACCATCATGCAGGAAGAGGTGTTCGGCCCCGTTGCCGCGGTCATCCGCTTCAAGACCGAAGAAGAGGCCCTGGCCATTGCCAACGACTCGCAGTTCGGCCTGGCGGCCGGCATCTGGACCCGCGACCTGGGCCGCGCCCACCGCCTGGCCCGTGACGTACGCTCGGGCATCATCTGGGTCAACACCTACCGCGCGGTGTCGGCCATGGCGCCGATCGGTGGCTTCAAGAACAGCGGCTACGGCCGTGAGAGCGGCATCGATTCGGTGCTGGCCTATACCGAGCTGAAGACCGTGTGGATCAACCTGTCCACCGCGCCGATGCCCGACCCGTTTGTGATGCGTTAAGAGGTAGCACGAGATGATCGAACCAGGCATCTACAAAGACGTGATGGGCTCCTTCCCGTCCGGCGTTACGGTGGTCACCACCCTGGACGCCGACGGCGGCATCGTCGGTATCACCGCCAGCGCGTTCAGCGCGCTGTCGATCGAGCCGGCACTGGTGCTGTTCTGCCCCAACTACGCCTCCGACACGTACCCGATCCTGCGTGACAGCAAGCAGTTCGCCATTCACCTGCTGTCTGCCGAGCAAACCGCCGAGGCGTATGCCTTTGCCGGCAAGGGCAAGGAAAAGGCCAAGGGGATCGATTGGCACCTGAGCGAGTTGGGCAACCCGTTGCTGGCCAAGGCCACGGCGATCATCGAGTGCGAACTGTGGCGCGAGTATGACGGCGGAGACCACGCGATCATCGTCGGCGCGGTGAAAAACCTGGTGTTGCCGGCAGATCCGGTCACCCCGATGGTCTACCACAAAGGCAAGCTGGGCGCCCTGCCCCCGCTGGGCTGATACCCTTGGGGCTGCCCTGCAGCCCAATCGCCGGCAAGCCGGCTCCCACAGGATCGCCACGGTCCTGTCTGCCTGTGCTGTACCTGTGGGAGCCGGCTTGCCGGCGATTGGGCCGCAAAGCGGCCCTGTTCCACCCATTTTTTAGGGGCCGCGCGACCCTCTCACCCTCGGTTGCGGCCCCTGTTTTGATTCGGAGCCAGACGCATGAGCAACGAAAAGTACGAGAAAGGCCTGCAGATCCGCACCCAAGTGCTGGGCGAGGACTACGTCAACCGCTCGATCCAGAACGCCGATGAATTCACCAAGCCCTTGCAAGAGCTGGTCACCGAGTATTGCTGGGGCCATGTCTGGGGCCGCGAAGGCTTGTCGCTCAAAGAGCGCAGCATGATAAACTTGGCCATGATTTCCGCGCTCAACCGGCCCCACGAACTCAAGCTGCACATCCGCGGCGCATTGCGTAATGGCCTGAGCCGAGAACAGATTCGCGAGATCCTGCTCCAAGTCGGCATTTATTGCGGCGTACCCGCGGCGGTGGACAGTTTCCGCCTGGCCCGCGAAGCGTTCGCCGAAGCCGATGCGGAGTCAACCCGTTAACAACGGGCTGTTCGAACCACCGTAAGGAGCAGCGCCCGGTTCGGCGTGCTCCGCGGGTTGGCGCAACAGCCTCATAAAGAGCGCACCTGATGAAACGCCAGCCACTCGACGACAGCTTCAAGGTCAACCGCAACCCCGTTACCCTGCGCGAAATCGTGCTCGACAAGCTGCGCGCCGCGATCATGAACTTCCACTTGCTGCCAGGTGACCGCCTGGTGGAGCGCGACCTTTGCGACCGCCTCGGGGTCAGCCGCACCTCTGTACGTGAAGCCCTGCGCCACCTCGAATCCGAAGGCCTGGTCGAGTTCGCCGACGCCAAAGGCCCGCGCGTGGCCATCATTACCCTGGAAGATGCCCGCGATATCTACGAGCTGCGCTGCGTGCTCGAAGGCCTGATCGTCCAGCTGTTCACCCTCAATGCCAAGGCCAAGGACATTCGCGCCCTGGAGCGCGCGCTGGAAGTCAACCGCGAAGCCCTGGAAGAAGGCGAGCTGCAACAGGTGCTCGACTCGGTGCAAGGCTTTTACGATGTGCTGCTGGAAGGCTCCGGCAACCAGGTTGCCGCCCAACAGCTGCGCCAATTGCAGGCCCGCATCAGCTACCTGCGCGCCACTTCGGTGTCGCAAGAAAACCGCCGCGGTGCCAGCAACCGGGAGATGGAAAAGATCGTCGAGGCGATCAAGGGCGGTGACCCACTGGTCGCCCACCAAGCCTCGGTCGATCACGTCCGCGCCGCCGCCAAGGTGGCCCTGGACTACCTGCGCCAGAAGCAGGATGACCACACCAAGGTGCGCGACATGGTCGAGCCCCTGGCCCTCAAAGAGCCACGTATAGAACCCCGCATAGGCCGCTGACCATGCCCAACGCCCCGCGCTACTGCCCGCACTGCACCACGGAACTGGCCCGGGGCGTTCCCACAGGCGACACCCACGAACGCCTGCATTGCACCGGCTGCGGCTACATCCACTACATCAACCCGAAAATCATCGCCGGCTGCATCATCGAGCGCGATGGCAAGTACTTGCTGTGCCAGCGGGCTATTCCACCCCGCCCTGGCACCTGGACCTTGCCCGCCGGGTTCATGGAAGCGGGCGAGACCACCGAGCAGGCGGCGTTGCGCGAGGTGTGGGAAGAAAGCGGCGTGCACGCCGAAATCGTCTCGCCCTACTCGATTTTCAGCGTGGCCAAGATCAGCGAGGTGTACATCATCTTCCGCGCCATCGCCACGCAGGAGACCGGCCAGTTCGGCCCGGAGACACTGGCCTACAAGTTCTTCGAGCCGGACGAAATCCCCTGGGACGAAATCTACTACCCGGCCATCCGGCAGATTCTCGAGCGGTATATCCTGGAGCGCCAGGCCGGGGTGTACGGCATCTACATGGGCAATGACGATACCGGTAAGGTGCATTTCATTCGCTGAGCCGGCACGATTCGGTAGGAGCAGCCTTGTGCTGCGAAGGGGCCGGGGATAACAGCGGAGATCTTCGCTGCTGTCGCTGGCCTCTTCGCAGCACAAGGCTGCTCCTACACGCGAAGAGGCCCGCACAGACGACATAAAGCCCTCGCCAATTCGCTATTCTCGGTGCACCCTTATCCTCCCAGGTATGAAGGATCGGCAGCACACATGGCGAAATGGCTAGACGGCGGCGGGCTGATGGCCGAACGCATCCGCCAGCACGATTGGACCCACAGCCCACTGGGCCCGCTCGAGGCCTGGCCGAGCGCGCTCAAGACCTCGGTGGCCTTGTGCCTGGCCTCGCGCTTTCCGCAAGCCGTGCTGTGGGGCCGCGAGCTGATCACTTTGTACAACGATGCCTTCATCCCTATCCTCGGTAGCAAACCTTTAGCCCTAGGCCGGCCGTTCAGTGAAGTGTGGCAGGAGGCCTGGGGCGAAATCAGCGCCATGGCCGAACACGCCATGGCCGGTGAGGCGGTCTACATCGAAGACTTTCCCTTGGTCATCGACCGCAACGGTGCCCCCGAACGCGCCTACTTCACCTTCTGCTACAGCCCGATCCGCGGCGAAGACGGCACTGTGCTGGGCATGCTCGACACGGTGACCGAAACCACCACCAGCGTGGTCAACAGCCAGCGCCTGAGCTTTCTCGACGGCCTGGGGCGCGAAGTGGCCAATGCCATCGACCCCGAGCGGATCATGGCGATCACCACCCGCATGCTGGTGGAACACCTGCATCTGTCCAGCTGCGCCTACGCGGTGATGGACCCCGACCAGGACGGCTTCAACATCTGCGGCGACACCGTCGCCCCCGGCTCACCGCGCCTAATCGGCCAATACCGCCTGGCCGACTTCGGTCGCCTGGCTGTCAGCCGACTGCGCGCAGGCGAACCGCTGGTGATCAATGACAACCTCAACGAACTGGCCGCCGAGGAAGCCGCGACGTTCCAGGCCATCGGCATCACCGCGACCATCTGCATGCCGCTGATCAAGGACGGTCGCCTGACCGCCCTGATGGCTATTCACGACAAGGCGCCCCGGGTATGGACGGGCTATGAACTGCGCCTGATCCGCGAAGTCACCGAACGCTGCTGGTCGCATATCCAACGGGTCCAGGCCCACGCCGAAGTGCGTGAAGCCTTGGCCGCGCTGGAGGCGCTCAACGCCTCCCTAGAGCACCGCGTCGAAGAGCGCACCGCCCAGCTGCTGCACACCGAAGCCGTGCTGCGCCAGGCACAGAAGCTCGAGGCCATCGGCCAGTTAACTGGCGGTGTGGCACACGACTTCAACAACCTGCTGACCATCATCCGCTCGTCATTGCACTTCTTGCAGCGTCCCAACTTGGATGAAGCACGCCGCGAGCGCTACCTCAAGACCATTGCCGACACCGTCGAACGCGGCGCCAAGTTGACCGGCCAACTGCTCGCTTTCGCCCGTCGGCAGGCCTTGAGCCCACAAGTGTTCGAGGCCGGGCCGCGGCTGCAGGCCATGGCCGATATGCTCGATACCGCTACCGGTGCACGGGTTCAGGTGGAAATCGAACTGCCAGAGGCGCCTTGCCATATCCGCGCCGACCTCAGCCAACTCGAAACCGCGATCATCAACCTGATGCTCAACGGCCGCGACGCCATGGCCGGGGAAGGCACCTTGCGCCTGCGCCTTCAGGCCAACCAACGCCTGCCCGTCCTGCGTGGGCAGGCCGCGCAAGCCGGGCCCTTTGCAGCCATCTCGGTAGTGGACAGCGGTGTCGGCATCGCCAGCGAGCTGCTCGATCGCATCTTCGACCCCTTCTTCACCACCAAAGCGCCCGGTGAAGGCACCGGGCTTGGCCTTTCCCAGGTGTTCGGCTTTGCCAAGCAGTCCGAAGGCGATGTGGAGGTGATCAGCGTCGAAGGCCAGGGCACGACGTTTACCCTGTACCTGCCGCAACAAGCGCCCTCTGCCGGCCCTGAGGCTTCTGAATAGCGGCTACCGTTGCGCGGCCAGTAACCGCGCCACACTCTGTGCCAGCTCGGCACGCCGGTACGGCTTGCGCAGCACTTCGAAGCCTTTGAGTTCGCGCGGAGTCAGGTTGGCGTAGCCGGTAATGATCAGCACCGGCAGGTTGGCCTGGCGCTGGCGCATCTGCTGGGCGAAGCGCACGCCAGTCATCTCGGCCATCACATGGTCGGTCACCAGCACATCCGGCACTAGCCCCCGCTCTACCAGCTGCAAGGCCGCCGCCGCACTGTCGGCCTCGATCACTTCGTAGCCGAGGTCGCGCAGTTGCAGCGCTGTGGCATGGCGTACGATCGCTTCGTCATCGACCAACAGCACGTGGTTCTTCCGGCCGGCCAATGGCGCTTCGGCTGTATCGCTGTCGCGGCAGCTTGCCGCCACATCGCTGGTCGGCAGCCACAAGGTCGCCTCGGTGCCCTCACCTGGCCACGAACGAAGGGTAAAACCGCCGCCCGACTGCACGGCCAAGCCCTGCACCATCGGCAGGCCTAGGCCGGTGCCTTTGCCCACCGCCTTGGTCGAGTAGAAGGGCTCGAAGCAGCGGCGCAGTTGTTCAGCGTCCATCCCACAGCCACTGTCGCGCACCTGTAGCCATGCCAGCCGCGCCGCGGCCACACCTTCCGGCCTCGGCGGGCCGTTTACATCGATACCGGCGACGATACTCAGCTCACCGCCGTCAGCCATGGCGTCACGGCCGTTGACCACCAGGTTGAGCAAGGCCAGCTCCAGTTGATGAGGGTCGGCCACCACGGCCGGTAGCGCCGGGTCGACCTGCACGTGCACGGTAATGGTCGGCCCCAGCGAACGGGCGATCAGCTCACGCATGTCTTCCACCAGCGCCGCCAGAGACACGGCTTGGGGTTTGAGGGTTTGCCGGCGGGCGAAACTGAGCAGCCGACCGACCAGGTTGCGCGCCCGCTCGGCAGCCTGCAGGCCGCCGTCGATCAGCCTGGGGGCACGCTCGGACTGTGGGTTGCGGCGCATCAATTCGAACGAGGCAATGATCGGCGTGAGCATGTTGTTGAGGTCATGGGCGATGCCGCCGGTCAATTGCCCGATCATTTCCAGCTTGTGGGCTTCGTGCAGCTGCAGCATCGCGGATTCGCGCTGAGCCAGGGCCGACGCCACGCGCTCCTCCAGGCTTTCGTTGAGCAGGTGCAGCGCGCGCTCGGCCCTGGCATGGGTAATCGCCGCCCACGCTTGCTTGGCGCTCTCTTCCACCAGCTGGCATTCGTCTTCAGGGCACGGGTGGGGGGTATGGAAATGCACACTCAGGGTGGTCTCCAGCCGGGCAGCGCGCAGGACCGGCACATGCAGGCTGTGAGGCTGCTGCACCACCTGCCCCGCTGCCAGTTGCTCGCGCAACGAAGCACCGAAGCTCGCGTAGGCATGCTGGCCGACGAACGAGGGCAAGCCCTCGGACCAGTCATGTGCTACCTGGAAATTGCTGCCGTCGCCTTGGTCTTCACCAAAATAGACCCGTGCCGCGCCGAGTCGCCGTGCCAACCGACTTACCGCGAACGCTTCGATCCGCTCTGCATCACCCAGCGCGGGTAAAGCACGGCCCAGCTCCAGCAAAAAGGCCTGGCGCTGCTGGAAGCGTACGCGCTCGGTAGTCTCAGTCACCAGGCACAGCACGCCACCGACGCTGCCGTCAGCCTCGCGCACAGCGGAGTAGGACACATCAAAATAGGCCGTTTCACCCACGCCGTGGCGCTCGATGTAGAAAGGGCGATCCTTGGCCGAGAAGGTCTGGCCGGTCTCGCGCACACCGCGCAGCAACGGCTCCAGGTCGTCCCACAGCTCACTCCAGTTTTCCTGGGCCGGCCGCCCCAATGCCTGGGGGTGCTTGGTGCCAATGCTCGGTGCATAGGCATCGTTGTACAGCGCCACGTAGGCCGGCCCCCAGAACAGCACGCACTGCGCTTGCGCTGGCAGCAGCGTGCCCATGACCGTCTGCAGGTGCGGCGACCAGGTGTGGGGGGGACCCACCGGCGAGCCGCGCCAGTCCATCGACTGGAGCAGGCTGCCGACGCTACCGCCGTTGAGCAGAAAGCCCAACGGTGGGTCACCCGCGTCGGTGGGGGGTTGTTGAAGCGATCTCATGTCAGGGAAGTCCCGGGCACATTGCCATCCATCTGATGGATAGGAGGCCTGCAAGTACCCGTTCGTTCCCTTGCTCTCAGACGTTTTTCAACGGCGCCCTTCAGCCAGCATGCGCAAGGCCAACCCGGCCAGCACAGTGCCCATCAACCAGCGCTGAACGCGCTGCCACAGGGGCCGCCCGCCTAAGAACACGGCGATGGAGCCGGCCATCACCGCGATCAAGGCATTGACCGAAACGCTGATGGCGATTTGCGTAGACCCGAGCACCAGCGACTGCACCAACACGCTGCCGTGACCGGGCTCGATGAACTGCGGCATCAACGACAGGTACATGACGGCGATCTTGGGGTTCAGCAGGCTGGTGGCAAAGCCCATGGTGAACAGCCGCCGCGGGCTGTCCGCTGGCAGGTCGCGGACCTGGAATGGCGAGTTGCCGCCAGGACGAAGCGCCTGCCAGGCCAGGTACAACAGGTACAATGCGCCACCGATGCGCAGCACGTCGTAGGCAAACGGCACGGCCATGACCAGCGCGCTGATGCCCAGCGCAGCGCAGAGCATATAGATGACGAAGCCCAAGGCCACACCACCGAGGGAAATCAACCCCGCCTTTCGGCCCTGGCAGATCGACCGGGAAATCAGGTAGATCATGTTCGGGCCGGGCGTCAGCACCATGCCTAGGCAGATCAATGCGAAAGTCAGCAGTTGGGCGGTGTCGGGCATGGGGCACATCCTGGTTGTGCGAAAAGTAGCGGCGAGTGTATCCGAGCGGCGTCAGCGCCGGTAGCGTCAGCCCAACTGCCCGGTAATCAGCCCCAAGGCCACGGCGATCATCGCCACGCCCGACACCCGCCCGACCACCTTCGCCGCCCCTGGCCGGGTGCTCAAGATGGCCTTGGCGCCGTACCCCACCAGCGAATAGATCACCAGCGAGCTGCACAGGTGCACCAGCCCCAGCAGCAGGATCTGCACCGGCACCGGCCAGCTTGACTGCGGGTCGGTGAATTGCGGCAACAAGGCCAGAAACAGCAGGAATACCTTCGGGTTAAGCCCACTGACGCAAAAGCCTTTAAAGGCCCAGCGCGAGCCGGACTCCCCCACCCCGTCCTGCCCCGCTTCCGGCACGCCGGGGCTCAACAACAGGTTGCCGCCCAGCCACAACAAATAGGTGCAGCCTGCCAGGGTCAGCAACGTCAACGCCAACGGGTGCCCCGCCAACAAGCTGCCCACGCCGGCCGCCACCACCAGCGTCGCAAGGAAGTGGCCCGACAACATGCCCGCCACCGCAGGCATCACCCAGCGGCCACGCATACCCGCCGAGATGGCGTAGGCCCAGTCGGCACCAGGGGTAATCACGAACAGCAACGACACGGCCCAAAACGCCGTCAGCACACTGATTGCCACTTGAATCTTCCTTATGTCTTGGCTTGGTATGCAGAAAGATTACGGATTCCTTCGGGGCATTTTCTTTCGTATATTCCCCGTCATCGCACATAAGCTGGAAGATTCTTCCCCATGGACAGAACTGATCGAAAAATCCTTGCCGAGCTGCAAAAAGATGGTCGCTTGTCGGTGACCGAGTTGGCGGATCGCGTGGGCCTGAGCCTGTCGCCCTGTCATCGCCGGCTGAAGGCGCTGGAGGAATCGGGCGCCATCCTGGGCTACCACGCGCGCCTGGCGCCGGCTGCACTGGGGCTGAACTTCGCCGCGCTGGTGTTCGTCACCCTGCGCGAGGTGACGCGCCAGCCGGTGGCTGACTTCGAGGCAGCGTTGGCCGAAATCCCCCAGATCGTCGAGGCGCAGCGGCTGTTCGGCGACCCGGACTACCTGCTGCACGTGGTGGCCAAGGACCTGCCGGCTTTTCAGAAGCTGTATGACGAACACCTGACCAGCATTCCCAACGTGAAGCGGTTGAGTTCGACGTTGGTGATGAAGGAAGTGATCCAGGACCGGCTGTTGCCCATGTAGCTGTGCAGGCCTGCTCTGGCCTCTTCGCGGGCAAGCCCGCTCCCACACCGACCGCGTTATGCCCCTATTTACAGGGCATGCGCGAACATTGTGGGAGCGGCCTTGTGCCGCGATGGGCCGCAGAGCGGCCCCAATGCAGGCGATGGATAACTTAAGTGAACAGCATTACGGCACAGGCGGATTATTTATCTGCACTGATAACGCGCACCCCGCACCACCCCGGTTCCCCAGCCATTCACCTGGATGACGCCAACCCCCCAGGCCCAGGCCTTCCAGCCCTATGGCCCGCTCCTTGCTACCACTCGTCCCTTAACCTTTTGTCAGCCTTAGGTTTTTTAAGGTTTATGGGCACATATTTACTAATTTCTCGTTATCCCCGCACCCCCCATCATCCCTCCAACAAGAACGCGTCGCCCTTCGCCGGCACGCACCCGGGCAGTACCCCATGCCCTACCTTGCCTTGGAGTCAGTCATGACCAGTGCAGCCAACTCGGCACCCCTCATAGAAAAACACACGATCGGCTACGTGCCCCCGCAAGACCGCCATGGAAAGGTAAGGGATCTGTTCACACTGTGGTTCGGGGGCAATATCGCGCCCCTGCCCATCGTCACCGGCGCGCTGGGCGTGCAGCTGTTTCACCTGAACCTGGTGTGGGGCATCGTCGCCATCCTGGTCGGCCACCTGGTAGGCGGGGTGCTGATGGCGCTGCACTCGGCCCAGGGCCCGCAGATGGGCATCCCGCAGATGATCCAGAGCCGCGCCCAGTTCGGCACACTTGGCGCGCTGCTGGTGGTGGTGATCGCCGGGGTCATGTACATCGGGTTCTTCGCCTCCAACATCGTCCTCGCGGGCAAGTCGCTGCATGGCGTGGTCGAAGCCGTGCCGGTACCGGTGGGTATCGTCATTGGCGCACTGGGGTCGGGCATCATCGGCATCATCGGTTACCGCTTCATCCATGTGCTCAACCGCATCGGCACCTGGGTGCTGGGCATCGGTATCGTGGTCGGCTTCGGCTATATCTTCACCCACGTGCAAAGTGACGACTTCCTCACCCGCGGTGGTTTCAACCTGGCCGGCTGGCTGGCCACGGTGTCGCTGGCAGCGTTGTGGCAGATCGCCTTTGCCCCGTATGTGTCGGACTATTCGCGCTACCTGCCGGCCGACGTCAAGGTCAGTTCGACCTTATGGACCACTTACTTGGGCTCTGTGCTGGGCTCGAGCCTGTCGTTCATCTTCGGCGCGGTCGCGGTGCTGGCAATTCCGGCCGGCATGGACACCATGGACGCGGTGAAACTCGCCACCGGCACCCTGGGCCCGATCATGCTGGTGCTGTTCCTGCTCAGCGTGATCAGCCATAACGCCCTCAACCTGTATGGCGCGGTGCTGTCGATCATTACCCTGATCCAGACCTTCGCCTACCGCTGGATCCCCACCGCCAAAAGCCGTGCGGTGCTGTCGCTGATCGTGCTGGCGGCTTGCAGTGTGGTGGCCGTGTGCGCATCGAAGGACTTCATCGGCCACTTCGTCGACATGGTGCTGGTGCTGCTGGTGGTGCTGGTGCCATGGACGGCGATCAACCTGATCGACTTCTATGCCATTCACAAGGGTGACTACGACATCCAGTCGATCTTCAAGGTTGATGGCGGTATCTACGGGCGTTACAACCCGCAGGCGCTGGTGGCCTACGCCGTGGGCATCGTGGTGCAGATCCCGTTCATGAACACGCCGCTGTATGTCGGGCCGGTTTCCGAGCACATCAACGGGGCAGACCTGTCGTGGCTGGTGGGGCTGGCGATTACCTCGCCGTTGTACTGGTGGCTGGCTAGCCGCGACAGTGCCTATCGTCGCCGGCAAGTGAGTGCCAAGCTGGCCATGGGGCACTGATTCATCCTGTACTGGCCTCTTCGCGGGCAAGCCCGCTCCCACAGGGGGACCACAGATTCGGGCAATGTGGTACTGCTGTAGGAGCGGGCTTGCCCGCGAAGAGGCCGGTACAGACACCTTGTAGTCAGAGGTTATAAGCCCGCTCATTGTGCTCCGCCAGGTCCAGCCCCTGCTCTTCCTCCTCCCGGCTGGCCCGCAGCCCGACAGTCAGCTTGATGGCGCCCAGAATCGCCCAGCTAACCACAAAGCAATAAACAAAAGTAAAGGCCACGCCTTTCAGTTGCACCAGTGCTTGCCCAAGGGGCGTAATGCCTTCCACATAGCCGCCCAACGACGGCGCGGCAAACACCCCGGTCAATAGCGCGCCAACCATCCCGCCCACGCCATGCAGGCCGAACACGTCGAGGCTGTCGTCATACCCCAATGCCTGCTTCAGCCGGGTCACCGCGAAGAAGCAGATAGCCCCCGTCAGCAAGCCGATCACCAGCGCCCCCAACGGCCCGACAAAGGCGCACGCCGGCGTGATGCCAACCAACCCGGCCAACGCACCTGAGGCCGCCCCCAGTGCAGTGGGCCGCCCATGCATGAGCTTTTCGGTAATCAGCCAACCGACAATCCCTGCGCAGGCAGCCACCATGGTCGCCAGCATCACCACCCCTGCCCCTTCGTTGGCCGCAAGCCCCGAGCCCACGTTGAACCCAAACCAGCCCACCCACAGCAAACCGGCACCTACCAGGGTGAAGCCGAGGCTGTGCGGCGGCATGGCCAGCTGTGGGTAGCCCTTGCGCTTGCCTAGCATCAACGCTGCAGCCAGCGCCGCCACACCGGAGTTGATGTGCACTGCGGTGCCGCCGGCAAAGTCCAGCACGCCCCAGTTGACCATCAATGCCCCTGGCCCGCCCCAGACCATATGGGCAATCGGTGCGTACACCAGGACGAACCAGGCGCCCATGAACAACAACGAGGCACTGAATTTCATGCGTTCGGCAAAGCCGCCGGCAATCAGCGCAGGCGTGATGATCGCGAAAGTCAGCTGAAATACCGCGAAGACACCTTCCGGGATGGTCCCTACCAGGCTGTCATGGCCGATGTTCAGCATCAGCGCCTTGTCCAGGCCGCCGATAAAACTGTTGAAGGTCAGTTGGCCTTCAACCATACCGCGGGTATCCACCACCAGGCTGTAGCCGAACAGCACCCAGAGGATGCCGATGAGCCCGGCCACGGCGAACAGCTGGGTGAACACCGAGAGAAAGTTCTTGGCCCGCACCATGCCGCCGTAGAACAGCGCGAGGCCCGGGATGCACATCATCAGCACGAACATCGCCGCGCAGATCATCCAGGCGGTATTGCCGGTGTCCAGGGTGGGCTCGGCGGCGTGAGCCAACGGCGTCAATGCCAACAGCACAACAGCAAGGGCAAGCTTCATGGAGTCACTCCTGTGCGAAAGGGGATGCAACGGGGGCCGCAAAGCGGCCCCAGAAGGTGGAATCAGTACTGAGCCTGGCCTGGTACCCAGGCAGTACCGGCCAGCGGCACCCGGGCCATGGCGGCTGCTTCCACGGTCAGCGCCACCAGGTCCTCAGGGTCCAGGTTGTGCAGGTGCGACTTGCCGCAGGCACGGGCCATGGTCTGCGCCTCCAGCACCAGCACGCGCAGGTAGTTGGCCAGGCGCCGACCGGCCTCTTCCGGGTTCAGGCGCTTGGCCAGTTCCGGATCCTGGGTGGTGATGCCGGCTGGGTCGCGGCCGTTCTGCCAGTCATCGTAGAAACCGGCAGCTGAGCCAAGTGCCTTCAACTGCGCATCCAGGCGCGGGTGGTTGTCGCCCAGGGCAATCAAAGCAGCGGTGCCGATGGCCACTGCGTCAGCGCCCAGGGCCATGGCCTTGGCCACATCGGCACCGTTGCGGATGCCACCCGAGACAATCAACTGCACCTTGCGGTGCATGCCCATCTCCTGCAGCGCCTGCACGGCCTGCGGGATGGCCGGCAGGATCGGGATGCCGACGTGCTCGATGAACACTTCCTGGGTCGCAGCAGTACCGCCCTGCATGCCATCGAGCACGATCACGTCAGCGCCGGCCTTCACCGCCAGCTTGACGTCGTAGTACGGGCGGCTGGCACCGATTTTCACGTAGATGGGTTTTTCCCAATCGGTGATCTCGCGCAGCTCGGCAATCTTGATCGCCAGGTCATCCGGGCCGGTCCAGTCCGGGTGGCGACAGGCGCTGCGCTGGTCGACACCGATCGGCAAGGTGCGCATCCCGGCCACGCGCTCGGTCACTTTCATGCCCAGCAGCATGCCGCCACCGCCCGGCTTGGCGCCCTGGCCAAGGACGATCTCGATGGCGTCGGCCTTGCGCAGGTCGTCCGGGTTCATGCCGTAGCGCGACGGCAGGTACTGGTACACCAGGTGCTGCGACTGGCCCCGCTCTTCCGGGGTCATGCCGCCGTCACCGGTGGTGGTGCTGGTGCCGGCGATGGTCGCACCACGGCCCAGCGCTTCCTTGGCGTTGGCCGACAACGCGCCGAAGCTCATGCCGGCGATGGTCACCGGGATCTTCAGGTGGATCGGTTTCTTGGCAAAGCGGGTGCCCAGCACCACGTCGGTGCCGCATTTTTCGCGGTAGCCTTCCAGCGGGTAGCGCGACACGCTGGCGCCGAGCAGCAGCAGGTCATCGAAGTGCGGCACGCGGCGCTTGGTGCCACCGCCGCGAATGTCATAGATGCCGGTTTCGGCGGCACGCTGGATTTCCTGGATGGTCAGGCGATCGAAGGTGGCCGACTCACGCAGTACCGGGGGGAATTGCTCGCTCATGGGGTTGCTCCTGGATCAGTACGCGGAGGCGTTGTCGACTTTGAAGTTGTACAGCTGACGGGCCGAGCCATACCGTTTGAAATCGGCGGCTTTATGGTCGAGGCCCGCGTCGTTCAGCAGCGCCTGAAGCTCTTGCAGGTGCTCGGCGCGCATTTCTTTCTCGATACAGTCCGAACCCAGCGACTGGACCGTGCCCTTGACGTAGATGCGCACCTCGTACAGCGAGTCTCCCAGCGCATCGCCGGCGTCGCCGCACACCACCAAACGCCCGGCCTGGCCCATGAAGCAGCTCATGTGGCCAATGCTGCCGCCGACCACGATGTCGACGCCCTTCATGGAAATACCGCAACGGGCACCGGCGTCGCCCTCGATCACCAGCAACCCACCGTGGGCGGTTGCACCGGCGGCCTGAGAGGCACTGCCCTTGACCCGCACCGAGCCGGACATCATGTTTTCCGCCACCCCCACGCCCACATTGCCGTGCACCGTAATGTTGGCTTTCTGGTTCATGCCGGCGCAGTAGTAGCCGGCATGACCGTCGATCTCTACCGAAACGTCTTCGTTGATACCGACAGCCAAGTTGTGTTTGCCGTCGGGGCGCGTCACGCGCCACTCACGGTCTTGCACCTCACCGTGCAGGGACTGGTTAAGGACACGCACCGAAGTGCTGGAAAGGTCGATCGTCTTCATAAGGTTCTCCAGAGGTTCGGTGGCAGGTCAGGCGCTTTCGCGCTCCCAGACGTACAGGGTGGCCGGCGCCGGCTCCCAGACCTTGGCGTTTTCAATACCGGGCAGGCTGGCCAGGGCCTGGTACTCGGAGGCCATGGCAACGTAGTCGTCGGTTTCAGCCAGCACCGCTGGCTTGCAGGCGATCGGGTCGCGAATCACCGCGAAGCCGTTGCGGGTGCCGATGGCAAAGGTGAAGAACCCGTCCAGGTCTTGCAGAGCCCCGTCCAAAGCCTTGGCCAAGGTATCGCCCTGCTGTAGGCGCCAGGTCAGGTAGCCGGCAGCCACTTCGGTGTCGTTGTCGGTCTCGAAGCTGATGCCTTCACGCTTGAGTTCCTGGCGCAGGCGGAAGTGGTTGGACAGCGACCCGTTGTGCACCAGGCACAGGTCGGCGCCGGTGGAGAACGGGTGGCTGCCCTCCAGGGTCACCGCGCTTTCGGTGGCCATGCGGGTGTGGCCGATGATGTGGCTGCCCTTCATGCCGGCCAGGCCGAAGCGGCTGGAAATCTCAGCCGGCAGGCCCATGCCCTTAAGGATTTCGATGCTCTGCCCGGCGCTCATGATGCGCACTTCAGGGGCCAGCTCGGCCAATGCAGCACGGGCGGCAGCTTCCGTGGTGTGCACCTTGAGCACGGCGGCGCTGGCGTTCTGAAACCAGTCCAGCGAGCAGCCCAAGCGCCCTTCCAGTTGCCCCATCAAGCTGGCCCACGAATAGCCCCCATCAAGGGCCTGCAACGTCAGTTTTACCCAGCCGTCGGCCACTTCATCGCCGTAAATGGCAAAGCCGGCGCTGTCGGGGCCACGGTCGGTCATGGCGTGCAGCATGGGTTCGAAGAGCTTGCCGAGCTGGGCTTCCAGCTCAGGCTTCTTCAGGTACAGACCTACGATTCCACACATGGTGATGCTCCTTACTAGGCAGTGGGCGACCGCTGTTTTGAGGGCCGCCCAAGGGATGGGGGCGGTCAGAAAAACTCGGTGTAACGCTGGATTTCCCAGTCGGAAACGTGGCGGCAATACTCCACCCACTCCATGCGCTTGAGCTTGATGAACTCGTCGACGATCTCGGCGCCGAGCACCTCGCGGAACAGGGGGTCGGCCTCGAGCGCGTCGGCGGCTTCCTTGAGCGATTGCGGCAGGGTCTTGATACCGCGTGCGGCGATTTCTTCGAGGCTCAGGGTGTAGAGGTTCTCGTTGCACATCTCGCCTGGGTCGAGCTGGCGGTCGATACCATCCAGGCCAGCCGCGATGATCGCGGCAGTGACCAGGTACGGGTTGCAGCCCGCATCCGGCAAGCGGAACTCAAGGCGCCCGTAGGGGATGCGGACCATTGCCGAGCGGTTGTTGGCGCCCCAGGCAACGAAGGCTGGGGCCCAGGTCGAGCCGGACAACGAGCGGCCAACCACCAAGCGTTTGTAGGAGTTGACGGTTGGCGCCGCGAAGGCACACAGCGCCGGGCCGTGGGCCATCAGGCCAGCGGCGAAGTGGTACGCCAGCTTCGACAGGCCCATGCCGCTGCTGTCGCTGGCGTCATGGAACAGATTCTTGTTGGTGCTGCTGGCCAGCGACAGGTGAAAGTGCATGCCATTACCCGCGCGCTTGGGGTCGGGCTTGGGCATGAACGAGCAGATCATCCCCAGGTCGTTGGCGATTTCGCCGGCCGCCATGCGGAAGAACGTGAAGCGGTCGGCCGACTCCATGGCGTCGCTGTAGGTGTAGTTGATCTCGAACTGGCCGTTGGCGTCTTCGTGGTCGATCTGGTAGATGTCGAAGCCCACGGGCTGCAAGGCTTCGGTCAGGCGCTCCAGAAACAGCCGCGACCGCGACAGGCCCTTGTAGTCGTAGCACGGCTTGTCGAGGTTGTCCGAGGCATCCACCAATTGCAGCTTGCCGCCTTCGTCACGGCGGAACAGGCTGAACTCGGGCTCCAGCCCGGTGTTCAGCGTCCAGCCCTTGTCGGCCAAGCGCTGCACCTGTTGCTGCAACACGTAACGGCTGTCATAAGGCCAGGGCTGGCCGTTGACATGGCCGACGCACACCACCCGGCCATAGCCGGGCTGCCAGGGGACCGGGATCAACGTGGCCAGGTCGCCCCGGGCCATGAAGTCCGGGCCGTGTGGCTCCATGCCCATGCCGCAGATGGCGAACCCGGCAAAACCGGCGCCCTCCTCGGCCACCATCTTGAGGCCCGAGACCGGCACCGATTTGGTCTTTGCCGAGCCATGGATGTCGACAAACTGCGCCAGCACATACTTAATGCCGTGCTGATCGAGGGTGCGCTGGGTTTCTGCTGGCAACATGGGTTGAACACTCCTGGGTAAGGGGTCGCTTGTAATTCCGCATGGGAAACTTACTTTCATCACAGGAATGCAAAGCGCTTGCCAGGTTTACCTCCACCGGCCTTTTCGCGGCGGTTCGGCGCGAAGAGGCCAGCCGCCATTACCCAGGAAATTCCGTTGTAGATATGGGAAACTTGTTTTCACCTGAGGAAAACGACTGCCACCGCAGTAGCATTTCGCACTTTCTCAGTGCGAAATCTTTATTCTTGAACTGAAACCGTGCAGGACATTAGATGCCGACCGAAACCCAACCGCGCCTTCGCCTGGAGCAGTACCTGGGCTTGCAGATCAAGCGCCAGCGCCAGGCCCAGTCCCTCAAACTCGCCGATGTGGCGCGCATCGCCGGTATCAGCCAAGGGATGCTGAGCAAGATCGAGAACGCCCAGGTGTCCACCAGCCTCGATACCCTCAGCCGCCTGTGCGATGTGCTGGGTATGCCGATGGCCAAGCTGTTCAGCCAGTACGACCAACCTGACGGCAATGCACTGCTGGTGAAGGCCGGTGAAGGGCTGGAGGTGGTGCGCCGGGGCACAGAAAAGGGCCACACCTATCATTTGCTCAATCACGCCAGGGGCCCGAAGAAGCACTTCGAGGCCTACATGGTGAGCATGGATGACGCCAGCGAAGAGTTCCCGACCTTCGCCCACCCAGGCACGGAGTTCCTGCATTTGCTGGAGGGTGAACTGGTGTACCGCCACGGCAACCAGCTCTATCACATGCACGCGGGTGACAGCCTGACCTTCGATGGCGAAACCCCGCACGGGCCGGAGCAGCTCGTGCAGGTGCCCATCCGCCTGCTGTCGATCATGAACTACGGCGAAGAGTAAGGCGGCGCGGCGCGACAACGATCAATGTCGCGATCAGACAACCAGACGTCACCCGCGACCGGCCTCGCAACCCTGTATACAAAAATAATACACACATCAGCCAGCCCCGCGCCGTGGGCTGGCAGACGCAGTAATTGCGAGTAAACAGCCTCGCTTCACAATTCCAACGCTGTGGCGCCTTTTTGCACCGGGCAATTCGTCCGGGCTCATAACGATAAAACTCCCAGTTTTGAAAACCCGCGACGCGTCGGCCGGGAGTGCTTGCGCGCGCACATTGTGAAGCATTTGACTGCCATGATCGCTACCTCCCTCCCCGTAGCCGGTGCCTCCACCGGCCACCGCAACGCGCTGCTCGTTGCCCACATCGCCGCCGTCCTGTTCGGCCTGACCGGCATCCTGGGCCACTTGATCGAAGCCGACGCCAGCATTATCACCTTCGGCCGCGCCACCTTTGCCTTCATTGCCCTGGGCTTCGTCGCCGGGCTCAAGGGCACCCGGCTGCTCGACGCCCTGACCTTACGCAACCTGCCAATCCTCGGCCTGACCGGCGCGCTGCTGGCTGCCCACTGGGTGACCTTCTTCATTGCCGTCAAGGTCGGTGGGGTGGCCGTGGCGACCCTGGGCTTTGCCAGCTTCCCCGCCTTTATCGCCATGATTGAGCGCGGTGTGTTCGGCCAACGCATTGGCGCCACCCAAGGTTTGTTATTGCTGATGGTGACGACAGGCCTGGTGCTGGTCGTGCCCACCTTCGACCTGCTCGACAAAGGCACTGTCGGCCTGCTGTGGGGTTTGGGGTCTGGCCTTGCCTTCGCCTTGCTGACGGTCGCCAACCGCCGCCGCGCATCGAGCATGAACGCGATGCAGGTGGCGTTCTGGCAGAACGTGGTCGTGGCCGCGCTGGTGGCACCGTTCGCCTTCACTCACTTGGGCAGCACCAGCCTGGGTAGCCATGACTGGGTCAACCTGGCGCTGCTGGGCGTGTTCTGCACCGGGCTGTCGCAGTTCCTGTTCGTCAAGAGCCTGGAAGGCCTTGAGGCGCGTACCGCCGGCATGATCATCGCGCTGGAGCCGGTGTATGCGATTCTTGGGGCGTGATGGTTGTTTGGCGAGCAACCGAGTGTGCGCATGGCGGCGGGGGCGGCGTTGATCGTGTTGGCAACGCTGCTGGCTGCGGCGCGCAAGGCGCCGGCGGAGCACGGTGATACCAGCCGCTGCGCGCACTAGCTCCAGCGACAGTAGCCTGCCCGCAGTTAAGACAGCCCGCCTTCCGGCAACAAACTGCGATCAAACATGAACGGCCGCTCCCCCTGCGGCGTGTACTGAAACAACTGCTGCGGCCTACCCAGCTTAGGCTGATTCTTCTCCCCGGTATCCCTCACCCACCCCAGCTCGCGCAAGCGCTCCAGGCGTTTGCGCAGCGAGGTGTTGTTCACCGCCTGCCCCAGGCACGCCTGCACCGCCCCCAAGGCATCGAGCACGGTGAACTTCTCGGCCAGCAGGTACAGCGGCAAGCTGCTATACACAGTCTTCGCCGCCAGCCGTTCGCGGGCGCGCTCCACCAGCAAGTTGTGGTCGAAGGGCAAGAGCACCTTGCGCCCCAGCACGCTGTCCATATCGACAAACGCCAGCTGCTCACCTTCAACGGTCTGCCCAGGGGCGAGCAAGGCCAGGTAGTAGGTGCTCAGCGACCAGCCACGCGGGTCACGGAACGCATTGCCTTCGGTACCCACCTGTTCCATGTAGCACGGCACCACCCGGGCCTTTTCCCGCAAAGCGCGGTCGGCCGCGCCCTCCAGGCTGGTGTCGGGGATACGGCCGTTGACGATCACACCCGGCAAGGCCCACTGGCCGGCGTGCGGTTCGCGCTCACGGCGGTGCAACAACACTTGCAGATGCTGGGCTTCAGGGGCCATGCGCAAGGCGACGATATCGACGCTGGCCAAGACTTCAGTGCTACTCAAGGGAACGCTCCACGCTTCAGTAACTCAATAATCCACCAGAGCAGTTAAGTAGCACAAGGGGCTTTGTTTCATTAGCTAGTGCTTGACACACTTAATGCACCAGGTGGAATATATGGCCATGCCAGCGAGGAGAGCACCATGAAGATCGCCAGTTTCGATGTCGACGCGCAAAACGGCTTCACCGCCAACGCCCCGCAGGAACTACCCGTGCCCGAGGGCGATGAAATCGCCGCCGACCTCAACGCCATGGCCCTGCGTGCAGACCTGCGCCTGGGCAGCAAGGACGCTCACCCGGCCAATGCAGCCTGGGTGGTTGCCGACCCGGCCCAGATGCTGCAACCGCTGCCGCTGGCCAATGCCGACCTGACCTGGGTCAGTCACTGCGTGCCAGGCACACCCGGCTTCGAACTGCTGCCTGGCCTGCCCGCCCCCATCGATTACGACTACTTCGTGTGGAAAGGCGTCGAACCCGACCTGCACCCCTATGGCGCCTGCTACCACGACCTGGCCGAACGCCGCTCCACCGGGGTGATCGAATACCTCAAGGTGCAGCAGGTGGGCGCCGTGATCGTCGGCGGCCTGGCCCTGGACTACTGCGTCAAGACCACCGCCCACCAGTTGCGCCGGGCCGGGTTCCAGGTGTTGCTGTACCTGCCGGCTTGCCGCGCCCTCACCCAGGCCGGCGCCATCGCTGCCTGCGGCGCATTGGCCGCCGAGGGTGTCATCCTCTGCGGCGACGAAGCCGCGCTCGACTACCAACTCTCGCTGATCAAGGAAGACCGCCCATGAGTGACAGCGTTTTCGGCCCGCGCATCATCCAGAACCTGCTGGACACCGACTTCTACAAGATCACCATGATGCAGGCGGTGCTGCACAACTACCCCAACGCCGAGGTGGAATGGGAATTCCGCTGCCGTAACGGTGAGGACCTCTCCCCTTACTTGGCAGAAATCCGCTACCAGGTCGAGCAACTGGCCGATGTCACCGTCACCCACGACCAATTGGCCTACCTCGAAAAAATCCCGTTCATCAAACCGGACTTCATCCGCTTTCTGAGCCTGTTCCGTTTCAACCTGCGCTATGTGCAGGTCGGCCTGGACGACGCCGGGCAGCTGGCAATCCGCGTGCGCGGGCCGTGGCTGCACGTGATCCTCTACGAGATCCCGCTGCTGGCAATCATCAGCGAAGTGCGCAACCGCTACCGCTATCGGGAAGTGGTGATGGAACACGTGGGCGAGCGGCTGTACCAGAAGCTTGACTGGCTCAAGGCCGAAGCGAATGCCGATGAGCTGGCAGGCTTTCAACTGGCCGATTTCGGCACCCGACGGCGCTTCTCGTACCGGGTCCAGGAGCAGGTCGTGCACATTCTCAAGCGCGACTTCCCTGGCCGCCTGGTTGGCACCAGCAACGTGCACCTGGCCCGCGAATTGGAACTCAAGCCCATCGGCACCATGGCCCACGAATGGTTCATGGCCCACCAGCAACTGGGCCCGCGCCTGGTCGACAGCCAGGCCGCTGCGCTGGAATGCTGGGTACGGGAATACCGCGGGCTACTGGGCATCGCGTTGACCGATTGCATCACCATGGACGCGTTCATGGGGGATTTCGACTTGTACTTCGCCAAGCTGTTCGATGGCCTGCGCCACGACTCGGGCGACCCGCTGGCATGGGCAGAAAAGGCCATTGCCCACTATGAAAAATTGGGGATCGACCCGCGAAGCAAGACGCTGATCTTCTCGGATGGGCTGGATTTCGCCAAGGCGCTTGGCCTGTACCGCGCACTGCATGAGCGGATTAACGTGAGCTTTGGCATCGGCACCAACCTCACCTGCGATATCCCGGGAGTGGAGCCGATGAACATCGTGATCAAGATGACGGCGTGTAATGGGGCGCCGGTGGCGAAGATTTCCGACAGCCCGGGCAAGACCCAATGCCGGGATGAGAACTTCGTGGCGTATCTCAAGCACGTGTTCAAGGTGGGGTGATACCGCCGCGAAAGGCCAGCTTTGCTAGGATCTGTACGGTAAGTCTGGTCATCCATCATTGTGGGAGCGGGCTTGCCCCGCGATCTGCCGCAACGCGGCAGCAAACCCTGAATTCGCGGCGGCTTTGACGCTAGTCGATATCGGGTACAGGAGCGCTTCGCACTCCATCGCGGGGCAAGCCCGCTCCCACAAAACATTTCGTACAGAGCCTAACCCTCTTTGGGCTGACCCACACACAACTCCATAAACCGCGCCGCCGCCCGCGACGGCGTGGCGGCATGGGGCATCAAGATGGAAAAGCGCCTGACCAACGGCTGCGGCGTAATGCGCAGCCGCCGCAACACGCCATCCTCATGGCGAATCGACATGGCCGACACAAAGCCAATCCCCATACCTGCCCGCACCGCTTCCTTTACCCCTTCCACACCGGCGATTTCCATCGCGACGCGCATTGCCACGCCACTGCGGGCAAACGCCCGCTCGACAATTTGCCTCACCCCTGAGCCACTCTCGCGCAGCACCAGTGGGTAGACCCCCAAGGATTCCAAGGTCTGCGCCTCGTCACCGGCCAACGGATGAGAACTGGGCACGATCGCGACGATCTCATCCTCACGCCACGGCGTGACCCCGGTGCCCAACGGCAACTCCTGCCCGGGAGGCCCTTCGATCAAGGCGATATCGACACTGCCCAGCGCGGCGACAATTTCAGCCGTGTTGCCATTGGAGGTGCTCACCGACACGTCCGGGTAGCGTGCATGGAAGTCGGCGATGAGGTACGGCAGCAGGTAGCTGGCCGGCGTGGTACTGGCGCCGATGCGCAAGGTGCCGCGCTCCAGGCCGCGCATGGCCTCGCGCAGGGCCTGGGCCTGGCGGAAGGTATCGCGCAGCCGCTCGGCATGGGCCAGCAACTGCTCACCTGCAGCCGTGAGGCGCACGCCGCGCCCTGCGCGTTGGTAAAGGGGCTCACCGAAAGCCTCCTGCAGCAACTTGAGCTGCCCGGACACAGCGGGCTGCGACAGGTGCAACGCCTGGGCCGCGTGGCTGATATTGCCATGCTCGGCGACGGTGGCGAATGTTATCAGCTGTTCTGGGGTCATGAATTCAAAATATCAGCTAAACGGATACTTCACATCCTAAATTACGATTTTTTATAAGCTTATAACCAGATTAACGTAAGGCCTTGTCGAAATACCTTTCCCGGAGGACTCACATGGCCACGGTTCCATCCCACCCCGCCTACGCGCCTACCCTCTCTACCCGAGGGCGGCTCAATGGCATTTTGTTCGTGGCGCTGTTCGCGCTTGCCGTCACCCAACTAGCAGCCTTGCCCGCCATCGCCAACCTGGGCATCAGCCCGCTGATCGTCGGTATCGTTGCCGGTGCCCTGTACGGCAACGCGCTGCGCGATGGCGTGCCGGCGAGCTGGGCGGCGGGCATCAACTTCTCGGCCCGCGGGCTGCTGCGCATCGCCGTGGCCTTTTTCGGCCTGCGGGTCAGCCTGCAGGAAATCGCCGAAGTCGGCTGGTCGGGCCTGACGGTTTCGCTGCTGGTGGTGGTCAGCACCCTGCTGATCGGGCTCTGGTGTGGCATGAAGCTGCTCAAGCTGGACCGCGACACCGCGCTGCTCACCGCTGCCGGCAGTGCCATTTGCGGCGCCGCTGCAGTACTTGCGTTCGAGTCGGCGCTGCGCAGCGCCCCGCACAAGAGTGCCATGGCCGTTGGCAGCGTGGTGCTGTTCGGCACCCTGTCGATGTTCCTTTACCCCTTGGCGATCAATGCCGGATGGCTGCACCTGGATACCCTGGGCGCGGGCCTGTTCCTGGGCGGCACAATCCACGAAGTGGCCCAAGTGGTAGGTGCAGCCAGCAACGTCAGCCCCGAGGCGACGCACATCGCCACCATCGTCAAGATGACCCGGGTGATGCTGCTGGTGCCGGTGCTGCTGGTGGTAGGCCTGTGGATCAGCCGCTCGCGCCAGCCGGGCCAGGCGCAAGGCAACGGCCGCATCGCCATGCCCTGGTTCGCTTTCGGCTTCCTGGCGCTGGTGCTGGTGAACTCGCTGCAGGTGCTGCCTGGCAGTGTGACCCAGGCGATCAATAGCCTCGACACCTTTGCCCTGACCATGGCCATGACGGCGCTAGGGATGGAGACACGCTTCAGCCAGATCCGCCAGGCAGGGCCACGGGCGCTGCTGACCGGGGCGATACTGAACCTTTGGCTGGTGGGGGGTGGGCTGGCAATTACGCTGGGTGTGCAAAAGCTCTTCGCATGACTTATGGTGTTGTCTAAGAAGGATGTTTTACCTGCACAGGAAAGACTTAGATGCCCCAACGCCATGTCATAAATGCATCCGTCAGCCCCAAAGGCAGCCTGGAGACGCTGTCGCAACGTGAAGTCCAGCAACTGAGCGAAGTCGGTACCGGTAGCCTCTACACCCTGTTCCGCCAGTGCGCGCTGGCCATCCTCAACACCGGCGCGCATGTCGACAATGCCAAAACCATTCTCGAGGCCTACAAGGACTTCGAGGTGCGTATCCACCAGCAAGACCGGGGCGTACGCCTTGAACTGCTGAATGCCCCCGCCGACGCCTTCGTCGATGGCGAAATGATCGCCAGCACCCGTGAAATGCTGTTCAGCGCCCTGCGCGACATCGTCTATACCGAAAGCGAGCTGGCCAGCCAGCGCATCGACCTGGAAAGCTCCCAGGGCATCACCGATTACGTGTTCCACCTGCTGCGCAACGCCCGCACCCTACGCCCAGGCGTGGAGCCGAAGATGGTGGTGTGCTGGGGCGGCCACTCGATCAGCAGCGAGGAATACCAATACACCAAAAAGGTCGGCCACGAACTGGGCCTGCGCAAGCTGGACGTCTGCACCGGCTGCGGCCCTGGCGTAATGAAAGGCCCGATGAAAGGCGCCACCATCGCCCACGCCAAGCAGCGTATGCACGGCAGCCGTTACCTGGGCCTGACCGAGCCGGGCATCATCGCCGCCGAAGCGCCCAACCCGATCGTCAACGAGCTGGTGATCTTGCCGGACATCGAGAAGCGCTTGGAAGCCTTCGTTCGTGTCGGCCACGGCATCATCATCTTCCCGGGCGGCGCCGGTACTGCCGAAGAGTTCCTCTACCTGCTCGGCATCCTCATGCACCCGGACAACCAAGGCCTGCCCTTCCCGGTCGTGCTCACTGGCCCCCGCAGTGCCGAGCAGTTCCTGCTGCAACTGCACGCTTTCGTCGGCGCCACCCTCGGTGAAGCCGCGCAAAGCCACTACCAGATCATCATCGATGACCCGGCCGAAGTCGCGCGCCACATGGTCGAAGGCCTCAAGGAGGTCAAACAGTTCCGTCGCGAACGCAACGACGCCTTCCACTTCAACTGGCTGCTGAAGATCGACGAGGGCTTCCAGCACCCGTTCGACCCGACCCACGCCAACATGGCCGAACTCGCCCTACGCCGCGAGCTACCGCCCCATGAACTGGCCGCCAACCTGCGCCGAGCGTTTTCCGGCATCGTTGCCGGCAACGTCAAGGACAAAGGCATCCGCCTGATCGAAGAACACGGCCCCTACCAGATCCGCGGCGACAGCGCAGTATTGGAGCCACTGGGGCGATTGTTACAAGCATTCGTCGACCAGCACCGCATGAAGTTGCCGGGTGGTGCCGCCTATGTGCCGTGCTACCAGGTAGTGACCTGAAAACGGTGATCTAGCGCCGGCTCTTGATCTTGATCTGGCTTTTGACCTTCAGCGACTCAGGAGGCCGAGCGCAGGCCTTGCGAAGGGAGGTGACGGGCAAGGATGCCCGTCAAGCGCTGGGGCCCAGGATGGGCCCTGCAGCGCGGTCCTCCCGGGAGCAAGGCCGTAGCGAGGGGACCCCGAAGCGCAGCGTAGGGGCCGTATGATGGAGCGCAGCCTTTTTTGGTTACTTTTTGGGGCGTTTGCCAAAAAGTGACCCGCCGTAAGGGCGGAAAGGTGACTAAGCATCGCCCCAATGCTGGATCAACCCCCCCCTCAAAACCAACACCAACACCCACACCAACGATCAAGAAACCAAACCCTCCCGCTCAACCAGCCGAATACTGTCACGCCCCCCGCGCTTCGACTCATACAACGCCACATCCCCCTGCTCAATCAACGCCGCCAAACTCACCGGCGGCTGATCAAACACATTAGCCCCAATACTCAACGTAACCGCCTGCGGCGTAGGCACCGTCTGCCCAGCAAACAGCTGAAACCGCTCACGCAACTGGCTACCCAGCTCCACCACCCGCTCCCGCGTCGCCTCACTGAGCAGAATCACAAACTCATCCCCCCCAAGCCGCGCCGCCAGCGACCGCTCCGGCAACACCGCACGAATCATCTCGCTCAAGGCGATCAACAGCCGATCCCCCGCAATGTGCCCGTGCAAATCGTTGACCAGCTTGAAGTTGTCGATATCGATCAACAGCAAGGCCCCCGGCCGCGCCGGGCTGACCTCTTTGAAAAAGTGCGGCGCCCGCACTTCCAGCGCCCGCCGGTTGTACAGCGCCGTCAACGGATCACGCGCCGCCAGCCGGGCGATACGTTCTTCACGGCGATAACGCACCGTCCCCGTCATCGACAGCGCAATCAACATGATCGCAATCGCCCCCTCGACCAGGGAAATCTGAATGATCAGCCCGCCAAAGGTCGCCAGGTCAATCAAGGTGCCCGGCGTGATCGCAATGATCGCCTTCGCCACATAGAACAACCCATGGATCAGCAACACATAGCGCAATTGCACCGCGCCCACGCTCAGCGACCTGCCGTGGGGCTTCAACAAAAAGCTGGCCTTGAGGGTCAACAGCGCCACCAGCAACGAGTTGACCATCAGCATCACCTTCGACCACTCCGGCCCCGCAGGCAGCAGCAGCAAGGCGAACCACACCGGCACCATCAGCAGCCAGGTGCGCGACAGGCGGTTCTGGGTGAAGCGCAACACCCCCATCAGGAAAAACGCATGCGCCACCACCAGCAACCCGTTGGCGAACCAGATGCCGATCAACAGCAAGCCAATGCCACGCAACAGGGCCAGGGTGGAGCCAACGGTAATAGTGGCGAAGCCCGCGCTCCAAAACAGGAGTGAAGCCTCGCGAACGCTGCGCCATTCGATCGCCAGGTACAAAGCAGCAGCGGCTGCCAAGGCGATCGTAATCGTCAGCATCGTGGGTGGATCAAGCGCCATAGACGGTTTGGCCTATCTGGTTAATGAGGAAAACGCCTCATTGTATTCGTTTGCCATTGGTTTTCAGAGGGGGACACGCAAACGATCATATCAATTCGAAGCTCCCTCACAGCGCAGCACCCTCCCGTTGTTACCACCATGGTATCACTGGCTTGTTCCATGCGTTGTTTGCGACAGCTTTTTTCGTACAGCGCCTACTCCGCAAGTCTTATTTTCATACCTAATCTCTCAAGGTAATCCCTGGGTGGAACTAGCCGCTCTATCGGTGGCTGGTAGTGCCCTGAATAATTATCCAACACAAAGACGCCATCGGATTTACTAATATAGCCTGCACTAATAACTTCGCCGCTATCGCCGCCCCCCAGTTGACCGTATCTAGCGATGCTGGCATGACTTAAATCTCCATCGCTGTAGCTGCCAATGAAAAAATTCTTGTCTCGAGTGAACACGAATTTATGTTTGAATCCAGGTCCAGGTAGATCATGCAAGCTACGCCCATCTGATGCCAGAGTAATGAAAGCGCTCCCCGCCGACATCAGTGCTCCTGCTTCCGCCATCTCATTAATCAGGTTCTCGGGCTCCTTATTTACGAGCGCATTTAAATGGCTGCCATTCCCTTTTCCAGATGTCAGTTTTTTCTTGAATCTGTTGACTGCTAGAACTTGAACGGCTGCCCGCTTGAACCGAGATCTTCCACTAGGGTCTTGTGAATTGACAGGGTCATTCAGGCAGTAGGCATAACAGTTGACACCCCCTTGTCGAAAAGGGCTCAGTGCGTCGGCGCTTATGAATCGCATCAAACGAGGATTGTAAATTCGATGTCCATTCCCAAGATGATAGAAGCCGCTCGGAGTGAAAACAAGCTCACCATTGAAACCCAATAAACCAGTTATTTCAATATCGGCATATCGGTAGCCATAAGCTGAATAATTACTGGTCTTGTGGCATATTGAAAGTGAAGATAGCTCTCTCATGCTTATGGTCTGCTTGATGCGGGGTGACGTATGAGTGTGGCCTAACCGAGAAGGAATGGAACCTGATAAATTTGTCAGGTGATCTAGATTCTCTTTCGTCGTAACCTAATTGCTGCGTCGGCGAGGCTAGCCGTCAAATCCTTGTTGACTTGCCTTTTACTCTTTATGTGACGTCCCGTCGTCCGAGAGCTTTCCTACCAGAACTCTGCGATCAAGTCAGCAGCGGCCACCCGAGCTGCGCTGCGGTGGCCGATGTGATGCCGCTGCAGATACTCACAGGACTCGTTTGATCAACGGTTCCAGGCGGCTGTAACGCAATCGCCGCAGGAACTTGCGCACTTCCTTGGGGTGCTCGGCCTTGACACCCAGTTCTTCAGCCGAGCTGATCTTCGGCGCATGCCGGCGAATGCCCTCCAGCTCCACCTCGCGCGACACGATCCACTGCCCCTGCGCGTCATCGATAAGCAAGCCATTCTCAAGGTCCAGGTTGAACCCGCGCGGGTTGAGGTTGTTACCGGTCAGCAGCGAATAACGCTGGTCGATCCACAGCCCCTTGGCATGGAAGGTGTGCCCAGGGTCGTTCCAAATCCGCACTTCGAGCTGGCCATTGGCAAGCGCGGCCTGGCGACGGCGGGCAAAGGCGCGCAGGTTGTCCTCGTACAAGTAGGGCAACGCACCGCTAGCACTGAACGGCTCACCCGGGGCTATATAGAAGTCATTGGCCGTGCGATCGCCAACGATCAGCTCCACGCGCACGCCACGGTCCAGGGCGTGGTCGATTTCGCGCATCAATACCCGAGGCGGGTTGAAATAAGGCGTGCTGATGATGATCTGCGTGCGTGCAGCGGCCAGCAGTGCGCAAAGTGCTTTGTTGAGCGGGTTGCCCCGCCCAACGCCAAGCAGCGGGATGACCCGCAAGCCCTGCCCCGCTTCGCCGGCGGGTACCTCATAGACCATGCGCCGCAGCCGCGCGCGCAAACGCCGGATGTCACCGCGCAAGCTGCGGGTCGCTGGCGGTGCCGGCAAGTCCAGCCGCGGTGTGGCGGTGTGGTGCAGCAAACGTCTAACCAGGTCGACCATGGCATCGGCCAGCGCAGGCGACTGGAACAGGTGATAGCGATCCAGGCGATAGCGGTCGAAACGGTGCAGGTACACGTTGTTGAGGCTGGCACCGGTGTAGATCACACAGTCGTCGATGATGCTGCCTTTCAAGTGCAACACACCAAACAGCTCGCGGGTTTGCACCGGAACGCCATGGATCACCACATCCAGCCCACGCAATTGACGCTGGGCCTGATACCAGGCCGCATTACCCGGCTGCCGCCCGCCCCCCAGCAGGCCACGGCGGGCACGGAACCAGTCAACCACAATGGTGATTTCCAGGCCTGGCCGCGCGGCCTTGGCCTGGTACAAGGCATCGAGCACTTCCTGCCCGGCCTCGTCTTCCTGCAGGTACAGGGCGACGATGACGATACGCCGGGTCGCCGTCGCGATGCGCTCGAGCAGGCAGCGACGGTACGCCGCAGCATCGGGCAATACCTGGATCGCCTCAGGCGCGAGGGCAAAACCTGGCAGCGCCGCCAGCATGGATTCGGGGTTCACGTAGGTTCACCTTCTGTCTGCATTCAGGTCCATTCCTGGCCACCAGCCCGGGGTGTAAGATCGACCGGGTAACGACCTATAACAACAAGAATCATGCGAGGCCTGTTTTTCTCACTGCCCCCGACGAATCACGCCTCAGCTTGCACAGGAAGATCGCAATGGTCCACCCCGTTTCTGCAATCGTAACGCCTTCGCCCGCCAAGACCTTCGGTTTTCTGATCTTGCCCAACTTCACCACCATCGGCCTTGCGTCCGCGGTGGAGACCCTGCGCATGGCCAACCTGGCGGCCCGCCGGCCGATGTACCGCACCGTGCTGATCGCCGCCAGCGATGAACCGGTGGCGGCCAGCAACGGCATGCGCGTGTTGCCTGACTACAGCATCGGCAACGCCCCGGCGCTGGACGCCCTGTTGGTGGTCGGGGCCAACCCGATCGATCGCAGCCGTGGCAACCGGCCCTTGATCGACTGGCTACGCCAGCTGGCCCGTCAACGCCTGCCGTTGGGCGGCATCTGCACGGGCAGTTACCTGCTGGCCAAGGCCGAGTTGCTCAAGGGCTACCGCTGCACCATCCACTGGGAAGACATGCAGACGTTGCAGGAGCAGTTCCCCGGTATCGTCATTTCTGGCCAGCTGTTCGAACTAGACCGCGACCGCTACACCTGCTCGGGCGGTGTGGCGGCCATGGACATGATGCTGCAACTGGTGGCCCGGGAAGAAGGCGGCCAAGACATCGCCGCCAAGGCCGCCGAACTGCTGCTGTGCGACCGTGTGCGTGGCGAGCGCGAACGCCAGCGGGTGCCCCTGCGCACCCTGCTCGGCAGCGCCCAGCCCAAGTTGAGCCAGGTGGTGGCGATCATGGAAGCCAACCTGGAGGAGCCACTGGCGCTGGAGGAGCTGGCCAGCCTCAATGAAGTGACCGTGCGCCAATTGGAGCGGTTGTTTCATAAATACCTGCAGCGCACGCCCAGCCAGTATTACCTGGAGCTGCGGCTGTCGCGGGCGCGGGAGCTGTTGTTGCGTAGCGATGTGCAGGTGCGTGAGGTGGCGCTGGCGTGTGGGTTCAGCTCGCCGGCGCATTTTTCCAAGAGCTACAGCCGGTTTTTTGGGCTGTCGCCGCTGGGAGAGCGGCGGCAGGCTTCGTTGCACTGACATCAGACAGTGCTGGGCTCTTCGCGGGCAAGCCCGCTCCCACAGGATTTCCACTCACCTTGAGCGCGGTGGGGGACCGGCGGGAGCGGGCTTGCCCGCGAAGAGGCCGGCACAGATCGAATCAATCCTTCAGGGCCGCATGCGCCGTCTCCCGGCACATCAGCATCGCCACCAGCGCCACCAGTGCTGCGGCCAACAGGTACCCCGCCGGCGCCAGCTTGCTGCCGGTCGCCTGTATCAGCCAGGTGGCAATGAACGGCGCCGTCCCGCCAAACAAGGCATTGGCCACGTTGAAGCTCAGGGCGAAACCACTGAAGCGCACCCGCGTCGGGAAGATCTCCGCCAACAGGCACGGCAAGGTCCCATCGTTCATCGCCAGCATCGCGCCAAACAGAATCTGGATGGCCAGAATCACCAGCAGCGGTTGCCCATCGAGCAACGTGAACAAGGGCACGGTGAGCCCCAAAAACAGCAGCGAGGCGATCACCAGCATGGTCTTGCGGCCAAACTGATCAGACAGCCGCCCCATCAGGAAAATCAGGCCGATGTAAGTGGCCAATGAAACCGTCGAGGCAATGAAGGCATCTCGCTCGGTCATGCCCAGCTCAGTAGACAGGTACGTCGGCATATAGCTGAGCAGCAGGTAGAACGCCACCGCATTCAGGCACGTCACGCCGATACCGATGCCGAGGCTGCGACGATGCTGGGTCAGCAACTCGCGAATCGGTGCCGGGGTCATGCAGGCCTTGTTCTCGAGACGCTGCTCCATCTCCAGAAACTTGGGAGTGTCCTGCAGGCTCATGCGGATGTAACGGCCCACCAGCCCGAACGGTGCAGCCAGCAGGAACGGCAGGCGCCAGCCCCAGCTGTGCAGGTCCTCGGTGCTGAGTAGCTCATGCAGCACCGCCACAAACGCCGCACCGAACAGCAACCCCGCTGCCGTGCTGGCCGGCACGATACTGGTGTACAGGCCACGCCGGCCCTGGGGCGCGTATTCGGCCAGGAAGGCCGATGCCCCCGCGTATTCGCCCGACGCCGAAAAACCCTGCACCAGGCGTATCAGCAGCAACAGGCACGGTGCCCATAGGCCGATCTGCGCATAGCCAGGCAGCAGCCCGATGCAGAAGGTCGAGATCGACATGATCAGGATCGACAACGACAGCGCGTTGCGTCGCCCATGGCGATCACCAAAGTGGCCCCAGACCACGCCGCCCAGCGGGCGAACGAGAAACGACAGGGCGAACACCGCGAAGGTCGCCAGCAGGCCGGTAGTTTTGTCGGTTTGCGGGAAAAACGTGGCGGCAATGATGGTGGCGAGGTAGCCGTAGGCGGCGTAGTCGAACCATTCGACGAAGTTGCCCATGAAACTGGCGCGCGCGGCCTTGCGCAGGGCCTGGCGTTCGGCGCTGTGCACGGCGCCGCCGAGGGTGGGAGCGTTCAGGGTGGTGCTGGACATGACGGGTACCCTCTGGTTCTTCTAATTGGAGGCAGGGTCTGGTGGTCATACAGTGATTTTATTGTTGTTGGTGCCGGCCTCTTCGCGGGTAAACCCGCTCCTACAGGGGCCGGCACTGAGCATCATTTGCGGATGATGTTGTGCTCCGGCCCGTACGGGAACTTGGTAATGTTTTCGGCGCCGCTGTCGTTGACGATGAGGATATCGTGCTCGCGGTAGCCGCCTGCACCCGGCCGCCCTTCGGGCAGCATGATCATTGGCTCGATCGACACCACCATGCCCGGCTCCAGCACGGTGTCGATGTCTTCGCGCAGCTCAAGCCCCGCCTCGCGACCGTAGTAGTGGCTCAACGTCCCAAACGAATGGCCATAGCCGAACGTGCGGTACTGCAGCAGGTCGTGACGCAGGAAGATCTCGTTCAGCTCACGGGCAATGTCACTGCAGCGCATGCCCGGGCGCACGAGTTTCAGCCCAGCCTCATGCACCTCGACGTTGGCCTGCCACAGGCGCAGGTGATCATCCGGGCAATGGTCGAGGAACAAGGTGCGCTCAAGGGCGGTGTAATAGCCGGCGATCATCGGGAAGCAATTGAGGCTGAGGATCTCGCCCTTGCCCACCGTGCGGCTGGTGACCGGGTTATGCGCGCCGTCGGTGTTGAGCCCGGACTGGAACCAGGTCCAGGTGTCCATCAGCTCGCCGTCGGGGAAAGACGTGGCGATCTCGCGAACCATCGCCTGGGTGGCGTGCAGCGCCACTTCGTACTCGGGCACATGCTCACGCAGGGCCTCGACCACTGCCGCGCCGCCGATATCGGCCACCCGCGCGCCGTGCCGGATCAACGCCTGCTCTTCTGCGGACTTGATCATGCGCATGCGCATGCACGGGGCGCCGATGTCCAGCAACTCGGCCTTGGGGTAGCAGGCGGCGAGCTTGGCGTGGTTTTGCAGGTTGAGGTGGTCGTATTCCACGCCGATGCGTGAGGCCAGCGGCAGCGCTTGTTGAATGGCGACGAAGAAGTTGTCGCGTTGCCAGTCGGTGTAGACGATGTTGTCGGTGCCGACCGTGCGCCGCCAAGGCTGGCCGCCATCGATGTTGGCACTGATCGAGACGACCTTGTCCTGGGTCACCACCAGTGCATAGGGGCGGCCAAACGAGCAGTAGAGGAAATCACTGTAGTAATTGACGTTGTGGTACGAGGTGAAGATCGCCGCTTCGATGTCCTGCTCGGCCATGTAGGCCCGCAGACGGGCGTGGCGGGCTGCGTATTCCTGAGCGGAGAAGGTCGCTTTGACCTTGTCGCCGTTGCGGATCTTCAGGGTTTTTGGCATGTGCATGGTCGGGTTCCTTGTCGTTGTGAGCACGCTGTTTCAGGCCGGCCGCCTGAGAAGCATTGCAACAGAACGAACGAGGACACTTTTGTATCTATCCGACCTGGAATTGGCGGGATGGCCACCGACGTGTAGGAGCAGCCTTGTGCTGCGAAGAGGCCGGTACAGGCAGCCCGAATTGCGGCTATCTGTACCGGCCTCTTCGCAGCACAAGGCTGCTCCTACACGGGTGGTGAGGTTTCAGGCACGCTTTATTTCAGATCAAAGCGGTCCAGCTCCATGACTTTTACCCAAGCTGCAACGAAGGCCTTCACAAACCTGTCCTTGCCATCGCTGCTGCCATACACCTCGCTCAACGCCCGCAACTGGGCATGCGAACCGAACACCAGGTCAACACGGCTGCCCGTCCATTTAACCTGCCCGGTCTTGCGGTCCCGGCCTTCAAAGCGCTCGTTGTCGGCTGACGTCGGCGTCCATTCCACGCCCATGTCCAGCAGGTTGCGGAAGAAGTCGTTGCTCAACGTACCCGGCTTGTCGGTGAACACCCCGTCCTTGCTGCCGCCATGGTTGGCACCCAGCACGCGCAGGCCGCCGATCAGCGCGGTCAGCTCGGGCGCCGTCAGGGTCAGCAGTTGGGCCTTGTCCAACAGCAGCTTCTCGGCTTTGACGCTGTAGCGGTCCTTGGTGAAGTTGCGGAAGCCATCGGCCAACGGTTCCAGCACGGCGAACGACTCAACATCGGTCTGCTCTTGGGACGCATCGACGCGGCCGGGGCGGAAGCCGACGCTGCCACTGTAACCCGCATCCTTGGCGGCCTTCTCGACGGCGGCGGTACCTGCCAGCACGATCAGGTCGGCCAGGGAGACCTTCTTGCCACCGTTGTTGAACTCGCCCTGGATCTTCTCCAGCGCTGCCAAGACCTTGCCTACGCCCTGGTTCGCAGCCCAGTCTTTCTGCGGTGCCAGGCGCAAGCGTGCGCCATTGGCTCCACCGCGCTTGTCGGACCCACGGAAGGTCGAGGCTGAGGCCCAAGCGGTCGATACCAACTCGCCCACGCTCAAGCCTGAAGCCAGAATCTTGGCCTTGAGCGCTGCGACATCCTGCTCGCCCAACGGTACCGGTTCGGCTTTAGGCAGCGGGTCTTGCCACAGCAATTCCTCGTTGGGCATTTCTGGCCCGAGATAGCGCGCCAGCGGGCCCATGTCGCGGTGGATCAGCTTGTACCAGGCACGGGCAAAGGCATCCGCCAATTGGTCGGGGTTGTCCTTGAAGCGGCGGGCAATCGGCTCGTAGATCGGGTCAAAGCGCAGCGCCAGGTCGGAGGTGAGCATGGACGGCGCATGGGTTTTGCTGGGGTCATGGGCATCCGGCACGGTGCCTGCGCCTTTGCCTTCCTTCGGCCGCCACTGGTGCGCACCGGCCGGGCTCTTGGTCAGCTCCCACTCGAAGTTGAACAGGTTGTTGAGGTACTCGTTGCTCCATTTGGTCGGGGTTGAGGTCCAGGTCACTTCCAGGCCGCTGGTGATGGTGTCGGGGCCTTTACCGGAGCCGAATTTGTTGGCCCAACCCAGGCCCTGCATCTCCAGGCCCGCAGCCTCGGGCTCGGCCCCCACATTGTCGGCGGGGCCTGCGCCATGGGTCTTGCCGAACGCATGGCCACCGGCGATCAGCGCCACGGTCTCTTCATCGTTCATGGCCATGCGGCCGAAAGTTTCGCGGATGTCTTTGCCCGAAGCGACCGGGTCAGGGTTGCCTTCCGGACCCTCCGGGTTGACGTAGATCAGGCCCATCTGCACGGCGGCCAGCGGGTTTTCCAGGTTGCGCTCGGCCTGCAGGTTGCGGCTCTGTTCTTCACCGTGCTTGGCGGGTTCGGCCACCAGGTCACCCTGGCCGGGTTCCTGTGCCTTGACCTGCTCCTTGCCGTAGCGGGTATCGCCGCCCAGCCAGACCTTTTCCGAGCCCCAGTACACATCTTCATCCGGCTCCCACACATCGGCACGCCCGCCAGAGAAACCAAAGGTCTTGAAGCCCATGGACTCCAGCGCGACGTTGCCGGTGAGGACGATCAGGTCGGCCCAGGAAATCTTGTTGCCGTACTTCTGCTTGATCGGCCACAGCAGGCGCCGGGCCTTGTCCAGGCTGACGTTATCCGGCCAGCTGTTGAGCGGGGCGAACCGCTGCTGACCGGAACCGGCGCCACCGCGGCCATCGCCAATGCGGTAGGTCCCGGCGCTGTGCCAGGCCATACGGATGAACAGCGGGCCGTAGTGGCCGAAGTCGGCGGGCCACCAGTCCTGGGAGTCGGTCATCAGGGCCGTCAGGTCTTGCTTCAGGGCCTGGAAATCGAGGCTCTTGAAGGCGTTGGCGTAGTCGAAATCCGGGTCCATCGGATCGGATTTGGCGGTATGTTGGTGAAGGATTCTCAGGTTGAGCTGGTCAGGCCACCAGTCACGGTTGGTGGTGCCGCCACCTGCGGTTTGATGGAACGGGCATTTCGATTCGTTCGACATCTGTGGGTACCTTTGGGTCGGTTATCCAGATTTCCGGTCTATGCCAGGTGTTCTATCAGCCGAGCGCTTGGGCTCGTGCCTACCCCTCATCAGGTCTGGTCGGTGTCTTGCCGACACGGGGCTTGCGAAGCTGTCACGGCGGGGCGCTACGGTCTTGAACACAGGTGCTCAGGCGCGCCCCGGCCGCGGAATTCACAGGGCCAGGGGAAAGACTAGCCGAGCTTGGGCAGACTTCTAATAGAGCGAGTATTACGGGGTAATAGGCTGGCTCTGTCAGCGTTCTGCCGTGCCGGCCTCTTCGCGGGGCAAGCCCGCTCCCACAGGTTGAGTCAAGGCCCGTGCCAAACCTGGACTGCCCCGCGAAGAGGCCCGCACATCCATACAAGGCAATCGGGCCTGCGCCGTGCTTCAATACACCGCCAATCCCCTCAGCCCCCGTGAGCCAAGCCCCATGAACCGCAACGACCTGCGCCGCGTCGACATGAACCTGCTGGTGCTGTTCGAAGCCCTGATGATCGAACGCAACCTGACCCGCGTCGGCGAAAAACTGTTCATCACCCAGTCCACCGTCAGCGCCGCCCTCGCCCGCCTGCGCGAGCTGTTCGACGACCCGCTGCTGATCCGCAACGGTCGGGCCATGGAGCCCACGCCACGGGCGATGCAGATTTTCACCGAGCTGGGGCCGGCCATGGATGTGATTTCTTCCGCCATCAGCCGTGCGCGGGCGTTCGACCCCGCCAACAGCTGCAACGTATTCCGCCTCGGGCTTTCGGACGACGCCGAGTTCGGCCTGCTCCCTGCCCTGCTTCAGGCCTTGCGCGAAGAGGCACCCGAAATCAGCGTGGTGGTGCGGCGGGCCAACTTCCTGTTGATGCCAGGCCTGCTCTCCAGCGGCGAGATTTCGGTGGGCGTGAGCTACACCACCGACCTGCCGGCCAACGCCAAGCGCCGCAAGTTGCGCGATATTGGCGTGCGCGTGCTGCGCGCCGACGATCGACCGGGGCCACTGACCCTCGACGAGTACTGCGCCCGCCCGCATGTGATGGTGTCGTTTTCTGGCGACATGAGCGGCAACATCGACCTGGACCTGGCGCGCATCGGCCGATGCCGCAAGGTGGTGCTGGCCGTGCCGCAGTTCGGCAGCCTGCGCGCGCTGCTGCGCAACACCGAACTGATCGCCACAGTACCGGACTACGCCGCCTGCGCCCTGGCCGATGACGGCTGCTTGCGCGCCGACCCAGCGCCCTTCGAAATCACCGAGGCAGAACTGTCGATGGTCTGGAGCGGCGCCCAGGACAACGACCCGGCCGAGCGCTGGTTGCGTGAGCGGATCCTGCAGTTCATGGCATCGCCATGAACCCAGGCCGTGTCACTTGCTCCGCTGCATCCACGCCGCGCCCAGGCCACTGATGCAGATGATCGAGATCCCCACCAGGCTCAGGCTGTCTGGCACCTGGCTGTAGAACAGCAGCCCAAGCAGCCCGGCAAACACGATCTGGCAGTAGCTGAACGGCGCCAGCAGCGCCGGTGCAGCATGGCGAAACGCCTGGGTCAGCAGCAGGTGGGCCGTCATGCCGAAACCACCCAGCGCCAGCATCAACAGCGCGTGGTCCCAGCGCGGCACCTCCCAGAAAAACGGCACCAGTGCACTCATCGCCAGGGTGTTGCACAGCCCTGCATAGAAGTTGCTGGTGGTGGGGCTGTCATGGGCAGCCAGAATCCGCGTCAGCAACTGATAGAAGCAGAAGCCCAGCGCCGAGCCGAAGGGGTACAGGATCGCCGGCGTGAACATCGCACCCCCGGGGTGCACCACCACCAGTACCCCGATAAAGCCCATCACCACCGCCACCCACTGCCCCACCGTCACCCGCTCCTTGAGCAGGGGTGCCGACAAGGCCGTGACCAGCACGGGCGCGAGGAAGTTGACCGCCGTGGCCTCCGCCAGCGGCAGGTATTGCAGGCCGGTGGTGAACAGCAGGCTGGTGCTGAGCAGGCTCAGGGCACGCAGGGTCTGTAACAACGGGCGACGGGTGCGCAGTACATTGAGGCCAGACTTGGGCAGGAAGATCCCGGCCATCAGCAGGGTGTGCACCACATAACGCGCCCACACCACCATGATGATCGGGTACAGGCCACCGAGGAACTTGGACAGGGCATCGTGGCTGGCGAACAGGAACGTCGCCACCACCACCAGGGCGATGCCACGCAGCGGTTGGTTGACTCCGGACAGCGGTGTGCTGGAACTCATGGCGTTCTCGACGGCGGCGCGGCCGGATGCTGCGCCCAGGGAAAGCCGCACAGGGCTGGCCTGGCGGATGAAACAGCTCGAATTCTAGAAGAGATAGACGAGGATAAGGAAGTTCAATTGGCGCTTGTCGAGGCCAAACGCAATTTCCGTTCGCTGATCGACCACTTTCGCCCCGCCGCGCATGGTCCGCGCCGGGCTGATCGAAGACCATCCCCTACGGACTCTGTAACCACTACAAGGAACTGTCATGCGAAGGCTCACCACCCCTAACGGCCTGGACCTGCCCTGCATCGGCCTGGGCACCTGGCCGATGACCGGCAGCGAGTGCACCCAAGCCGTGCGCCAGGCCCTGGACCTGGGTTACCGACACATCGACACCGCCACCGCCTACAACAATGAAGCGGCCGTGGGCCAAGCCCTGCGCGAGAGCGACGTGCCACGCGAGCAGATCCACCTGACCACCAAGGTCTGGTGGGACCGCCTGGACCCCAAAGCCATGCGTCAGTCGCTGGAAGACAGCCTGCGCGTGCTGGGCACCGAGCAGGTCGACCTGTTCCACATCCACTGGCCGGGCAAGGACTGGGACCTGGCCCGCAGCATCGAGACCCTGGTAGCCCTGCGTGACGAAGGCAAGGCGCGCAGCATTGGTGTCGCCAACTTCCCGCTTGGCCTGCTGCGCCAAGTGGTCGAGACGCTGGGCGCGCCGTTGTCGGCCATTCAGGTGGAGTACCACGTGCTGCTCAACCAGCAGCCGTTGCTCGACTATGCGCGCCGCCACGACTTGCTGCTCACGGCCTACACCCCGCTGGCACGCGGGCAGGCGGCGCAACAAGAGGTGATCCAGGCGATTGCCCGCAAGCATGGCGTCCTGCCGAGCCAGGTGGCACTGAAGTGGTTGCTCGACCAGGACGGCGTCGCCGTGATCCCCAAGGCCAGCAGCCGCGAGAACCAGTTGGCGAATTTGGCAGCGCTTGACGTGCAGCTGGATGATGAAGACCGGGCATTGATTGCGGGTTTGCCGAAAGATCAGCGCGTGGTCAGCCCCGACTTTGCGCCTGACTGGAATAGCTGATACTGGCCCCCTGTGTAGGAGCAGCCTTGTGCTGCGAAGAGGCCGGTGATAGCACTAAAGATTCACTGTGTTATCACCGGCCTCTTCGCAGCACAAGGCTGCTCCTACAGGGATCGCGCGGGGCCGCCGGGCATCACCTAGCCCCACAGCAACGCCACCTGCTTCAACCGCTCACTCGCCGGCACAGGCCGCCCATACAGGTAGCCCTGGAAATGCGAGCACCCCTCTGCCGCCAGGCGCCGCATCTGCTCCTCCGACTCCACACCCTCGGCCGTGGTCTTGATCATCAGGCTGTTGGACAGGTCGGTAATGGCGCGGATGATTGACATGGCTTCGCGGCTGTCGCACATGTCATGCACGAACGACTTGTCGATCTTGATCCGGTCGAACGGGAACGAACGCAAATACCCCAGCGACGAATACCCGGTACCGAAGTCGTCCAGCGAAATCGACACACCCAGGTCTTTCAGCGCCCGCAAGGTGCGCACGTTCTCCTCACTGTTGCCCAACAACACCGACTCGGTGATCTCCAGCTCCAGGCGCCGCGCCGGCAAGCCCGAATCTGCCAGGGCCAAAGCCACGGTGTGGACCAGGTTGGCATTCTTGAACTGTACCGGGGACAGGTTGACCGACACTGTCTGTTCGCTGTCCCAGCTGGCCGCCTCCTGGCACGCCAGGTTCAGCGCGCGGATGCCGAGCTCGTGAATCAGCCCGGTCTCTTCGGCGATGGGGATGAAGTCCATGGGCATGACCATGCCGCGGGTCGGGTGCTCCCAGCGCAACAACGCCTCATACCCCGTCACACTGCTGGTCTGCTGGTCGACCACCGGCTGGTAGTGCAACTGCAGTTGACCAAGGTGCAGCGCCGTACGCAGGTCGGTTTCGACCAGGCGGCGTTGGCGGGCGGCGACATCCAGCTCGACATTGAAGCACTCGTACCGGTTGCGGCCATTGCGCTTGGCTTCGTACAACGCCATGTCGGCATAGCCCAGCAGTTGCTCGGCCTGGTCGTTGTCATCCGGGGCGATCGCCACGCCGATACTCACACCCACCGTGAACTGATGCCCCTCGATCTGAAACGGCGGGCAGATGGCATTGATCAGGCGCTGCGCGGTATTGCACGCGGCATCACGGCCATCCAGCCCCGTGAGCACGATGGCAAACTCGTCACCGCCCAGGCGGGCCAACGTGTCGTGCTCGCGCAGTTCGCGGCGCAAGCGCTTGCCTAGCTCACGCAGCAGCTTGTCGCCGAACGCGTGACCTAACGAATCGTTGATGTTCTTGAAATTGTCCAGGTCCAGGCACAGGGCAGCGGTCAGCTTGGCGTTCTCATCACCACGCACCAAGGCTTGGCGCAAACGCTCATGGAACAGCGTGCGGTTGGGCAGCCCGGTGAGGGCATCGTGGTGCGCCATATGGTGGATTTGCGCGTGGGCCGCCAACTCTTCAGTGGCATCTTCGGCCACGAACAGCACATAGTCGGCCTGGCCCTCGCGGTGCTGGCTGAGCAGCGTACGGCTGCGCAGGGTGCGTGGCCCGCACTGGGTGTCGACCCGGGTTTCGGCGGCATAGCCCTTGGTGCTGCGTGCCCCGCGAGCGAGCTGTTGCTCCAGGTAATCGGCTGCAGCCGGCGCCAGGCTTTGGGCAGGCAGTTGCCCAATCATGCTCGAACCCGGCACACCAAACAGGCGTTCGGCCTGCTGGTTGGCCAGCAGGATGCGCTGGCTCTCCAGGTCCTGGACCATGACACTGGCCGGGATGTTGGCAATGACCGAGTCGAGAAACTGCGACAGCTTGGCCATCTCTTGGCTGTACTGTTCGGCCAGTTCCTTGGCTTTGAGCAGCTCCAGCTCCTGCTGGTGGCGTTCGGAGATGTCGCGGGTGACCTTGGCGAACCCCACCAGGCGGCCGTCATCGTCATGCACCGCGTCGATCACCACATGCGCATGGAAGGCCGAGCCATCCTTGCGCAGCCGCACACCCACCTCTTCGAAGCGCCCCGTGCAACGCGCCTGTTCAAGGTTGTGCGCGGGCAGCCCGGCAGCCCGCTCGGCCTCGCTGTAGAACAACGAGTAATGCTGGCCGACGATCTCGTCGGCAAGGTACCCCTTGGCCCGCTGGGCGCCGGGGTTCCAGTTGGCAACAATGCCTTCGGGGGTGAGCAGGTAGATGGCATAGTCCACCACGCTCTGGATCAACAGCCGATACATGATGTCGGGGCTTGCGACTAGCGACATGAAATTAACCTGAACCTTCGACGGGCACGAAAAGGACCCCGGCGCTACGCGACCGGGTCTTGTACAGAGGTGATGGCATTATGCCGGTCACTCGGATTTTGTGAAGTGGTTCACAAAATTTTGCTGCACTGTCCTTTGCCGAATGAAGGCGGGCGAGTCTTGCGCATAGCAACGCAGCAGCCAGTTGCGGATCAGAGGGGCCTGATCAGCGGTGGTCGGCAGCAGTTCGATGGGCAACATGGCGTTGCGGGCTCGGGTAAAACGACCATTCTAGAGCACCCGCGTTGTAGGAGCAGCCTTGTGCTGCGAAGAGGTCGGTGATAACACAGTGAGCATTTGCTGGTGTCACCGGCCTCTTCGCAGCACAAGGCTGCTCCTACACGATTAAACGATTGCTAGCTTTGCTCAGTACCTGATCATCACCGATTTGAGCTCGGTGTAATCCTCGATGAACGCACTGCCAAACTCACGCCCTACCCCCGATGCCTTCGACCCACCAAACGGCACCGCCGGGTCGAGGAAGGTGTGCATGTTGACCCACACCGTGCCCGCTTCGATCTGCGGGATCAGCCGTAGCGCCTTGGACAGGTCGTTGGTCCACAGGCTGGCGGTCAGGCCATAGGGGCTATCATTCATCAACGCCAGCAGCTGCTCTTCATCGTCGAACGGCAGCACACAGACGATCGGGCCGAACGTTTCCTCGTGCAGCAACGGGTCACTGGCGTCATTGGCCAGCACCACCGTAGGCTCGACGAAGTAGCCCGGCCGGTCGAGCGCCTTCGCCCCACAGACCACCGTGTTGCTGGCCCGGGCACGCTCGAAGAAGCCGAGAATCTTCTGCAGGTGCGCAGTATTGGCCAAAGGGCCGAACTGGGCGTCGGGGTCCAGCGCCGAACCAATCTTCAACTGCCCCAGCGCTTCACCCAGCTTGCGGGTAAATTCCTGAACCTTGCTGCGGTGCACATACACCCGCTCCGGCGATGCGCACACTTGCCCCTGGTGCACGAAGGCAGTCTGCAGGATGCCTGACACGGCACCGTCCACGTCCACATCGGCCAGCAAGGCAGCCGGGTTCTTGCCCCCCAGCTCCAGCGTGGCGCGGGTCAGGTTCGCCGCCATCGCGGCCTTGCCGACGGCGATACCGGTCGGCACCGAGCCTGTGAACGCGACCTTGGCCACGAGCGGGTGCTCGATCAACAGCTGGCCCGCCTGCCCGCGCCCATTGACCACGTTGAACGCCCCCGCCGGCACCCCTGCCTCGACCGCCAGTTCGGCGATGCGCAGCAGCGTCAGCGGCGTGAATTCGCTGGGTTTGATCACGATGGTGCAACCGGTTACCAAGGCAGAGGCGATCTTCCAGATACCGATCATCACCGAGAAATTCCACGGCACGATCCCCGCGACCACGCCCACCGGCTCACGCAGGGTAAAGGCGGTGTAGCGCTCGCCACCGAATGAAGGCAGCGACGGGGTCATGGTCTGCCCAGTGATCTTGGTCGCCCAACCCGCGAAGTAACGCAGGAAGACTACACTTTGAGCGATCTCCAACCCCCGCGAGAGGTTGATCGACTTGCCGGAACACAGGGTCTCGAGCTGTGCCAGCTCTTCGGCATTGGCCTCGATCAGGTCAGCCAAGCGGTTGAGCACCACGCCTTTCTGATAGGGCGAAACCTCAGCCCAACTGCCCTTGAAGGCCTGCCGGGCACTGTGCACCGCACGTGCTACTTCCGCCTCGCTGGCCTCGGCAACCCGGCTGATGACTGTGCCGCTGGAGGGGTCGTGGATATCGACTGACGGCCCCGCCTCACCCGCCTGGTATTGGCCATCGATGAAATGGCCATGGGGCCTGGCGAGGAACTCGACCACGGCAGGTAACAGCTGGATATCGCTCATGACATGACTCCTGGAAGGCAGCGCAAAAGTGTGTGCGGGCCGATCTTCAGGCCCCCGCCTACCCGCCTGCCAGCCCCGACTGGCGTTTTGTCAGGGAGCCTCAAGAGAATGTCACGCTGGCCAAATCACCACGCCGGCCCAGGCGGCACACTGCGATCACTGCGATATCTGCATAACCCATAACAACATCGGAGATAGCCAATGCGTCGCGTAGACAGGCTTAGCATCTCGGCAGCCCTGGCCTTGGCCCTGGCTGCGAGCACAAGCGCGGTGCGGGCCGACCTGCCCGCCGAAGAGATCGGCCAGAACAACCTGCCGTTCCCGCCGGACCCTCACCGTGTCTACATCCTCGATGTGGACTTCAAGAACCCCATCGCCGGCAAGGTGGTGGTGGTCGACCCCAAGGCCAAGCGCATGCTCGGCATGACCACCAACGCCTTCGTCGCCCCAACGGCGCTGAGCCCGGACAACCGCACCCTGTACTCGGCCAACCTGTTCTACTCGCGTGGCACCTACGGCGAACGCACCGACGTACTGGTGGCGTGGGACACCCAGACCCTGCGCCCGCAATGGGAAGTGGTACTGCCCGCCAAGCGCGCCTCCACGCTCACCGAGAAGTACGCGATGGGCGTCAGCGCCGACAGCAAGCTGGCATATGTCTTCAACCTGACGCCGTCGACATCGGTGACCGTGGTCAATACTCAGACGCACACGGTCGCCAGCGAAGTCGCCATCAGCGGCTGCGTACTCAACTACCCAGTCGGCAAGCGCAGCTTCGCGTCACTGTGCGGTGACGGCCAACTGCTGGTGGTGACACTGGATGATGACGGCAAGGAAGTCTCGCGTACCCAGACGCCGTTCTTCGACCCGAACAAGGTCCGCCTCAACGAGCGCGCCATCGCCAACGGCGACACCTACTATTTCACCACCACCCATGGCGAGGTGTACCCGGTGAGTTTCGAAGGGGGCAAGGCCAAGCCGCAGCCCACCTGGTCGCTGGTCAGCGACGAGGAACGCAAGCAAGGCTGGGCGCCGGGTGGCTGGCAAGCCCTGGCCTTGGCGCCAGGCCTGAACCGGCTGTATGCGCTGATGCATGACCAGCACACCGATGGCAAATGGGAAGACCCGAGCACCACCATCTGGGCGTTCGACCTGAAGACGGGCAAGAAATTCGGCACGCTCGACTCGCCCAAGCCGGTCTGGAGCCTGCAGGCCAGCCATGACAAGGCGCCCATCCTGGTGGCCACTGACCTGGAAGGCGGCGTGCAGTTCTTCGACCTGGCCACCGGCAAGCACAGCGGTGCCATGGACCAGATCGCCGACACGCCCGTGCTCACCTTGGCCCCTTGGTAAACAGGAGACCCGACCATGCTCGACCCTGTTCTCGTGATTGCCAGCAGTACCGCTTTGGCGACGCTGCTGGCCAGTGCCGCCAGCCACAAGCTACGTGACCTGCGCGCGTTCAGCGCCATCGTGCGCGACTACCAACTGCTGCCAGCACCCCTGGCACCGGTAGCCACGGCAAGCCTTGCACTGGCCGAACTGGCCCTGGCGCTGGCCTTGCTGCTACCCGGTGGGCGAGCCAGCGCGGCGTTGGCGGTGGTGCTGTTGATGGCGCTGTATGCCAGCGCCATCGGCATCAACCTGTGGCGTGGCCGCCGCGACATCGATTGCGGCTGTTCAGGCCCCGGCGCTGCCCAGCCACTGCGCCCAGTGCTGTTGCTGCGCAACCTGGTGATCGCCCTGTCGGCCGGCCTGGCGGCGCTGCCCATGGCCGAGCGTGCACTCGGTGCCCTGGATATTTTCGTGGTGATTGCGGCCAGTGCCGTGGCGCTGCTGATTCATGTGGCGGTGGATGGCCTGCTGGCCAACCAGCCGCGTCTTGCCAAATTGACTGGGAGATAACCCATGCAACTGCTTATCGCATCGAACATTTTGCTCTGGCTGCTGCTGATCGCGGTGGCGTTCACGGTCATGGCCCTGGTGCGCCAGATCGGCGTGCTGCATGGCCGCATCGCGCCTGCCGGTGCGCTGATGGTAGACAAAGGCGTGACGGTCAACGACCCCGCCCCACAGGTCACCGCCGCCGACCGTCATGGCCGCCCGGTAAACATCGGCTACTGCAGCGAACGCTCGCAGCTGCTGTTCTTCCTCGCGCCCGGCTGCCCGGTGTGCAAATCGCTGCTGCCGGCGGTCAAGTCGATTGCCAAGGACAACAGCGGCGAGCTGGACGTGATCTATGTCAGCGACGGTGATTTTGCCGAACAGCAGGCCCTGATCGACGCCAACGACTTGCAGCAAGCCACCTATGTGGTCGGCCCCGAGATCGGCATGACCTACCAGATTGGCAAGCTGCCGTACGCCGTGTTGATCGACCAGGCCGGCACCCTGCGCGCCAAGGGCCTGGTCAACTCCCGCGAGCACCTCGACAGCCTGTTCGAGACCGTGCACCTGGGCAGCGCGAGCCTGCAGCAGTACCTGCACGGCAACCACGCGCACGGCCATGCTCACGACCATGACCATGCCCACCCACACAGCGCGCAACACTGATCGCGGAGCACACCATGAGTTTTCTCGACAAACTGTTTGAACGCTCCAGCCGTCATGTCGCCGACACCACCTCACGGCGTAAGGTGCTGGCACGCCTGGGCTCGCTGATCGTCGCCGGCGCGGCCCTGCCGGTGCTGTTGCCGATCGACCGCACCGCCAAGGCGCTGGCCGCCGAGCAGCCGAAAATGGGCGACCCAGGTGACCCGACCAGTTGTGACTACTGGCGCAACTGCTCGATCGACGGTTTCCTGTGCTCGTGCTGCGGCGGTTCGATTACCTCCTGCCCGCCCGGCACCGATGCCTCGCTGGTGACCTGGATCGGCACCTGCCGCAACCCGGCCGATGGCAAGAACTACATCATCTCGTACAACGACTGCTGCGGTAAGCACGCGTGCGGCCAGTGCGCCTGCTCGCGCAACGACGATGAACAACCCTTGTATCGCCCGTTCAACAACAACGACATCAACTGGTGCCTCGGGGCTGAGTCGAAGATCTACAACTGCACCGTTACCATCATCCGCGGTGTGGCGGTCTAGCGCCGTGAAGGCCCTGACCGCGGTGTTGATCCTGTGCCTGCTGGCGCCTGTCGCCCAGGCCAGGACCCTGCCCAACCCCAACCAGCGCCCGGCGTCGGGCAACGAGGTGCCACCGGTGCCGATTGCCCAGGCCGGCTACTCGGTGCCGGTGAATTACCAATTGCAGTGCGCCGGCTGCCACCGCGACAACGGCGAAGGCTCGGCGGCCAACGACACGCCGCGCATGCAGGGGTTTGTCGGCAACTTCCTGCGGGTGCCGGGCGGGCGCGAGTTTCTGGTGCGGGTACCGGGGATTTCCCAGTCGGCGCTTAATGATCAGCAGATTGCCGATTTGCTTAATTGGCTGCTGGCGCGGGATGGGATGGCCGGCAACAGCTCACCCGAGCAATGGCCGCCGTACAGCGGCGAGGAAGTGCATCGGGTACGTCAGAACAGCATGCTCAACCTGCCGCATGTGCGCGCCGGGTTGATCGAAGCGATGCAGGCCAAGGGCATTGCCATCAGCGATGGGCTTGGCCACTGAATCACGCAAGCGTTGTGCCTTCAGCCCGCCCTGTCAGCGGGCTTTTTTTTTGGTTGTCGGGTGGTTTTTTTTGGGGGGGGTTGGGGGTGTTCGTCGCAGGATTTTCGGCGCCTGTGAGATCGAGCGCCACCTCACAACATGAGGCAGGCACCTCGTCGCCCTCCCCCAACCTGCCAAAGTGCAACATCTGGAAACAAACCTGTATCAATTGGCTACATCCCAGCGCATTCCAGCGCACTAATCACACCACTACCACTGCCAACACCCTCATCACAAATAAAATTAATCCCAATTAAAACAATGCACTAGCAAATACCCCCTGCTACACCACCCCCTCTCAGGCCCGATTTTTGCTTGAAAATTCAAGTGAATTATAATGCTTTAAGGCACCCCTCCAAGAGTTCGCTCAAGCGAACCGTTCCACGTCCTACCGTGCGAGGCCCCCATGACACCAGCAACCCGTGTTACCGACGATCACTTCCAGGCCTGGCTCAGCCAGGTCAACGATGCCTGCGGCCACTTCAACGCCCGCAAGCTCGACGCAGGCTTCGTCGGCCAGCTCGAAAAGTGCCAGGTAGGCCAGATTTCCATGAGCATCGTCGACATGACCCACGTCAACCTGTTCCGCGGCCCGCGGGAAATACGCGCCAGCGGTGCCGACAACTACTATGCCGTCTTGCAGATGGCCGGCACCTCGCATATCGAGCACCAGGATGCACGCATCGAACTGCGGCCCGGCGACCTGACCCTGATCGACGCCAGTGCCCCGTTGGACATGCACTTTCACCAGCGCTCGCGCCAGTTGTCGCTGATTTTGCCGCGCACTCAGGTCCAGAGCAGTACCCGCGGCGTCAACGTGGCCTGCGCCAAACGCATCGAAGCGCAAACCCCGTTGGCCAGCATGGCCCGCCAGATGATGCTCGAAGCCGGCCGCACCCAGCACATGGCCAACAACGAAAGCCAGGCGGTACTGGAGGCGCTGATCGCCTTGCTGCGTCCCGCCATCACCCAGGACTCGGTGCCCGGCAGCCACGAGCGGATGTTCCGCAAGGCCCTGGCACTGATTGACCAGCGCATCACCTGCGAAAGCCTGACACCTGAGTTCATTGCCCGCGAAGTGGGCATCTCCATGCGCAGCCTGTACCGCATCTTCGCCAAACACGACTTGGTCATCGCCCAGTACATCCGCAACCGCCGCCTCGACTTCTGCGCCGAAAGCCTGCGCAACCCGTCGATGGATCAGAAGGTGTCGTCGCTGGGGTATGCCTGGGGGTTTTCCGATTCGAGTTACTTCAGCACCGCATTCAAAGGCCGGTTTGGCATGACCCCAGGCGAGTACCGCAAGCGTCACGCCAACTGACAAGCCCAGCAAACACCCTGGCAGGCACAACAAAACCCGCCCGCCTGTACTCGCACACAATCAAGCAGAACACCAACAAGAAGCAGCCCCGCGCTGCCCTACCCAGGAACCGTGCGTGATGTCGACCGTCGTATCCAGCAAGTTCGTAATGCCCTTCCTGCTCGCCGCGCTGGCCAGCCCGCTGGCCCTGGCCGAAGACTGCGCGGCCCCGCAGCGCCAACAGGGCGAACAGGTGTTCGCGCGTGACTGCGCCGCGTGCCATTCGGCGCAAAAGGATGGCCCAGTGATGATGGGCCCCAACCTGCACGACGTGGTGGGCCGTACCCCCGGTACCGTGCCAGGGGCCAATTACTCTCAGGCCATGAAAACCCGCCAGGCGGCCTGGACGGCGCAAAGCATCGGCGCCTTCATTGCCCAGCCACAGGCGGCAGTACCCGGCACCTACATGCCTTATGCAGGGTTGCCGGACGCTGGCGAACGCCAGTCGGTGACGTGTTTCCTCGCCGGCCTCAAGTAACCACGTTTGCCCACGAAGGCCCCGCGATGGGGCCTTCTGCGTTTTTAACGCCCGCCCCATCAGCTTGGCACACCGCCAAAGTCAACTGGCAGCCAGGGCAAAAGCCCAGGGCTGAGCTTGCTTCATGATCATTGGCACGTCTTCGGAACTTCTGCCAAAACCATGACAAAGGAAGCCAGACCATGCACCATCGCCCGTTCCGCCTAACCTTGGCCGCACTCCTGGCCGGGGCTTCGCTGAGTGCGTCCGCGCACGAGCTGTACAGCGATGCCGAACGCCATCTGAACGCCAATGTGGAAGCCGTGTTCGGTGCATTCCACAGCGAACGCAGCTACGCCATCGCCCGCGACCAACCCGGCTCCACCTCGTGGCGGGAAGGCTACATCAAGTATGGCTTGAGCGCCGACCAGGCCCTGGGCAGCGTCGGTTCGCTGTACGGCGCCTTCGCCATGCTCAGCTCAGCGACCTGGGGCGACGGTGATGCTGCCGGCTTTAGCGATGGTAGCGAACGCACCAGCAAGATCGAGGATGCCTACGTGGGCTGGAAGTCCGGCAACCTGGTGCCGATGCTGGGCGAGGACGGTATCGACCTGTCGTTCGGCAAGCAGATGGTCGCCGTGGGCGATGGGTTTCTGCTTCAGGGTGACTCGCTGAACGTCGGCCATGGCCTTGCCGATGGTCAGTTCAACCGGGGCGGTGCGTACTACCTCGCCGCTCGCAAGAGCTTCGACAAGACCGCCGTGCTGCGCCTGGGCGGCAGCAGTGGTTGGCGCGGCGACCTGATGTGGCTACAGTCAGACAACCGCGCCCAGGCCAACACCGAACTGCACGTGGCCACCCTTGAGCATGTGGCGGACGCCGGCACCGTCGGCCTGACTTATATCGGCACTACCCATGTCGACGAACAGTACGCCTCTCCGCTGCAACTGGAACGTGATGGCATGAAGACTTACAGCCTGCGTGGCCAGGGCAATGCCGGGGTAGAAAACCTGTTTCTGTCCGGGGAATACGCCAAACAGGACAAGCCCCATACCGCCACCGAGGACGCCTGGTACCTAGAAGCCGGTTGGACCTTCGCCGACCTGCCCTGGCAACCGAACCTGAGCTACCGCTACAGCCGCTTTTCCGAGCAGTACGACACGCTGTTCTATGGCCTCGGGCGCGGGTTGGGTACCTGGTTCCAGGGTGAGGTGGCCGGTAACTATGCCGGGCCGTTCAACAGCAATGCGCGGGTGCAGAAGGTCGGCCTGACGGTCAGCCCGACGCCGACGTTGAACCTTGGCGTGATGGGGTTCCATTTCGACACCATCGATCGCAGCCTGGGCAATGTGGACGGTCGCGAGCTGGATATCTATGCCGAGTGGACCCTCAATGATCACCTGATGATCGTGCCGCTGGTGGGGTTGTATCAGCCGGATCGCAGCGTGGAGCAAGGGGGGACGCAGTTGGGCAACAACCACGACAACCTGTATGGCCAGGTGGTGTTCGTCAGTACCTTCTGAGCTGCAGGCACTGGGGCTGCTTGGCAGCCCCAGCATCCGTGACTACCGCTCTGGCACCGGCAACGGCGCGTCGCTGTTCCACGCCGTCACTGGTCGGCTGAACAGGTTCTCGGTCTGGAAATGCGCCATGCGCCACTGGCCCTCTTCCAGCGCAAAGCGCACGGTCAGCCGGGCAGCATTGAGGTGCGAGGCGCCGTCGGCAAAGGTACTGGTCTGCAACATCACCCAGCGCCCCACTCCTTCCTCACCGGCCACCTCGATAACCTCACTGGTCAGAAAGTGCACATTCAAAGCGAAATGCGCCGGGGTCTTCATGTAGGTGGCGAACATCGCCCGGATCGCTTCGCGCCCGCGGTAGCCGCCAAAGCTCTCGGCGTACTTGGCGCCCTTGCCCTCCCACACCGCATCACGGCAAAACAGCTGCGCCAGTTCATCGAGCGGGGATTGCGCGTCCAGTTGGTCGCACAACGCCATGTAGCGGTTGATGCAGACGCGGATGGCCTGCTGGTTTTCAAAGCTGCGCAGGCGGGCCTGGAGTTCGAGGATATCGGTCATCGCAATCGTGGCCTCAATGATCGTTGCCGGCGTACAGGTTCAGCAGCAAGCGCTCGGCCACTGCCAGCAATTTCTCGTCGGCACCTTTGGCCGCCACCAGTTGCAGGCCGACCGGCAAACCGGCCTCGCTGCCCAGCGGAATGCTCAACGCCGGGTGCCCCGACAGGTTGAACGGCCGCACCAGCGAGGTCATGCCCAGCACCGCGCGGGTATCGGCGGCGTCCTCCAGGCGCAGTGGGAAGTCCGGCATGGTCGGCAGGGCCAGGACATCGAAGTTGGCCAGGGCCTGGTCGACTTCTTCAGTAAAGCGTCGACGCACTTCCTCCGCCTCGGCCAGCGCCGTGTCAGTGGTCTGCCCCGCTGCCGCCAGGCGCCCGGCGATATCGCTGCCGACCTTGCCGGTTTGCAGAAGGTGGCCACAGCCTTCGAACGTCTCGCGGTTGATCACGACCATGCCGGCGTCATAGGCGGCGCCAAAGTGTTTGAGTTCGACATTGCCCAACGGCAAGCCACTGGCGCTCAGGGCCCCGTGCACCACTTTGTGGATGGCGGCCTCGGCGGTCACCCGCAATACGCCGATGCGCGCCTTGGCCGGTACCTGGGCGGGGACGAAACTGGGGTCGATCATGCTCATGGCGCGTACCAGCATCGGCAGGCTCGCGGCGAACGGGCCAACGCAGTCGAGGCTGGTGCGGGCCGGCATCACGCCTTTACGGCTTACCCGACCAAACGTCGGCTTGAGGCCAAACACGCCACAGCAACAGGCCGGGACACGCACCGAGCCACCGGTGTCGGTGCCCAGGCTGAAATCCGCCAGGCCCGCGGCCACCGCAGCAGCCGAGCCGCTGGACGAGCCACCGGGTATGCGCCCCGGAAAGCGCGGGTTGGCGGCCGTGCCGGTATAGCGGTTGATGCCGGTCGTGCCGAACGCCAGTTCGTGCAGGCTAACCTTGCCGGTCAGCCGGGCACCGGCCGCCAGCAACTGGCTGACCACGTCGGCATGCCGCTCGGCCAGCGGCGCATCCTCTAACGCCTGGCTGCTGGCGCGGGTCGCGGTACCGGCGACATCGATGGTGTCCTTGACCACGACCCGGGGGCCGGTGCCGCCCAGATCAAGGGTTTCTACTATGATTGTCATTGTTGTGCAGCCCTCTTCAAGAATGGATGCCGGGCCTGGGCCCAGCCGATAAAATGCGTGCCGATTACTTGAAATGTCAACTGAACATTCCAGTATTATGCGCTCGCTTTACGGTAGCCAAATGCGCGGAAACGTCTATGATGTCGCGACTATTTCCGCACAAGTAGTGAATCGATGAGCAACTCGAAAAACACAGGCCACAGCCACCACGACCCGGCCAGCGATGAATTTCGCAAGGAAGATTTCCCCTTCTACTGGCTGGCGCGCGTGCATGGCCGCTACACCCAGAACATGGAACGTCTGCTCAAGAAGATCGACCTCGACGTGCCGCGCTGGCGCGTGCTGTGGATCCTCAACGAGAACGGTGAATCGAGCATTTCCGAGATCTCCACCCACGCCATCGCCAAGCTGTCGACCATCACCAAGATCGTCTACCGCATGAAGGACGACGGCCTGGTCGATACCGCACCAAGCCCGGAGGATGGGCGCGTGACCCAGGTGCGGATCACCGAAGTCGGCCTGCAGAACATCGAGCGCATGCAGGACGTGACGCGGGAACTGTTCCAGCGCAGTTTCAAGGGGCTGACCGAAGCACAGGTGCAGCGCCTGAACCGGATGCTGGAAGTGGTGTTCCATAACCTCGAAACCCCTTAACACCCAATCCCCTCCCTGTAGGAGCAGCCTTGTGCTGCGAAGAGGCCAGTGCAAACGGCACACAGCGCCGGTACTTTCACCGGCCTCTTCGCAGCACAAGGCTGCTCCTACACAGGGTCAGCGCAAGCTGCTCAGCACGCCTTCGAGAGCACACATCGCGGTTGCTTTCACCGGCCTCTTCGCAGCACAAGGCTGCTCCTACACAGGGTTAACGCAAGCTGCTCAGCACGCCTTCGAGGCCTCGCATACCCGGTGATAGGCCCGGTTGAAATACACCAGCCCATCGTCCGCCCCACCATGGCGGATATCCTGGATCTCGCAGTAGAAAATGCTGTGCGAACCCACCTCATGCACCTGGGCAATGCGGCAGTCAAAGTTGACCAGCGCCTCCTGCATCACCGGCGCGCCGCTCTCCAGCACGGTCCAGTGCGTGGTCGCAAAGCGCTCTTCCGTGCTCAGGTTGCGGTTGGCAAACGCCCCCGACAACTCCTGATGGGTACCGGCCAGCACGTTCACGCACAGCGCGCCGTTGGCCTTGAATTGCTCATTGGAATACGAGGCGCGGTTCATGCACACCAACAAGGTGGGCGGCGCGTCGGTCACGCTGCACACCGCCGACGCGGTAAAACCGAAACGGCCTGCGGGGCCATCGGTGGTGATGACCGATACGGCGCCACCGAGCAGCGCCATTGCATTGCGAAACTGGCTTACATCTACCATGGTCATGCTCCTCAGATATCCAGCACCAGCTTGTTGGACTTAGCCCGCGAGCAGCACACCAGGATCTGGTCGTTCGCGGCTTTTTCTTCATCGGTCAGGTACACATCGCGGTGGTCCGGCTCGCCTTCGAGCACTTCGCACATGCAGGTCCCGCAGACGCCCTGCTCGCAAGAAATGTCGATCTTGATGCCAACCTGGGCAAGCGCTTCGAGGATGGTCTGCCCCTCGGCCACCTGCACGGTCTTGTTGCTGCGCGCCGCCACCACTTCGAAACCTTGGCCACTGGCGTCGACCTCGACCTGGAAGTACTCCTTATGGATGTGGTCTTCGGCATAACCCTGCCGACGCGCGCCCTCAATCACCCAGTCCATGAAGCCGGACGGGCCGCAGGTGTACAGGTGGGAGCCCTGGCTGGCAGCGCCCAGCACCGCCTCCAGGTTCAGCCGCTGTGCCGGGTCTTCATCATCGAAGTGAGTGACCACCCGCGCGGCGAACGGCGCCGCCGCCAGCGCCTCGAGAAACGCACTGCGGCTGCGCGAGCGCCCGCAATAATGCAGTTCAAAATCCGAGCCCTGCTGGTGCAGGGCGTGGGCCATGGCGATCATCGGCGTGATGCCAATACCACCGCCCAGCAGGATCGAACGGCTGGCCTGCGGCGCCAGCGGGAACAGGTTGCGCGGCGCACTGATCTGCAGCTCGCGCCCTTCCAGCAAGGTCTCGTGCACGCCCACCGAACCGCCGCGTGAAGCCGGGTCTTTCAGCACGCCCAGGCGATACACCGAAGCATCGGCCGGGTCACTGCACAGCGAATACTGGCGCACCACGCCGGGCGCGACGTGGATATCGACATGCGCGCCCGCCTCGAAGGCCGGCAACGCCGCGCCATCAGCGCGCCCCAGGTCGAGGACGACCACGTCGGCCCCTTGGATCTCGCGCTTGCGCACGACTACGTTCAACAATTGTTCATTCATGGCCGGTGTCCCGTGTAACGACAGGAGGCGCGCAGCGCCCCGCAAAAAAAATCAACGCATGAACAGGCCGCCGTTCACGTCCCAGGTCGCCCCGGTGGTGAAGTAGGCTTCGGGCCGCGCCAGTTGCACGATCAGGTCGCCCAGAAAACCGGCGTCCCCCAGGCGCTGCACCGGGATGTTCGCCAGTAGCCCTGGCAGGCGCTCGGCAGGCACCGCGGCATGCACCGCCGGCGAATCGATCGGGCCGGGGGCGATGGCGTTGACCGTGACGCCACGGGCAGCGAACTCCTTGGCGAAGATCTTGGTCAGGGTGACGATCGCGCCCTTGCTCGCCGCGTAGTGCGCGCCGGTCGCGGTGCCGCCGTTCTGCCCGGCCAGCGAGGCCATGTTGATGATCCGCCCGTAACCGGCCTCGGCCAGGTACGCGCCGAACACCTGGCAACCGAGGAACACGCTGCGCAGGTTCAGGCCAACCACGGCGTCGAATTCTTCCGGGCTGATCTGCATCAGCGGCGTGGTCTTGGTCACCGCAGCGTTGTTGACCACCACGTGCAGGGCGCCAAAGTGCTCCAGCACCTGGGCCAGCGCCTGCTCGAAATCGGCCTTGCTGGCGACATCGAGCTTGACCGCGAGGGTACGGCCGCCCTGCCCTTGCCGGGCTTGCTGCAGTTGTTCGGCGCTGGCCTCAGCGAGCGCCAGGTCACGGTCCGAGACCACCACGTCAAAGCCTGCGGCAAGCAGTTGCGCGCAGAAGCGCTGGCCCAAGCCCTGGCCGGCGCCGGTTACCAATGCGACTTGGTTCATGGTCGGTTCCTCACAGGATGTAGCCGATACCGGCGAGGGTATCGTCACTGTTGATCAGGCTGATCACCTTGCGGTGGATCTTGAAGCTGCCTTGCGCCCGTACCAGGGTGTAGGTCAGGTCGGCGCTGTAGTGCTTGAGGCTTTCCTTGCGGAACTCACGCACGTTCTGTGCGCAGCGCACGGTGACGTTGACACCGTCGTCGCCCAGCACCCGGAAGCGCGAAATCGTGCGCACGGTGCGCGGCTGCGGGCTGGTGGAAATCGACTCGCCGCCGATCAACCGCTGCACGCGCAGGCCACGCATGTGGTGGTCGTCGTAGGCGTAGTTGAGGGTGTTCTCGTAGTCGCTCTCGCGCGGGTCGATGGGAATGATGTACGTGCCTTTTTCGGTCCATTGGCCGAGCCAGGTGTCGTACTCGCCGTGGTCGAGCATGTCGCCTTCCTGCCAGATGAAGGCGGTGACTTCTTGCAGCAATTGCAGGTTCATAGGGTTCTCCACGCTCACGCCGACATCATCTTTTTCCACTGCTGGTACGCCGCGCGCATGCCGGTTTCGGCACTCACGTCGGACACCAGCCCGTC
>NZ_FXWU01000018.1:0-79754 GCF_900184205.1 Pseudomonas sp. LAIL14HWK12:I10 | reverse complement strand
GTGGGTGCAGTGGGTGCAGTGGGTGCTGTAAGCGACGCCACCCAATCAAAGTGGCTTGATAAGCCATAATAGTAGGTGATGTGGCCACTAGGGTCCGTACGATTCACTGGGTCACCCCCGCAGTAAACATACGCATTCACGCCTCCTCTACCAAACGGACTGAATTCATCAGGCGAGTTGAAGCGATGGGTAACAACGTCAAAAAAACGATAACCGTTCCCAAGAAAGTAACCGATTGGCAACAATGACTGCATCTGGCCTGCGAAGCCAATCAGCGACTCCATACCCCTCTGGAAGCCATAAGGTGAATAGGCTACCGATTTAGATCGTGTACCGGACTCACCTATCACAGAGCCCATGCCATCCGAAGCAAGCATCATCGTTTGCTGAAGATCATTGGCAACCTTTCGTTCGACAAGCCGCATACCCGCAGCCTGGAACAACGAACTGCAACGGCCTTCCTGCCAAACAGTGCGTACTGCATCCCCTTCATAAAAAAACCAAGCACCCGTGAAAGTCTTCATGGTCGTAATACTCAGAATTCCCATCCCAATGATTCAGAACGCGAAGCCCTTTGTATACTGGTAAATATGCCAGGAGCGTTTCTGGGGTAACTCGGAAGCCGAGCGCAGCAACGGGTGAATCGGCACCACGCCATAGCATGCGCTAGAGGGCTGGCAGCCAGCGCATCAGCAAATGGACCGCACCTTCACTCTTCGAACAACGTACAAGCCATCACCAGCGCATCCTCGCGCCCGCCCGCCATGGGGTAGTAATCCCGCCGGCGGCCGATCTCGTTGAAGCCATAGCGCTCATACAACCGATACGCCGACTGGTTGCTGGCGCGCACCTCCAGGAAGCACTCGCGGCCATTGAGCTGGTAAGCCCGCGCCATCAGGTGCTCGAGCAGACGCAGGCCCAGGCCACACCCCTGGTTCTCGGGTTTGACGGTGATGTTGAGCAGGTGCGCCTCGTCGATGATCACGTTGATCACGCCGTGGCCGACCTGCTGCTGGCCATCGAACATCAGCCACACTTCGTAGGACTTGAGCGCATCCTGAAAGATTCCGCGGGTCCAGGGATGACTGAACGCGGCATATTCGATCTTAAGCACGGCATCCAGATCCGCCTCGGTCATCGGGCGGAAACTGATCGATTCACTCATTCAACGCTCTTCCAGCGCGCCATCAGCTGGCGCATGGCTTTCCAGACGTCCGCCTTGCGCTGCGGCTCGTCCATCAACAGTTCAAGGCCCGGCAAGGCCCAGGCGTCGCCCAGGCCCTCGAGCTTCAGTACTTGGTAGTAGGTGTGCGCATCGGCATTGCCGGCGAAGCGCAGCGCGGGCAGGCCGATCAGCCACAAGCAGTTGCACGGGGCTTCTTCCAGGCGCGCCTGGATGAACCCCTGGACAAAATCGCGTGCGGCGTCCGGGCCCTGGTCCATGTTGCCGCGCACCAGCAACGGCCAGCGTACTGGCTCGCCGATGATCTGCGGGGCGTCGGGCAGGCCGGCGGCGCGCAGCATGTCCTTGAGCAGCAAGTAGGACGGGTCGCGGCTCTGGAAGGGCTGGCCGGTGGCCAGTTCCACCAACAGCAGGCAACTGCCGGCACGCAGCAACTGCAGCGAGAAACGTGGCGGCGGCACCGGGGCTGGGCGCGGCGCGGGCGCTTCTGGCTCAGCTTCGGCTGGCTTGGCGGCGGGCTTTGCGGTGCTGCCGGGGCGCGGAATTTCGATTTTCGGGCGTTCGCCAGAGCGTGCCTGAGGGGCGGCTGGCGCCGGCTGGTTGGCCGCCGGTGCAGGCCTGACCTCGAAGTCGATGTCTTCGACCGGCGCCACCGGCAATAGCAGTTCGGGGCGCGACGGTGCGGCGAACGGCAGTTCGGCGCGCGGCAGCCAGTGCACCACTTGCATGGCGGAGAGGTAGGCGCGGCGACGGGGTTCGGTCAGCACTGGGCGGGTATCCGGAGGGTTGAAACAATCGGGCATTCTAACGCGTACGCCTTGGGTTTTGCAGTGTTGTTGAGATCGAGCGCCGCGCGGGCGGCGCTCGATCTCACAGGCGCCAAAGCGCTCCCGCCATACCCCTAAAAAACCAAGGGACATCTCTCATTACAGACCAAGGGGTGAAATCCTCCCCCCTGGATGCAGTACAATCGCCCCCTTTTTCTTGGCAACGAGTCGAAGCCAATGATCGAACCCAAGCGCGTCCTGCGCGCCCTAGCCGAACACTGGGCCCTGATCGAGCCACTGTGCGAACGTTTCGACCAGGGCACCCTGAGCCTGGTCGAACTGCGCCAGCATGTGGCCCGCCAGCAGGTCGAAAGCACCCCGCAGGACATCACCCAGCTGCTCGACGTGTGGATCCGCCTGGATATCCTGGTCCCGGTGGCCAAGAGCCCGAACCGCTTCGAGCTCAACGCCCAGATCCACGACTTCCTCGCCTACCTGCGCCGTGAACACCGCTTGGGCCTGTGCCTGGAGATCGAAGCCTACCTGCGCCACCTGGAGCGCCTCGCCGGGCACATCCAGGACGCCTTCGACAACCGCGACAGCGACGACCTGGCGCGCCAGCTGCGCCTGCTCGACATGCGCGTGCGCGATGTGCTCAAAAAGCTCGACAACGACGAGCAGGCACTGGTGGCCGTGGCCGAACGGGCCAAGACCAGCAACCGGCAGATCCCGCTGCGCCAGCGCTACGCCGAAGTCCTCGCAACCTGGGACGAATACGTCGAGCCGATGATCCAACTGGTCAACGCCGACGGCGCCTTCGAACAAGGCGTGCGCAAGGTCGAGACCGTGCTGCTGCGCCTGCTGGGCGAACAGGCGCGCCTCGGCCACCTGGTCGACGACGACATGCTGCTGCGCACCCACGCGCGCATTCTGGAAATGCAAACCAGCGCCCAGCTGACCCTGCGCCACGCCCGTGAATTGCTGCTGCCCCTGCGCGAAGAAGCGCGCCGGCACAACGCCGTGACCCGTGGCGCTGCGTTGGCCCTGTCGGTGATCCGCCGCAAGGGCATCGATGCCGTGCCGCAAGCGGCCATGCCGATGTTCACTCGGCCGCAGAGCACCTTCCTCGGCAGTGCCAGCCAAGTCGAGGCTTATGTTTACGCCCTGGCCCGTTTCGAGCCCAAGCCTGCGCGCTTCCCCAAGGCGCACAAGACCGACAAAGACCCGCTGCCGCGCGCGCCACGCACGGTCAAGGAAATGCTCGAACGCTGCGAGCAGGCCCTGCCGCTGCCCGACCTGATGGTCTGGCTGCTGGACCAGGAGCCCGAAGGCGCCACCGACGAACTGCTGTACTGGTTCTCGCGCCTGTCCCGAGAAAAGCGCTTCAAGCGCGAGCGCCTCGAGCGCCGCGACTACACCACCCACGAACACCTGGTCAGCCTGCGCTCGTTCGCCCTGACGTCCAGCCGTGAAGACGTCGCCCGAACGACTGCCGAATCCAACGCGAGCCCAGCCAATGCATCTTGATCTTTCCGAACTGTCCCAGCTCGCGCCGATCTTCCGCGAGCTGTTCAAAGGTTTCCACGTCAGCCGCCGTGACCCGGAGCTGTACGCTCAGCTGTCGAACTTCCAGGACCAGTACCGCACCCTGTTCAAGGCCCTGGGCTTCGAGCTGGTGTGCGACACCCGTGGCTTCTATTACTTCGTGCCCGAGCTTGCCGCCGCGCAGGTCAACAAGACCGCCCAGCGCCTGTCGTTGTTCACCTTCATCCTGGTCGAGCACCTGGCCGACCAAGGCCGCGACCCGATGGCCGTGCTCGACGGCGGCAGCATCGGCCGCGACGAGCTGCCCTCGCTGCTGGACAAGTACCGCGACCTGTTCCTGCAGGCCGAGGTGCAAACCGTCGACGAACTCGAAGAGAAGATCCTCCGGCGCATGACCCAGCTCGGCTTCGCCCACGAGGAAGGCGGCATCTACCGCTTCCTGCCGCCGATGCACCGCTTCCTCGATGTGTGCCTGTCGGTCCAGCAGGACCGCGACCTGGCTGCCACCCTGCACAGCGACCTGCCCTTGCCGACACCGGTACTGGTCGAGGAAGAAAGCCCGGAACAACTCAACCGCACCGACGACCCACTCGACCTGTCGCCGTTCGAAGGCGACGAGAGCGAAGAGGACGCCCTGGCCCGGGCCATCCGCGAAGAGCAACAGGAGATTGACGCATGAGCCAGGAACGCTACGGCATCCGCCGCTTTGCATTGCTCAACACCGCCGGCTACAGCCTCGGCCTGTTCCCGCTGGAACACCCGCTGTCGGTGTACGGCGCCAACAACCTGGGTAAATCGGCGTCGATCAACGCCCTGCAGTTCCCGATTTTGGCGCGCATGTCTGACATGAGCTTCGGCAAGTACAGCCTGGAGCAGTCGCGTCGTTTCTACTTCGCCAGCGATACCTCGTACATTCTCTGCGAACTGAACCTGCCCCACGGCCCGCACGTGATCGGTGTGGTCGGCCGCGGCCCGGGTGGCGGTTTCGGCCACCAGTTCTTCGCCTACAAAGGCGAGCTGGACCTGGCCCACTACCAGAAGAACGACACCTGCCTGCGCCAGAAGGAGCTGTTCACCAACCTGGAGCGCCTGGGCCTGAAGGCCTACGAGCTCAAGCCCGACGAACTGCGCCGGCTGCTGGTCGGCGGCCACACCTCGGTGCCGCTGGACCTGACCATGATCCCGCTGCGCTCGACCAGCGAGCAAAGCCTGAAAACCTTCCGCGCGCTGTTCATCAACCTGCTGCACATGCGCGAAATCACCGCCGCCAAGCTCAAGCAGCTGTTCCTCGATGCCTTCGAGCACAGCCTGCGCTCGGGCAGCGTCGACTACATCGCAGCCTGTGAAGAAGCCTTCCGCGATGTGCGCCGCATGGAGCAGGACTACAACGCCCTGGTCGCCGCTGGCCCACTGGTCGAAGCCCTGGCCGGTGGCGTGGCCCAACGCGACATCCTGCGCGGCAAGCTGCACCGCCTTTCGCCACTGCTCGACAACCTGCTGGGCACCTGGCAGGAATACGCCATGGCACGCAAGGAAGAGCTGGTCATCCAGTCCGAGCACTACCGCGGCGAACAGGACCGGTTGCAGAACGACCAACGTGGCGGCACTCAGGAGCTGATGCGCCTGGAACGTGAAATCACCGGCATCCAGCGCTGGCTTGGCGAGTTGTCAGTGCTCAAGCACCGCTTCGCCCTGGTCGATGACGTCAAGGTGCTGGAGCAGCAGTTGCTGGCCGCCAAAGACGCCCACGACGAACTGGCCGGCGCCCTGGCCCAATCGCGGCAGTTCTCGGCCGAAGACCTGGACGAGCGCGTACGCGACCTGGAAAAACGCCTCAAGCAGGTTCGCCAGCAGCTCGACCACGCCGACAACAACAGCTACGCCCGCCTGCGCGAAGAGTTCTCGCAGCAGGATGTTGACCGCCTGATGCGCCTGTTCAACGGCGCCCTGTTCAGCCTGCCGCTGGGCGAGCGCGGTATCGAATTGGACGACAACGACCTGTGGGTAAAGTCGCTGGAAGCCGTGCTCGACGGGTTCAAGGGCGAGCGTTTCGAAGCGCCCGGCCTGTCCATCGACCTGTCGCACATCGACCCACCGGCCTTGCAGGCCCTGGCCGACCGCGCCGCCCTTCGCGACCAAAAAGAGCGCCTGGAAAAAGAGCTCAAGCAGCTCAAGACCCAGCAGGCCGTAGCCGCCGACCGCTCCGCCTCCAAGGCGCAGACCGAAACCCTGTACCAAGCGGTACTGGACGCGCAAAAAGCCTTGGAAGACTTCCGCCGCAGCGAAACCCTGGCCGCCGAAGAGCCCGAGAAACTGGAGCAGCTGTCGCAACTGGAAGCCGCCCAAGACGAGCTCAAGCGCTCCAGCGACGCCTTCACCGAACGCGTCCAGCAACTGTCGGCCAAGCTGCAACTGGTCGGCCGGCAGATCGGCGACCTCGAGTCCAAGCAACGCACCCTGGAAGACGCCCTGCGTCGCCGCCAGCTGTTGCCGGCCGACCTGCCCTACGGCACGCCGTTCATGGAAGCGATCGACGACTCCATGGACAACCTGCTGCCGATGCTCAATGACTACCAGGACAGCTGGCAGGGCCTGCAGCGGGTGGATAACCAGATCGAGGCGCTGTACGCCCAGGTGCGCCTCAAGGGCGTGGCCAAGTTCGACAGCGAAGACGACATGGAGCGCCGTCTACAACTGCTGGTCAACGCCTATGCGCACCGCACCGACGAGGCCCTGACCCTGGCCAAGGCACGCCGCGCGGCCGTCACCGACATCGCCCGGACCCTGCGCAACATCCGCAGCGACTACGACAGCCTCGAGCACCAGCTGGCCCTGTTCAACCGCGAGATCAACAAGCGCCAGGTGTCCAACCTGGAGAGCTTCCGCGTGGTGCTGGCGCCAAACAAAGAGGCGCTCAAGCACATCGACCAGATCATCCACAGCGCCGGCCAGTACGAGGAAGGCGAGACCCTGTCGGTGTTCGACCTGACCCAAAGCTCGGACCAGGACCACAAGAACGAAGAAGCCAAGGAGTACCTGGCACGGCTGGTGGCGGCCAACCACAACCAGCTGGGCCTCAAGGACCTGTTCGAGCTGGCGTTCGAGATCACCAAGGTCAATGGGCAGCCGGTGATCCACGCCGACATCGACGGCGCCGCGTCCAACGGCACCACCATGACCATCAAGGCGCTGACCAACATGTACTTGTTGCTGCACCTGATGGACCGCGACCTGGCCGGGCGCATTCGCTTGCCGTACTACCTCGACGAGGCGGCAGACATCGACGAACGCAACCAGGCGGCACTGCTGGAGACCAGCTTGCAGCTGGGCTTCGTGCCGATTCTGGCGAGTGTGAAGCCGCAGGTGTCGGCCAAGGTGGCGATCGACCTGGAAGGTGGCAGCGGGCCGAATGGCATCTACATCGACGAGGCGGACTGGAAGTTCATCAGCCGGCTGGATGAGGTGAAGGCGGACGTGCGGGAGGATCAGGCTGAGGCGTTGGCCTGATTGTTGTGAACGGGGGCCGCTTTGCGGCCCATTCGCAGCACAAGGCTGCTCCTACAAAATCTCTGTAGGAGCAGCCTTGTGCTGCGAATGGAGGCCAAAGGCCTCCCAGTATCTACCAGGCTATCAGTGAGCCCAAGGCAAGATCGGAATCGCCGTCACCGCATTCTGCGGGCTGCCTTCGATCATGCGGTCGCTGTACACCAGGTACACCAGGGTATTGCGCTTCTTGTCGAGAAAGCGCACCACCTGCATGGTCTTGAACACCAACGAGGTGCGTTCCTTGAACACTTCCTCGCCATCTTTCAACTCACCCTTGAAGTTGATCGGCCCCACCTGACGGCAGGCAATCGACGCCTCTGCCCGGTCCTCGGCCAGGCCCAAGCCACCCTTCACGCCGCCGGTCTTGGCCCGCGACAGGTAACAGGTCACACCCTCGACCTTGGGGTCATCGAATGCCTCGACCACGATGCGGTCGTTCGGCCCGACGAACTTGAACACGGTCGACACCTGGCCGACCTCCTCGGCACCGGCCAGCATCGGCAACGCCAACGTTGCCACGGCGATCATCCTTTTCAACATGCCCACGCCCTCAAACCAGAACCAGGTTGTCACGGTGCACCAGCTCGGGCTCCGCGCTGTAGCCCAGGATGCTTTCGATGGCATCGGACGGCTGGCCAATGATTTTTTGCGCCTCAAGGGCGCTGTAGTTGGCCAAACCGCGGGCCACTTCCAGGCCATCAGGGCCGACGCACACCACCATCTCGCCACGACGGAAACTGCCCTGCACGGTCTTCACGCCCACCGGCAGCAGGCTCTTGTTGGCCTGGCGCAGCGCCTGCACGGCACCGGCGTCCAGCACCAGCGTGCCACGGGTTTGCAGGTGCCCGGCCAGCCACTGCTTGCGCGCTGCAAGCATGCCGCGCTCAGGCGACAGCAAGGTCCCCAGGCGCTCGCCCGTCTTGAGGCGGTCGAGCACGCGCTCGATACGGCCACCGATGATGATGGTGTGGGCGCCGGAACGTGCCGCCAGGCGCGCCGCGCGCAGCTTGGTCTGCATGCCGCCACGGCCCAGGGCACCGCCGGTGCCACCGGCCACAGCGTCGAGCGACGGGTCGTCGGCGCGAGCTTCGTAGATCAGCTGGGCTTCGGGGTTGTTGCGCGGGTCGGCGTCGAACATGCCGTCACGGTCGGTGAGAATCACCAGCAGGTCGGCTTCCACCAGGTTGGCCACCAGCGCGGCCAAGGTGTCGTTGTCGCCGAAGCGGATCTCGTCGGTGACCACGGTGTCGTTCTCGTTGATCACCGGCACCACGCCCAAGTCGACCAACGTGCGCAGGGTGCTGCGAGCGTTGAGGTAACGCTTGCGGTCAGACAGGTCGTCATGGGTCAGCAGAATTTGCGCGGTGTGCTTGCCGTGCTCGCCGAAGCTCGACTCCCAGGCCTGCACCAGGCGCATCTGGCCGATCGACGCGGCCGCCTGCAGCTCGTTCATCGCGCTCGGTCGCGAGGTCCAGCCCAACTGGCTCATGCCAGCTGCCACGGCCCCCGAAGAGACCAGCACCAACTCCACGCCTGCTTCACGCAGCGCGACCATCTGCTCGACCCAAACGGCCATTGCGCCGCGGTCAAGGCCCTTGCCATCGGCGGTCAACAGAGCACTGCCAATCTTCACGACCCAGCGCTTGGCGCCCGTCACCTTGCTTCGCATCTTCTTCCAACCTATGTCGAATCTGTAGAGACCGTAGATACAAAAACGCCGCTCCAGAGAGCGGCGTTTAGTGTACTGCAACCGGTCAGTCGCGCACGTAAATGATTTCTGGGCCGTCTTCGTCGTCCTCGAAATCATCATCCCAACCGTCATCGTCGCCGATGTCGTGGACGCTCTTGACGCCAGTGCGACGCAGGGTGCGGGCGTCGTCCAGGGCCTGCAGCTGAGCACGGGCTTCGTCTTCGATGCGCTGATCGAGGTCGGCCAGCTCTTCGGCGTAGGCCGGGTCGTTGGCCAGGCGATCGGCGCGGTCTTCGAGGTAGCGCATCAGGTCGTGGCTGAGCTTGTCGGTGCCCTGCTTGGAGATCGCCGAGATCACGTAGACCGGGCCTTCCCACTGCAGACGCTCGACCACTTCCTTGACCCGCTCGTCGCGCTCGTCTTCCATGACCATGTCGGCCTTGTTCAGCACCAGCCAGCGCTCACGCTCGGCCAGCGACGGGCTGAAGCGGGTCAGCTCGTTGACGATCACTTCGGCGGCATCGGCCGGGCTGCTTTCGTCCAGCGGCGCCATGTCGACCAGGTGCAGCAGCACACGGGTACGTGCCAAGTGCTTAAGGAAGCGGATACCCAGGCCGGCACCGTCGGAAGCGCCTTCGATCAGGCCGGGGATGTCGGCGATGACGAAGCTCTTCCAGCGGTCGACGCTGACCACACCCAGGTTCGGCACCAGGGTGGTGAACGGGTAGTCGGCGACTTTCGGCTTGGCGGCCGACACCGAACGGATGAAGGTGCTCTTGCCAGCGTTCGGCAGGCCGAGCAGGCCGACGTCGGCCAGTACCTTCATTTCCATTTTCAAGTCGCGCTGATCACCCGGCTTGCCTGGAGTGGTCTGGCGGGGCGCACGGTTGGTGCTGGACTTGAAACGGGTGTTGCCCAGGCCGTGCCAGCCGCCTTGGGCGACCATCAGTTTCTGGCCGGGGGTGATCAGGTCACCGATCACTTCCTGGGTGGTGGCGTCGATCACCGTGGTGCCGACCGGCACGCGCAGGAACAGGTCTTCACCCTTCTTGCCGGTGCAGTCGGTGCTGCCACCGTTGGCGCCACGCTGGGCCTCGTGGTGACGGGTGTAGCGGTAGTCGACCAGGGTGTTGAGGTTTTCGTCGGCGACCATGTAGACCGAACCGCCGTCACCGCCATCACCCCCGTTAGGGCCACCGTTTTCGATGAATTTTTCGCGACGGAAGCTCATGCAACCGTTACCGCCGTCACCGGCTTTGACTCGAATCGATACTTCGTCAACAAACTTCATTAAAACCGCCTCTCGTCGGCAGACGAGCTGAATACTTAAAAAACCTGAGGCTCTTGCAAAAATGAGCGCGGCGGCCCCGTACGACCGTAGAAACCCACGCCGGCAGCCCATACAAACAGCTTTGCAAGAGGCTCACCACAAACGAAAAAGCCCCGTCGCATGACGGGGCTTCTGGAGCGACGTCGCGATTAAGCGGCGACGATGCTCACGTAACGGCGGTTGAACTCGCCTTTCTTCTCGAACTTGATCACGCCTTCGATCTTGGCGAACAGGGTGTGATCCTTGCCCATGCCAACGCCGTAACCGGCGTGGAACTGGGTGCCGCGCTGACGGACGATGATGTTGCCGGCCTTGACGACCTGGCTGCCATACATCTTCACGCCAAGGCGTTTCGATTCTGAGTCGCGACCGTTACGGGTACTACCACCAGCCTTCTTGTGAGCCATGGTTCAATTCTCCAAATAAATTCAGGGGATCTAGGGGATTAAGCCTGGATGCCGGTGATTTTGATCTCGGTGAACCACTGGCGGTGGCCCATACGCTTCATGTGGTGCTTACGGCGACGGAACTTGATGATGCGGACTTTATCGTGACGGCCTTGCGAAACGACTTCTGCAACAACTTTAGCGCCAGCGACGACTGGTGCGCCGATGGTGACTTCTTCACCGTTGGCAACCAGCAGAACGCGATCGAAAGTCACGGATTCGCCAGTGGCGACTTCCAGTTTTTCGATCTTGAGGAATTCACCTTCAGCGACTTTGTACTGCTTGCCGCCGGTAACGATTACTGCGTAAGACATGGTATTTCTCCGATAATCCTGCTCACCCAGCGCTTTATATATTGAGTATTGGCTGGCATGGCTGCATGGGGCTGGAACGGCCCGGTGCAATTGCGTAAGGCAGGTGCTGCCCAGGAAGTTAGGGTGCGCGATTGTACGCAACCCCGGTTTTGCTTGCAAGTACCGCCCCGGTGGCGCTGGCACCGCGCCTTGACACACCGGGACCCGCGACCTAGCATGCCGCGCAACGTCAATGGAGCAGCCGATGCAACCCCAAACCTTCTACCGCGCGGTGGCTGATGATTTCAGCGCCGTCGACGAGATCATCAAGAAGCAGCTGACCTCGCGCGTGCCGCTGGTATCGAAGATCGGCGACTATATCACGTCGGCCGGTGGCAAGCGCCTGCGTCCCCTGCTGGTCCTGCTCTGCGGCAAGGCCCTGGGCCGCGAAGGCGACGACTTGCGCCTGCTGGCAGCGACCATCGAATTCCTGCACACCGCCACCCTGCTGCACGACGACGTCGTCGACATGTCGGGCATGCGCCGTGGCCGTTCCACCGCCAATGCGCTGTGGGGCAACGCGCCAAGCGTGCTGGTAGGTGACTTCCTTTATTCGCGCTCGTTCGAAATGATGGTCGAACTGGGTTCGATGCCGGTCATGCAGATCCTCTCCAAGGCCACCCGCGTCATCGCCGAGGGTGAAGTGCTGCAGCTGTCGCGTGTTCGCGATGCCAGCACCACGGAAGAGGTGTACATGGAGGTCATCCGCGGCAAGACCGCCATGCTGTTCGAAGCCTCGACCCACAGCGCCGCCGCGCTGGCCGGCGCCAGCGAAGCACAGCGCGAGGCCCTGCGCACCTTTGGTGACCACCTGGGCGTGGCCTTCCAGCTGGTCGACGACCTGCTGGACTACAAGGGCGATTCGCAGACCCTCGGCAAAAACGTCGGTGACGACCTGGCCGAAGGCAAGCCGACCCTGCCGCTGATCTACACCATGCGCGAAGGCACGCCTGAACAGGCTGCACTGGTGCGCAAGGCCATCCAGAAGGGCGGCCTGGAAGACCTCGAGCAGATCCGCGTAGCGGTCGAAGCCTCGGGCGCGTTGGACTACACCGCGCAGATGGCACGCGACTACGTGGCCAAGGCCATCGAGTGCCTGGAAGTGCTGCCGGCCAGCGAGTATCGCGATGCATTGATCGAGCTGAGCGAGTTTGCGGTAGCGCGTACGCACTAAGACAGCGTCGCCCTCTTCGCGGGACAAGCCCGCTCCCACAGGTACACCACTGCCCTTGAGCTGGGTGGAGAACCTGTGGGAGCGGGCTTGTCCCGCGAATGCTTTTGTACGGACAAAAACACTTCCCGCTTAAAACCTTATACAATATGGGCCTTTAACCGCCTGTCTGTTTAAGGAACCGAAGTGAGCACTCTGCCGCCCTGCCCCAAATGCAATTCCGAATACACCTATGAGGATGGCAGCCAGCTGATCTGCCCCGAATGCGCCCACGAGTGGTCGGCCAACGGCGAAGCCGAAGCCGCCAGCGATGACGTGGTGAAGAAGGATTCGGTCGGCAACGTCCTGCAGGACGGCGATACCGTCACCGTGATCAAGGACCTCAAGGTCAAGGGCTCGTCCCTGGTGGTCAAAGTAGGCACCAAGGTCAAGAACATCCGCCTGTGCGACGGCGACCACGACATCGACTGCAAGATCGACGGCATCGGCGCCATGAAGCTGAAGTCCGAGTTCGTACGCAAGGTCTGACAACGCTGTGCGACGGGGCTGCCTTTCAGGCGGCCCTGACAGATCCTGCAACAGGGTCACTGCACCGTCCGGCAAAAATACGCCAATAGCCCCTTGCTATTTTGATAATAAGAATTATTCTCATTGGAATTGCTGTCCAAGGAGAATAGCCATGACTTATCTGATCGACGCCTGGCTCGAACGCCCTCACCCTTACCTGCGCATCCTGCATCGCGAGACTGGCGAAGTCTGTGCCGTGCTTGAAGAAGAAGCGCTCGATGAACTGCGAGACCAGGGCGACCTGGACATGAGCGGGCTGAATTCGAGTGAGCCTGGGGTGCTCAAGGAGCTGGTGCGGAATTTGTTTCTGTTTTGCTATGCGCGGGCGTTGCGCCCTGGGGGGACAGACTGGAATTGATGTTTGCAGGCCCGACGCATTCGCGGGCAAGCCCGCTCCCACAGGTTGATCACTGGCCTTGAGTGCCGTGGCGACCCTGTGGGAGCGGGCTTGCCCGCGAATGGGCTTGAGCAGGTCTTACAGTACGTCGAGCAGCTCGACGTCGAACACCAGGACGCTGTGCGGCGGGATGCTGCCAACGCCTTGGGCGCCGTAGGCCAGCTCGCTCGGCACGTACAGGCGCCATTTGCTGCCAGCGTTCATCAGCTGCAGGGCTTCGGTCCAACCGGCGATCACGCCGCCAACCGGGAATTCAGCCGGCTGGCCACGGTCGTACGAGCTGTCGAACACGGTGCCGTCGATCAGGGTGCCGTGGTAGTGAGTACGCACGTTGCTTTCGCGGGTCGGCTTGGCGCCTTCACCTGCGGTCAACACTTCGAACTGCAGGCCGGAAGCCAGGGTGGTGATGCCTTCGCGCTTGGCGTTTTCGGCGAGGAATGCCTTGCCAGCGCCAGCAGCGGCTTCAGCCTTGGCTGCAGCTTCGGCTTGCATGATGTCGCGGATGACTTTGAAGCTGGCCGACAGGTCGGCTTCGCTGACGCGGCTGTCGGCGCCGTTGAAGGCGTCGGTCAGGCCAGCCAGGATGGCGTCCAGGCTGACGCCTGGTGGCGGGTTGTCACGCAGTTGACCACCCAGCTGACGGCCGATGCCGTAGCTGACGCGGGTTTCGTCGGTAGACAGGTTGAGTTCGGACATTGTCGTGCTCCACTGCAGGGCGCAGTGCAGCCGCGCCCTTGATGAAAAGGGCGAGCAGCCTAGCACACTGGGGCGCCGCGAGCAGCTACCAGGCCGAACGCTGGGAAATCGGCAATTTCAGGTCTTCTTCCGGGTGTGTGCCCATGCCACACATTTCGTCCTGCACAGACCAGTGCAACAGGTTCAGCGAGAGCAATGGAAGGTCCTTGAGCAGGCTCCGTGCCTCTTCCACGGAGTGCACGCGCAAGCGCTGCCCACGGCTGTCGGAAAGCGGATGCGCACGGCCCTTGACCCGGGCCTCAAGCAGATAATCACCACCTTCGATGGCAATCAGGTTGAGTTCGTCGACATGGCCGACCCTGGCCTCGGTATTGAGCTGATGCAGGTTCATGAGAGCACCTCGCAGCGGGAACCGCGTGAGTGCTCATTTTTTGTACAAGGCTTGCGAATACACAAGGTAAAACTGACGCCATTGGTCAGTTTTACCCTCAAGCCGCGTGGGCTCAGTGCTTGGTGAGCTTGTCCAGGTAGCCCATGCAGAAGGCCGACACCACGAAGGTCATGTGGATGATCACGTACCACATCAGGTAGTCGGTGGAGATGTTCTGGGCATCCATGAACACCCGCAGCAGGTGAATGGACGAAATGGCCACGATCGACGCAGCAACTTTCATCTTCAGCGACGAAGAGTCCATTTTGCCGAGCCAGTTGAGCTTTTCTTTGCTGTCGTCGATGTCCAGTTGCGAGACGAAGTTCTCGTAGCCGGAAATCATCACCATCACCAGCAGGCCGCCCACCAGCGACATGTCGATCAACGACAGAATCACCAGGATCAGGTCAGCTTCGCTCAAAGCAAAAACGTTGGGCAGGACGTGGACGACTTCCTGGAAGAATTTCAGGGCCAGGGCCAGCAGGCCGAGCGACAGGCCGAAGTAGATAGGGGCGAGCAGCCAGCGCGAGGCATACATCGCGTTTTCGAGAATACGTTCCATGGAGGGTAAGGGACTCGTCAGGTGACTAAAAAAGCGACGGCGAGTATAGCCAGCCACCCGCTGCAGCAAAAGCCCGGGGCTGCCGTGCAGCCCAATCGCCGGCAAGCCGGCTCCCACCCGACTGTGTAGCCTCAAAGGCAAGCGCCGCACCTATGGGAGCTGGCTTGCCAGCGATGAGGCCGGCACAAGCACCACAAGGCAGTTGCTCCCACAGGGACCGCGTCCTGTAGGGTCACCCGGCCTGTTCAGCTTTCAGGATGAAACTGATAATCCCCCAGGTTGCGGCAACGCTCGCCATTGATGCGACGCAACTGCGCTTGCAGGTGCAGGCACCAGATCTGCGGGTCTTCGGTCACTTGATAGCCATGCAGCGTGAGGCTGTCGACGATGGCATTGAGCACCGATTCGGCAACCAATGGCCCGTGGAACGGCCCCTGAGCCTTGATGGCCGAGGGTTGCTCACCGGCCATGCCGGCGGCGAACAGCAGCGTCCACATGCCGTTGTCACCGGCGAGTGGGCGAATGCTGCATTCAATGCGGGTCACCAGGCCCAGGCACTGGCGAGTAAGGCTGAGGTTGCGCATGGCCGCGTCCCCTCCAATGAGCCCTGTTCAGCCTGAAACCCTCAGGCTGTTTCCATCCTGAACCCTGATTGCTCCCTAAGTTCCAGCATAGAAGAACAACTCAGAAAGTTGGAAAACCGGCGCTGAACGGTAGCACATCGCCGCCAGCGCCGATTTATTGACTCAGGCGGGTTTAGCCTGCGCAATCATCTCTTCCAGGCGTTCCTTTTCCGCCTCTTTGATGTCTTCTTCGCTGATCATTTCGGCGATTTCCCGCAGGCGCTCCACCACGCGGGCATTGACGCTGCCCTCAGTGAACTCGCCCTTGTCATCCGCCACACCGGCCTCCTCGCCTACCAGCAGGCTCAGCGCCTCGTCAGCCTGGCTGACCGCGTAAACGTGGAACTGCCCGGCTTCGACCGCCTGCAGCACGCGTTCGTCGAGCATCAGGGTGGCCACGTTGGCCCGTGGAATGATCACCCCTTGGTCGCCGGTCAGGCCGCGCGCATCGCAGAGCCGGAAGAAGCCCTCGATCTTCTCGTTGACCCCGCCCACCGCCTGCACTTCACCGAACTGGTTGATCGAGCCAGTGATGGCAAAGCATTGCTTGAGCGGCGTGCGCGACAAGGCCGAGATCAGTGTGCAGACCTCACCCAGCGAGGCACTGTCACCGTCGACGTAGCCGTAGGACTGCTCCAGGGCGATGCTCGCCGAGATGGCCAGCGGGAACTCCTGGGCGTAGCGACTGCCCAGGTAGCCGGTCAGAATCATCACCCCTTTGGAGTGGATCGGCTGGCCCAGGTTGACCTCACGCTCGATGTCGACAATGCCGCTGCCACCGGGGTAGACGCTGGCAGAGATACGCGCCGGCATGCCGAACGCCGAATCGCCCACTTCCAGCACCGTCAGGCCGTTGCACTTGCCGATGGCCGCGCCTTCGGTGTCGATCAGGATGATGCCAGCGAGCATGTCGTCCAGCACCCGCTGCGACACACGCCCGGTACGGGTGGCCTTGGCCTTGAGTGCGCGCTCGATGTGGCCAGCATCGGTCATCTCGTCGCTGGCCAGTTGGCGGATGAAGTCGGCCTCGCTGACCAGCTGGAACAGGTCACCGATGCGCGCCGACAGCCGCGACTGGTTTTCTGCCAGCCGAGCACTGTAGGTGGCCAGGCGCGCCACGGCGTCGCTGGTCAGCGGCGCCATGCCTTCTTCGTTGGTGCGGGTACGCAAGAGCTGGGCGAACTGCTCCAGGTTCTCGTCGACCATGGGCATGTCTTCGTCGAAGTCCACCAGCACCCGGAACATTTCCTGGAAGTCCGGATCATGGTCCTGCAGCGCGTAGTAGAGCTGGCGCGAGCCGATGATCACCAGCTTGACGTTGAGCGGGATCATCTGCGGCGTCAGGCTGACGCTCGCCACCCGGCCCAGTTCACCCAGCGGCGACTCCATCTTCAGCTTGCGCGACTGCAGCGCACGCTTGAGCGCATCCCAGACGAAGGGCTCGCCAAGCATCTTCTCGGCTTCAAGAATCAGGAAGCCGCCGTTGGCCCGGTGCAAGGCGCCCGGGCGCAATTGGCGATAGGAGGTGTACAGCGCGCCTTGGTCGGTGCTGTATTCGATCCGGCCGAACAGGTTGTCGTAGGTCGGGTGCGGCTCGAACACCACCGGCGCGCCGCCATCGTGGTGATGGCCGACCACCAGGCTTGGGGCGTATTGCTCTTCGAGCATCTTGCGCGCCACGGCGTCGGTCTTGCTGTCATCGACCAACTGCTCGACCACGGTGCGCAGCAGGTTCAGTTGCACCGACTGCAGGTAGGCGCACACCGCAGCGTTCTCGGCGTACTTTTCAGACAGCGGCGCCAGCAGCGGCTGCAGGGACAGGGTGATGGTTTCTTCGTTGAGCTGACGCAGCTGGTTGTTCGACTCACGCTTCCACTGCGGCAGGCTGGCCAGTTCTTCGTTGAGGCGCTCCTCGAGCAGGGCGATGTCCTCGTGGAACTGCTCGCGCACCGCTTCAGGCAGCTGTGCGAACTCGGCTTCATCCAGCGCCTTGCCTTCGGCCATCGGGGTGAAGGCAACGTTGCTGGCGTCGCGGTACAGGGCCACGTCTTTTTCCAGCGACGCCCGCTCGATCACATCCAGGGCGCGGTCATAGCGCTGGTTGAAGGCGCGGTCGATGGCGCCCTTCTTCTGCTGGTACGACGGGTGCTCGAACACTGCCGGGAAGGTCGACAACAGGTTGTCGATCAGCCCCCCCATGTCGGCGATGAATTCACCGGCACTGCCCGAGGGCAGCTCCAGGGCACGCGGCTCGCGGGTTTCCTCGAAGTGGTTGACGTAAACCCAGTCGGCTGGGGTGTGCTGGCGCTTGCCCTCGGCCTTGAGGTAGCGCTTGACGAACGAGAAGCGGCCCGTGCCGGGCTCGCCCATCACATACACGTTGTAACCAGGGCGAGGCATGGCCACGCCGAATTGCAGGGCCTCGACTGCTCGCTCCTGGCCCAGAACGCCTCGAAACGGCTCCAGATCGTCGGTATGGGTAAAAGCAAACTGCTCGGGGGAAAAACGCCGGGTCAGGGCTTCAGGCGCAAGACGCAGGCGCGCAGCGACAGGATCGGGCATTGGGTTTCCTTACTTCGGCGGGGCGGATACGGAGCATTCTGGCGCTGCCCGCGCGCGCCTTGCAAGGCTCACCGGGACTTTATGTCGCAGTCGCGATAACACAGGCCTCCAGGCAAATTTTTCGCAATCAACAACGCAACCTTTAGATCGTGCCTAAACTCCAAGCTGCGCGGGTGGGTGAAAAGCTTTCCCGACCTGGCAACCGAGTTGCCAGAAACCCTGACCCTTGGTTTAAGACAAATAGAGAACAAATGCTATGAAACGGATTCTTCTGGGTACTCTGTTCACCGTGGTCTCCCTCAATGCCATGGCTGAAGCGCCAGGCGGCCCGAACTGCGGCTGGGGCAACATGCTGTTCGAAGGCCAGCGCGGTACGCCGGCTCACTTCCTGGCTTCCACCACCAACGGCACCTCCGGTAACGCCACCTTCGGCATGACCTCCGGCACCAATGGCTGCTCCACCAAGGCTTCGCTGACCTATGGCGGCAAGTCGTGGTTTGCCATGAATGGCATGATGAACGAACTGTCCGAAGACATGGCCATGGGCAAAGGCGAGGCGCTGACCACCTATGCCGTGGTACTGGGCGTAGCGCCGGAAGACCGTACTTACTTCGAGTCGGTCACCCACCAGCACTTCAACCAGATCTTCAGCAGCGCCGACGTCACGGCCGAAACCGTGCACAGCAATACCCTGGCTGTTCTGAAGAACGACCCACGCCTGGCCAAATACGCCACCGAGGCTTAAGCGCAGCATCCCCGCCCCCCTGTCGGGGCGGGTTTCGCCCTTTCTTTCGGCATCGTGAAGAAGTAGTTGCCCGATATGCTCAAACGCCTCGCTTACCTGGCGCTGTGTGCCTGCGCCCCTGTTCATGCTGCGCCTGCGCTGGATGAAGGCCGTCTTCAGCAATTGGCCAATAACCCCTACTGGATCGCCCTGGGCCATTACGAAACCGCCAAGCTGGGTGGTTGGCGCAGCTATGTGGACGATACCCAGTTCTTTCTCGCCGACGATGGCGCGCACCACCCGGACCAAGAGCTGCGGGCCACGGTGCAGGCGTTGTATGCGCCCGCTAGCCTGGGCGACAAGCATGCCCAGTGCGTTTTCCCGGCGCGTACCCGCTGGCTCAAGGAGCAACTGGGGCTGACCGACCTGCCACAGCCCGACTGCCAGGAATTCAAGACCTGGTACACCTCGATCGACCCGCACAGCGCCGCGCTGATTTTCCCGGCGGCCTACCTGAACAGCCCTTCGTCGATGTTCGGCCACACCTTGCTGCGCATCGACCAGTCCAACACCCACAGCGACGACACCACGCTGCTGAGCTACGCGATCAACTTCGGCGCCTACATCGAAGGCAGCGACAACAGCATCCTGTATGCCTGGAAAGGCCTGATGGGCGGCTACCCAGGCCTGTTCGCGCTGATGCCCTACCAAGAGAAGCTGTCCGAGTACCGCAGCCTGGAGAACCGCGACCTGTGGGAGTACCAGCTGGACCTCACCCCGCAAGAGACCGGGCGCATGGTCGAGCATGTGTGGGAGTTGAAGCAGATCCAGTTCGATTATTTCTTCTTCGACGAGAACTGCTCGTACCGCCTGCTCGAATTGCTGCAGGTGGCGCGGCCAGGCCTGGATTTGACGTCGCAGTTCCCGCTGACCGCCATCCCAACCGACACGGTCAAGGCGGTGCGCCAGTCTGGCCTGGTGTCCAGCGTCAACTACCGGCCTTCGCGCGAGCGCGAACTGCTGGCCCGCGCCGAGCCGCTTGACCCTCACGAAAAGCAGCAGGTGCTGGCTGTCAGCGCCGATACCGCACAGCTGCAAAGCCCTGAGTTCACTGCCCTGCCCCGCGAGCGCCAGGCGCTGGTACAGGATGCCGCCTACCGCCTGGAGCGTTACCGCGCCAATGGCCAGCAACGCGACCCAGGCCAGGCCACGCGCAGCTTCGAGCTGCTGCGCGCAATCAACCGCAACCCGCCGCCGGCGCTGGAAATCGAGCGCCCGGGGTTGCCCGAGGATGGCCACGATTCACGCACCTGGCAGCTGGGTGTCGGTACGCGGGAAGACCGCGCCTACGCCGAGTACGGCCTGCGCATGGCGTATCACGACCTCAACGACAACGCCTACGGCTTCCCGCTGGGCGCGCAAATCGAGATTCTGCAGCTGAAAGTCCGCCAGTACGAAGGCAACGACTGGCAGGTACAGCGCCTGGACCTTGCCACCATCCGCTCGCTGACACCCCGCAATGCGCTGCTCAAACCGTGGTCATGGCAGGTGACCGGTGGCCTGGAACGGGTGCCGGGCAAGCATGACGACGAAGTGCTGGTCAGCCATGTGAATGGCGGCGCTGGCGGCACCTGGCAACTGGCCGACGAACTGCTGGGCTTCGCCCTGGGCACGGTGCGGGTCGAACACCACAATGATTTTGCCGAGTTCATCTCCCCGGCAGCCGGGTTCAACGGCGGCCTGCTCTGGCGCAACGGGCTGGGCAACATGACACTGGAGGCGAAGGGCGACTTCTTCACCAACGGCGAAGTGCGGCGCAGCGTGAGCCTGAATCAGCAATGGGAGATCAGCCGCAACCTGGGCCTGCGGTTAAGTGCCTCGCGCGAATTCAGCCACCTGGCGACGGCGCAGAACGAAGTGATGCTGGAGCTGAAGTGGTACCACTACTGACTCTTTGACACTGTTTTGACAGCTCGCCGACAAATCGCCCCCTAGACTCTCCAGCATCAATTGGAGGGTCTGGTGTTCATGTCGCGGTACTGGTTAGGCCTGTGCGTTGCCTTTTTGCTGTCAGGGTGCGAAACCACCCACGAACAGATGCTCGACCACGGTTACCCCCCCGCCTACGCCGATGGCTTCCAGGATGGCTGCAGCAGCGGCCGGCAGGCGGCCGGGGTGATGGCCGGCGACTTCCGCAAGGACGTGCCGCGCTACCTGCACAATCGCCAGTACGAAAGCGGCTGGGACGATGGCTTTCGCCAATGCCACGCCCTGCAGAACAGCGAAGAGCAGCGTCAATACCGTGACCGCTACTGGGACCAACGCGACCGTGACTGGGAGCACGAGAAGAACCGCGATGCCGCACGGGCCTATCGCCACGACTAGGTCGCAAACTGACATCCCTTGAAACCGGCGGCCTGCCATCATGGTCTCCTGCACAAGGAGGCCACCATGAGCCGAGCGTTCGTCAACGAAGACCAAGCTGCAGCCCAGGCCGACCAACCGGTTGAGCGACGGGTGAGCGAGCAGCCCAACTACGTCACGGCCAGTGGCCTGGCGCAATTGCAGCAGCGGGTAGCCGAACTCAATACATTGCGCAGCCAGTTGCAAGCCCAGGGCGAGCGTGCCGACAAGCAGCGCCTGGCCGATGCCGAGCGCGACCTGCGCTACTTCAGCGCACGGGTGCAGAGTGCCCAGGTGGTACCAGCCGCTACCTCGCGGGACAAGGTGCAGATCGGTAGCCGGGTAAGCTTTGTGGATGAGCAGGGCCAGGCGCATGAGGTGCAACTGGTGGGGGAAGATCAGGCCGATGCGGGCCACGGGTTGATCAACTGGGGCTCGCCGCTGGGGCGGGCGTTGCTGGGCGCGGGGCCTGGGGATGAAGTGGTGTGGCGGCGGCCGGTGGGAGATCAGATGATCGAGGTGGTCGCTATCGCGGGTGAGGCTTGAGGGCCAATCGCCGGCAAGCCGGCTCCCACCCGAACCGTGTAGCCTCCAAGGCTAGCGCCGCACCTGTGTGGAGCGATGAGGCCAGAACAAGCACCACAAGACAGTTGCTCCCACAGGTACAGCGCTGCCTTGAGGCTTGTACTTGACCTGTGGGAGCTGGCTTGCCAGCGATTGGGCCGCAAAGCGGCCCTTTACTGACTGATCAGACCACGCCCTGCGCCAGCATGGCATCAGCCACTTTCACAAAGCCGGCGATGTTCGCGCCCTTGACGTAGTTGATCGTGCCATCCGCCTCTTCACCATAGTGAACACAGGCATGGTGGATCGACTGCATAATGTTGTGCAGCTTGCTGTCCACTTCACCGGCCGTCCACAGCAGGCGCATGGCGTTCTGCGACATTTCCAGGCCCGACACGGCCACGCCACCGGCGTTGGATGCCTTGCCCGGGGCGTACAGGATGCCTGCCTCGAGGAAGATATCCACCGCCTCAAGGGTGGTCGGCATGTTGGCCCCTTCGGCGACGCAGAAGCAGCCATTGCGCAGCAGGGTGCGGGCGTCTTCGGTGTCCAGCTCGTTTTGCGTGGCGCACGGCAGGGCGATGTCGCACGGCAGGCTCCAAGGGGTCTGGCCCTTACGGAACTCAAGGCCAAATTCGCCGGCCAATGTGCTGAGGCGGCCACGCTTGACGTTTTTCAGCTCCATCACGGCGTCCCACTGGGCGTCGCTGAGGCCGGCTTCGGCGTACAGGGTGCCTTCGGAATCGGACAGCGAGATAACCTTGCCGCCCAGGTCCATGACCTTGCGCGCAGCATACTGGGCCACGTTGCCGGACCCGGAAATGGCCACGCGACGGCCATCGATGCGCAGGTCACGGCGCTTGAGCATTTCTTCAGCGAAGTAAACGCAGCCGTAGCCGGTGGCTTCCGGGCGAATCAGGCTGCCGCCATAAGTCATGCCCTTACCGGTCAGCACCGAGGTGAACTGGTTGGCCAGGCGCTTGTACTGGCCGAACATGAAGCCGATTTCGCGCGCGCCCACACCGATGTCACCGGCTGGTACGTCAACGTCGGCGCCGATGTGGCGGTACAGCTCGCTCATGAACGCCTGGCAGAAGCGCATCACTTCCGCATCGCTCTTGCCCTTGGGGTCGAAGTCCGAGCCACCTTTACCGCCACCCATGGGCAGCGAGGTCAGGGAGTTCTTGAACACCTGCTCAAAGGCCAGGAACTTGAGCACGCTCAGGTTCACCGACGGGTGGAAGCGCAGGCCGCCCTTGTACGGGCCGATGGCGCTGCTCATTTGGATGCGGTAGCCGCGGTTGACCTGGACCTTGCCTTGGTCATCGACCCACGAAACACGGAACAGCACCGCGCGCTCGGGCTCGACCATGCGCTCCAGGATACCGGCCTGCAGGTAATGAGGGTTGGCTTCGAGGAACGGCCACAGGGTACGCAAGACTTCTTCCACCGCCTGGTGGAATTCAGGCTGGGCAGGATCGCGTTGCTTGAGGCGCGCGAGGAAATTGTCGACAGATTCGATCATGGTAGACATCTCACCAAGAGGGATTGGACTTATTGGTTTTTTTTCGAATGTACCAAGAAGCAATCGCACGAGAACAGGGCGTAATGTCGTTTTTTTGAAATTATTTGGTGCGTTTTATATAAATGTATACAAAACGATGAAAATATTGTTAGCAGAATCGGCCTCTTCGCGGGCAAGCCCGCTCGCACAGGGCCCTGTGCAAGACTGAGATTGCGGGTGATTCAGTGGGAGCGGGCTTCCCCCGCGAAGGGGCCAACGCCGATGCCTGCCAGGCACAAAAATGGGGCCCCTGAGGGCCCCATTCTAGTGCAGCTAAAACCGGCTTACTGGGCCAGCTTCTTGTGCCGTACACGGTGCGGCTGGGCAGCAGCATCGCCCAGGCGCTTCTTGCGGTCGGCTTCGTACTCGGTGTAGTTGCCTTCGAAGAACATCACGTTCGAGTCGTCTTCGTACGCCAGGATGTGGGTCGCCACGCGGTCCAGGAACCAACGGTCGTGGGAAATCACAATGGCGGCGCCCGGGAAGTCCAGCAGGGCTTCTTCCAGGGAACGCAGGGTTTCGACGTCGAGGTCGTTGGACGGTTCGTCGAGCAGCAGGACGTTACCGCCCTCCTTCAGGGTCAGGGCCAGGTGCAGACGGCCACGCTCACCACCGGACAGGTCCTTGACGAACTTCTGCTGGTCGCCGCCCTTGAAGTTGAAACGGCCCACGTAGGTGCGCGACGGGATCTCGTAGTTGCCGATGCGGATCTGGTCTGAACCGTCGGAGATCTGCTGGAACACGGTCTTGGAACCGTCCAGGTCTTCGCGGCTCTGGTCGACGCAGGCCAGTTGCACGGTTTCGCCGATTTCGATGCTGCCCGAGTCCGGCTGCTCCTTGCCCATCAACATGCGGAACAGGGTCGACTTACCGGCGCCGTTACCGCCGATCACGCCGACAATGGCGCCCTTCGGCATGGCGAACGACAGGTTGTCGATCAGCACGCGATCGCCATAGCCTTTGGAAACGTTCTTGAACTCGATGACCTTGTCACCCAGGCGCGGGCCGGCCGGGATGTAGATCTCGTTGGTCTCGCTGCGCTTCTGGAACTCTTGCGACTGCATTTCTTCAAAGCGCTGCAGACGTGCCTTGGATTTGGACTGGCGGGCCTTGGCGCCTTTGCGCACCCACTCCAGTTCCTCTTTCATGGCCTTTTCGTGGGCGCTCTGCTGCTTGGATTCCTGCGCCAGACGGTCCGACTTGGCTTCCAGCCAGCCCGAGTAGTTGCCTTCGTACGGGATGCCGGCGCCGCGGTCCAGTTCGAGGATCCAGCCGGCGACGTTGTCGAGGAAGTAACGGTCGTGGGTAATCGCTACCACGGTGCCCGGGAAGTCGTGCAGGAAGCGCTCCAGCCAGGCCACCGAGTCGGCGTCCAGGTGGTTGGTCGGTTCGTCGAGCAGCAGCATGTCGGGGGCCGACAGCAGCAGGCGGCACAGGGCCACACGGCGCTTTTCACCACCGGACAGGTGTTCGATTTTCGCGTCCCAGGCCGGCAGGCGCAGGGCGTCGGCGGCGACGTCCAGTTGGCGCTCGAGGTTGTGGCCGTCGGAAGCCTGCAGGATCGACTCGAGCTTGGCCTGTTCGGCGGCCAGCTTGTCGAAGTCGGCGTCGGGTTCGGCGTAGGCGGCGTAGACCTCGTCCAGGCGAGCCTGGGCGTCCTTGATCACGCTGACCGCCTCCTCGACCACTTCACGCACGGTCTTGGCGGGGTCGAGTTGTGGTTCCTGCGGCAGGTAGCCGACGTTGATGTCGGGCATCGGACGGGCTTCGCCGTCGAATTCCTTGTCGACGCCCGCCATGATGCGCAGCAGGGTCGATTTACCCGCGCCGTTCAGGCCGAGTACGCCAATTTTGGCGCCTGGGAAGAACGACAGGGAGATGTTCTTGAGAATTTCGCGCTTCGGCGGCACGACCTTGCTCAGCCGATGCATGGTGTAGACGTATTGAGCCAAAACCAAGCCCTCTAAATAGGTAAAGACATCGACCAACGCCCCGGCAGTGGGCCAGGGGGATGTGTTTACGGGGTGTCATTGAACAAAGTCGACCATTCTACGCCAACGCGCGGCGTTGCATAGGAGGGTCGGATGGGGGATGAACAGGGGCCGCTGTGCGGCCCATTCGCGGGCAAGCCCGCTCCCACAGGTCCGTAAGTTTGGCAATACCTGTGGGAGCGGGCTTGCCCCGCGAAGAGGCCAGAACTGACCTTGAAAAGCTCAGACGTGACGCTGCTTGACCTTGCCCCGCGGCAACCGGCAACGGTCGCCCTGCTCGGCCAGGCGCGCGGCCCAGGCAGACTTGACGCTGAACCCGCCACTGCGAGCAGGCTGCTCAACGGCCTTGGCCGGCTGCGCCGCAGGCACGCTAACGACCTTGGCCGCGACCGCGGGCACTGCCGGTGCTGCCGGTGCTGCCACGGCTGCCGGTGCTGCTGCCGCCTTGGCGGTCTTGCGCAGTTCGGCCAGCGACGGGGCCTTGCTTTTCGAGGCGGCGGCCGCCTCCGGTTTGACCAGCGAACGCTGGCACGACTTGCAAGATACGTCCGCGGTCACGGCAGTGCTGACAAGGGTCTGACTGCTGCGCCCACAGGCGGAATCGAGGCCATTGGAGGAAAAGTGAGTAACCAAAACCGAACATCTCCGAAGCGTTGTCATTGAAGCGGGCGGCATTCTCGCACAGGTTGCAGGGGCTTGCCGAACCACAGGGCGCCACCACGACCGTCGGCAGGGCGACCATCACCGGACAAGGGGACTGGCACTTTGCCATAATCCTAGGCATGCTAGCCCGTTTAGGGTGTCCGGCCTTATAGTGCGCCACCGCGGTCTGGCAACCAGACACCGGCACCAACCGTGCATGATCAATCCCTGCCATCGCCAGCCCAATCGCAGGACCAACGCTTGACCAATCTCTCTCAACCGTCGTCGCTGCGTCCCGCACCAATGGCCCCCGTCGCTTCCCTGCGCGGGTCGATCAAGGGTGCGCTGGCCCTATTGGCCCTGATTCTGCTGGGCCTGTTGCTGTGGCAGCTGTTCGCCCAGTTCCGCCACACCCAAGCCGACCTGCGCAAGCAAAGCCTGGAGGCCACCGCGGAGCTGGCCGACCACCTCAGCCTGAACATGGCGTTGAAGGCCCAGCAGGCCGTGAATGTGGTGCAGCCCTACGTCAATGCGCCGACGCCGGCAGCCCTGCCCAGCCTGCTCGATACCCTGCGCACCCGCCTGCCCGCCCTGCGTGACCTGGCCTGGCTAGACACCAGCGGGCAGATCCGCGCCGACAGCCTGGCCGGCAGCCCTGACCGCCAATTAATTGGCGAGCTGCTGACGCTGAACCAGGGTCGCCCGTATTTCTTTGCCAACTCGGCGGACAACCGCACCATTTACCTGTTGCTGCGCCAGTCCACCGAGCAGGATCGCGGCTACTGGCTGCTGCGCCTGTCCGACGCGTATTACCGCACCCTCACCGTGCACCTGGACAGCCCAGGCCACCCCTTGTGGCTGCTGGAAAACAGCCGCAACGGCGCGGTGCTGGACCGCCACGCCATCGCGCAGACCAGCCCGGCACCGCTGCAGAGCGTGATGCTGGCGTTCATCGACAACAGCACCTGGCAACTGCGCGGCCTGTTCGACGCCCAGCGGGCCCAGCAGAAGCTACTACCGGCACTGATCGGCAAGTGCCTGCTGGTGCTGTTCTGTGCCCTGCTGCCGGTGCTGGCGTTGATCAACATGCGCCGCCGCCAGCGCGCACTGCAGGAAGACCGCCGGCGCTATCAAGAAATTTTCGAAGGCACCGGTGTTGCCTTGTGCGTGCTCGACCTTTCCAGCCTGCCCGGCCAGCTCGACCGCTACCACCTGCGCAACCACGCTGCGCTCAAGCACAGCCTGGCCCTGGACCCTAACCTGCGCCGCTCGCTGTTGCAGGAGCTGAAGATCACCGAGATCAACCAGGTGGCGCGCCAGTTGCTCAACGTCGAATGCCACGAAGGTGCCTGGCAGCGCCTGATCGACGGCAGCGGCGATGGCCGCGACAGCATCGGCATGCAACTGATCGATGCACTGATCGAACAGCGCTCGCTGCTGGAATTGGAAGTGCGCCTGCCGGCGCCACTGGGCGGCGAACTGCACCTGTGGCTGATGGCCCGCCTGCCGCTGCAACGCCGCGACTACCAGGCGGTGATCCTCAGCATCAGCGACATCACCAGCCGCAAACAAGTGGAGCTGTCCCTGCTCGAACGCGAGAGTTTCTGGTCGGACGTGGTGCGTACCGTGCCCGACCAGCTCTACGTGCAGGACGTGCCGAGCCAGCGCATGATCTTCAGCAACCGCCACCTCGGCCAAACCCTGGGCTACGACCGCACCGAGCTGGCGCAGATGGGCGACCGCTTCTGGGAGCTGCTGCTGCACCCCGAAGACGCCACGCACTTCCAGGCCCTGCGCCAGCATCAACGAGCCACCGGCCACAGCCAGCCACTGCACTGCCAATTGCGCTTCCGTCACCACGACGGTGGCTGGCGCTGCTACGACATTCGCGAACAGGTGCTGACCCGCGACCACGACGGCCAGGTGATGCGCATCATCGGCGTGGGCAAGGACGTTACCGTACAGATCGAGGCCAGCCAGTCGCTGCGCGACAGCGAACAGCGCTACCGCATGCTGGCCGAAAGCATCAGCGACGTGATTTTCTCCACCGACAGCCAACTGCAGCTCAACTACGTCAGCCCCTCGGTCAAAGCGGTACTGGGTTATCAGGCTGAGTGGATTTTCGACAACGGCTGGCAATCGATCATCGCCAACCCGGCCCAGCTGACCGGCATCTACAGCCTGATGGAGCGCGTCAGCAATGCCATGGGCGACGGCGAGCAACTGGCCCAGTTGCGTGGCCAGTTGCCCACCCAACTGTTCCTGTTCGACTGCCTGCGCGCCGATGGCCGCAAGATCCCGATCGAGCTGCGCCTGGTATTGGTGTGGGACGACCAGGAACGCTTCGAAGGCGTGCTTGGGGTTGGCCGCGACATCAGCCAGCAACGCCGCGCCGAAAAAGACCTGCGCATGGCCGCCACGGTATTCGAGCACTCGACCTCGGCCATCCTCATCACCGACCCAGCCGGCTACATCGTCCAGGCCAACGAGGCGTTCAGCCGGGTCAGCGGCTATGCCGTCAGCGACGTGCTCGACCAGCTGCCTGGCATGCTCACCGTCGAGCAACAGCAGGAAGGCCACCTGCGCTACGTGGTCAAGCAGTTGCACCAGCGTGGCAGTTGGGAAGGCGAAGTGTGGCTAAAACGCCGCGACGGCGACCACTACCCGGCCTGGGTCGGCATCACGGCAGTGCTGGACGACGAAGGCGACCTGGCCAGCTACGTGTGCTTCTTCACCGACATCAGCGAGCGCAAGGCCAGCGAACAGCGCATCCACCGCCTGGCCTACTACGACGCCCTCACCCACCTGCCCAACCGCACGCTGTTCCAGGACCGCCTGCACACGGCCCTGCAACAGGCCGAACGGCAAAAGGCGTGGGTGGTGCTGATGTTCCTCGACCTGGACCGTTTCAAGCCGATCAACGACTCCCTCGGCCATGCCGCAGGCGATCGCATGCTCAAAGACATGGCCCTGCGCCTGCTGGCCTGCGTGGATGACGACGACACCGTGGCACGCATGGGCGGCGACGAGTTCACCTTGCTGCTGCAACCGCGTGCGACCCGCGAGATGGCGCTGAACCGCGCCATCCATGTGGCCGAGAACATCCTCGCCAGCCTGGTACGGCCCTTCGTGCTGGAGAACCGCGAGTTTTTCGTCACGGCCAGTATCGGCATCGCCCTCAGCCCGCAAGATGGCAGCGAACTGAGCCAGTTGATGAAAAACGCCGACACCGCGATGTACCACGCCAAGGAGCGCGGCAAGAACAACTTCCAGTTCTACCAGGCCGAGATGAACGCCAGTGCCCTGGAGCGCCTGGAGCTGGAAAGCGACCTGCGCCATGCCATGGAGCAGAACGAGTTCATCCTCTACTACCAGCCGCAGTTCAGTGGCGATGGCAAACGCCTGACCGGCGCCGAAGCCTTGCTGCGCTGGCGCCACCCCACCCGCGGCCTGGTGCCGCCGGGCGACTTCATCCCGGTGATCGAAGAGCTGGGCCTGGTGGTGGACGTCGGCGACTGGGTACTGCGTGAGGCCAGCCGCCAACTCAAGGCCTGGCACAAAGCCAAAGTGCGGGTGCCGAAGGTGTCGGTAAACATCTCGGCGCGGCAGTTCTCCGACGGCCAGCTGGGCACGCGCATCGCCACCATCCTGGAAGACATCGGGCTACCGCCGGCGTGCCTGGAACTGGAGCTGACCGAAAGCATCCTGATGCGCGAGGTGAATGAGGCCTTGCAGATTCTCGCCAGCCTGAAGAATCTTGGCCTGAGCATTGCGGTGGACGACTTTGGCACCGGGTACTCGTCGCTCAACTACCTCAAGCAGTTCCCCATCGACGTGCTGAAGATCGACCGCACCTTCGTCGACGGCTTGCCCGAGGGCGAGCAGGACGCGCAGATTGCCCGGGCGATCATTGCCATGGCCCACAGCCTGAACCTGGCGGTGATTGCCGAGGGCGTGGAAACCCATGAGCAGTTGGAGTTCTTGCGTGAGCATGGTTGCGACGAGGTGCAGGGCTACCTGTTCGGGCGGCCGATGCCGGCGCATCAGTTCGAGGCGCAGTTCGCCAACGAGACGCTGTTCATGTTCCAGTAGCAAACCACTGCCGTCTTTTTTGTAGGAGCAGCCTTGTGCTGCGAAGAGGCCGGCGACCGCGCCCTGAATCTTTGCTGCTGTCACCGGCCTCTTCGCAGCACAAGGCTGCTCCTACAGGCACAGCGCCGACGTTGTATTTTGCACCGCAAAAAAACGGACCTTGAAGTCAACTCCAGCCCAGGCAGGCCGCGGGATGCAACATGAAGGCCTTTGGTCCGCGACTTGACGTCACTTCATATGCCAGGCCCGAAGCAATCGGTTAGAATGCCCCCCCAATTCAGCCCGATCCTTGAGGACCGCCATGTTCAGCCGTGATTTGACCATTGCCAAGTACGACGCCGAGCTCTTCGAAGCCATGCAGCAAGAAGCTCTGCGCCAGGAAGAGCATATCGAGCTGATCGCTTCGGAAAACTACACCAGCCCGGCTGTCATGGAAGCCCAGGGTTCGGTTCTGACCAACAAGTACGCTGAAGGCTACCCAGGCAAGCGTTACTACGGTGGTTGCGAATACGTCGACGTGGTCGAGCAACTGGCCATCGACCGCGCCAAAGAGCTGTTCGGCGCCGACTACGCCAACGTCCAGCCGCACGCTGGCTCCCAGGCCAACGCCGCCGTTTACCTGGCCCTGCTATCGGCCGGTGACACCATCCTGGGCATGAGCCTGGCCCACGGTGGTCACCTGACCCACGGCGCCAGCGTCAGCTCTTCGGGCAAGCTGTACAACGCCATCCAGTACGGCATCGACGGCAACGGCCTGATCGACTACGACGAAGTCGAGCGCCTGGCTGTAGAGCACAAGCCGAAGATGATCGTTGCCGGCTTCTCGGCTTACTCGCAGGTGCTGGACTTCCCACGCTTCCGCGCCATTGCCGACAAGGTCGGTGCCTACCTGTTCGTCGACATGGCCCACGTTGCTGGCCTGGTTGCCGCTGGCGTGTACCCGAACCCTGTGCCGTTCGCCGACGTGGTCACCACCACCACCCACAAGACCCTGCGCGGTCCACGTGGCGGCCTGATCCTGGCCCGTGCCAACGCCGACATCGAGAAGAAGCTGAACTCCGCTGTTTTCCCAGGCGCCCAAGGCGGCCCGCTGGAGCACGTCATCGCGGCCAAGGCGATCTGCTTCAAAGAAGCCCTGCAGCCTGAGTTCAAGGCTTACCAGCAGCAAGTGGTGAAGAACGCCCAGGCCATGGCCAGCGTGTTCATCGAGCGTGGTTTCGACGTCGTTTCCGGCGGCACCCAAAACCACCTGTTCCTGCTGTCGCTGATCAAGCAGGAAATCTCCGGTAAGGACGCTGACGCCGCACTGGGCAAAGCCTTCATCACCGTCAACAAGAACTCGGTACCGAACGACCCACGTTCCCCGTTCGTCACCTCGGGCCTGCGTTTCGGCACCCCAGCCGTGACCACCCGTGGCTTCAAAGAAGCAGAGTGCAAGGAACTGGCCGGCTGGATCTGCGACATCCTGGCTGACCTGAACAACGAAGCGGTGATCGATGCCGTGCGTGAGAAGGTCAAGGCCATCTGCAAGAAGCTGCCGGTTTACGGCAACTGATTAGCGCCAGCCTGATGTGAAAAAGCCCGGCCTTGCGCCGGGCTTTTTTATGCTTGCCCGCTTCGCGGAACCTGTTCCAAATGGGTCCCCTGCGCAAGACACCCTAGCCTGCAGCCTCCCCTACGCCAAACCGGAGGCACCCCATGGCAGATAACAAAACACGTTCCTTTACAGCCACCCTGCAGATCGCCGAATCACCGGTGAACAGCTTGGACTGCCTGTGCACAGGGCCCGTGAGCCTGGTCACACCCAACGAAGTGCCGGGGTACGCCATTGAAGGCGCCCACGCACTCGGCATGCTCAACGGCACGGACGATGATTGGCAGCACGGTCAGGAGTTTGGGTTGATCCCGTTCGACAAAGGCGACGATCAGTGCGCGATGCTGCTGTATTTTCGCTACAGCGATGCGGGTTATCGACTGTATGTGCGCAGCGGGCCTCATTTCGGTAAAGGCATATTCACCACCGCCGAAGGCCTGGTGGCCGCTCAGGCCATCAAGGCCCAAGACCCTAGCCTGTGGACCTTGATCGATGCGCAGACCGGCGCCCCGTTCGACCTGGCACAACTTGAAGATGACCGGCGAGAAATCCAGATGATCGCCAGCAACGGCCACCCCATGGAGATCCACAACCTCTACCCAGTGGGCGGCTTTCTGGCGTGCTACGCCGCTGCCCAGCAATGCACCCTAAGCCTGTTGATCACGCAACGCGGGGTGGATTGGCTGAACACCTGATGTCGCCTGCACGGGCCTTCACGTATTACCCTGTGCCGCTTCAAAACCCGAGCGCGCACAGGACCCTGCCTTGACCAGAGAGCAACTCGAAACCCATCAAATCCCGGTCTACTTCGCAGCCGTGCTCGCAGCCCTTGCCTTCGGCCTGCTGGCCACCGACACCGCACACCACCTGCAAGCCCTGATCACCCCCGCCATTGCCGTGCTGATGTACGCGATGTTCCTGCAGATCCCCTTCCTCGACCTGCGCCAAGGCCTGGGCAACCGCCGCTTCATCAGTGCACTGCTACTGGCCAACTTCGTCCTTATCCCACTGCTGGTCTGGGCCATCACCCGCGGCTTGGTCGCGCACCCGGCCATCCTGATCGGCGCCCTGCTGGTGTTGCTAACCCCCTGCATCGACTACGTGGTGGTGTTCACCCACATCGGCAAAGGCGACTCACGCCAGACCCTCGCCGCCACGCCGCTGCTGCTGTTGGTGCAATTGGTCCTGCTGCCGGTGTACCTGGCGTTGATGCTGGGTGACGGCAACGCCGTGGCAATTTCCATCGCGCCCTTCGTGGAAGCGTTTGCCCTGTTGATTGTGTTGCCGATGATTCTCGCCGTGCTGACCAGCGCCAGCGCCCGCCGCTCCCGCGCGGCATCGAAGTGGAACGACGCCTGGGCGTGGATGCCGGTGCCGGCGATGGCATGCGTGCTGGTGGTGGTGATCGGCTCGCAGATTGCCGCCGTGCTGCGCGATTTCGAGCGCTTGCTGCCCGTGATCCCGGTGTACCTCGGCTTCATGCTGCTGGCGCCGGTGATCGGCTTTGCCACCGCGCGGCTGATGCGTTTGCCAGTGGCCGAGGTGAGGTCGGTGACGTTCAGCGCTTCGACGCGCAACTCGCTGGTGGTGTTGCCGTTGGCGTTGGCGTTGCCGGAAGACCTGCGCGGGTTGGCGGCGGCAGCGGTGATTACCCAAACGCTGATGGAGTTGGTGAGCGAGTTAATTTATGTGCGCGTCGTGCCCGCATGGGTGCGAGACAGATGACGCTATGAGGGTTCAGCAAACGCTGAACCTTTTGCTTGCACCTGGCCGAACGTATGCTGATAGAATGCGATGAATTCTCATTAACATCTATCGTATCCCGTGCAGTCCACCTCATCGGCAAATCATCACCCGCATCAGGCCATCGATCAGCTCTACAGCCACCACCACGGCTGGCTGCAGACCTGGCTGCGCAAGCGCTTGGGCAGTGCCGCCGATGCTGCGGACCTGGCCCAGGATACCTTCGTGCGGCTGCTCAGCAGCGCAACCGGCGAGGCGCTGAACTACACGGCCCCGCGCGCCTATCTGGCCACAATCGCCAATCGCCTGGCCCTCAACTTCTATCGCCGCCGCTCGCTGGAGCACGCCTACCTGGCCGCGCTGGCGGAAACGCCAGAAGCGCTGGCACCGTCGCTGGAACACCAGGCGCTGGTGCTCGAAGCCCTCGATGAAATCGACCAGGTACTCGCCCTCCTGCCCGCTCAAAGCCGACAGGCGTTTCTGATGGCGCAGCTGGAAGGCTATACCCAAGAAGAGATCGCCAGCCGGCTCAAGCTCAGCGTCCGTACCGTGCAACGCCACCTGGCGCGGGCGTTTGAAGAATGCATCGTGCTCGCCAGTACGCACGATGAGTAATGCACCCATCGACCGGCGCATTGCCCGCGAAGCCGCCAGCTGGTTCGTGCGTTTGCAGAACAGCAGCGCCGGCGCCGCCGAACATGCCGCCGGCGCCGAATGGCGGGCGCGGCACGCTGACCATGAGCGCGCCTGGCAACTGGCCGAGCGCTTCAGCAGCCGTGCCCAGCAACTTAGCGGGGACCCCACCCGCGCGGCGCTGGAGCGCCCGCGCAGCCTGGAGCGCAGGCAGGCACTCAAGACCCTTGCATTGCTGATTGCCACCGCCCCGCTTGGCCTCGCAGCCTACCGCGGGCTGCCGTGGCGCGAGTGGCAGGCGGACGTGCGCACGGCCACCGGGGAGCAGCGCAGCGTGCCCTTGCCGGATGGCGGGCAACTACGCCTGAACACCGGCAGCGCGGTCGATATCGCCTACGACGACAGCGTTCGCCGCGTGCGCCTGATCGCCGGTGAGATGCTGGTCGAAGTACCCCGTGAGCCTGCCAGGCGCCCGTTTATCGTCGATACCGCCGAAGCGCACATCAGCCCGCTCGGCAGCCGCTTGCTGGTGCGTCAGTACCCAGGCAGCACATTCCTCGCCGCGCTGGAGGGCGCTGTCGAAGTGCGCCCGCGCCTGGCACGGGGTGACGACGGCCTGGTGCGCCTGGCGGCCGGCCAGCAAACCCAGGTCAGCCTCCAGGCTGTGCAGCCCCCCATGCCACTGGCCGAGCAGCGCCTCGACTGGCTCAACCATGTGCTGCGGGTCGAAAAGACGCGCCTGGATGACTTCATCAGCGAGCTGGGGCGCTATCGGCCTGGCTTGCTGCGTTGCGACCCCGCCGTGGCCAGGCTGCTGATCTCCGGCACCTTCCAGCTGCGCGATACCGATCAGGTTCTGCGCGCCTTGAGCCAGACGCTGCCGGTGGACATCCACTTCCGCACGCCCTACTGGGTCACCGTCACGGCGCGCGCGAATACGTAACAAGAATCATTGTCGTGTTTTGCTCAGGTTGCGTGTCCCTTCCGTAAGCACATCACTTTTACAGGGCGGGACGAACACATGGCGACGACGCAGGGCATGCAACCATTGGCGCGGGCAGTACACGCTGCTGCATTGGGCCTGATCATCACAGGTGGCGGCCTGACTGCAGCCGTGTCGCAAGCCGCCGAGCACAGCGCGCAGCAGGGCCGGACCTTTCAGGTGCCCGCCGGCAACCTGAGCAGCGCCCTTTCCGATTTCGCCAGCCAAGCCGGTATCACCCTGCCCATCGAACCAGGCCTGGTCGAAGGTTTGCGCAGCCCAGGCCTGAACGCCGCCACCAGTGTGGAAGGCGGCTTGCAGCAACTGCTGCAAGGCACCGGCCTGCAAGCGTCACCGCAGGGCAATGGCCTCTACCTGCTGACACCACAGGCCACGGGCACTGGCCTGGAACTGGGCGCTACCAGCATTACCAGCCAAGGCCTGGCGGCGACCACCGAAAACAGCGGGTCGTACACCACCGGGACGATGCAGACGGCCACCAAGCTGCCCTTGAGCCTGCGCGAAACCCCGCAGGCCGTCAGCGTGGTCACGCGCAAGCGGATGGACGACAAGGCCATGACCACCATCAGCGATGTGGTCAAAAGTGCGCCGGGGATCTTCCTCAGCAACTCCGGCGGTGCCGGTCGGCCCTCATTCAGCGCCCGCGGTTTTGACGTCGACAACATCATGTACGACGGCTTCCCCACCAGCTTCCTGACTTACCTGCCCAGCGGCGAAGCCAACCTGGCCATGTACGACCGGGTCGAGATCGTGCGTGGGGCCACCGGGCTGGCCCAGGGCGCTGGCAACCCCGGGGGTGCCATCAACCTGGTGCGCAAGCGCCCGACCCATGAATTCCAGGGCACCCTCACCGGCAGTGCCGGCAGTTGGGACGATTACACCGGCACGCTGGACATCGGCGGCCCATTGAATGAAACCGGCACCCTGCGCGCCCGTACCGTGGTCTCCAAGCAGGACGCCAAAAGCTTCCGCGACTCGGTGGAGAGTGACCATGACCTGTTCTACGGCGTGGTCGACGCCGACCTGAGCGAAAGCACCACCATCACCCTCGGCGCCTACCGGCAGAAAAACCACACCAACTACATTTGGGGCGGTTTGCCCATGGCCCGTGGCGGCGGCCACCTCGGGCTGCCACGCGACACCTTCCTCGGCCATGACTGGGAATATTCCGACAACCGTACCACCGGCTATTTCGCCACCCTCGAGCAAGGCTTCGCCAACGACTGGACACTGCGCCTGGCGGCCATGCAGACCAAGACCGACACCGACGTGCTGGCCTCTTCGATATGGGAATACGACCGCCACTATCTGTGGACCGAAGCCATGGAGCAAAAGGAAAAAGGCTACGACCTGGCCGTCAGCGGCCCCTTCCAGTTGCTCGGTCAAACCCATGACCTGACCGTTGGCGTCAGCAAGCGCCAGCTGGATTATCGGTCTGGCAAGGCCTGGAGCGATTTCATCGACGACGGCAGCAACCTCTTCGAATGGAACCCCCGCGGCCATGCCAAGCCGGATTACGTCACGGGCCCTAACGGCCTCCCCGAGACCACCACCCAGGACAGCGTCTATGCCAGCAGCCGCCTGCGTTTGACCGACCCGCTGTCGCTGATTCTGGGTGGCCGTCTCGACTGGTACGAATTCGACGACAGCGAAAGCAGCGAAAACAACTACAAAATCACGCGCAACCTGACCCGCTATGCCGGCCTGGTCTACGACCTGGACACCAACCACTCGGTCTACGTCAGCTACACCGATATCTTCAAGCCGCAGACCAGCAAAGGCCTGGACAGCAAAGCTCTCGACCCTGTGGTGGGCGAAAACTACGAAGTGGGCATCAAGGGCGAGTACTTTGGTGGCGCGCTGAACGCCAGCCTGGCGGTTTTCCAGATCGACCAAAAGAACCGCGCCCAAGAGCTGCCCGACGTCAAAGGGTGCGGTTCAGGCGCCGCCAGTGCTTGTTACGAGGCGGCCGGCCTGGTGCGCAGCAAAGGCATCGACCTCGAAATCCAGGGTGCCCTCACCGACAACTGGCAACTGGCTGCCGGCTACACCTACACCCAGACCAAGTATGTCAGCGAGGCCAACAAAGCCCGCGAAGGCGAAGACTTCGACCGCGCCAAACCGCGCCAACTGTTCAAGCTGTCGACGATCTACACCCTGCCCGGCGAACTGCAGCGCTGGCGCGTGGGTGGTGATATCTACCAACAGAGCCGCATCCGCACTTCGGGGGGCGCCGGTTCTACAGCATGGGACAACCAGCAAGGCTCATACACCGTGGTGGGGTTGGTGGCAGGCTACAAAGCCAGCGAACAGCTGGACCTGCAGGTCAACGTCAACAACCTGTTCGACCGCACCTACTACAGCAGCGTAGCCAATGGTGGGTGGAGCCCGTATGACATTTATGGCGACCCACGGAACGTGAAACTGACTGCGCGGTATAGCTTCTAGTCGCTATAAAAAGGGCCACGCATTGCGGGCCCTTTGGCCGCGGGTGTTGGGTGTGGTTTGAGCGGCGACGCTAATGCGCCTTCATCGCATCAGTCGTTGCCTTGATAATCTCTTTCGCTGCTTCAACGCTGATCGGCAAGGGGGCCTGCGAATCATCCTGCTCAGGCTTTGGCCGATGATGGAAGTAGCGTAGTAACGCAATCAGTAGCAAGGTTGGGACAGTCGATAAAGCCACGATGATGGGAATATCACCCGTCGAATGAGGTTTGACGGAAGTGAAAAAGTACCAAGCGCCTGCGGAAATACGAATATTGCCGAGGAATACGAAACCTAGCAGTGCGAGGTAAAAAATGATGACCAACGCCACGGTGACAGTAGTCAACCGCTTTTCCCATCTGAAACGCCAGGATTCACGCCTCAGATAGTCGCTGACCAAGCCGGTATTTTCCGCTTCTCCAAGAGACAGATCATCACTCGTGTCTGTCATAAGAACCCAATCGCTTTCAGCCTGAACTCCATGGCTGCCGTCGATACGCCGAAGGCTCTCGCCAACCGAGCAAGGTCAGTGACCCTCTGCTCCATAACCATATGTTTGACCAAGGCAGCAGGCATCAACAAAGCCGCAGCGAACCTATTGGCAGCCACCTCTTTGGGGTCTCGTGCTTTTGCACTGAATTGCTCGAAGGTATCCCGCGGAGCATCCAGATCACCATGCACATGGTGGCCGATTTCGTGAGCGATGGTGAAGCGCTGACGTACAGGCGCATCCGTGACGTTGTAGGTAATCAACGGTTTGCCATTCCGATAGGAATAGTGGCCGCTCTCGTTCGGACGCCAGCACTCCTGATCGAATGGGGTGAGCGGCTTGACCTCAATACCCATGGCCTGAGCGATGGCGAGCGGGTTTACCGGCACTCGACCATCCCAATGCGCTTGCAGGACGTCGTTTGCAGTGCGGTACTCCATTCGGCCTCCTGAATCTGGGTGGGTTTTTATCAAAACTGAGGGGCAATTCTGCGCAAGTCATGGAAGTGTGTTCAAACTCAGGTGAATACACGATGTATCTGTCGTTCTTACGATGAATAAGGGCCGGTACGCCATTCCCCAACCGGCCCCACTATCCCGCTGCTTACAACGCATTCATCTCAGCAATATCCCGCACCACCTGATCCGCAGAGTGGTCAAACATCGCCTGCTCCTGCCCATCCAGCGGCAACTCGATCACCCGCACAATCCCCTCCTCCGCCAGCACACACGGCACCCCCATGGCGATGTCGGTTCGCCCATACTCGCCCTCCAGCACCACCACCGCCGGCAAAATGCGATTTCGCCCATTGGCGATGGCATCCACCATCTGCGCAATCGCTACACCCGGCGCATCACAGGCACTGCCCATTTTCTTCAACCCCAAAATCTCACCGCCCCCCTTGCGCGTGCGTTCCACAATCCGCTCTATCTGCTCGCTGGACAGGAAGTGCGACAACGGCACCGACCCCACCTGGCAGTAGCGCATCAACGGCACCATGCTATCGCCATGCCCGCCCAGCACCAGCGCCGTGATATCCCGAGCAGAAAACCCCGTCTCCTCGGCAATGAAGCACTTCATGCGCGCGGTATCCAGCACCCCCGCCTGCCCGAACACCTTGTTACGGCCCTGCCCGCTGAGCGACCAGGCGCGATAAGTCAGCACGTCGACAGGGTTCGACACCACCAGCACCGTCGCCGCTGGCGCATGGCGTTTGATATCCCGCATGACGCCATCGAGAATCGGCAGGTTGATACTCAGCACATCCTGCCGCGACTGCCCCGGCTTGCGCGGCACACCTGCCGTGATCACCACCAGCTCAGACCCCTTCAGCATTTCGGCCTTGGCCCCGCCGTAAACTCGCGTATCGGACCCAGCCTCGACCGCCGCCTGCCACACATCCAGCGCCTTGCCCTGCGCCAACTCACCCTGCACATCGATCAACGCCAGCTCACGGCAGAACTCATCCCGGGCGATGATCTGAGCCGCCGCCTCGCCCACCATCCCGGCACCCACGATTGATAGCTTGTTCACCTGACACCTCCCAGCGGCGCGTGCCACCAGGAACACGCCTGCGTATAGAGAGAAGTATTGCCTGCTAATGCCCAAAGGCCACCCTGAGGTGGCCAGTGGTCGTTTAAAAGGGGGGACGGTTGGCTTGCAGGCACTACGCCGGTTAATCGGCCGGGCACTGCTCGCGCTGTGACATCACCTTCCCGCACTGCTCACTGGCCAGGCGGCTGATGATCTGGATCGCTTGATGGATGCCCGCCGTGTTGCGGAAGCTCAGGCGCGGGTTGTGTTCGCATTCCAGCATTTCGTCGTGCTGGACCAAGGCTTCACCGAGCAGTTCTAGGGTCCAGGCGTAGCTTTGGATCGTGGAGAGGCGTTCGTGGTCAGTCATGGGGGGCCTCCTGGGGTTTGGAGGTGGGGTGGGATTGGGTGTTGAGGGGGTAGAAACGGTGGGGGGTGGCGGCCGGCGAAGGGCGGCGGCGGAGAGCGGATGCGAGGATCCTTAATGGACTTAAAGTGAGCATGCATGAGGTCCTTTTCGGTTGAAGCACCACGCTGACCGTCGCCAAACGATTAGGGTGGCAGCTGTACGCGGGTTGGCGAACCGAGGAAAAGGAACCCGGCAGACCCGAAGGTCTCCCACGCACAGCCGCCATTACACGAAACTGCGGACGCAAAAAAAGCGCCTGCAATCGTGATCGGGGCGCCGTTGCGCCTTTTCGTACGGGTCGCCAAACCCGGTCGCGGAATGGTCCGCGACTTGAGCAAGTTATCTGGGTGGGCTTGGTATTGCAAGGTTCGGGGGTGTGTGAATATTCGCCGAGAAGCGTAGGTTTCTCGGCGCTGGCCAAGGACTCTACTGTCGAGGCTGAACGATAAATTCTGGGCAGCGTGGCGCATCCAGTTTCCAATACGTCCCGGCGCTTTTCAGCGGAGCAAGCTACGAATCACCACAAACAGTATTACCGAGCCCACAATCCCAGAGGCGACCAGCCAGCCCGTTGAGGCCATCGCGTGGAAAAACCCAGGGAAGAGTGGCGTCTTCTCAAGCTTCACAAGCACAAGGCAGAGCCATGGCATGAGGATGACGTAAAGCAGTGGAACATAAACGATTGTCTGAAGGACCAGTGTCAGTCCGCCAGCCCAGTCGTTCCAGTCGTGTGGTTTGGCCATGGTGTTTTCCTTTTCTTGAATGAGATGAGTGAATCATCCGCTTCCTATTGACTCAACCCGGGTCCTTACGATCGGGACGCCGAGACTGCTACGAAACGCTTTAATGGTGCGGAGACAGGAATCGTATCAACACAAAAGCCATTGAATTTGGTAGCTATCATGCGTAATGGCGGGACTCTTTATCTCTAAAATTATCCTCAGGCTTTCTCCAGCTTGCGAACGTCTATGAAAAGTAGCCCTAGCAGAATAGTGGAAGGTGCCAATGGGTTCAGCCAGCCATGGGGCAAAGTCCCACTCAGGTGCTTCTCACGGATGGCTTACATCGACCCAAGCTGTGTGGGGGAATGCAAGACCCAAGCAGATGGTTCTGCCTGGGCGTGGAGTGGTTACTCTTCTGGTAGATCAAGATCTTCTTCGGCTACCCGCTCTTGGGGAACTACCAGAGGGCCGTATTGCTTGAGATATTCCTCTGTTCGGAAAATTACAAGTGGATCAACACTCATGAACCCTAGAGGAACAACATGACCGGAGGTGGAGGTGCCTGGTAAGTGGATCAATACGCCAACTGCTACTCCTGGCACCAAAAATATTTCCACCGACTTAGGGGGGCTGCCAGTATCGAAGTACTGCTTTTCCGTGAAGGCTCTGTGAGGACCATGCCATTTTTTTTCAAGCATAATTACTGACGCTGGAGGTGCCTCCTCATCTCCTAGTTTGTCGGCAATTAGCGATTGAACTTTCCCCACAATATTTGGGAGTGCACGAGTTGCTCCCCAGAAGCGTCTAAGAGGTGCCCGCCAGTAGAATTTTGCGGGAATGCAGATTGCAGGAGTGTAGACAACCGCACGAGCCACTGCTTCGAGAAGCACTTCCGCATTTTTATCCGAGAAGAAAGGGCCGACTATGGCTACGGTTTTTCTGTTGATTTTAAACTTATGATCCTTAAGACTTACGGCATCGCGAAGATACCGATCGACAGCGAGCCCACTCTTCGTTGAATAACTGCGAAGAAATTCTGGCGCGAGTTCAAGCAGTAGTTTGTAGTCAGCCATAACATGTTCGTGATACTGCACGCGAAGGCTTTCAACAAACCGTCCAATTGCTCCCGCAATAGGTGCTCGGTCATCGAGCTCATGATCCGGGCGCCACTCAAGAAGATCCGGTTCGCCAATATTAAGAGAGGGTTGCGACGCCTTTACGATAATTGGAACGACTGCGGAAAATTTGTCCTCCGGCGAAACACTGTCGATCGAGTACAAGGACCTCTTGAGCAGCGAACGTAAGCCTTGCTTGGCCGTAATTTCCGCAAAATGTTTTTTGAAGGATGGAGGAACTTGATCCTTGCCTCTACTAACCAAATTCTGGTCCACTTCAAGTACATGAAGATGATTGTCGAAAGGCTCGGTTCTATCTTTATCTTGGGGAGCAAATGAGACCAGATCGAAACCGTGAGTCCAAGTACGCTTTTCGACATTGAATATCTGGGGTTCGTCGTCGTTCTGCAAGAAAAGCCCTCTGCCAGCAGGTGTTAGCCACAGGCGCCCAGCCTCTCTGCTGACATAGTCAAGACTGACCGCATCATTGAGCAGGAAGGTCATCTCTTGAGGTGAGAAGTCGAAAAATTTCGCGACCTCGGCTTCAGGAATTCCATCGACAGAATGAACCAGTCTTAGTAGGAATTCTGTAGTCAAAGAGACCTTCCCAACCTCGGCAATCTTATGTTCGATCTTATAGTTTCGACATGGAAGAAGAGCGTCATAAACGCCGATAATTACTTCTGTCGATTGCTCTTCGTCCTGAGAGGCATTATTACGATTCAATGTCAGCGTTCTGTTCATGACACCACCTTCTTAGAGCGCGAAATTTTAGATGAAGTCGAAGATGGTTCTTGCGCTGCCCGTTGCTCTTCCAGCAGCTTTCCTGCTTCAACGTGCACAGCATTACCCAGTGTTTCCTCTACATCGAAATATCTGCGCAGCTCGGCCATAGGTCCGCCCTCCAGCCATCGATCTCTAGCGCCGACAATAACCAGCTTGTCCATTGCCCGACTGACCGCGACGTTGATGCGATTAGGGCGTGACATAAACCCAGGTTTAATGGTCGGCTTGCCGTTTACTAGTCTCCCGTCGGCGTTGTTTCGAACAAGAGAAAGAATGACGATGCAGTTCTCTTTCCCTTGGTAGCTATCGACCGTATCAATCTTTAGCGTTGACCTCATAGCATCGCTAAGACTAACTACGCGCAACTTATGCTTCAGAGCGCTCGCCTGAGCTCCGTATGTGCAAATGATACCAATTGCGGGCGCTGGATCTGCTCGGTTGGTGAGCCAGTCAACGAACGGGGGATGGCTGTCCCATTCAAGAATCATACTAATGATAAGTTCAATCTCTTTGGGATTGGTCAGTGACTTTCTAGATTTACCTTGTTCAGGCTTTTGATGCCCCTTATCTAAAAGGTCATCGGTATATACCCATGTAAGTGGCTGCTTCAGGCTCTCCGGGAATATTGTCGAGCCCGCCTGGGGAACATTGCGACCTGGACTCAGGTCTCCGCCATAGAATGCGTTCGATACGACATTGCCAATTGGAGGCAGCATACGGTATTGCGTTGTGATGCGCTCCGATATCTCCCGACCAACGGACGATTCAAAAACCCTCTCAAAATCGCTCTTAATGATCTCGCTTGGAGAAAATCCAGTCGCGTCAGCTACCAACGAAACAACATTTTCCTTGTATCTTGGCTCAAGTTGCTTTTGATCGCCGACCAGTACCACCCAACTACCAGCTTGCATTGGTACGGCCAGTTCGCCAGCCGTCGCCCGAGCGGCTTCATCGATCACAACAAGGTCAAAGACTGTGGATGTTAGTCCTAAAGAGGATCTGCCTAAACCAACGCAGGTTCCCGCGACGATATGTCGAGTGCCAGCAAGAAAGGTTTCAAAACTTCGGTCGACCGTTGATACGCTCCCGATGATGTCCCTTGTGAGTCTGGCGATCGAGCGGAACCTTGCTACTAATTCCGTTGAGCACCCATAGCGATCAGCAACAGCATCGAAGATTTCGGCTTCAAACTCCTCGAGAGGAAGGTCCACCAAATTTGGAAGTTCGATGCCGAGGTCATGATTAGAGCTCAGGCTATCTAGAGTCCCAAAAAGACTTTGGATCCGCTGCAAACTTCCTTCTTGTTCCGTATCTTCAGCCAATGTGTTGATTTGCTCAACGACTGGTCTAACGGTGATTTCAATCAGGATAAATATATTGGCGAGGTGCTCTGGAATACCAATCGCCGTCGCTACAGTGAGAAGCCGCTCCTTCACGGTGGCCTGAAACTTGTCTTTGTATAACTGTTCTACCCGAGCGACATGGAATGGCAACAGTTGATCTGAAACGTTACCTTCTTGTCCCACACGGATAATGCTAGGTGCCTCAAGTGGCGCAGGATAAAGCTTCAGAACCGCCTCTGCAGCGTTGTTCACTGCCTCATGGGACTGGCTTGAAAGCAGTACGTTGCGAACGTAACCTCGCGTCAATGCATAATGAATGAGCGCTCCGATGAAGCGGGTTTTTCCTGTTCCAGGGGGGCCTTGCAGAAGACCGAGCGGCCGTACCTTGAAAATCGAAGCAAAGGCACTCGCCTGGCTCTCATTGAAGCCGTAAAGTGCTCGGACCTCCTCAACATCGACGTCTATAGGGGCATGTGTGATGGTGGGGTTATTGTCCGGATTGAAGTAATCAATCAGATTTTTCACAGCCGATCGACGTTCAAGAATGCGGGTAACAGCTGCACTTCGCCGATCAATATTTGCTTGCTCCATCTGGCTTTGGAATCGTAACCGCTGATCAATTTCGACTAAGCTACCGCCTGCAGGCATCCAGCCCATAGCATCAACTAAGATGAATTTGTCACTTGATGAGCTAACATCAAGAATACCGATTTTTTGCCAGCCCCGAGCCCCCATCCGCTCGACAAATACTTTGTCATTGCGAGAGAATTCGAATGAGCCACACTCTAGCTCAATTGGAATGGCGTGAAGCTTGGTTTCCTTTCTATAGCTACTAGGTCCTGACGCTACAGCTTCTATGGTTAAGTCTTTCTCAACATCAACTAACGTGCGCCAAAGTTTAGGTACACTCGCAAACGATCTGTGTTGTTCGGATTCGACCAACTCAGTAATCGCATCTTCGTTAGTTTCGGCCTGAGTGAGAAGCTCCTCCGAATCATCTAGATCTTGGTCATCTTGCTCTTCAACCTCGGTGGATTCTCCAGGGGTATTATTTTTTAGCAATTCTGCAAATGGAGCCTCGTCGAAAAGGCTCTGAAAGTCAGCATATGAGTTCGTGATTTCGCCAAGAACCTCGACCTCAATAGCAATCGTTCCTATCTGTCGGCGAGATAAGCTGCCGTTCAGTAGGTGAGGCATTTCTACCAATTTAGCAGATGTGATTTTTTTATTTTTTACCATGAAGTAGATGGTTTTCGTAGCACCCCGAAGATAAAACTGTCCTTTGTCAAATCCGTAACCGAATACTCCTTCGTCAGAAAGGACTTCCTGCGACTTAAAATTACTCAGAGCTATTGTCAGCCGGCGAGCTGCATTCTGCGTTTTCGGAGCTAGAACCTCTTCCAATGCATCTTGCAAAGGAAGGAGCGTCGCGTTCTCCGGTACCTCGCCACGGCAGGTGTCAATAGCTTGGCGAATACGGTGCAGGGTTTCGGCAGGGGCATCTAATCCTTCGATAAGCTCGTTAGCAATGACAGTCACCGCGAAACGATCGCGCTCGTAGCGCCCGCCTTTCATTGGCGCGTATGCAGATGTCTGAATTTCGCCATCGGCGAGACATGAGAAGTCGTGATAGTCTACAAAGTGAGGCTCGAATGGTTCTTTTGACACAAGAATGTTGCTAGGCTTAAGGTCACCGTGTGCGACGCCAGAGTCATGCATCGCGATTACTGCTCGAGCCAGTGATAAGAGAAACGCGAGGACAGCATCAGGTGTTACATCGCTTCTAGCACAACTTAAAGCGTGTTCGCTTAAGTTCGGCGCGTCAAAGTACAGTTGTATTATAACGATCGCATCCTGTAGCCAAATTGCGTCTTTTATTGGCACGCAATTAGGTGGCGGGGAACTAGCTAGCTCACGCGCTCTTTCCAGGAAGTCCAGAATTTTGGGGTAATCAGAAGAACCGTCGCTCCAAGTAGCGCGTTTCCAAACCTTTACTACTAATCTCTGCTCGTCCTTATCTGACACCCACATTTCAACGTAGTTGTCTTGCTTAAGCTCCCTAGTAAACGGATAGAGCCTTATGAGTTGCATCTGGCTACCAACGGTCTTAAAAGCGTCAAGCCGCCTCAGGACGGTAACTCCGGAGTTCTGATTTCTCGACAAGGCGTTGAAGCAATCAAGCATTTCTACAGCATTTTTGAAGCGTTCTGAGGCATCCCACGACAAAGCGCGTGCAAGCACTTCATGGACCTGCATGTAAGTGCCATCGGCGTCAATGTCTGGATTCCACTCCGGCGGGTCGGTGTCTCTTGATTCGGGATAGGCCCCGAATAGGATTAAGTGCATCAAGCACCCGAGGTGATAGACATCTTTTTGCGGGGGTATCGAGGGAGCTTCTAAAATGTCTTCAGGCGTTTTTACGCTTGAGAGGAATTGGTACCTCGAATTCCCAAGCGAGTTGGCTTCTGGGTATCGGGCAGACATCAAGTGGGAAAGCCGTACTACAGACGGGAGTTCCACCCAGACACTGTGGGGACCAAGATCCAGGTGGGCTGCTTCGTAGGAGTGCAACACTTGAGTTTGAGCAAGCAGTTGGCGAACAAGCTCCATACGCTCATTGGGGCGAAGCGCTGGTAGCTCGCTGGTCACGAACTCAGAAAGTCGCTTCATTTTTCGACGCTTTTCGTACACCTCCCAGTAATCAACACCTTGCGTGATATCTTCAGCTTTAGGTTGAAGAACTGCGGCCTCACAGTCAGTACTGCGATCATTCAGCCACGAGATGACGCTCCGCTCACGGCCAGCGATCTCTCGTCGGCCATCTTCAGTTTGAAACCGTGTATCGGCTTCCGAAAAATCCCAGCGGCGAAGTAGGCCAGCGGATTGGGCAGCATTATCATCAACGACATTAAATTCGCTATAGATTCCAGCCTGGTGTCGGTATGTCCAACTGCGCGAATCCGTAGCGACATACCCACCATACCGGCGCATTCCCTCCCTGAAGTGCCCATCCCTCACATTAAAAAACTTCTGGAGCTTTGGTCTCCATTCATCCGAGGAGAGAGGTCGCTTGTAAAAGCTATGATGAGCTTCGGGAAAGCGTTTGAGCCGCTTTCTTGTGTCTGAGACAGTCGATGCAAAATCCTTAAGTGTGAATACATGCCCGACCTCAGTAGGAGCTATACCACTTAGATCATTACTGCTGGAAAGGACTACTACGCCCTCGACGCGAGGCGTGGGCAACCTGGTGTACTTGGTGCGTTTTGCATGCTCATCTAAAAAACTGCTCAGCAAAATCATCACTTGCTTAGCGTTGTCGAGAATTTTCTTTACCGGGGATCGGCCTTGGGAATGACCATTGTGACTCCAGTCGCCATCGACACTTTCATAGCACCCATGGCCATCCTTGAGGTCGATCAGGATGATTCGGTCGGAAGCAAACAGGATGACATCAATTTCCCTAGCCCCGTTTGAGAGTGACAAGTCGAGGTTTGTGTGCGCTACCCAGTCATCTGGAAGATTGTTTTTGAGGTAGTCGATTCCCGGTACTTCACGCTCGTGAATTCCATGGCCATGGTTGATGATTTTCATGAAGTCCCTTTTCCATCCTCGGCTGTAGATAGCGGTAAAGGTAAACTGAGTTGATGCCCAATTGCCAGCATGCAGCGCGACTGCTGGGAAACTCAGGTCAGCATTGGTAGCCCGACTTGTGATGCAATGACCCTCTGCTCAGCCACCGCAGCAAGCCTTGCCCATGAGACAGATGAGCTTCTCCGATTTTGAATCCCTTCGGCACCGAGTGACGACCTCCATTACGCTGTATACCCAGCGCCTCGCTCGGACTTGGCAATTTCAGCAAAGGATCACCACTATGGTTCGGCTAACGCTGGATAACCGGTTATGTGCGGTGCTGACAGTTAGGTCACCGCGCCCAACCACATCGCGCAGATACGCCGCATAGTCGGCCAATACCTTCCGCTCAATCTGCCGCGCATCATTGATACCGAGCCCCTGTTCGGAGCGGCACCACTTCACGAAAGCCAGCCACCGGTCATAGTGCGCTTTGACTGCGCCGTAATGGCCGCCGCCGAACATATCTTTCAACGCCTGCGATCCTGCGTAGCTCAGTTGCCTGCCGTAACCGAAGCTTCGGCCATTGCGTCTACCCACCAATACCATGTCGGTCACCTCATCTTCTGCTCTCCGGTCCTCGCCCCACGTCATCCCGCCAAGAATGCTGAGTGTTATCAGGGATCAAGGCCCCTGCGACCTGTGGGGGATGTCCTCTAACGCAGGACTGGCGGCTCCTTACGACCGGGAGCAAGGGCATCTCATGATCTGGCCTCCTGGACACCGTTACCGGTGGGCGGGTGGAGGCAGCACTGGCTGACGAAACCAGCGCCTGATGATCCTGAGCCGAGTGAACGCAGCGGTGCAATGACCGGGGCATGCCTGACTGTCAGTCAGGTGCAGTCCATTCCGTGGTCTGCGGCACCATCATCTACAGCGCTGTTGCTGGTGGCATCGGCGTTTGTCACGCCGATTGTCACGAGGGGGATTGCCGCAAAGCCATGTGCGTTCCGGGCTGCAGAAGTGGTTGTGACGCCCCTTAAAACACAGGTGAAAGAAAGGAGCGCAGGTTGGCTCAAGATTCGGCCAAACGGATAGGCTGCGTCAGGACTGCGAAGTAGGAAGGGTCGTCTAGCGCGCGAGGGCCGAGTATTGCGCCGCATTACGCACTGGATGGCACGGGCTTCGCCCGTTTCGCGGGCAAGCCCGCTCCCACAGGGTAAGCAACTCGCTTGCGATCGTTATTCTCTGCGCGAAAGCGCAGCCCAAAAGGCTGGGTCATCTCCCACAAGGATCACGCCTGTTTTAGATTTTTTGGGAGACGGTGGCTGCTACAGGGATCGCGCAAGCGCTGGAAATTCGTGCAAGGCGGCTGCACTAGCAGGTACGGTGCAATTTGTTCACTACATGTAATTGCCCGCCTTGGCAGACCAGGATCGACGCTGCTCCGAGATACCTTGAAAGACAGTCGTAGCGAGATTGGATTGGATAGCAGGGCGCATGATTACGGCAGGTCAAAAAATGCAGGGGCCGCGTTCCGACTCTTTGCGACCGGCGCGTCGCCCCGCCAAGGCCGCCACTACCCTCGATGTAGAAGCTTCGTGCAGCGCACTTGCATCTCGGCTTTCAGCGTCATTCATGATGAAAGGCAACATCAAGCTGATCCAACACGACCCTGCAATTTTTCAAGGCTTGTCGAGGGGGGCAGGAATGAAACCCTGCTCCCTCAGCGCCTTGATTACCCCACGCACCAGGTAGTTGTTGGAGAAGCCAATGGTGTATTGCCTCGCCCCCGGATTAACCGGCAAAAGCATCCATTGCTCAACCAGATTTTTAATCTGATACGTGCGTTGGTTGGGGGTGAGCGTAGGAAGCGCCCGAGCAATATCACTTGATTTCACTACTTTCGTCTTTATCACACAGACAAGGATCTGCTCCTCAGTCTCGGTGATCCACTCCCGACTGCGTGCAAAGCTCACCGCTGGGTGCAGAATGCATCTCGTGAGATAGGCATAGTCAGTGAGCTTGTCCACCTTATCCAGCTCGTCCCGAATGCCCTCCAGCACGTAGGTACACCATGCCTCCAAGCCCGCAGTGGTACCGGAGCCAGCCACCCCCAGCATGGTGTAGTAGTTGTCCCGGTCATTGCAGAACACTACCGTGGGGTTGAGCACTCGCCCACCCGTGTTGACGTTGTAGCCGTACTTCATCAACAGCGCATAGGTAAGCAGCCTCACCACCGCCCATTGCCATTGCCATTGCCATTGCCGAATGGATGAATCCAACCGAAGCGGTGGTGCGCCAGGGCGACCTTCATCAGGGCGTATTTAGGCGAGTCGTCACGGTTGATGAAGCTGACCAACTCTTGCATGTACTGCGGCACCAACACACCGTCCGGCGGTAGATGCTCCGCCTGAGCGATCCTGACGGCGCCTTCCCGGTAGGCGCCAGGCGTTTTATCGCCTTCGCGCTGCAGCCCCGGCACAGTCATGGCGTGCAGCTCTCGAATCGTATGCTCTGTCAGGTCTTCACCGTGCTTCATCACCTCTTAGATGTAGTCCATTGCCTTTTCGATATTGGCAATTTCCAGCAACTGGTCGGTGCTCTCAGCTTTGCTGCAGGTCGTAGTGACAAAACTGGGGCATCTGAAAATTCTCTCTAGACGAAAAAACATTATCTAGAAAAATTCGGCCTTTCCCCCCGTAATCGTTGGTCAAAACCGAATCAACAGATAACCACTATCTAGAAAGCCGTGCGACCTTAAGTGAAAAACCGCGCCGCATTAAGTCAAAAACAAGCAGATCAGCAGAGTAATAAGCAGGCACAAAAAAACCCGCACAAGGCGGGTTTCTTAGTACAGCCAACAAGCGAAAAATCGCCACGGGCCAATCTGAATGTGGTGCCGGAGACAGGAATCGAACCTGCGACCTTCGCGTTACGAGTGCGCTGCTCTACCGACTGAGCTACACCGGCGTGTAGCGCAACGTACCACTGCCGCAGCCGTTACGCAAACCCCTGTTTCCCTTCGTTTATTGCCCTACCCTCACGCCCCTTTGCAACCCTTCGGCGCCAGGTCTGCCTCGATGTTGGTGGTGCAGGTCCATCCGGTCGCGGAGCGGGTCAGGGTGATGGCCTTGCCAACCACGGTGGCCGGGGCGTCGACCAGGGTGCATTCGATGATCCCGGTGCCGTCAGCAGCCTTGCCTTCAGCTTTGATCGCGCAATGCGCCGTCGCTGGCTGGCCGCCTAGCGACCCTACATCCAGCACGTCCTTGCCTTCGTTCAAGCGCAGGTCCATGGGGGGCTTGAGTGAGGTGATCTCCAACAGCCCGGCCGCCGCCTTGGCGCGGGACTGGTGGTTGGTGTACATCGGGATGGCGATGGTCGCCAGAATGCCGATGATCGCGACGACGATCATCAGTTCGATCAGGGTGATACCGCGTTGCCCTTTCATGAACGTTTTCCTTGTTTATACGCATACACATTTGGGGTCACTCTCGACCCCAGGCCGGCAGCGGCGCAGTAGGCCTGAACAGACACCTTTTGTCACCCCTGCCCGCCTGGGCGTCACCTTCGCTGAACTACTCTAGTGAGCATCAGGGAAGCACGCCCTCTCATGGACACGGCAAGCTGTTTCCAAGCTTGTCGCTCGGGCAAAAAAGGACCTTTGTATGAACCATTCGATACGCCTCTACGCTTGGCAGGGCACCGACGCCAATGGCCTGGCCGTCCGCGGGCAAACACCTGGGCGCAGCCCGGCTTATGTGCGCGCGGGGTTGCTGCGCCAGGGCATTCTGGTGGCCAGTTTGCGGCCGGCCGGTGGGCTGGCGTGGCGGTGGCCGAAGCGGCCGGAAAAAGCTGACCCGGCGGGCTTCAGCCGGCAGCTGGCGACCTTGCTGAAAGCCGGAGTGCCGCTGCTGCAGGCGTTCGAGGTGATGGGGCGCAGTGGGTGTGATGCGGCGCAGGCGGCGTTGCTGGTGCGATTGAAACAGGATGTGGCGTCGGGGCTGGGGCTGGCGGATGCGCTGCAGCGCCACCCGGGGTGGTTCGATACGTTGTACTGCAACCTGGTGCGGGTGGGTGAGCAATCCGGCACGCTGGACCGGCAGCTCGAGCAACTGGCGGGCATGCTGGAACAGCGCCTGGCCCTGCACAAGAAGGTGCGCAAGGCGATGATTTACCCGCTGTTGCTGCTGCTGACGGGGTTGGGGGTGTCGGCGGTTTTGTTGCTGGAGGTGATTCCGCAGTTTCAGAGCCTGTTCGCGGGGTTTGATACTGCGCTGCCGGCTTTTACGCAGTGGGTGATCGACTTGTCCACAGGGCTGGGGCGTTATGCGCCGCTGTTGCTGGGCGGTATGGCGATGCTGGGTTTGGCTGGGCGCCAGCTTTACCGGCAGCATGCGCCAGCGCGCCTGTGGATATCTCAGCGGGTCCTGGGCCTGCCGGTGTTCGGTGCGCTGTTAAGGCAGGCGGCGATGGCCCGTTTTGCGCGTAGCCTGGCAACGTCGTACGCCGCTGGGGTGCCGCTGCTGGATGCCATGGGGACGGTGGCCAAGGTGAGTGGTGGTGAGTTGCATGAACACGCGATTTTGCGGTTACGCCAGGGCATGGCCAATGGGCAGGGGCTGAACCAGGCGATGGCGACTGAGCCGCTGTTCCCGCCCCTGCTGGTGCAGTTAGTGGCGATTGGTGAATCCAGTGGCACGCTGGACACGATGCTGGAAAAAGCCGCCAGCCACTACGAGGAACAGGTCAGCCAGGCGCTGGAGCAGTTGACCAGCCTGCTGGAGCCCGCCATCGTGCTGGTCCTGGGCCTGCTGGTTGGCGGCCTGGTGGTGGCGATGTACTTGCCGATCTTCCAGCTGGGTAGCTTGATCTGAACATGACTTTATGGACCTTCCTGGCTTTGCAGCCGGCTTACTTCATCACCTTGGCGACCGTGCTGGGGTTGTTGGTGGGCAGTTTTATCAATGTGGTGGTGTACCGCCTGCCGATCATGCTGGACCGCCAATGGCAGCGTGAAGCACAGGAGGTGCTGGGGTTGCCGGTGGCCGAGCATGCGCGTTTCGACCTGTGCCTGCCGGCCTCGCAGTGCACCCAGTGTGGGCATCGGATTCGGGCGTGGGAAAACGTCCCCATCCTCAGTTACCTGGCGTTGCGTGGGCGTTGCTCTGCCTGCAAGCAGCGCATCAGCGCGCGTTATCCGTTGGTCGAGCTGGGTTGTGCGCTGCTGTCGATGGCGGTGGCCTGGCGCTGCGGGGCCAGTGTCGAGGCACTGGCGCTTTTGCCGCTGACGTGGGGTTTGCTGGCCCTGAGCTTGATCGACCATGACCAACAATTGCTGCCTGACGCCATCGTGCTGCCGGGGCTGTGGCTTGGGTTGATCGTTAATTACTTCGGCGTATTGGTGCCCTTGCCCGATGCGGTGTGTGGTGCCGTGGTCGGGTACCTCACCCTGTGGACGGTGTACTGGCTGTTCAAACTGGTGACCGGCAAAGAAGGCATGGGCTATGGCGACTTCAAGCTGCTGGCACTGATCGGTGCCTGGGGTGGCTGGCAGGTGCTGCCGCTGACCTTGCTGCTGTCGTCGGTGGTGGGGGCGTTGGTGGGCGTGTTCCTGCTGCGGATGCGCAAGCATTCCATCGGCATGGCCATGCCGTTTGGCCCCTATCTGGCAATTGCGGGGTGGATTGCTGTGCTCTGGGGTGATGAAATATACGCCTCTTACCTGCAACTGCTTGGATTCTGATGACCACTGCAGCTTTCACCCCCTGGATTCTCGGCCTGACCGGTGGCATCGGCAGCGGCAAGAGTGCCGCCGCCGAGCGCTTCATCGAGCTTGGCGTGCACCTGGTCGATGCCGACCAGGCCGCGCGCTGGGTGGTTGAGCCTGGTCGCCCGGCGCTGGCCAGTATCGTCGAGCGCTTCGGCCCAGGCGTGCTGCTGGACGACGGCCAGCTCGACCGCGGCGCCTTGCGCCAGCTGATTTTCGCCGACCCGGCCCAGCGCCAATGGCTGGAAGCCCTGCTGCACCCGCTGATCGGGCAGGAGATTTTCAGCTACCTGGCCAAGGCGCAGTCGCCGTATGCGGTGTATGTGTCACCCTTGCTGATCGAGTCTGGCCAGCATCGCAAGACCCAACGCGTGTTGGTCATCGATGCCCCGCAGGCGTTGCAGGTGCAACGTACCCTGCAGCGGGACAACACCAGCCCCGAGCAGGTACAGGCCATTTTGCAGGCCCAGCTGGCCCGCGAAGAGCGCCTGCGCCATGCCGACGATGTGGTGGTTAATGACCGCGACCTCGCGGCGCTGCACGAGCAGATCGACCGTCTGCACCACTTTTACCTGACTTTACGAGGAGGCCAGCCATGAGCCAGCCATTGACCGTCGATTGCCCGACCTGTGGCGCACCTGTGGAATGGAACGAGAAAAGCGCGTTCCGGCCGTTTTGCTCTGACCGTTGCAAGCTGATCGACCTGGGGGCTTGGGCGGCTGAGGAGCACAAGATCGCGGGTTCGGAAGAGTCCGAAGATGAGCTGTATTCCGGAGACCTGGAGCCGCGGCACTAAGCTGATCCCTGGGTTGCTGTGAGGCCCTTTCGCGGGCAAGCCCGCTCCCACATGATTTGCGCAGACTCAAAGGTTAGCGCCACACCAGTGGGAGCTGGCTTGCCGGCGATGAGGCCGGAACAAGCAACAGAAAGCCAGTTACTGCCACAGGGGGCCCACCACCACTCACTGGTCATCCTTCCACGGCGCCTGCAGGTACCGCGTGCGGTTGAACGTTTCCAGCCACTCCGGACAAAACACCACCAGCGCACTGATCACCATGCCGTTGATGAACGCCTCGGGGAACATCATCAGCCACAGGTAGCCCACAAAGTCACTCAGCCACTCCGGCATGGCAAAACGCCCGTCCAGCCACAAGATACCCAGCCCGGCCAACAGGCACACCAGCACCGTCAGCGCCGCCGGAAAGAACCCTGAACAAAAGATATACACGAACAGGTTACGCGGTTGCGCGCGTTCGACCGCGATGGCGCACAGCTCGGTAATCAGCACCGGCAAGCCAATCAACAGCAGGCCGTTCACACCAAGTGCCGCCAGGTCCTGACGCCCCAGCGCCAGCAACCCCAACTGAGCCATAAAGCCCCCCAGCACAGCCAGCGGCCAGTCCAGCAGCAGGGTCACAGCCGTCATGCCAATGAAGTGATACGACACGCCCGTATCGAAATCGCGCCTGACCAACCACAGGACAAACAGGCAGAACACCGTGCCAAACAGAAGGTGCTGGCGGCGCCGGTCGGTGAACAGCTCCACCCAGCGAGCGCGGCTGGCGGCCCAGAGCAACAGTGGCACGTAACCCAGCCAGCCCAACGTGAGGCTGGTGCCCGACAACACCTGTGCACTGATCACCGGACGAATACCCCTCTCTCCCTTGTGGATAAAGCTGAGTCTACACCCATTCTCCGTTTCCTCCGGCTGCTGTAGGCTGGCGCCTCCCCGCGCTTAACCTGGCCTGATCTGGCGGCCGCCCTTTCTGCATGCGGATGCTTCTGCCTGGGGTTTGGCGTGGTGCATCTGCTAGGTATCGTGCAGCAGTGGCCGGTGCTGAGCTGATTTCTACGCACAAACAGCATCTTACCGTCATCGATTAGCGACTAAGCTTGTCTGCATGGATGACTCAGACTACCTGCGCCTGCTTACCATCCAGGCCGAACAAGCCAATGCTTTTCTCTCCAATGCACGCAAATGGGAGCGTGAGCGTTGGGTATGCCAACGCCTGCTGCAAGGGTTGAACATTCCCTACCGCAGCGAGGACTTCACGCCAGCCGGCCAGGAGCCACCAGACGTGCTGTTCCGCGATGCGGCGTTCGAGGTGTTTTTCGTGCTGGACGAAGGCCGTCGCCTCAACGATGAGTGGCGCGAAGAACTGCAACGCCGGCGCAGTGCGTTTTCCCTGGCGCAACTGGTGCGCCGTGAAGCACGCCCGCGGCGTATCAGCGCGACTGAACTGCTGGGGCGGTTGGCCCCGACCTTGCGCAAGAAGGCGCACAACTACCGTGAACGTGGGCTGGAGCTGAACGAGCTGGACATCATCGCCTTCGCCAGCCTCAAGCGAGAAGTGCTCGACCTCAACACTCACTTCCCGCCGCCCACCGAATACCTGCGCCAGGGTTGGCGCTCGTTGTCACTGGTCGGGCCGACGTTCGCCAGGGTGTTGTTCGCCCACCCGGATGCGCCAGACTTCTTGCGCGGCAACCTGGGGCGCAGCATTGTGTTCGATGTGGGGATCAGTCTTTGATCCAGTGCCGAGAGTCTTTGCGATGGCGTACACTCGGCGCCAGAGATAGAAAGCATTATCATTTGTTTCAAGCGCTTGCCTGAACGCTGTAGCGTTTGCGCAGTCACAAACGTCTATCTGACGAGGCCCACCATGACCAGCCGCCTGAATCCAGAAGATCAGCGTCGTGTCGATGAGTATCTACGCGCCCCCCAGCACCAAGTCGAGCGCAGGCCCTTCCGGCCGTGGTTGCTCCTTGTACTGGTGGTGGCCGTGACCATTGGTCTGGGCCTCATAAGCCGCCTGTTGAGTGGACTGGTGCTATGAGCTGCCTTGCGCTCGCCCTCCCCTCGTGCAGTTTGCGGCCGGCCCCCAGGGCCACGAATTCCGTAAACCTTATGAGATATCCCCATGACTCATCGCATCGTGATTGTCGGCGGCGGCGCCGGCGGCCTGGAACTGGCGACCCGCCTGGGTAAAAGCCTGGGCAAGCGCAAGCAAGCCGACATCACCCTGGTCGACGCCAACCTGACGCACATCTGGAAGCCGCTGCTGCACGAAGTGGCAGCCGGCTCGCTGAACTCCTCGGAAGATGAACTGAACTACGTGGCCCAGGCCAAGTGGAACCACTTCAACTTCCAGCTGGGGCGCATGAGCGGCCTGGACCGTGAAGGCAAGCAGATCCAACTGGCCGCCACCCTCGATGAAGAGGGCCGCGAGCTGGTGCCTGCGCGCACGCTGAGCTACGACACGTTGGTCATCGCCGTGGGCAGCAACACCAACGACTTCGGCACCTTGGGCGCGGCGCAGCATTGCCTGTTCCTGGACACCCGCAAGCAGGCCGAGCGTTTCCACCAGCAACTGCTCAACCACTACCTGCGCGCGCACGCTGGTGATGTGGCCAGCGAACAAATCAGCGTGGCCATCGTCGGTGCCGGTGCCACTGGCGTAGAGCTGGCGGCCGAGCTGCACCACGCGGCGCACGAGCTGGCAGCCTATGGCCTGGACCGCATCCAGCCCAAGGACATGCACATCACTTTGATCGAGGCTGGCCCACGGGTTTTACCTGCGTTGCCCGAGCGCATCAGTGTGCCGGTGCACAAGACCCTGGAAAAACTGGGGGTGAAGGTGATGACCAATGCTGCGGTCAGCGAAGTGACCGAGGATGGCCTGAAAACCAAGGACGGCGAAGTGATCCAGGCCAGCCTTAAGGTGTGGGCGGCGGGTATCCGTGCGCCGGGGTTCCTCAAGGACATCGATGGGCTGGAAACCAACCGCATCAACCAGCTGGTGGTACGCCCTACCCTGCAGACCACGCGCGATGACAACATCTTCGCCTTCGGTGACTGCGCCGCATGCCCGCAACCGGGTAGCGACCGCAATGTGCCGCCACGGGCCCAGGCCGCACACCAGCAGGCTTCGATGCTGGCGCAAAGCCTGAAGGCGCGATTGGAGAACAAGGCGCTGCCGACTTATGAATACAAGGACTACGGTTCGTTGGTATCGCTGTCGCGCTTCTCGGCGGTGGGTAACCTGATGGGCAACCTGATGGGCAGCGTGAAGCTGGAGGGCTGGCTGGCGCGGATGTTCTATGTGTCGCTGTATCGCATGCATCAGATGGCGCTGTACGGGTTCTTCCGTACAGCGATGATGATGTTGGGTAGCAAGATTGGGCGCGGGACAGAGCCGCGGTTGAAGCTGCACTGACAGCTAAGCCCAGCCCCTCAGGCTGGGCTTTTTTGTGGCAGATCACCCAGCCCTTTGGGCTGCGGCAAGCGGCTACCAAAACCTGTGGGAGCCGGCTTGCCGGCGATGGAGGCGCCGCGGTGCATGGCACCGGCTTCGCCGGTGTTCGCGGGGCCCGCTCCCACAATGCGTCAATTTTTAGAAATTGCGCAAGACAGTTGCTCCCAAAGGGCCCCGCTTAAACAGAAACCTTAACGGGTGCTTTTTTCGTGGGTTAAATTCGAGGCAAAAGAAAAAGGGCATCTCAGTCGAGATGCCCTTTTTACATGGTGGGTCGTGTAGGATTCGAACCTACGACCAATTGGTTAAAAGCCAACTGCTCTACCAACTGAGCTAACGACCCTGAAAATGGTCGGGGTGAGGGGATTCGAACTCCTGACATCCTGCTCCCAAAGCAGGCGCGCTACCGGACTGCGCTACACCCCGAGATTGGCTCCGCGACCTGGACTCGAACCAGGGACCCAATGATTAACAGTCATTTGCTCTACCGACTGAGCTATCGCGGAACTGAACTTCGGTACATCTTTACTACTTCGAAGTCTGTGTTAGCTTCGATCTCTTCAGCTTCTCTGCTTTCGCTTTGTCGCTGCTGAGGCCGGCTATTCTACATTCTTCGTTTTGCTTGTCAACCACTTTTTTTCATTCAACTTACTGATTTCTAAGTTGTTTTGCTAACACCGATGTTCCTGGTGATTCGCTTAGTGCCTGACAACGCGGCGTATATTAGGGGCACTCGATTTTAGATGCAAGCAGAAATTTCAAAATTTTCAGCAAGTTATCAAAAAAACCTGCGAGGCCCCGATTTTACGGTGTTTGCCGGGCCTCTTCGCGGGCAAGCCCGCTCCTGCAGTGGCATCAGGGGCATAAAAAAGCCCCGCAGGTGCGGGGCTATTTTTTTCAGCTGGATCAGGCAAAGACGATTTCGTCGCCTTCCACCTTGGCAGTAATCGCCGACCCTGGCAGGAATTTGCCAGAGAGGATCAACTGCGCCAGCGGGTTTTCGATCCAGCGCTGGATCGCACGCTTCAGTGGCCGTGCGCCATACACCGGGTCGTAACCCACTGCGATCAGCTTGTCCAACGCCTCAGGGCTCAGGCTGAGCGACAGTTCACGTTCCAGCAGACGGCTGCGCAGGCGGCCCAGCTGGATTTCGGTGATGCCAGCGATCTGGTCGCGGCCCAGGGGCTCGAATACCACCACTTCGTCGATCCGGTTGATGAACTCCGGACGGAAGTGCGAACCCACCGCATCCATCACCGCAGCACGCTGCGCCTCACGGTCACCGACCAGTTCCTGGATCTGTGCAGAGCCCAGGTTGGAGGTCATCACGATCACGGTGTTGCGGAAGTCCACAGTACGGCCGTGGCTGTCCGTCAGCCGGCCATCCTCAAGCACCTGCAGCAACACGTTGAACACATCCGGGTGCGCCTTCTCCACCTCGTCGAGCAGCACCACCGAATAAGGCTTGCGCCGTACCGCTTCGGTCAGGTAACCGCCCTCCTCGTACCCTACATAGCCTGGTGGAGCGCCGATCAGACGAGCCACGGAATGTTTCTCCATGAACTCGGACATGTCGATGCGCACCATCGCCTCTTCCGTGTCGAACAGGAACTCGGCCAGGGCCTTGCACAGCTCGGTCTTACCCACACCGGTCGGGCCGAGGAACATGAACGACCCACTTGGCCGGTTCGGGTCGGACAACCCGGCGCGGGAGCGGCGTACTGCGTTGGCCACGGCGGTAACGGCTTCGTGCTGACCGATCACGCGCTGGTGCAGCAGCTCTTCCATCTTCAGCAGCTTTTCGCGCTCGCCTTCGAGCATCTTGGCAACCGGGATGCCGGTCCACTTGGACACTACTTCTGCAATTTCTTCTTCGGTGACCTTGTTACGCAGCAGCTGGTTTTCCGACTTGCCGTGCTGGTCGACCATCTGCAGGCTGCGCTCCAGGTCTGGGATCACCCCATACTGCAGCTCGGCCATGCGGCTCAGGTCGCCTTTGCGACGGGCGCTTTCAAGCTCTTGGCGGGCCTGCTCGATCTTTTGCTGGATCTGCGCCGAGCCCTGCACCTCAGCTTTCTCGGAAGCCCAGATCTCTTCGAGGTCGGAATACTCACGCTCCAGCCGCTCGATTTCCTCGTGCAGTTTTTCCAGGCGTTTTTTCGCGGCTTCGTCTTCTTCTTTCTTCAGCGCCTGGGATTCCACCTTCAGCTGAATCAGACGACGGTCCAGACGGTCGAGCACTTCAGGCTTGGAGTCGATCTCCATGCGAATGCGGCTGGCCGCTTCGTCGATCAGGTCGATGGCTTTGTCCGGCAGCTGGCGGTCAGTGATGTAGCGATGGCTGAGCTTGGCCGCCGCAATGATCGCGCCGTCGGTGATGGCCACCTTGTGGTGCACTTCGTAGCGCTCTTTCAGGCCGCGCAGGATGGCAATGGTGTCTTCCTCGCTCGGCTCTTCTACCAGTACCTTCTGGAAGCGACGCTCCAGGGCGGCGTCCTTTTCGATGAACTGCCGGTACTCGTTGAGCGTGGTGGCGCCAACGCAATGCAGTTCGCCACGGGCCAGGGCCGGTTTGAGCATGTTGCCCGCGTCCATGGCGCCCTCGCCTTTACCGGCGCCGACCATGGTGTGCAGTTCGTCGATGAACAGGATGATCTGGCCTTCCTGTTTGGACAGCTCGTTAAGCAGCGACTTCAGGCGCTCTTCGAACTCGCCGCGGTACTTGGCACCGGCGATCAGCGCCCCCATGTCCAGCGCCAGCAGGCGCTTGCCTTTGAGGCCATCGGGCACTTCGCCGTTGATGATGCGCTGGGCCAGGCCTTCGGCGATGGCGGTTTTACCCACGCCAGGCTCACCGATCAGCACCGGGTTGTTCTTCGTACGCCGTTGCAGCACCTGCACGGTACGGCGGATTTCGTCGTCGCGGCCGATCACCGGGTCCAGCTTGCCCTCTTCGGCACGCTTGGTCAGGTCGACCGTGTACTTGTCCAGAGCCTGGCGCGACTCTTCGGCGTTGGCGTCGTTGACTGCCGCGCCGCCACGCAGGTTATTGATGGCGTTTTCCAGGGCCTTCTTGGTCACGCCCTGGCTCAACAGCAGCTTGCCGAGCTTGCTGTTCTCGTCCATGGCGGCCAACAGCACCAGCTCGCTGGAGATGAACTGGTCACCCTTCTGCTGGGCCAGGCGATCGGCCTGGTTGAGCAGACGCGCCAGGTCCTGGGACATGTTCACGTCGCCCGTGGGGTTCTGGATTTTCGGCAGTTGGTCGAGTTCTTTCACCAGTGCCTGACGCAGGCTGTTGATGTCGAAGCCGACTTGCATCAGCAGCGGCTTGATCGACCCGCCCTGCTGTTCGATCAGGGCCTGCACCAGGTGCAGGGGCTCGATGGCAGGGTGGTCCATGCCTACGGCGAGGGACTGAGCGTCGGATATTGCTAATTGAAGCTTGCTGGTCAAACGGTCTATTCGCATGGGAGTACCTTCCTGTTAGGGCAGGTCGGAGCGATGGACAGCGCCTTTAATGAAGAAACCTGCCAGAGATGACCAATAGATATGGGTGATTCTGGAAGATTCAAGCGTAGCGGGGTTGACCGAGGTCAACCTGATGGATTAGTGGTGGCTGCGTTGAGGGCTTGCCCGCGTAGAGGCGTGATACGTCAGCGAGGGGCTAGCCAGACCAACGAGGCAAACCGCCCACCTTGAGGCGTGCGGCGATACGAGAAGAACCGCGAGTCGCTGACCGTGCAGAAACCACCGCCATACACCGCTGTCACGCCACGTGCCGCCAGGCGAATACGCGCCAGCGCATAAATGTCGGCCATCAGCTTGCCCGGCCGCTCACCGTCGACAAAGGCCTTGGCAGCCTCCGGGTGCACGGCAGTAAAGGCATCACGCACTTCCAGCCCCACTTCGAACGCCTGTGGGCCAATGGCCGGGCCCAGCCACACCAGCACGTCTTCAGGCGGCAGGGCCAAACGGTCGAGGGTCGCTTCCAGCACCCCGCCCGCCAACCCGCGCCAGCCAGCATGGGCTGCAGCCACGCGGGTACCCGCACGGTCACAGAACAGTGCGGGCAGGCAATCGGCAGTCATTACGGTGCAGGCGATACCGGGCTGATCAGTCCAGCTGGCGTCGGCCTCGGCCACCACGGCCGGCTCGGCATCCGCCACCACCAAGCCATGCACTTGCTTGAGCCAGGCAGGCTGGATAGCAAATTCATCGCTCAGACGGCGGCGGTTTTCGGCGACTGCGACTGGGTCATCACCCACGTGATCACCCAGGTTGAACGCTTCATAGGGCGGCAGGCTGACGCCGCCCTGACGCGTAGTGACACAAGCGCGAACCGAGGCCGGGGCCGGCCAGTCAGGAAACAGCAGCGCCTGCGTCAGACCGTTCATCCGATAAAGCTCTCGCGGTCTTCGTTCAGCAGTGTCAGCAACCAGAGGAAATCATCCGGCAACGGCGATTCCCACTTCATGATTTCACCGGTAATCGGGTGGGCCAGCGCGAGGAAACGCGCATGCAGCGCCTGACGCGGGAAGGTCTTGACCGCCTCGACCATGGTTGGGCTGGCAGCCGGCGGAATGCGGAAGCGCCCACCGTACGTCTGGTCGCCGACCAGTGGGAAGCCCACATGGGCCATGTGCACACGGATCTGGTGGGTACGGCCGGTTTCCAGCTTGACCCGCACGTGAGTGTGGGAGCGGAAGCGCTTGAGCACACGGTAGTGGCTGACCGCCGGCTTACCGCCGTCGGTTACCGCCATGCGCTGGCGCATGCCGCCGTGGCGACCGATCGGGGCGTCGATCTTGCCGCCGGAGGTCACCACACCAATCACGATGCACTCATAGATGCGGCTGACCTTGCGGCTTTGCATTTGCTCGACCAGCCGGGTCTGCGCCTGCAGGGTCTTGGCCACCACCATCAGACCGGTGGTGTCCTTGTCCAGACGGTGGACGATACCGGCGCGCGGCACGTTGATGATGTCTGGCACGTGGTGCAGCAAGGCATTGAGCAGGGTACCGCTGGCATGGCCGGCGGCCGGGTGCACAACCAGCCCGGCAGGCTTGTTAATCACCATGATATGGTCGTCTTCGTAGACGATATCCAGCTCGATGTCTTCTGCGATCCACTCGCCCTGGGCCTCTTGTTCGGCCTGTAGGGCAAGCAAAGAGCCACCATAGACGGTGTCTCGAGGGCGCACGACGGCACCATCGACCGTCAGGCGGCCCTCTTTGATCCACGTAGTAAGCCGCGAACGCGAGTACTCGGCGAACAATTGGGCGGCGACCTGGTCGAGGCGTTGACCGCCCAGATCGGACGGTACCTCTGCGCTAAGTTGAATGATCTCGGACATGCTCGATTCGGCGGGCGCACAGCCTTTGGTTTCGGCTGCGAGCTTGTGGTTAAATACGGCTTCTTTTGTCCCGGGGTTGGCCGGGGCGCTCATCATAACAGGACGGCACCGCCCAAGACAGCGGCCGTCAAAGGGACGCAAGCCGCCATGCAAGTGAAACACCTGCTGCTGATCGCCATCCTCGGGCTTACCGCGGCCTGTTCCTCTAACAAGGAAGTCATTGACGAGAACCTCAGCGAAGCCGAGCTGTACCAGCAGGCCCAGGCTGACCTGGACAATTCCAGCTACACCAGCGCCGTGAACAAGCTCAAGGCTCTGGAGTCGCGTTACCCGTTCGGCCGTTACGCCGACCAGGCGCAGCTCGAACTGATCTACGCCAACTACAAGAACACCGAGCCGGAGGCCGCCAAGTCCGCCGCCGAGCGTTTCATCCGCCTGCACCCGCAGCACCCGAACGTCGACTACGCCTACTACCTCAAGGGCCTGACGTCGTTCGACCAGGACCGTGGCCTGCTGGCGCGCTTCCTGCCGCTGGACATGACCAAGCGTGACCCAGGTGCCGCCCGTGACTCGTACAACGAATTCGCCCAGCTGACCAGCCGCTTCCCGAACAGCCGCTACGCGCCGGACGCCAAGCAGCGCATGATCTACCTGCGCAACCTGCTGGCCTCCTACGAGATCCACGTGGCCGACTACTACCTGGGCCGCCAGGCGTATGTGGCTGCCGCCAACCGTGGCCGCTACGTGATCGAGAACTTCCAGGAAACGCCATCGGTCGGTGACGGCCTGGCAATCATGGTCGAGGCGTACCAGAAGATGCACCTGGACGAACTGGCTGCCACCAGCCTGGAAACCCTCAAGCTCAACTACCCTGACCACCCGAGCCTGGTCGATGGCGAGTTCCAGCCCAAGCAGACCGAGTCTGACGGCCGTGGCTGGTTGTCCAAGGCGACCCTGGGCCTGATCGAAACCGACGCCCCGCTGCCGCCGGGCGAAACCCGCGCCAACCAGGACGTGGTCAAGCAGTTCCAGGACGCGCGCTCCGAGATGCCGCAAGAACTGTTGCCGAAAGACGAAAACGGCGACGTGATTCTGCCGCCCGGCCCGAAAGAAGCCGAGCAGGACCGCTCGTGGTTCAGCTACATGACCTTTGGTCTTTTCGACTGATTGATCGCAATACAAGAAAGGGAGGCCTTGGGCCTCCCTTTTTTATTGGCTGCGTCCTAGACTGTCGGCTTCTTCATTCGACAAGCTGGACACCATGGTTCGCCTACTTTTCTGGATCGCCCTGATCGCCGCCGCGTTCTGGCTGTGGCGCAAGTTCAAGATCAGCCAGCAATCCCACCCTGAGCCCAAACTCGACGACCCGCTGAAGATGGTGCGCTGCGCCCATTGTGGCGTGCACCTGCCTAATGACCGGGCGCTGCAGCTGGGCAAGGAGTGGTACTGCAGCCAGGCGCACCTTGAGCAGGGGCCTGGGCGGCAGGGATAAGCCTCAAACCCCATAGGCCCCATCGCCGGCAAGCCGGCTCCCACAGGGACTGCGCAGCGCTCAAGGCCAGCGCGGCACCTGTGGGAGCTGGCTTGCCAGCGAAAGGCCCGCAAAGCGGGCCCGGCTCTCTCAGCCCAAGCGCCCTGCCGGCGCATACGGCGCCGGGTCGATGATCGGCTCAGCCCCGGTCAGCAAATCGACGAACAGCTGGCAAGACGCGGGCGCCAGCACCAGCCCATTGCGGTAATGCCCGCAATTGAGCCACAACCCATCATGCCCAGGCACCGGCCCGATATACGGAATACCTTCCGGCGACCCCGGGCGCAGCCCTGCCCAATGCCCCACCACCGTGGCCTCTGCCAGTTCCGGCAGCAACTCGACCGCCGAAGCCTTGAGGCTTTCCAGCGCCTGCTCGGTCGGGGTCTTGTCGTATCCAGCATGCTCCAGCGTACTGCCCACCAGAATATGCCCGTCACGGCGCGGAATGGCGTAACGCCCCTTGGCCAGCACCATGCTCGGCAAAAAGTCCTCGGCACACTTGAACAGGATCATCTGGCCCTTCACCGGCTCTACCGGCAGTTCCAGGCCCAGCGTGCGCAGCAGGTCGCCGCTCCAGGCGCCTGCGCTCAGTACCACTTCATCGGCATCGATCACGCCATCCGCCGTCTGCACACCGGTAACGCGCTCATCCTCATGCCGGAAGCCTGTCACCTGGCAGTGCTCACGCAAGCTCACGTTTGGTAGCGCCAGCAATGCTGCCTTGAGCGACTTCACCAAGCGTGGATTACGCACGTTGGCCACCCCCGCCATGTAGATGGCGCGCTTGAAGCCAGGGCCCAGCACCGGTACGGCGTCATAGGCCGCCGAGATATCCACAGCACTGAGCGGGCGTCGCTCGCGCTCGGCCCAGGCCAATGCCTCGGCTTCATCATCCAGGTCCAACCAATACAACCCGGTGGTATGAACCTGAGGATCAATGCCCGTGGTAGCGAACAGGTGCTCGCCCAGTTGTGGATAAAAATCCTGGGACCAATGCGCCAAAGCGGTTACCGCCGGGCTGTAGCGCCATGGGTACAGCGGCGAGATGATACCGCCGCCGGCCCAGGACGACTCGCGGCCGACCTCCCCCTGATCGCAGATCACGACCTGCCCGACGCTCGCCGCCAGGTTGAATGCCGTCAGCAGGCCGATAACCCCGCCACCGACCACCACTACTTGCTTGCTCATCTGTCGATCCAAACACCTGAAGTAAAACCGCGATGCGCCGGGCATCATTAATTCTTCAGCTTCCCCAGCATCGCTCGCGTCCTTCCAGGCTGCCCGGGTTGCTCTGCACGCCGCTTTGGTCGAGCTGAAAATCACCACAGCGGTCATCGGCCATCAGGCCATTCGGCAGCCGCCTTGCGCTCAGCGTAAAGGTATCGCTGCTGCGCTGGGCCTGCAGGCTGTAATGACGGTTGGCAGTGGGCAAGGCCAGCTCGCCTTCGGCGTATTGGCCCGTGCGCACGCGGTGGCGCTCCAGGCGCAAGGCAGCGTCATGCAGCAGGCCAACCACTTCGCTGCGTGCGGCTCGCCGAAGCTGGTCGCTGTAACTGGGGTAGGCAATGGCTGCCAGAATGCCGGTCACGGCCACGACAATCAACAATTCGATCAGGGTCAGGCCTTGCTGCATGTCAGGGCTCCCCCAATCGTTGTCGCCAGAGGATGCGCCGCACCTCATCACCTGACAGGGCATACACCGCTTCAAGTACATGGCGCGACTCGGCCTGTCGGCTGACGGCAGTCACCCTGAACAAGGTGGCCTGTTGGCCCTCGGGCAAGTGGGCGACGCGGTCGCTTGTGCCAAGGTTTTGCACCTGAAAATAGCCGCTTTGGGTACCCTGCCAGCTTCCTTGCAAGTCGTGCGGGCGTTGTGGCGGCTGGCAGGGCTTGCACAGCGGGGGCGTAACCAGCTTTAGCTGGTCAACAGCCAGCAGCAGTGTCTGTTCGGCTTCCTCAAGTGCCTTGAGCCCATCACGCCAGTAGCCGGCCATGCGTGTTTCAACCAGCGCGTCTCGCAGCGCCGAGGCCGCGATCAGGCCAAGCAGCAAGCTCAGCACCAGCGCCAACAGCAACACCACACCGCGTTGGCGCTTCACGGTTCGGGCACCGGGTTACGCAGCGCCACACTCAGCGCATGCTGCTGTTCGATGCGCAGGGTGGGCTCGTACAGGGTCAGGTGCACATCTACCCGCCCGCCCTGCGGTGTTTCGACGAATGCCACGCGCATCTGGCGCACATGGTCGACCAGCGGTTGCGGAGTGCCTCGTCGCCGGAACTTCAACGTACCGTCCTCCAGCGCATACACGTGCCGGCTGATAGGGAACGCCAATAGCTGACCGCGGCTTTCAGCTCGGCCCTTGTACACATGGGCCTCGTCGGTGCAGTTGGTCAGCAGCGTCCAACCTGGAGCACCGCTATGCCCTGGCAGCTCGGCGACCACCAGGCTCAGGCTAGTGGGGCTCACGTGCAGCGGTCGGGCGAACGCCTGAAGTGCTTCCGGGTCGTTGAAATCGCCGGGCTGCAAGCGCAGGCAACCGAACATGCCGGCCATGCGAATATCCTGGGCCATGCGCTGCAAGGCCAGCCGGGCATCATCCTGCAGGCGTGCGGCCACACCTTGCAGCCGCCAGGTTTGATGGGCAGACACGAACAGCTGGCTAGCCGCTGCCAGCAGCCCCAAACCGATGGCGAGCGCCAGTACCCCTTCAAGCAGGCTGAAGCCGCCTTGTGCGCGCTTCACCGCTGCACCTTCCGCGCATCAGCTGCCCTGCTCCGCTCTAGCTGCGTGTGTTTCAACAAGGCGGCCTGCGCGTCGTGCCGAGCGCTGTCGGTTGCCTGCAGTGCGCGCACCTGCAGTGCAGCAGCGGCAAACAGGCCCACCGCCACGACCACCATGGCCAGCAGTACCTCGAGAAGCGTCATGCCCCCTTCCATCGTTCGCATCCCTGCGCCCCCTGCGACTTTTCCTGCAGCTGTTTAATCACTGGGCGACTGGATCAATTGCCCTGCGACGTTGAAGCTGAAGCGAAGCACGTCCAGGGAGAAATGCACGGTGCGGCAACAGGGTGCAACACTGATACAAATGATGTTGGCGCTGGCCATGGCGGCCGTTCTGACACAGCTGGGGATGCCGGCCTACACCGGGCTTTCTGATGACTTACATAGCGCAGCCGCAGCGCGGGACCTGGCCCAGGCACTGCGCAGCGCGCGCAGCCACGCCTTGCTGCAAGGCCAGACAGTGCGGGTGCAGCCGATGGAAAGCGATTGGGGTAAGGGTTGGCGTGTGGTGCTAGAACACAATCAGCAGGTGCTGCGTGAACACCGCTTGTCGCGGCCGCTGAGAATTGCCCACAACACGCCGGGGCAGGTGAGGTTCAGTGCAGTAGGTGTTCCGCTGGGGCGTAGCAATTCAACACTGGAGATCTGCGAACGCGCCTCCCCCACCGGCCAGCATCACGTCGTGCTGTCGACCAGCGGCAGAATCAGCGTGCGCACAGGTGAGCCCGAGCGGGGCTCTCTGTGCGCACGCTCTTGATCAGATCAGCGAACGAACCCGCAGCTCTTTGGGCATCGAGAACGTGATGTTCTCTTCACGCCCATCGAGCTCTTCGGCGCCAGAAGCGCCCCACGCCTTGAGCTGCTCGATCACACCACGCACCAGCACCTCTGGGGCAGAAGCACCCGCCGTGATGCCGATGCGGGCGGCGTCGCCAAACCAGCTGCACTGCAGGTCCTCGGCACCATCGATCAGGTAGGCCGGGGTGCCCATGCGCTCGGCCAGCTCACGCAGGCGGTTGGAGTTGGAGCTGTTCGGGCTGCCGACCACCAGTACCACGTCACATTCGTCGGCCAGTTGCTTGACTGCATCCTGGCGGTTCTGGGTGGCGTAGCAGATGTCATCCTTGCGCGGGCCACCGATGTTCGGGAAGCGCGCACGCAGGGCATCGATGACACGGCTGGTGTCATCCATCGACAGCGTGGTCTGGGTCACGAAGGCCAGGTGGTCCGGGTCGCGCACCTGCAGCTTGGCAACATCCTCCTCGTCTTCGACGAGGTAGATGGCGCCGCCGTTGCTGGCGTCATACTGCCCCATGGTGCCTTCCACTTCCGGGTGCCCGGCGTGGCCGATGAGAATGCACTCACGGCCGTCGCGGCTGTACTTGGCCACCTCGATGTGCACCTTGGTGACCAGGGGGCACGTGGCATCGAACACCTTCAGGCCACGCCCGGCCGCTTCCTGGCGGACGGCCTGGGAAACGCCATGGGCGCTGAAGATGACGATGACGTCGTCAGGCACCTGCTCCAGCTCTTCGACGAAGATGGCACCGCGGTTGCGCAGGTCTTCGACCACGAACTTGTTGTGCACCACTTCGTGGCGTACGTAAATCGGCGGGCCGAAGACTTCCAGGGCACGGTTGACGATCTCGATCGCCCGGTCGACCCCCGCGCAAAAGCCGCGAGGGTTGGCGAGTTTGATTTGCATGCTCGGCTCCAGGCTTACAAGGCCTTCACATCGAGGATCTCCACCTCGAAGCTCAGGGTCTTGCCAGCCAGTGGGTGATTGAAGTCGATGGTCACCTGCGCGTCATCGAAGGCTTTGACCACGCCCGGCAGCTCGGCGTTGGCGGCGTCGTTGAAGATCACCAGCAGGCCTTCGGACAACTCCATGTCGGTGAACTGCGAGCGCGGCATCACTTGCACATTCTGCGGGTTCGGTTGGCCGAAGGCGTTCTCCGGGGCCACGGTGACGGTGCGCTTGTCGCCGGCCTTGAAGCCGAACAGCGCGGCTTCGAAACCGGGCAGCAGGTTGCCGTCACCTACCTTGAACATGGCGGGCGACTTGTCGAACGTGCTGTCGACCGTGTCGCCGTTTTCAAGGTGCAGGGCGAAGTGCAAGGTGACTTCGGTGTTCTGGCCAATACGGGTGTCAGTCATGGACAGGCTCCTCGGACTTCTTGCTCTTGAACATATCCAGCGCCAGCATCACCGCACCAACGGTGATGGCACTGTCGGCCAGGTTGAAGGCCGGGAAATAATGGCGGTTCTGCCAGTGCACCAGGATGAAGTCGACCACGTGGCCAAGCACGATGCGGTCATACAGGTTACCCAGCGCACCACCCAGCACCAATGCCAAGGCGACGGCCAGCCAGGTCTCGCTGCGCCCCAGGCGCTTGAGCCAGACCACCAGCACCGCACTGACCACCAGGGCGATCAGGGCGAACAGCCAACGCTGCCAGCCGGAGCTGTCGGCGAGGAAGCTGAACGCCGCGCCGGTGTTGTAGGCCAAGGTCCAGCTGAAGTAGTCAGGAATGACCACGATCTGCTGGTACAGGCTCAACTTGCCTTCGAAATAGACCTTGGTGACCTGGTCAAGGACCAGGACCACCAGGCTCAGCCAGAGCCAGGCAAGGCGCCCGAAGCGCCCCGCAACAGGGTTAGGCATAGTGGCGCACCTCGCCCGAACCGCTCAGGTTGTCGACGCAACGGCTGCAGATTTCCGGGTGCTCCGGGTGGCTGCCAACGTCGGCGCGGAAGTGCCAGCAGCGGCCGCACTTGGCGTGGCCGGACTTGACCACTTTCAGCTTGAGGCCTTCGACTTCGGTCGCCACGGCATCAGCTGGTGCCTGCACGAACGGCACCACGCTGGCAGCCGAGGTGATCAGCACGAAGCGCAGCTCGTCGCCCAGCTTGCTCAGGTCGGCGCTCAGGCCTTCTTCGGCGTACAGGGTAACTTCGGCTTGCAGGTTGCCACCAATGACCTTGGCGGTACGCTGGTTTTCCAGCTCCTTGTTGACCGATGCCTTGACCGCCATGACGCGGTCCCAATAGGCACGGTCAAGCTCGGTGCCTTCCGGCAGCTCGCTCAGGCCCTGGTACCAGCCGTTGAGCATCACCGACTCGTTGCGCTCGCCCGGCAGGTACTGCCAGATTTCGTCGGCGGTGAAGGCCAGGATCGGCGCGATCCAGCGCACCAGTGCTTCGCTGATGTGGTACAGCGCAGACTGGCACGAACGGCGCGCGACACTGTTGGCGCCGGTGGTGTACTGGCGGTCCTTGATGATGTCGAGGTAGAAGCCACCCAGCTCCTGCACGCAGAAGTTGTGGATCTTCGAGTAGACGTTCCAGAAGCGGTACTCGCTGTAGTGCTCTTCCAGCTCGCGCTGCAGCAGCAGCGTGCGGTCCACTGCCCAACGGTCCAGGGCCAGCATGTCCTCTGGGGCCAGCAGGTCGCGGGACGGGTCGAAGCCCGACAGGTTGGACAGCAGGAAGCGCGCGGTGTTGCGGATACGGCGGTAGGCGTCGGCGCTACGCTGCAGGATCTGCTCGGAAACCGCCATCTCACCGGAGTAGTCGGTGGCCGAAACCCACAGGCGCAGGATGTCGGCACCCAGGGTGTTGTTGACCTTTTCCGGCTCGATGGTGTTGCCCAGCGATTTGGACATCTTGCGGCCGTTCTCGTCCACGGTGAAGCCGTGGGTCAGCAACTCGCGGTACGGCGCGTGGTTGTCGATGGCGCAACCGGTCAGCAAGGACGAGTGGAACCAGCCGCGGTGCTGGTCGGAGCCTTCCAGGTACAGGTCGGCGACCGGGCCGGTAGCGTGGCCGATGTCGTGCGAGCCACGCAGCACGTGCCAGTGGGTGGTGCCGGAGTCGAACCACACGTCCAGGGTGTCGGTGATCTTGTCGTACTGGCCGGCTTCGTCACCGAGCAGTTCGGCGGCGTCCAGCTTGAACCAGGCCTCGATGCCTTCTTGCTCGACGCGCTTGGCCACGGCTTCCATCAGCTCGACGGTACGCGGGTGCAGCTCGCCGGTCTGCTTGTGCAGGAAGAACGGGATCGGCACACCCCAGTTGCGCTGACGCGAGATGCACCAGTCCGGGCGGTTGGCGATCATCGAGTGCAGGCGCGCCTGGCCCCAGGCCGGGACGAACTTGGTTTCTTCGATGGCCTTGAGCGCGCGCTCACGCAGCGGCTCGCCGGTGGTAGGCTGCTTGTCCATGCCGACGAACCACTGCGCGGTGGCGCGGTAGATCAGCGGGGTTTTGTGGCGCCAGCAGTGCATGTAGCTGTGGCTGATGGTTTCGGAGTGCATCAGCGCGCCGACTTCGCCCAGCTTCTCAACGATGGCCGGGTTGGCCTTCCAGATGAACTGGCCGCCAAAGAACTCCAGCGACTCGACATACACGCCGTTGCTTTGCACCGGCGTGAGGATGTCGTCGTTGACCATGCCATAGCGCTTGCAGGTGACGAAGTCGTCTTCACCGTAGGCAGGTGCGGAGTGGACCACACCAGTACCGGCGCCCAGCTCGACGTAGTCAGCCAGGTAGAGTGGCGACAGGCGGTCGTAGAACGGGTGGCGGAAGTTGATCAGCTCCAGGGCCGAGCCTTGGGCAGTCGCAACCACCGAGCCTTCCAGGTTGTAACGCTTGAGGCACGACTCGACCAGCTCTTCAGCCAGCACCAGCAGGCGCTCGCCGGTGTCGACCAGGGCGTACTTGAACTCCGGGTGGATGTTCAACGCCTGGTTGGCAGGGATGGTCCACGGGGTGGTGGTCCAGATCACGATGGCGGCAGGCTTGGCCAGCGAGGCCAGGCCAAAGGCGGCGGCCAGCTTGTCGGCGTCGGCGACCGGGAAGGCCACGTCGATGGTCTGCGACTTCTTGTCGGCGTATTCGACTTCGGCTTCGGCCAGTGCCGAACCGCAATCGAAGCACCAGTTCACAGGCTTGAGGCCCTTGAACACGAAACCTTGCTTGACCATCTCGGCCAGGGCACGGATTTCACCGGCCTCGTTGGCGAAGTTCATGGTCTTGTAAGGGTTGTCCCAGTCGCCCAGCACACCCAGGCGGATGAACTCGGTCTTCTGCCCTTCGATCTGCTCGGCGGCGTACTCGCGGCACAGCTCGCGGGTGCGGTCGGCGGACAAGTGCTTACCGTGGGTGACTTCGACCTTGTGTTCGATCGGCAGGCCATGGCAGTCCCAGCCCGGCACGTAGGGCGCGTCAAAGCCCGCCAGGGTCTTGGAACGGACGATCATGTCCTTGAGGATCTTGTTCAGCGCATGACCGATGTGGATCTTGCCGTTGGCATAGGGCGGGCCGTCGTGCAGGACGAACTTCGGACGATCCTTGCCAATTTCGCGCAGCTTCTGGTACAGGCCAATGCTGTCCCAGCGCTGCAGAATCTGCGGTTCGCGCTGAGGCAGGCCGGCCTTCATCGGGAAGGCGGTGTCCGGAAGGTTTAGCGTGGCTTTGTAGTCGGTCATTTCAGGCTCTTCGTTAGCGGTTGAGCGTGCCAATGTGCACGTGCGGCGGCGATGTCCGCGTCGATCGCCGACTTCAGCGCCTCAAGGGAGGCGAATCGCTGCTCTTCACGCAGCTTGTGGTGGAACTCCACCGTCAGACGCCGGCCATACAGGTCGCCGGCATAATCCAGAAGATGAATCTCCAGGTGCGGGCGCCCATCACCGGCAACGGTGGGGCGCACGCCGATATTGCCGACACCCGGCCAGGCCTTGCCGTCGATTTCGATGCTGGCCAGGTAAACCCCGGACAACGGCACGCGGCGGCGCTTGAGCTGGATGTTGGCGGTGGGCGTGCCAAGTTGGCGCGCGAGTTTTTGGCCGTGCAAGACCCGGCCAGTGATGCGGTACGGGCGGCCCAGCAGATGCTCGGCCAGTTCGAAGTCGCCTTCGGACAACGCCTTGCGCACTTCGGTGCTGCTGACCCGCAAACCATCTTGGATAACCGTGTTGGCGGCTTCGACGGTGAACCCGTACTTGTCGCCGGCCTCGACCAGGAAGGCAAAATCGCCTGCGCGGTCGCAGCCAAAGCGGAAGTCGTCGCCCACTTCGAGGTGCCGCACGCCCAGGCCGTCGACCAGGATGGCCTTGACAAACTCATCGGCGCTGAGCTTGCTCAGGCGCTGGTTGAATGCCAGGCACAGCACGCGGTCGATGCCTTCGGCGGCCAGCAGCTCGACCTTGTCGCGCAGCCGAGCCAGACGCGCCGGGGCGGTATCGGGGGCAAAGTATTCGCGCGGCTGTGGCTCGAAGATCACCACGCAGGTCGGCAGGCCAAGTGCTTGGCCGCGCTCGCGCAGACGCGCCAGGATTGCCTGGTGGCCGCGGTGAACCCCGTCGAAGTTGCCAATGGTGGCGACACAGCCCCGGTGCTCGGGGCGCAGGTTGTGAAGACCTCGAACCAGCTGCATAACGCGCTTCTTGCTCATAAAGTGGCCGATTATAACCACACCCGGGCGCCGGTGACAGGCAGCAGCGCCCAGGGGTGGCGTGGAATGCGAAAAACCGACGCCTGACGTGCGCTAGGCCTCAGTGCAGGGCCTTGCGGGCAAAATGCCGAGGCCGGAAGCCGCACAGGTACAGGCAGCCGAAATACGTCACGACGCCCGCCAGGATCAGCGCCCCGAGACGCACGAAGCGCTCGATCATGCCGCCCTGCTCCCAGGCCGGCATGACGTGCATGCCCACCAGCAAAACCGCCGACATCAATGTAACTGCCAATACCAGCTTGAACAGAAAGCGTGCCCAGCCCGCTTGCGGCTCGAACAGCCCTTGGCTGCGCAACTTCCAGAACAGCAGGCCAGCATTGAGGCAGGCACCCAGGCTGATCGCCAGGGCCAGGCCAGCATGCGCAAGCGGGCCGACCAGGACCAGGTTCAACAGCTGAGTACAGACCAGCGTGAACACCGCGATCTTCACGGGGGTCCGGATATTCTGCTGCGCATAGAAGCCTGGTGCCAGTACCTTGACCAGAATGATCGCCAACAGGCCCACAGAATAGGCCATCAACGCTCGCTGGGTCATGGCCGCATCGAACGCGCTGAACTTGCCGTACTGGAACAGCGCCACAGTCAGCGGCTCGGCGAGAATGGCCATGGCCAGTGTGCAAGGCAACACCAGCAGGAAGCACAGGCGCAGGCCCCAGTCGAGGATGCGCGAGTATTCTTCGCGGTCCTTGTTGGCGTAGGTCTTGGCCAACGTCGGCAGCAGGATGGTGCCCAGGGCCACGCCGAGCACGCCGGACGGCAGCTCCATCAGGCGATCGGCGTAATACATCCACGACACCGAGCCGGCCACCAGGAACGAGGCGAAAATGGTGTTGATGATCAGCGATATCTGGCTGACCGAAACGCCGAGGATTGCCGGCAGCATCTGCTTGAGCACGCGCCATACACCGGTGTCGCGCAGGTTCAGGCGTGGCAGTACGAGCATGCCGATCTTCTTCAGTGCCGGCAGCTGGTACAGCAGTTGCGCCAGGCCGCCGGCCAGTACACCCCAGGCCAACGCCATGATTGGCGGGTCGAAATACGGCGTGAGCACCACGGCGAAGAAGATCATCGCCACGTTCAGCAGGGTCGGGGTAAACGCCGGGACCGAGAATCGGTTCCAGGTATTGAGGATCGCCCCCGCCAGCGACGACAGCGAAATCAGCAATATATAAGGAAAGGTCACCCGCAACAGGTCGGTGGTAAGCGCGTATTTTTCGGCGCTGTCGACGAACCCAGGCGCTGTCGCCCACACCACCCAGGGCGCCGCGAGGATGCCAACGGCCGTGACCAGGGCCAGGACCAGGGTCAGCAGGCCGCTGACATAGGCAATAAAGGTACGGGTCGCTTCCTCGCCCTGCTGGGTCTTGTATTCGGCCAGAATCGGCACGAACGCTTGCGAAAACGCCCCCTCGGCAAAAATCCGCCGCAGCAGGTTGGGCAGCTTGAACGCGATGAAAAAGGCATCAGTGGCGATGCCGGCACCAAATACACGCGCCAGGATGGTGTCGCGTACAAAGCCCAACACCCTGGAAATCATGGTGATTGAGCTGACTGCGGCCAGGGATTTGAGCAGATTCATCGAAAAGATTCACGTCAGAGACAGAGGACGCTGCAGACAGCGTTCGAATGTGCGATACTCCCGCGCCTTCGCAGGGGAGCCAAAAATTCCCGAGTTTACAGGTCGCGCAGCAGAAAGGAATCTTTCCCTCTTGTTGGCGCACCGCTCGGCGGAACCTTGCAGGTGGCCTTGACATCCGTTCGACTGATCGGCATGATTCGCGGCCTATTTTGTTTGCTATTTACCTAAAGTCTTTCGAGGAGCTCGACGGTGGCCAACACACCTTCCGCCAAGAAACGTGCAAAACAGGCTGAGAAGCGTCGCAGCCACAACGCCAGCCTGCGTTCCATGGTCCGCACCTACATCAAGAATGTAGTTAAAGCCATCGACGCAAAAGACGCTGAAAAAGCGCAAGCCGCTTACGTTCTGGCTGTGCCTGTAATCGACCGTATGGCCGATAAAGGCATCATCCACAAGAACAAAGCTGCTCGCCACAAAGGCCGTCTGAATGGCCACATCAAGGCGCTGAAAGAAGCTGCAGCTGCCTAAGCGACATGCTTGTCAAAAAACCGACCCTAGGGTCGGTTTTTTGTTGCCTGCGATTTTTCATTGCACGGGCTTTGTGTAGGAGCAGCCCTGTGCTGCGAAGAGGCCGGTGTAAGCACCTGACATCAAGGGTGCCTGCACCGGCCTCTTCGCAGCACAGGGCTGCTCCTACACAAAGCTAGGGCCGCATTAGGCGGCCCTGGCATCCATCACTTGGCTATCTGGATCTTCGGCGCCCACTGCAGCCATTGATCCTCTGCCTTGTCGAACAGGGCAAAGGTTTGTTGCGGCCGCGCCGGGTTGCCCATCTGCTCACCATCCGGGGTGGCAAAGGCAATACCGCCATCGATCAGTGTCTCCAGCGACTCGGTACGCACCGTAGCGCCCTTCAACAGCCCCCAATCGAAGCCAAAGCCACTGCTGTTCCAGAAGCGGCTGCCGCTGCGCACCAATGCGGCATAGCGCGGCTCGATAAGGATATGGATCAGCACGCGGTCGGCGCTCTGGCCCAGCTCGAAGCCTGTCACCTTGCCGACTGCAACTTCACGGTAGGTCACCGGCACACCCGGCTTGATCGAGCCACGCCGCGGTGCACTTAGCGTCAACGGCAAGCCCACCTCAGGGCCAGCCACCTCTGGGGCATCTGCCAGGGCAATGAAATCACGCTGCGTGCCTCTGTCTTTGGCCGCCGGCTGCACTTCCAGGTATTGCCCACCAATTAAGGTGTCGAGGTTTTCAGTGCGCACCAGGCCCAACGCAGGCTTGACCACCCAGAACTGGGTGCCGACCCGGGCAATACGCTCCGCCGCTTCAGTAATGCGTGCCCGCAACAGCACCGCCTGCAAGTCTGCGGTCAGGTCGACGCTTTCGATACTGCCAACGTCCAGGCCACGGAAGCGGATCGGCGTGCCTGGCTTCAAGCCATCGGCACGGTCGACACGAATGGTGATCAAGGTACCCGCACGATTGACCGCCTCCTCGCTGTCATGCAGGCGGAAGCGTGGAATATGACGCTTGAGCGCCACATCAGGCCTTGGCGTGTCGAAGGCGATACCGCCCGCCATCAGCGTTTGCAGTGATTCACTTTTGATCTTGATGCCCGACAACCCACCGGTCAGGGTAATACCACTGACATTCCAGAAGCGCGACGAGCCGTTGACCAGCTTCTCGTACTCCTTCTCGATGTGCACACCGATCAGGATGCGGTTGCTGTTGCGGGCGAACTGGTAGCTCTGCACGCTACCCACTTTCACCTGGCGATACATCACCGGGCTACCGACTTCCAACGACCCCAGGGTATCGGCGAACAGCACCATGTGCAGGCCCGGTGCCTTGAGGTCCAGCGGCGGCGCCTTGGGCCGAGCTTCGAACTCACGCAGCGGCTTGGCGCCCTTCTCGCCGGGGCGAATGGCAATGTAGTTACCTTTTACCAAAGCCTCCAGGCCTGTGATGCCCGCCAGCGAGATGGACGGTTTGACCACCCAGAACTGTGTCCCTTCGACCAGGTAGTCCTCGGTCAGCGGGTCGAGGGTGAGCTCGGCCATGGCGCTGCCGAGGTTATCCTCCATCTTCAGCGCTTTCAGCGAGCCGACCTGTATGCCTTTGTACATCACCGGCGTGCGGCCAGCCTGCAGGCCTTCGTAGTCACTCAGCTTGACCTTGATGCGGATGCCGGCCTGGGCAGCATCAAAGTCTTCGTACAGGCGGAACGGCAGGCTGGGGTCGGTTGGCGGGCTGTCCTTGCGGTATTCCGGTGTCGCAAAGGCAATACCGCCGGCGACGATGCTCGAGAGCGACTCGCTGCGCACCTTCACGCCCGACAGGCTGGCATCGATACTGATGCCGCTGGCATTCCAGAAACGCGTGTGTTTGCGCACCAGGCTGGCGTAGGCGGGCTGGATGAATACCTTGACCTCGACCGTATCCTGATCATCGGAAAGCCGGTAGCTCTTCACCCGGCCGACCTGAATCTGCTTGTAGAAAACCGGGCTGTCGCGGTTGAGCGACCCCAATCGATCGGCCTTGAGCGTCAGGTGCAAGCCGGGCTCACTGTCGGACAAGGGCGGCGCCGTGGACAAGGCGGTAAAGCGCTTGGCCTTCTCCCCTTCGCCAGGGCTGACGGCGATGTAGTTACCCGAGACCAAGGTTTCCAGGCCGGAAATACCCGCCAGGCTGACGCTTGGCTTGACCAGCCAGAAGCGCGTACCGGTTGTCAGGTGTGGTTCTGCCGCCTTGTTCATCTCAATGGTGGCGATCACCCCTTGGTTGTCGCCCTTGGCGTCCAGCACCAGGGACGTCACCTTACCGACCGGCATGCCCTTGTAGATAACTTCGGTCTTGTTGGCGACGATCCCTTCACCGGTGGTGAAACGAACTTCGATTTCTACACCCGCATCCCGATACGCCTGCCATGCCAACCAGCCGCCGATCATCAACGCAATCAGCGGCAGAATCCAGATGGCCGACCAGTTCGAGGCTGGGCGGGTTTTTGCCGTAGGCAGGTCACTCATGGTCGTCATCCGACTCCGTGTTATCCCAAATCAGTCGGGGATCGAAAGTTAAAGCAGCGAGCATCGTCAGGATCACCACAGTGGCAAAGGCGACAGCACCCAGGTTGGCTTCGACACTGGCTATTCGGCCGAAATTCACTACCGCCACCAGAATGGCGATGACGAAAATATCGAGCATGGACCAGCGTCCGATGAATTCGATGAAGCGGTACATCAGGATCCGCTGGCGCGCAGAAAGCGGCTGTCGGCGTTGAACGGAGTACAACAGTAAGCCGATGCCCACCAGCTTGAAGGTGGGCACCAGGATGCTGGCAATGAAGACCACCGCCGCAATGGGCACCATACCGTGCTTGAGCAGGGTAATGACGCCCGACATGATGGTATCGGGGCTGCCCTGGCCGAGCGTGCTGACGGTCATGATCGGCAACAGATTGGCAGGGATGTACAGAATGGAAGCCGCAATCAACAGCGCCCAGGTACGCACGATGCTGTTGGGTCGACGGCCATGCACGATGGCGCCACAGCGCGTGCATGCCTGCGAGGCGCTGTCGGCCTCCTGCCTGTTCAGTTCGTGACACTCATTGCAGACAAGGATGCCTGCATCAATCGCCCGCATGGAGATCCTCCCCGGAAAGCGCACTCCAGATCTGATGCGGTGACATCACCACTTCAAGCCACACCTGAATCAATAACAAACTGATGAAGCAGAATAGGCCCAACCCGATGGTCAACTCGGCCAGGTCTACCAGTTTGACGATCGCAACCAGCACGCCCATGAAGTAGACCTCGAGCATGCCCCAGTCGCGCAGATGGTGATAGATGCGATAGCACAACAGGCCATAGCTGCGCCCTACATCCAGGCGAATACTTAGCAGCACTGCCAGCTGGCACAGCAGCTTTGCCAAGGGAATGGCCATGCTGCACAGGAAAACCACGACGGCCACGCCACGCATTTCGGAGTTGTAGAGGCCTAAGACGCCACTCCACACCGTATCGTCGGACGTCTGGCCAAGCAGGTGCAGCTGCATGATCGGCAGAAAATTAGCCGGCACGAACAGCAAGAGGGCGGTGAGCACGAGGGCTAGGCTACGGTTGACCACGTTATGCCGGTGGGCGTAAAGCTCATAGCCGCAGCGCGGGCATTGGGCCTTTTGGTCATGCTGCAGCACGGGTTTGCGCATCAACAGGTCGCATTCGTGGCAAGCAACGAGTTCGTCCAGCGGCAATTGGGCCAGTGCTTCGGGTTCGACAGGGTTGGGCATATCGAGCTTCTGAATGGATGCGTGGGCTCTATTCTAGTGATCTGGCTCAAAATGTGGGAGGCGACTATTGACCGGTGTGCAACTGCAGGTTCCCGCCGGTGCTGAAGCCCGGAAAAGACAAAACCCCTACCTGCTCGCGCAGATAGGGGTTTTGCGAAATGAATCTTGACGATGACCTACTCTCACATGGGGAAACCCCACACTACCATCGGCGATGCATCGTTTCACTACTGAGTTCGGGATGGGATCAGGTGGTTCCAATGCTCTATGGTCGTCAAGAAATTCTGTAGCCAGAATGCCCAGATGGACAGCCCAGCGAATTCGGATATGCGATTTTGTGGTTACGAACTTTCGGTTCTTTCGTCTTCACCACCGCAATCTGCGTTAGCAAATT
>NZ_FXWU01000017.1:0-81773 GCF_900184205.1 Pseudomonas sp. LAIL14HWK12:I10 | reverse complement strand
CTTCCTTGTAGGAGCAGCCTTGTGCTGCGAAGAGGCCCTAACGGCTAATACATCGCTACCAGGCATACGGGCCTCTTCGCAGCGCAAGGTACGTATGCCCAGCCGTGGCATCCCAGCACTTGGATCCATTCCCATTCGCAAAAACCCCGTGCGTTTCGCCAAAGCTTGAGTACAATCGTCAGCTTTTTCCGGGCCCCCTGGCCCGTCGCTGGAACTCCCAATGCTGACCGGTAGCTACTCCTCTTCGCTGGTGTTGATTTCGCTGTGCGTGGCGATCCTGGCGTCCTACACCGCCCTTGACCTGACCGGCCGTATCGCGACGGCCAAGGGCAGGGCTGTGCACCTGTGGATGGGGGGCGGTGCGTTGGCCATGGGGGTCGGCGTGTGGTCGATGCACTTCATCGGCATGCTCGCGTTCAGCCTGCCCATTGACCTGGGCTACGACCTTGGCCTGACTGCGTTCTCGCTGTTGATTGCGGTGCTGTCGTCAGGCTTTGCCTTGTGGCTGGTAAGCCAGCCGAGCCTGCCCTGGCTGCAACTGGGCTTTGGCGCGTTGATCATGGGCGCGGGCATCAGTTGCATGCACTACACCGGTATGGCCGCGCTGCGCATGCTGCCGGGCATCGACTATGACCCTACGCTGTTCGGCGCCTCGCTGATGATCGCCGTGGGCGCCTCGGCAGCGGCGTTGTGGATCGCGTTCCGCTTGCGCAAGCACACCCCTTACGTCCGGCAGATTCGTGGCCTGGCAGCAGTGATCATGGGGATGGCCATCGTCGGTATGCACTACACCGGCATGGCCGCAGCCAATTTCCGCGAGGGCAGTTTCTGTGGTGCGCTGGCCGGTGGGCTGCAAGGCGACGGGCTGGTCTACCTGGTGTTGATCACCACCCTGGCAGTGCTGGCGGTAGCTTTGTTGACCTCGGTACTGGACGCACGCCTGGAAGCGCGCACGGCGGAACTGGCCCGTTCGCTGACCCTGGCCAACCAGGAACTGACCCAGCTGGCCCTGCACGACACGCTCACCGACCTGCCCAACCGCACCTTGTTGGCCGACCGCATCGAGCAAGCCATCGCCAAGGTGGCGGAGCAGGGCGGTTGTTTTGCGCTGATGTTCATCGACCTGGATGGCTTCAAACCGGTCAACGATGCCTTTGGTCACCACGTCGGCGACTTGCTGCTCAAGGCCGTGGCGGCGCGCCTGCGCGGCCATTTGCACAGCCAGGACACGCTGGCGCGCATTGGCGGCGACGAGTTCGTGCTGCTGGTGGAGTTGCAGGAGCCCAACGATGCCATGGATGTGGCAGTCAAGCAGGTCAACCTGGTGTCGCGGCCGTTCCGCGTCGCCGAGCATGATTTGCAGCTCACGGCCAGCCTGGGCATTGTCCTGTACCCCGGCAATGGCCAGGATCAGCACGAGTTGCTGCGCAATGCCGATGCCGCGATGTACCACGCCAAAAGCGCCGGTAAAAACGGTTACAGCTTCTTCGACGCGTCGATGAACAGCAACGCCCGGCAGCAATTGCAGTTACTGCAGGACCTGCGCCAGGCCCTGGAGCAGCGTCAGTTCCGCCTGCACTACCAGCCCAAGTTCGATGCCCAGGCTTGCCAGCCGATCGGTGCCGAAGCGCTGCTGCGCTGGGAGCACCCGCAGCAGGGCCTGCTGCTGCCTGACCGGTTCATCGGCCTGGCGGAAAAAACCGGCCTGATCATCCCGATTGGCGAGTGGGTGCTCGACGAAGCCTGCCGGCAGATGCGCCAGTGGCTGGACCAGGGCCACCAGGGGTGGCGTATGGCAGTCAACCTGTCGGCCATCCAGTTTTGCCATGCGGGGCTGGTCGACAGCGTGGCCCGGGCCCTGCGCGAAAACGGCCTGCCGGCCAACTGCCTGACCCTGGAGATTACCGAGACCACCGCCATGCATGATGCCGATGCCAGCCTGACAGTGTTGCAGCGCCTTTCCGACATGGGCGTGGACCTGTCCATCGATGACTTCGGCACGGGCTATTCCAGCCTTATGTACCTGAAGCGACTGCCGGCCAACGAACTGAAGATCGACCGGGGGTTTGTGCGTGACCTGGAGCAGGACAGCGATGACGCCGCGATCGTCTCGGCGATTGTCGCACTGGGCCAGGCGCTGGGCTTGCGCATCGTTGCCGAAGGGGTAGAGACGGACAAGCAGCAAGACTTCCTCACCCGCCTGGGGTGCGATTCGCTGCAGGGTTATCTGCTCGGGCAACCGGTGCCGGCCGAGCAATTCATGGGCAAATTGCAGGCCATGCGGGAGACGCCTGAGGTGGCAGTCTAGCCTGCGTCGCGCAGGGCGAAGACGGGTACGAAGGCGTCCATCTCAGCCTCGACCGCTTCAATGATGCGCTCGACATCCGCAGCGGCCATGATCGCAGCGCAAGGGATGCCGGCAATAGCCAGCAAGGTTTCTCCGGTGGCGCGGTCGAACAGGCGCGCGATCATGCTGCGCGGTGCATCCATGCTGGCTTCGAAGCCGAGCGGGTGGAAATGCCAGCGCATCACCTGGCAGGCGTTCGGGAACGTCATTTTGTTCATGCCAGCCTCCTTGTCCGTACCTGGACGCGGTGAGCGGGAGGCCGCGTGCACGGCCGCCGGGAATGTAACCATAGCACCTGCCACGCCATTGCCCAGGGTGGGAATACGCCGGAATCGTGGAGGTTTGACCTAGGTCACAGTGCTGTTATGGCCGCTATCCACCGGCAGCTCGCCTGGCAAACGTTTTCCTTGCGGGGTGCCGCAGGTAACGGCCGCATTTACCGCACAGGGTTTTCGGACGAGCGGTGCGTGCTACCCCAGCAGGCCGGCCGCAATGTTGATGGTGAACCCCAGAATGGCGGTGTTGAACACGAACCCTACCACTGAATGTGCCAGCACCACCCGGCGTAACCCCCTGCCAGCGACGCCAACATCGGACGTTTGCACCGCCACACTGATAGTGAACGAGAAGTAGTGAAAGTCCCAGTAATCCGGGTTGCGCTCGCCATCGGCGAAGCGCAGCGGGGGCTCATGGTTATGGCCGGTATAGAACAGCCGGGCGTAGTGCAGGCTGAAGATGCAGCCGATCAACAGCCAGGAGCCGGCCACGGTCAATCCGGTGTACAGGTAGTGCAGGGCCAGGGCGCTGCCTTGCAGGCCGCGGCTGGAGACCAGTTGCAAGGTGATCGCGGCCAGGCTGGCGATGGCAGCGATGCAGACGGTGAGCAGGACCAGGCCGGCGTTCTCATCCTCGACCTGGGCAACGTTGCGGACCTTTTCCGGGTTGGCGCTCCAGGTAAGCCACAGGACCAGCAGCAGGTAGAGCCAGACGCCGAGGTTCCAGCCGACCAGAATGTGCTGGACCGTGTCACCGGCAGGGATCAGCCAGGCGCCGATAATGCCGACCAGGGTGGCGAACGTGAGGCGAGGGTGGGTACGTGTCAGGCGGTGAAAAGCCATGGGGCCTCGTTGCCGGGGAGTGGTGGCTAATACTCTAGACCATTGCCAGGTGCTGACGGCTTTCATCGCGTCGCCCGTCGCGCGGCGTTGCAACTCTCAGTACACTGCACGTTCCAACACCAACATTCGTTGAACTCGAGGTTTCTGCATGACGCTCAGTCCTTTGGCAGGCAAGCCGGCTCCGGCCAGCGTGCTGGTCGATATCCCCCGACTGCTCACCGCTTACTACACCGGCCGCCCCGATGCTGGCGTGGTGGCCCAACGGGTGGCCTTCGGCACCTCGGGGCACCGAGGCACCTCGCTGGAGCTGAGTTTCAACGAGTACCACGTACTGGCCATTACCCAGGCCATCTGCCTGTACCGCCAGGAGAAGGGCATCGATGGCCCGCTGTTCATTGGCGCCGACACCCATGCGCTGTCGGCACCGGCCACGGCCAGCGCCCTGGAAGTGCTGGCGGCCAATGGCGTGCAGGTGATGCTGTCCAAAGACGACGAGTACACGCCGACCCCAGCGGTATCCCACGCCATCCTGTGCTACAACCGTGGCCGCGAGCAGGGCCTGGCCGATGGCATCGTCATCACGCCGTCGCACAACCCGCCGCAAAGCGGTGGCTTCAAGTACAACCCGCCCAATGGCGGCCCAGCCGACAGCGACGTGACCAAGTGGGTCGAGGCCAAGGCCAACGAGCTGCTGGCTGCGAACCTGGCTGGCGTCAAACGCATGGACCATGCCCAGGCACTGCAGGCTGCCACCACGCACCGCCACGACTACGTGAGCCACTACGTGGCAGACCTGGGCAATGTCATTGACTTCGACGTGATCCGCAGCGCCAACCTGCGCCTGGGCGTCGACCCGCTGGGCGGCGCCGGGGTTAACTACTGGTCGGCGATTGCCAAGCATTACAACCTGAACCTGGAAGTGGTCAACAGCGAGGTCGACCCGACCTTCCGCTTCATGACCGTCGACTGGGACGGCCAGATTCGCATGGACCCATCCTCGCCCTACGCCATGCAGGGCCTTATCGGCCTGCGCGAGCGCTTTGACGTGGCCTTTGCCTGCGACCCGGACCACGACCGCCACGGCATTGTCACCCCGGATGGCCTGCTGCAGCCGAACAACTACCTGGCCGTGGCCATCGACTACCTGTTCCGCCACCGCCCGCAATGGCGCAGCGACGCAGCCGTGGGCAAGACCGTGGTGTCCAGCGGCCTGATCGATCGCGTTACCGAGCGCCTGGGCCGTAAATTGTTCGAAGTGCCGGTAGGCTTCAAGTTCTTCGCCCAGGGCCTGTTCGACGGGTCGTTGGGCTTTGGTGGCGAGGAGAGCGCGGGGGCTTCGTTCCTGCGGCGCGATGGGTCGGTCTGGGCCACTGACAAGGACGGTTTGATCCCGGCCTTGCTGGCCGCCGAGATGACCGCACGCACCGGTCGCAACCCGAGCCAGGCTTATGCCGACCTGACCGCAGCACTGGGCAAGCCGTACGCCACGCGCGTCGAGGCCAAGGCGGATGCTCGGCAGAAGGCGTTGTTGAGCAAGCTGGCACCTGAGCAGGTCAAATCGACAGAGCTTGCTGGTGAGCCAATCGTGCAGATCCTCAGCCATGCGCCGGGTAACGGCCAGGCGATTGGCGGGTTGAAAGTGATGACCGCCAACGGCTGGTTTGCCGCACGGCCGTCGGGCACCGAGGACATTTACAAGATCTACGCCGAAAGCTTTATCGACGAGGCACACCTGCAGCGCCTGGTGCAGGAAGCGCAGGTGTTGGTGGACGCGGCGATCGCCTGATTGTACTCAAGGGGCTGCCTTGCAGCCCATCGCCGGCAAGCCGGCTCCCACAGGGTCTTCGCAAGGTCTGAGCCTGCGCAGTTACCTGTGGGAGCCGGCTTGCCGGCGATGGGGTGCCGGGCGGCCCCGGTTCATCAAGGGGTTGGCAACGCGAACCCCTCGATCCCCCGCCCCAGCTTCAGGGCCTGCGCATGCAGCACCTGCATCAGGTGCAGCGCCGAGTGCGAAGGTGGCTCGAAGCGCGAATAGACGACACTGATGTCGAAGTGGATTTCGTCGGCCAGGGGGACCACCGTCAAGCCGCTGTCCTGCGCCACGAACTCGTCGATCAAGCTAATGCCCATGCCCTGCTTGACCAAGGCCACAGCTTCGTTGGCATTGGTGAACGACAACAGCGACTCCAACTGCAGCCCGCGCTGGTGGATGTGTTCGGCCAGCAATTTGCCGAACGGCATGTCGGGCCTGAACAGCAGCAGGGCATGGCCTTGCAGTTGCTCCAGCGCCAGTGACGGATGCCGCGCCAAGGCATGCTCCGGCGGCATCACCACCACCATGCGCCCGCGCATGAACGCGCGTGAATGCAGGTGATCGTGGATCACCGGCAAGGCGGCAATCGACAGGTCGACCTTCTTCGACAGGATCTGGTTCGGCATTTCACCCATCAACGAGGTCTGCCACTCGATGTTCAGCGAGGGTGACTCACGCTTGAGTTGGGCCAGCGCAATCGGGATGACCACGGTCGACAGCGAGGCGCTGCACGAGATGCGCAGGTTACGGTGGCCGCCACTGCCCAGTGACAACGCACATTCATTGACCTCCAGCGCGGCCTGATATACCCGCTCGACTTCGCGGTACAGAATCTGCGCTTCGTGGGTCGGCACCAGGCGGTTGTTGATGCGCTCGAACAAGCGGTATGCCAGCCGCCCCTCGATGTACTGGATCAATTTGCTCACGGCCGGCTGCGACACGTAGAGCATCTTCGCCGCCGCGCTGATCGAGCCCGTCAACATCACCGCACGAAACACTTCCATGTGCCGCAGTTTGAACACCAGGTTGCGGGCTTCCGGGCCGTCATGGTCGAGGGGCATAAGCATTACCTTTGGTTATGGTCTTCGCCATCTGGGTATGAGCGCAGACGCCGGGCACGCAGTATCTTGAAGCCTGCCGAGTCGCCTTCGCGGCGCACAATAACAAGATCTGCAGGCAAGCGCAGCGGCGCTTGACGGGAGTGTTGCGTGAACATCTTCGATGAACCCAAGATCGATTGCCATAACCATTTGTTTGACCCCGCGCGCTTTCCCTACCACCCCGACGCGCCTTACGCCCCGTCCGGGCAGGAGGTCGCCACCCTCGAGCAATTCAACCGGGTGATGGACGCCTATGGCGTGCAGCATGCCTTGCTGGTGGGGCCGAACAGTGGCTACCACACCGACAATAGCTGCCTGCTGAGCGCGCTCGCCACTGGGCAGGGGCGTTTCAAGGGGGTGGCGGTGGTTAGCCCTGACATCACCCTGGATGCGCTGGCTACGTTGCAGGCGCAAGGGGTGGTCGGGGTGGCCTTCAACCCGGCGTTGTACGGTGTGGCGAGCCTGGATGCAGCCGACGGGTTGTTCGGCAAGCTCGCCGAGCTCGACCTGTTTGCGCAGATTCAGGTGTGCGAAGACCAGTTGCTGGCGCTGCGCGGGCTGCTTGAGCGCACGTCGGCGCGCGTGTTGATCGACCATTGCGGCCGCCCGGAGGTGAGCGCCGGTATTCACCAACCGGGTTTCCAGGCCTTGCTGCGGTTGGCCGCGAGCGGCCGGGCCAGCGTCAAGCTGTCCGGCATGCAGAAGTTCGCCTCGGCCGATGCGCTGCAGGCGCAGAGCAGTGCCTACGTTCATGCCCTGCTCGAAGCGTTTGGCCCACAGGCCTGCGTGTGGGGCTCCGATTGGCCGTTCATTCGCCAGCGCTCGCGGGTGGACTACGGGCCGCTGCTGAAACTGGCCGAGCAACTGATGCCAGATGCGCAACTGCGCCGCACCGTCATGTGGGACACGCCGCGACGTCTGTTCGGGTTTGCCTAGCGCACCGCCCTTTGCCATTCCAATAACAAGAGAGCAACCGTCATGAACACTGAACAGAACCTCGGTGTGGGGGCGTTCGACACGCCTGCACGCCTGCAACAACGTACCCGCACCCGCTTCATGATCCTGGCGCTGATCTCCGGCGGCACGATGATCAACTACCTCGACCGCAGCGTGATGGGCATTGCGGCGCCTAGCATCAGTGCCGACCTGGGCCTTAACGCCGCGATGATGGGGGTGATCTTCTCGGCGTTTTCCTGGACCTACGCGGCGGCCCAGATCCCCGGCGGGATCCTCATCGACCGGCTGGGCACCAAGTTCACGTATTGGCTGGCCTTGACGCTGTGGTCGCTGTTCACCGGCCTGCAAGGGTTGGCCCAGGGCTTTCTGTCGCTGTTGGGCATGCGTTTTCTGGTGGGGGTGACCGAAGCGCCGTGCTTCCCCACCAACAGCCGCGTGGTGGCGACCTGGTTCCCACAGAGTGAGCGGGCCAGGGCGACTGGCATTTACACCTTTGCCGAGTACACGGGGCTGGCGTTTCTTACGCCGCTGCTGTTCTGGGTACTGCACGCCTACGGCTGGCGTTTTCTGCTGATGGCGGTCGGGCTGATGGGCATCCTTTACGGCCTGGTCTGGTGGCGCAAGTACCATGAACCGCACCAGTCCACCACGGCGAACAAAGCCGAACTCGACTACATCGCAGCGGGCGGTGGCGTGGTCGACGGTGGCCAGAAAGCCACGGTATTCCGCTGGTCGCAGATCCCGGCTCTGCTCAAGCACCGCAACATGCTGGGCATCTGCCTGGGGCAGTTTGCCTGCAACTCGACCAACGTGTTCTTCCTGACCTGGTTCCCGACCTACCTGGTCACCGAGCGGCACATGCCGTGGCTGAAGGTTGGCTGGGTCGCGGTGCTGCCGTTCATCGCCGCCTCGCTGGGCACCCTGGTCGGTGGCTGGTTGTCCGATGCCTTGCTGCGCCGCGGCTACTCCCTGAACGTGGCGCGCAAGCTGCCGGTGATTGCCGGCCTGCTCACCGCGTCGGTGATCGTGCTGGCCAACTATGTCGAGTCCGACGCGCTGGTAATCGCCATTCTCTGCATCGCCTACTTCGCCCAAGGCATGTCGGCGCTGGCCTGGATGATCGTTTCCGACATCGCGCCAAAGGGCCTGCTGGGCTTGAGCGGTGGCCTGTTCAACCTGTTCGCCAACGCGGCGGGCATCGTCACCCCGTTGACCATCGGCATCATCGTTTCGATGACCGGGTCGTTCGTCTGGGCCTTGGCCTTCGTGTCGTCGATCACCGTCCTCGGTGCCCTGTGTTACCTGTTCATGGTGAGCGACCTGCGTCGTCTGCCAGACATCCCTAACCTCGAAAATGGAGCAAAGCAATGAGCCAATACCTGCAAGGGCAGACTGCAATCGTAACCGGCGGCATGCGTGGCATCGGCCTGGGGATTGCACAGCGGCTGCACGCCGCAGGTGCCCACGTGGTGATCTGGGACTTGGCGGTCGATGGCTGGGACACAGCCGAAAACGGCTTTGAGCCGGTGCTGCGCCAGTCTGTCGATGTTTCATCACTGGCGTCGGTGGAAGCGGCATTTGCCGACGTGCTTGCACACGTCGGGCAGGTCGAGATCCTGGTCAACAACGCCGGTATCAATGGCCCAGTGGTACCCGCCTGGGAATACCCGCCAGCGGCCTGGGACAAGGTCATCGCCATTGACCTGAACGGAGTGTTCTATTGCTGCCGCACCGCCATCCCGCACATGCGCGAGCGCGGCTACGGACGCATCGTCAACGTCGCCTCGATGGCGGGCAAGGATGGCGTGCAGTACATCTCGGCGTACTCGGCGGCCAAAGCAGGCGTGATCGCTTTCACCAAGGCCGCAGCCAAGGAGCTGGCGCAAGATGGCGTGCTGCTCAACTGCGTGGCGCCGGCGATGGTAGAAACCCCGCTGATGGCCGAAATGACCCCGGAGCACATCGCAGCGAGCAAGGCCAAAATCCCCATGGGGCGCTTCCTGAAGGTCGAGGAAATCGCCAACATGGTGAGCTGGATCGCCGGGCCAGAGTGCAGTTTCACCACCGGCTTCGTGTTCGACCTCAGTGGCGGGAGGGCGACCTATTGAGGGGCCTGGGCGTCGCTCACTTGACGGCACTGGATCTGGCGCCTGCCGTGCTGGTGCGCGAGGCGAGCCGTGCCGGCTTCAGCGCGGTGGGGCTGCGCCTGCATCCGGTGATGCCGGGTGCGCTGGCCTACCCGGTAACGGCGGGCAGCCTGGCGCTGCGTGAGCTCAAGGCGGTCATGGCGGGTGAGGGCGTACGGGTCGCTGATATCGAGTTCGTGTCATTGACGCCCGAGGTGGTGGTCGCCGATTACGAGCCTTTGCTGGCGGCAGGTGCGGAGCTGGGGGCGGTAAGCCTGACGGTGTCGGGCGATGATGCCGATGTCGCGCGGCTGACCGGGCATTTCGCGGCCTTGTGCGAGCTGGCAGGGGGTTATGGCGTGCGCGTGGACCTTGAATTCATGCGCTGGCGGCCGGTGGCGAACGTGCACCAGGCCTATACCGTGGTGGCAGGGGCGGGGCAGGACAACAGCAGCGTGCTGGTCGATGCCCTGCACCTGTTTCGCGCTGGCGCAGCGGTAGCGGACCTTGCCGGAATCGACCCGCGTTACTTGCGCGCCGTGCAGTTGTGCGATGCCCCACTGCAGGCACCACCCGACAGCGGCATCATCCAGGAAGCGCGCGAGGGCAGGCAGTTGCCTGGCCACGGGCAACTGCCGTTGGCGCAGTTGCTCGCAGCCTTGCCCCGCGACGTCAGCCTCAGCGTCGAGGTGCCGTCTGCCCATTTGCACGGGGCAGAGCGGCTAAGGGCAGCTGCGCGAGTCACGCAGGCCTGGCTGAGCGGGCTGCCGGCAGGTCAGGCCTGATCCGGCACCACTGCGATTACATCGATTTCCATCAACCACTCGGCCTGGGCCAGGCCCGCCACCACCAGCCCGGTGGAGATCGGGAACACGCCTTTGAGCCATTTGCCGACTTCCTTGTACACCGGCTCGCGGAAGCGCGGGTCGGTGATGTAGGTGGTGGTCTTGACGATGTGCGACAGGTCCGAGCCAGCCTCCTCAAGCAGTTGCTTGACGTTTTTCATCGCCTGTTCGGCTTGTGCCCGAGGGTCGCCCAGGCCTACCAGGCGCCCTTCGAAGTCAGTACCCACCTGGCCGCGTACGTAGATGGTGTTGCCGGCGCGCACCGCCTGGCACAGGTCGTTGTCCAGGGTCTGGTTAGGGTAGGTGACCTTGGTGTTGAACATGCGGATACGGGTATGGGTTGGCATCAGTGGGCTCCAAGGGTGCTGACGTTGTTGATTGTGGGTTGCTGCTGCTCATCCGCGGCGCGTTGCTGGCTGTCGCGGTAGGCCAGGTAGGTCCGTTGCGTGGCGATGTGCCCGGCGACGTGCTTGGCGTCGTGCCACACGCCCCAGATGAACGACGAGCCGCGGCGTGACAGCCAGGGCAGGCCGAGGAAGTACACACCGGGTTCGCGGGCAACACCGCGTTGGTGTTGTGGCTTGCCGTTGGCGTCGAAGGTGTCGACCTGCAACCAGCTGAAGTCCACGCCGTAGCCGGTGGCCCAGATGATGGTGCTGACGCCGGCCTGGGCCAGGTCGAGTGTGTGCAGCGGGTTGCTCAGGCACTCAGGGTCGGGCAGTTGCTTGCGCGCCTCCGGCTCTTCAGGCAGGTCCAGGCCATTGCGTTCGATGTAGGCATCGGCTGCATCGAGCAGGGCCAGGTAGTTTTCGTCGCCACGGCGGATGTTGTCTGCCAGGTTGTCCTGGAAGGTGGCAATGCCATCGGCGAACGATTGGGTCAGGCCGACCAGGGTCATGCCTTGGTGGGCGAGGGCGCGGAAGTCCACGGTGTGGCCGCCGCGTGCGCCGCTGACAGCAATGGTCACGTGCTCGCGGCCAGGCTTGGCGATTTCTGCGTCCCACTCGCCCAGCACACCCAGCCACCAGCAGAAGTCGCGGTTGCGGTAGGCACGCGGCGGGCGGTCATGCGCACCGACCGACAGGTATACCTGGCGCCCGGCGCGCATCAGTTCTTCGGCAATCTGCACGCCCGAAGAACCGGCGCCCACCACCAGCACGGCACCGGCGGGCAGCTGCTCGGGGTTGTAGTAGGCGGCGGAGTGGATCTGGTGCAGGCGCTCGTCCTTTGGCGCGATGGCAGGGATCACCGGGCGCTGGAACGGGCCAGTGGCAGCAACCACGCGGTTGGCGCGGATTACGCCCTCGTTGGTTTCGATGGTGAAGCCTGGGCGATCGCTGTTGCGCACCACCTTCTTCACCTCGATGCCGGTGCGCACCGGCAGGTTGTACTTGCGCACGTACTGTTCGAAGTAGTCGGCAACCTGATCCTTGCCAGCGAAGGCATCGGCGTCGAGGTTGAATTCCAGGCCAGGGAAGCGGTCGTGCCAGACCGGGCCGTTGGCGACCAGCGAGTCCCAGCGGCCCGTACGCCAGGCTTCGGCGATGCGCTTGCGCTCCAGCACCAGGTGCGGCACGCCGAGCTTGTTCAGGTGTTCGCTCATGGCCACGCCGGCTTGGCCGGCGCCGACGACGAGGGTGTCGATTTCGAGGTTGTTCAAAGTCATGTCCGAGCCCTTTATCAGGCGGTTTTTGTCAGGTCGGTTTGGAGGACCGCCGTTGCCTGAGGCCAGACTAGGGACGCTGCGCAAATGGCGAAAATAGTATTTAGCTAGGGCTTGCCGATAAAACGGCGAAGGCCTTGATTCATAGGGCTTGCCGCGGTGCTTGAGGGGGATTTTTGATGCCGTTCGGGGTGGTGCGGGCGGCCTTAGTTTTTTCCTCTTCAAGCCCTCGGAAAAAGGTGGTTTCGCGCCCTGGAGGGTTCCACCCAGAATGCCCTGCATCGGACAGAACAACAGGAACCATCACATGACTTTCTCCATCATCGGTCGTTGCCAGGAAACCGGCCAAGTCGGTATCGCCATCAGCTCGTCGAGCATCGCGGTCGGGGCGCGTTGCCCCTGGGTGCGCGCAGGTGTGGGGGCGGTCGCAACGCAGAACATCACCTTGCCGGCATTGGGGCCGCAGTTGCTCGATGTGCTGGAGCAGGGCCAGTTGCCGCCGGCAGCTGCACTAGACAGGGTGCTGAACGCCAATGGCTGGAGCGAATACCGCCAGGTCACCGTAATCGACAGCCAGGGCCAGGTCGCGTTGTTCACCGGCAAGCAGGCGCTTGGGGTGCACAATGCCGTGGCCGGCGAGCAGTGCGCTGCTGCGGGTAACTTGCTGGCGTCCAAGCAGGTGATCGAGGCCATGGTGCACGCGTTTGAACAGGCCGGCGGGCACCTGGCCGATCGCCTGTTGACGGCCATGCAGGCGGCGATGGCGGCCGGGGGCGAGGCAGGGCCGGTGCATTCCGCAGCGCTGAAGATCGCCGGCGAGCTGACCTGGCCGCTGGTGGACCTGCGCGTCGATTGGGCCGATGAAGACCCGATCGGCCAGCTCGATGGCCTGTGGCAGGCCTATCGCCCTCAGATGCAGGACTACGTGACCCGCGCCCTCGACCCGACGGCGGCGCCAAGCTATGGAGTGCCGGGCAATGAATGAGCGCACCAGCCGCGCGTTGCTTGCCCGGCTGATCGGTTTTGCCACGGTCAGCCGCGATTCGAACCTGGCGCTGATCGGTTTCATCCGTGACTACCTGGCGGACCTCGGCGTGGAATGCGAGTTGTTCCATAACGCCGAGGGCACCAAGGCCAACCTGTTTGCCACCCTCGGCCCGCAGGACGTTGGCGGTGTAGTGCTTTCGGGGCACACCGATGTGGTGCCGGTTGACGGCCAGGCCTGGACGGTCGAGCCGTTTGCCTTGAGTGAGCGGGAGGGGCGCCTGTATGGGCGGGGTACTGCGGACATGAAGGGCTTCATCGCCTCTGTCCTGGCAGCGGTCCCCGCGTTTCTCGCGCAGCCTTTGCGTATTCCGCTGCACCTCGCGTTCTCCTATGACGAAGAAGTGGGTTGCCTGGGGGTACGCTCGATGCTTGCGGCGCTTGCACAGCGCCCACACAAGCCGCGGTTGTGCCTGATCGGCGAGCCGACCGAGCTCAAGCCAGTGCTGGGGCACAAGGGTAAGCTGGCAATGCGTTGCCAGGTGCACGGTGCGGCCTGTCACTCGGCTTATGCGCCTTATGGGGTGAACGCCATCGAGTACGCCGCGCGATTGATCGGCAAGCTGGGTGAGATCGGTGATGGTTTGGCGCAGCCTGAGCACCATGACACGCGTTTCGACCCGCCGTTTTCCACGGTACAGACCGGCGTGATCAAAGGTGGCAGGGCGTTGAACATCGTGCCCGAGGAATGCGAATTCGACTTCGAGGTGCGCGCATTGCCTGGGTTCGACGCTCAGGGGGTGGCTGACCAGTTGCAGGGCTACGCCGAGGCAGAGTTGCTGCCGCGCATGCGCGCCGTCAACCAGGGCGCCGATATTCGCCTTGAGGCGCTGAGTGCTTACCCGGGGCTGGCCACGCCGGCTGACAGCGAAGCGGCACGTTTGGTCGCCTTGCTCAGTGGTTCAGCGGCGTTCGGCACGGTCGCGTTTGGTACTGAAGGCGGCTTGTTCGACCAGGCCGGAATCCCGACGGTGGTCTGCGGGCCGGGGAGCATGGAGCAGGGGCACAAGCCGGACGAGTTTGTCAGTGTCGAGCAGTTGCAGGGGTGCGATGAGATGCTGCTGCGGCTGGTGGATTACCTGCGCGAAGGTTGAGTTATTTTTGCCGGTTTTCAGCATTCCTGGTAGGAGCAGCCTTGTGCTGCGAAGAGGCCGTGGCAGCAGAGAAAATTCACTGTGCTGTCACGGGCCTCTTCGCAGCACAAGGCTGCTCCTACAGGATGCGGGCAATGCCGTGATGAATCAGAACGTCGCCTTGACCTGTAGGCCCACTACCAGCGCATTGTCGATATCCTTGCCCGAGAACGCACCCGGCTCGATGATGTACTGCACATCCGGGCGCAGGTTCAGCCATGGCGTGGCCTGGTAGCCGTAGCTCAGTTCAATCAACTGCTCGGCGCTGTCGATGTTCGGGAACTGCTGCCCTGCGTTGAACGCAGCGTCTTCCAGCACATCGCGGCTACGCGGGTTCGGCACGGCGCGGCCATAGCCCAACGACAGGGTATCGCGCGGGCGGCCTTCGAACGGCTTGTACAGCACAACGCCGGTGCCATACCACTTGGTGAACGGCGAAGCGGCCTCGCTCGATGCCGAGTATTGGCCAAAGGCGTGCAGGCTGCGGCCTGGCGAGCTTGGGTCATTCCACACGGCCTGGTCGATCAGCAGGTAATGGCCGCCGCGGCCGGATACTTCCTTGTCGCTGCCAATGCGTTTCACATCGGAGCTGTCGTAGTAGTAGCCCAGCTTGTACTCACCTGGCAGTTCGCCTTGCAGTTTGTACACCAGCTCAACCGGCACCACGGTACCTGTGGTGTGCTTGGGCCCCAGGTGCCAGGCACGGCTGGAATTGCCGTTGCTCTCGGGGTCGACGTTGAAGGCCGCGACACGCAGCTGCCAAGACGGCGACAGGTCGTATTTTACCCGCACGCCCAGGTGGGCGTTGGGGTAGTTGGTCCAGCCGCTGCCGCCCGACATGTTCAGTGGGTGGCCACAGAAGCCGGCGTTCATGAAGTTGCACAGGATGCCACTGTCCAAGCCGCCGAGGTCGTTGCCCATGGCCATGTAGCCGAGCTTGACGTTCAAGGCCGGGGTGAACAGGGTGCGCTCGTAGCTCAGTTCAGTCAGGCGGGTGTACAGGCCGCCGTAGTTTTCCTGGATCGGCAAGCGGTTGCCCACCAGGTCTTCCGAGGCGCTGTTGCCGCGACGGTCGTTGATGGTCAACTGCACCTTGCCGCCGTTTTCCAGGCCGTACAGTTTCGACAGGTCGAACTGCACGCCCAGCTTGAGGTTCTGCGAGTAGCGGGCCGAACGGTGCAGGCCACCGTGGGCGTTGTAGGCGGTTTCACCGCTGTAGTCGCCGGTGAACTTGACGCCGTCTTCTTCCAGCTGATGGCGCAGGCCGCTCCAGTCACCGGTCAGGGTGTTGCGGGTCATCAGGTCGCCGTCGGCGAGGGCGGTGGTGCTGGCCAGGGCGAGCAGGAGGGGAGAAGTGATGCGAATTGCGGATGGCATTGCGGGGTCTCGGGTAGTGTTCTAGGGCCTCTTCGCGGGTGAACCCGCTCCTACAGGGCCTGCACCCTTTGCAAGTGCAGTGATCATCCTGTGGGAGCGGGTTCACCCGCGAAGCAGGCGACGCAGTCTTACGGCAGGGCGTAAGAAATCACATAGTCGCCACGGTCAGTCGACTGACGCGCGCCACCGGCGGTGATAACCACATACTGCTTGCCGGTTTTCGGCGAAACGTAGGTCATCGGGCCGCCCTGGCTGCCAACCGGCAGACGGGCCTTCCAGATTTCATTACCGTTGCTGCTGTCGTAGGCGCGCAGGTAGAAGTCCTGGGTGCCGGCGATGAACACCAGGCCGCCTTGGGTGGACAGTGTGCCGCCCAGGGTTGGCAGGCCAATCTTGATCGGCAGGTGCATGCGGATACCCAGCGGGCCGGTGTCCTCGACGGTGCCGACCGGGACCTGCCAGGCGATTTGGCGGGTCTTCATGTCAACCGCGGTCAGGGTGCCGAACGGCGGAGCCTGGCAAGGGATACCGGCGACCGACAGGAAGCGGTTCTTGTTCACCGCATACGGCGTGCCCTTGAGCGGTACAGCGCCCATGCCAGTGTTCAACGCTTCGCCACCGGAGGCCGCGTTGCCTTTGTTCTGCGAAGGGATCATTTGGATCCACAGGCCCAGACGCATGTCGTTGACGAAGATGAAGCCATGCACCGGGTCGGTGGAAATGCTGCCCCAGTTCATGCCGCCCAGCGAGCCTGGGAAACTCAGCGACAGGTCGGTGCCCGGCGCGGTGTACAGGCCGTCGTAGCGCATTTTCTTGAAGTCGATGCGGCACAGCAGCTGGTCATACGGGGTGGCGCCCCACATGTCCGACTCGGTCAGGGTCTGCGCGCCGATCTGTGGCATGCCCACCGATTTTGGTTGGGTCGGGGAGTACGGCTCGTTCGGGATGTTGCTCGGTTTGACCGGAACTTCGTCGACCTGGGTCAGCGGCTTGCCGGTTGCACGGTCAAGCACGTAAATCTGCCCGGCCTTGGTGCCGATCACCACCGCAGGCACGGTCTTGCCGTCATCCTTGGTGAAGTCGATCAGGCTTGGCTGCATTGGCAGGTCGAAGTCCCAGAGGTCGTTGTGAACGGTCTGGTACACCCACTTCTGGTTGCCGGTGGTGGCGTCCAGTGCCAGGACCGAAGCACCGTAGGTGTGGTCCAGCTTGTTGCGCTCTACGCCATAGATGTCGGTGGACGACGAACCCATCGGCAGGAACACGGTGTTCATTGCCGGGTCGTAGGACATCGGGGCCCAGCTGTTCGGGGTGCTGCGCACGTAGGTGCTGCCGTCGGCCGGGGCGTTGCGGTCTTCCGGGTTGCCTGGGTCGAAGGCCCAGCGCATGGCGCCGGTGATGACGTCGAAGCCACGGATGACGCCACCTGGCATGTCGGTCTGAACGTTATCGGCAACGCGACCGCCAACCACCACGGTGGTACCGGCCATCAGTGGCGCGGACGACAGTTGGTAGAAGGAATCCGGCACATCGCCCAGGCCAGCCATGAGGTTGACCTGGCCGTTGTTGCCGAAGCCTTGGCAGAACTCACCGGTGTCGGCGTCGACGGCGATCAGGCGGCCGTCGATGGTGTTGGTCAGCAGGCGGCGCTGGCAGTTGGCACCGGCCGGGACAGTGGCCATGGCGATGGGCGAACTGTTCGGCTGGGTTGGCTGGGCCAACGGCGCGGTGGCGTCGAAGTAGGCCATGCCGCGGCAACGCTGCCAGACCTTGGACTGGGCGTTGATCTCGTTTTTCCACAGCTCTTTGCCGGTGTCGGCATCGAGGGCGATCAGGTTGTTGTGCGGGGTGCAGATGAACACCTTGTTGCCAACCTGCAGTGGGGTGAGTTGGTCCTCGGCACCGTTGCCGTCGCTGATGGCGACGTCACCGGTGTGGTAGGTCCAGGCCACCTTGAGCTTGTTGACGTTGTCGCGGTTGATCTGGTCCAGCGCGGCGAAGCGGCTGCCACCTTCGGTGTTGCCGTAGTGGGCCCAGTCTTTCTGCTCTTTGCCGGCTTCGACCGGGGTCATGCCAGGGCCTTTGCCGGTCGGGGCGACGCTTGGGTGAGCAACGAACATGTTGCCTGCGGCAATGACCAGTGCCACCGCCATCACGCCTGCGATGCCGTACGCGCCGCGGCCAGCGGTGCCGCCGTTGGCACGTACCAGCAGGGGGTAGACCAGCGCCACGACCATGCCGATTGCGCCGAACATGAACACGCGCGAGAACAGCGGCCAGAACACCAGGCCGGTGTCGATCACGGCCCAGATTGCGGTACCGATCAGGAACAGGGCATACAGCCAGGCACCGGCGACCTTGCGGCGTGCGATGAGGATACCGGCGATGGCCATGGCCAGGCCGCCGATCAGGAAGTACCAGGAGCCGCCGAGGCCGGCCAGCTTGATACCGCCGGCGGCCAGGAGCAGGCCGAGCAGGGCGACGATAACGCCTAGGCCGACCAGAATGAGGTTTGTGGCGCCAGAGGCGCGCGGTGTTTCTTTCATGCCAGGGATCTCAGCAGGTGGAATGGGCGCAGTTTAAGCCCTTAGCAAGCTAATTAACAAGTTAGTACAAAGTTTTGTGAGGCTGATTGTCGCAGGGTTGAACTTGCCAAGGTGTTGGCAAAAGTCTAGATCAGGCAGCGAAAAATGCAGTAAACAAAGCGTTCATGACAGATATGGAATCAGTACTCATACTTTGGTCGAGTCGTCGAAAAGCAATGTGTGCAGGGGCCACGCTGCGCCAGCAGGCCCCGATTGGACGGTTCGACACCTATTCCGGCCAAGGGCTAGCGCTGCTGTAGAACACGGCCAGCCATACTGTCGCGATGCCCGGCGCGGTCCATTCCACGCGGTGGCGATAATGCGCTGGTATATCGACGCAGTCGCCGGGCTGCAGCAGCCGCGTATGGTTTTCATGCTCGAAGCGTAGGCCCGCGGCACCGCTGAGCAGCACGATCCACTCACCTTCGGCCTGGTCGTACCAGTACCCGGGCGGGCTGGATTGGCCGCTGGAAACAATGCGCTCGATGCGCACACCGGGGCGGCTGAGCAGTTCGTCGACGCGCTCGGCAGCGGTCGGGTCGCAGGGAGGCAAGGTATTCAGCATGTTGAAGGGGGCCATCTGAAATCTCGTTCAAAGGGAGGTGCTTCCACTATGGACGTGATTGCGGGGGCGTGCGCTTCTTGACCATCCCTGCGGTTTGTAGGACTGTTCCGAGCTTTAAAAGACGGAAGACACATGGACAAGCTGCTGGCCATGAAGATGTTCGCGGCGACGGTCGATGCCCAGGGGTTTTCCGCGGCCGCGCGCAAGCTTGGCGTGGCGACCTCGTCGGTGACCCGCCTGGTCGATGCACTGGAGGCCGAGCTGGGGGCCACCTTGTTGAACCGCTCGACGCGCCAGGTCAGCCTGACCGAGGCGGGTGCCCGTTACTACGCGCGGGCCCGGGGCATTTTCGAAGCGCTGGATGAAGCCGATGCCAGTGTCGCTGACCGGGGCGAGGAGCCGGTCGGTGTGCTGCGGCTGTGCCTGCCGGTGGAATTCGGCCGGCGGGTGATTGCGCCGCACCTGGGGCTCTTTCTGGCCAAGCACCCGGCGCTTGAACTGGACATCGATCTGAGCGACCGCCTGGACGACTTGCTCGATGGCCGTTACGACCTGTCGATCCGGCTGGGTGACCCAGCGCCCAATGACGAACTGGTGTGCCGCCCACTGGGCCGGTTCGAGCGTTGGCTGGTGGCCAGCCCGGGCTACCTGGCCGGTCGTGCAGCACTGGAGCACCCGCAGCAATTGCTGGAGCACGCCTGCTTGCGTTTTCGCTATGGGCAGAAGGCGCGCCCCTGGTGCATGACGCGGGGCCAGGAGGTGCTGGAACTGGACGTGAGCGGGCCGTTGCGCAGCGCCAATGCCGACCTGTTGCGCGAAACCGCGTTGGCTGGCAGCGGCATTGCCCTGCTGGCCGACTGGCTGGTGCGTGAGGACGTGGCCGATGGCACGCTGCAGCGCGTGTTCGGCGACTGGCAGGTCAGCCCCGGTACTGCCAACGACAGGATCAACGCGCTGTACTTGCCCAACCATCGCGGGTCGCGCCGCGTGAACGCCTTCATCACCTTTTGCGAAGGCCTGTTGGCGCACTGAGCCGTCAGCGTTGCGCAGGGTGCAAAGCCCTGTTGCGCGCCGGCCGGATTCTCGGCCGCGGCACGTCTGGGTAAGGTGTGTGGCATATTTCGTCCCTTGTCGAGGAACATCGCATGAACCCCTCCCTAGCCGCAGAGCAGCCGTCGGCCACTGGCCTGAGCCGGGCCTTGGTGACCCTGTTGGCGTTCTGCTGCGGCGCCATCGTTGCCAATATCTACTATGCCCAGCCCATCGTTGGGCTGATCGCCCCCGACCTGGGCCTGTCCACTGAACGGGCGAGCCTGATCGTTTCCCTGACCCAACTGGGCTATGCCCTGGGCCTGCTGTTACTGGTTCCGCTGGCCGACCTGCTGGAAAACCGCCGCCTGATGATCGCTACCGCGGTGCTGGCCTGCGTCAGCCTGCTGTTGGCTGGTACCAGTAGCAGTGGCCAAGGGCAGCTGTTTCTGGGCTATGCACTGTTGATCGGCTTCAGTTCGGTCGCGGTGCAGATGCTGATCCCCCTGGCAGCGCACCTGGCCCCTGAGCAACAGCGTGGCCGGGTGGTCGGCAACATCATGGGGGGGCTGTTGTTGGGCATTCTGCTGGCGCGGCCGGTGTCGAGCCTGGTGGCCGATCACTTCGGCTGGCGCACCGTGTTCATCGGCGCGGCGGGCGTGATGCTGGCGATCATCCTGTTGTTGGCGTTGACCCTGCCACGCCGGGTCCCGGAGCACAACGCCAGCTATGCCGGGCTGATGCTGTCGCTGGTGGCGTTGCTGCGCCGTTACCCGGTGCTGCGTCAACGGTCGCTGTACCAGGCGTTGATGTTCGCTGCGTTCAGCCTGTACTGGACGGCTGTACCCCTCGCGTTGGCGGGGGTGCATGGCCTGTCGCAGAGCCAGATCGCGCTGTTCGCCCTGGTAGGGGCGGTAGGGGCCGTGGCCGCGCCCATCGCCGGCCGCCTGGCCGATGCCGGGCATGCCCGTGCAGGTTCCCTGGCGGCGTTGGTACTGGCGCCTGTGGCGCTACTGGTCGGGCTGACGGCACCGGGCTTCAGTGTGATCGGCCTTGGGCTGACCGGTGTGTTGCTGGACTTCGCGGTGCAGATGAACATGGTGATTGGCCAGCGCGAAGTCTATGCGCTGGACCCGGCAAGCCGCGGGCGCCTGAACGCGGTGTACATGACCAGTATCTTCCTGGGCGGGGCGCTGGGTTCGTCGGTGGCCAGTGCCGTGTTTGCCCAGTATGGTTGGCAGGGGGTTGCGCTGGTGGGTGCCGGGCTGCCGGGTTTGGCGCTGTTGGTGTTCCTCCTGCAAGGGCGCCGCGGCTGAGCTGAATCAGCGCCCCAGTGGCAACGCGACGCCGATCACTGCGAACAAGCTGCCACAGCAGCGGTTGAACCCTTTGCCACCCTTGGCCAGCCAGGGCCGGATGCGAAACGCCAAACGCGCGAGCCAGTATTCGACCAGGAATTCCACGCTGGCAAAGGTTGCCGCCATCACCACGAACTGCATCAACAGCCCCCGCTGCGGGTCGAGGAACTGCGGCAGAAACGCACCGTAGAACAGCAACACCTTGGGGTTGGCCATGGCCGACAGCAGGCCCTGACGAAACAGGCCCGCATTGCCCAGGCTGCGGGCCCGCTGCGTTACTTCAAGGTGCAGCGCCGGGCTGCGCCACAGCTGGATACCCAGCCAGACCAGGTAAGCGCCGCCCACCCATTTGAGTATGCCAAGCACCGCTGCAGAGGTTTGCAGCAGGGCACTGAGGCCGAACATCGCCAGGGCGATCAAGGCACTGAAGCCAACTACCCCGCCAACGATGGTGAACAGCGTACGGCGTGCGCCATACAGCGCGCCGTGGGTCAACGCGAGCAAGCTGTTGGGGCCTGGAGTCAGCGACAGGCCGATGCTGGCCAGCAGGTAGATAAGCCAGGTGTCGAGTGCCATGGGGGAGTGCCTGATAGGATTGGAGAACGCCAGTCTAGGGCACAACGCGTTTTTTCAAAGGTATGATCTAGACATTCGATGGTCTGATCTGGACGTGCTCTCATGCCCCCTGATATCCGCTTGCTGATCCTGCCCCTGCCGGCGTTTGCCCTGCTGCCGTTCGGTGCATTTCTCGACAAGCTGCGTTTCAGCGCCGATGACGAAGACTACAGCCAGCAGCGCTATTGCAGCTGGACCCTGGCAGGCTTGACCCTCGACCCAGTGCCCGCGAGCAGTGGTGCGGTGGTGCAGGTGGAAGCCATTGCCGAACAGCTCGACATGGCCCACTACGACTACCTGGTGCTGTTCGGCGGCCGCAACGCCATGGCCACCGCTGAACTGGCACCGCGCTACAAGGCGTTGCTGAAGCGGGCTGCCAAGGCGGGTGTGAAGCTGGTGGCCGTCGACAACGCCGCCTTCCTCTTGGCCGCTTGCGGCCTGTTGGATGGGCATGACGTAGTGGTCCATTGGCGGCATGAAGCCGAGTTTCGAGCGACGTTCCCTCATCTGAAGGTACTGCGCGACCAGCTCTATCACATTCAAGGTGGGCGCATTACCTGCGCGGGAGGGACCGCGGCAATCGACCTGGTGGTAGAACTGCTGTCGCGTGCCTGTGGCCGGGCTCGGGCGCTGAAGGGCTTGGCCGACATGTTGGTGGACGAGACGCGCGACAGCCGCCATGCCTTGCGTTCGTTGGAGCCGGGGGTGGGGCACGGGCGAGCGGTGCAGCGTGCCCTGGCGTTGATGCGGCATCACCTGGGTTCACCGTTGTCGATCGAGCAACTGGCGGCAGAGCTGTGCATCAGCCGGCGTCAGCTTGATCGTCAATTCCAGGCCAGCCACGGGATGAGCGCCAAGGCCTGGTGGTTGGAAATGCGCTTGCAGCAAGCGCGCTGGCGGTTGCTCAATTCCAGCCACGGCCTGGCGCAGATTGCCGATGAAGTGGGGTTGGGGGATGCCAGCCACCTGGGTAAATGCGTGCGGCGGCGCTTTGGCTGTACGGCACTGCAACTGCGCGAGGGTGCCGCTGTTGCCTGAGCGGCCGCATCGCCCGCCAGGCTGGTCTGGCGTTTACTGCGGTGTGCCAAACATCCCCGTCCAGTAGATCCCTGCATCACTTTTCGGGTCGACAGCATAGGCCGCCCCTAGCTCGCGAAAATCCGGGTTCATCAGGGTCGCGCAATGCCCAGGGCTGGCCAGCCAGCCGTCGACCACCTTATGCGCGGTGTCGCGGCCTGCAGCGATGTTCTCGCCGATCTGCTGATACAAGTAACCGGCCAGCTCGGCCCGATCGCCAGGGGTGCGGCCGTCGCGGTCGATATGGTCGAAAAAGTTCTGGTTGGCCATGGCCCGCGTATGGTTGGCGGCAACGCCGGCCAATACGGTGCTCCAGCTCAGCGCGGGCGCGGCGGCAAACGGCTGGCCGCCGCATTGGCGTGGCAGCTTGCGCGCCGCGTTGATTTCTTGCAGCACCTTCTGCCCTTCAGCCTGCCAATCCCCCAGGCGGCTGCTGAGCAGGGGGCGGGCAAGGACGATGCGCCAGTCGCGGCCTTCTTGGCTGACACCGATGTCGACGAACTGCGGGTCGAGCACCACCTGGCAGAAGCTTTCCTCGATGGCATGCATGGCCGCGCGCGCATCGCGCGGGCCCGAGAGGCTGATGGCCTGCACGTTGACCATCGGGTAGGCGGCGCGGGACATGGCCTGTTGCAAGTCGCGGGTGCCCTCGGGCGACAGCGCCAGGCGGGTGTCGCTGTTGAGTGGCGGCAGCTCCAGCGACGCCTCGCCACCACAGGGCTGGGCCTTGCTGCGGTAGACGTTGATCGATTCGATCAGTTGCGCCTCCTCGCCGGTGACGGCCAAGGCCCCGGTCGAGACGACCAGGCCCAGCGACAAGGCGGCAACAGATGACAGGACGCGCATGTGAATCTCCCTATGACTGGCAGCGTCGGGGTAAGCGCTGCTCATCCTACACAAGCACAGGGTTTTTGGCCCAGTCCCGTGCAAAGCAATACAAACGACGGCAATCGTTGCAGGCGGCATAAGAGGAAGTAGACCGCTGGGCGCACAAAAAGTGCGATCACTTGTTAATTATTCGTAACTTCAGCTGGAAACAATTCGCAATCGCGATTAATTTATGCCCTCCACCCCACGTTGCCAGGAAGGCGTCCATCCGATACCCAGGAGCCTTTCATGGCACGACCCCGTCATTATCAATCGACCTTTCTCGCTGTCTGCTGTTCCGTTGCGGTTACTGCACAGGCGGCTGATGGCGTGATCCAGCTGGATGCCACTGCTATCGACGCCGAGTCTGCCAAGGTCAAGGGCGAACTCCCGCAAGCCTTTGCCGGTGGGCAGGTCGCGCGGGGCGGGCAGGTGGGCGTGCTGGGCAATCAGGACATGATGGACGTGCCGTTCACCATGACCAGCTACACCGCGCAATTGATCGAGGACCAGCAGGCCGAGGATATCGGCGATGTGCTGCTCAACGACCCGTCCGTGCGCCAGTCGTTTGGCTTCGGCAACCAGTCGCAGGTGTTCGTCATCCGCGGGTTGCCACTCAGCGGTGATGATGTGGCGTTCAATGGCCTGTATGGCGTGTTGCCCAGGCAGATGATCTCAACCGATGCGGTAGAGCGGGTCGAGGTATTCAAGGGGCCTAACGCCTTCCTTAACGGCGCCAGCCCGACCGGAACCGGTCTTGGCGGCAACGTCAACCTGCAGCCCAAGCGTGCCGGCGATGTGCCCACGCGTCGCTACACCCAGGACATCAGCAGCGACGGCCGCGTTGGCGAACACCTGGACATCGGCCAGCGTTTCGGTGAGGACAACCGCTTTGGCGTGCGCCTGAACCTGTCGCAACGTGAAGGCGAAACCGCAGTCGACGACCAGGATCAACGCAGCAAGCTGTTCATTGCCGGCCTTGACTATCGGGGTGACAACTTCCGCCTGTCTACCGACTTCGGCTACCAGAAGCAGCGCGTCAACCACCTGCGTAACTCGGTGCGCCTGGGGGCCGGCCTCACCGATATCCCGCGCGCGCCAGATGCCGACCACAACTACGGCCAGGGCTGGGCCTGGACTGAAACCGAAGACACGTTCGGCATGGCCAGGGGCGACTACGACTTCAACGACAATTGGAGCGGCTACCTGGCCGGTGGCGTCAAGCACACCCATGAGAACGGCTTCTACGGCACGCCGATTCTGACCAACGCCGCCACGGGCGACGCCACCATCGCCGGTTCGAAAATCCCCCACAATGAAGACAACACCACCTTCATGGGTGGCATCAACGGCCGCGTGCAGACCGGCCCGGTCAGCCATCAGCTGAACATCGGTGCGGCCAGCATCTGGACCCAGCAAGAAAATGCGTTCGTCTTCTACAACGTGCAGGCCACCAACCTCTATCACACTGACCCGCTGCCCAAGCCCACCACCCCAACCTTTACCGGTGGCAAGTTAGATGACCCTGGGGTGACCGGCAAGACGCGCAACCGCAGCATTGCCGTGTCCGATACGCTGGGCCTGTTCGACGATAGCCTGCTGGTCACGGTAGGGGTGAGGCGCCAGCAATTGCGGGTTGAAGGGTATGCCTATGACGGCGAGGGCGCGGACCTTGGGCGCAACGCGTTCTACGACGAGTCGGTGACCACGCCTGTCTACGGCATCGTCTACAAGCTCAACCCGTCGATCTCGCTGTACGCCAACCGCATCGAGGGCCTGGCGCAGGGCGCGACGGCGTCGGGGCAGGTCATCAACGCCGGGGAAGTGTTCCCACCCGCCAAGACCAAGCAGGTCGAAGCAGGGGTCAAGCTCGACTACCAGACCTTCGGTGCCAACCTTGCGCTGTTCCGTATCGAGCGGCCCACCGATGGCTTTGTTCAGGGCAATGTATTCGTCCAGGACGGCGAGCAGGTAAACAAGGGTATCGAGCTGAGCGTGTTTGGCGAGCCGCTGCAGGGGCTGCGCCTGATGGCCGGCGGCACCCGCATGGACACAGAACTGAAAAACACCCAGAACGGTGCCAATGATGGCAACCATGCGGTCGGTGTACCGACCTTCCAGCTCAACGCCAGCGTCGACTGGGACGTGCCTGGCCTGAAAGGCGTAGCACTTAATGCCCGCATGCTGCGCACCGGTGGCCAGTACGCCAACCCGGCCAACACGCTCACCCTACCAACCTGGAACCGCTTCGATGTAGGCGCACGTTACCGATTCAAGGTGCAGCAGAAAGAGGTCACTTTGCGGGTGAACGTGGAGAACCTCACCGACAAGAACTATTGGGCCTCGGCCAACGGCGGCTACCTGACCCAAGGCGACCCGCGCCTGGTCAAGTTCTCCGGCTCGATAGACTTCTGACGCTCACTGAGCAGCCTTGTGCTGCGAAGAGGCCGGTGAAAGCACAGTGAATCTTCGCTGCTTTCACCGGCCTCTTCGCAGCACAAGGCTGCTCCTACACCCACACACACACACACGTCAGCGGGCCTGCGCCTGCTTAGGCTTGTAGAACAGAAAATGTGTAGTTACCGCAGTCTTGCGGTAGGCCTTGGCCCAATCCGGGTGCACATTGCGGTCGTGGAAGTACAGCGCACCGCCGGTAGGGTCCTTGAGCTGCTGGTTGAGCGCCTTGCGCGCGATCTCTTTGGCGATGTCGTAACGCTGCGCTTCCTCGACCTGGTCCGAGCGCCCGTCACACCACCAGGAAAATTGGCAGGCCTTGGTTTCCACGCCTTGTTTGACGACGCCACAAATGGTGTCCGGAAAGCCATCATGCCCCAGGCGGTTGAGCACGACACTGGCCACTGCCGTCATGTCCTTTTCGTTGGCCCCCTTGGCTTCCCAATAGATGGTGCGGGCCAGGCAGGTGATGCTGTCGTCCAGCGGCGATTGGCCTGCCGGGTCGACTGCTTTCACTTCGCCTGGGGTGATGGTTTCGGCCTTTTTCGGCGGCGGGGCGTCCTCGACCACCTTTTCTTCAAGGACTTCGGCCTTGTCCTCGGCGACCGCGGCCTTGGCCGTGTCTGCGGCGTGCAATGGGCCTGCAAGCAGGGCCGAGGTCAAGCCGATTACCATCCACGAGAGGCGCATGGCCGAGCTTCCGATCGCTGAGATGATTCAGAGTCTAGCCAAGCGTAAGCATTAGCACCAAAGGAAGGGTTGCGGCGGCTACCACGGTCTGCAGAGCGATGATGGTAGCCATCAGCGGTGCGTTGCCGCCCATCTGCCGGGCCATCACATAGGACGAGGACGCCGTAGGCAAGGCCTGGAACAGCACGGCCACCACTGCCGCCTGCCCACCCAGGCCGAGCACACGGCACAGGCCCCAGGTCGTCAGCGGCATGACCAGGAACTTGAACGCCGAGGCGGCCATCAACGGGCGCACCTGGCGGCCGACGCTGGCACCGCCCAAGGCTGCGCCCACGCACAGCAGGCCCAAGGGCAGGGCGGCCTGGCCGAGCGCCTTGACCGTCGGTTCAAGCCCTGCCGGCAAGCCCAGCCCTGTGACCCGCAGCAGCAGGCCACCCGCGCAGCCAACGATCAGCGGGTTGGCGAAGATCGCCCGCAGTACCGTGGCCGGTGAGCTGTGGCGTGCGCTGAAACGGGCGAACACCAGTACGCACAGCAGGTTGACCAAGGGCACGATGGCGGCGTTGGCAACGGCCGCCAAGGCAATGCCAGCACTGCCATAGATGCCCGCCGCCAGGGTTGCGCCGATGTAGTTGTTGAAGCGAATGCCACCCTGGAACACCGAGGTGAAATCGGCACCGTCATGGTTCACCGCGCCTTGGTACAGCACCAGCAGCAAGGCGCCGAGCAGGGTCGACAGCATCAGCACTGCGACCATGCCCAGTATCGGTACCCCGTCGAGGTTGGCGGTGGCCAGGCCATGCAGGAACAGCGACGGCAGCAGCACGTAATAGCTCAGGCGTTCGGCACCGGGCCAGAAGGTTTCCGCCAGAAAGCCACGCACACGCAGAAAGGTGCCCAGGGCGATCAGCAGGATGATGGGTAGCAGTGTGGTCAGCAGCAGGTGGAGCATGGTCGGCGTTCCGTCGTCGGGTACCGCTACAGACTACGGGGGCGCTTTGGTTTGTAAAAACGTTGTTTTCTTCATTGACCGTTGAGAATAACTGCACGGTTGCCGCGATTTAGGCGTCCAGGGCCGTCTTTAGCACCGCACTCAAGTGCCGCCGCTGGCTTTTCTCATGCTCCAGCAGCACCACCCGGCGCGTCAGTTGCGGTTCGCCAAACGGCAGGCAGGTTGCCGGCGGCAAGCGCTGCAGGTCCGCGTCGGCCATGGGGATGATGGCCACGCCCAGGCCCATCACCGCCATGCTGGCCAGGGCTTCCTGGCTGTCCAGCTCCATTTGTTCGCTGACTTGCAGGTGCTGGCGGCGCAGCTCCTGTTCGATCTGCCGTCCGGCCCAGGCGCGTTTGTCGAAGCGCAGAAACGGTTGGCTGGCCAGCAGCTCGGGCACGCTCTGGCCAGCCAGGTCGGGGCTGGCAATGGCCCAGAAGCGGTCAGCGAACAGCGGGGTGAAGACCAGGCTCTGCGGGTAGGGGCTGACCGGCTCGGTGGTGATCGCTGCATCGAGTTCGCCGTCTTCGACGCGCCGGGCCAATTCCGCCGACATGCCCGACGCGACACTGATGTGCAACTGCGGGTGGTGAGTCTTGATCCACAGCAGGGCTTTGGGCAAGCGCCGGGCCAGCACCGTGTGGATCGCCCCCAGGCGCAAGCGGCCACGTAGGCTCGGGCCACTGGCCAAGGCATCGGCCAGCTCGTCATAGGCGCCGAGGATGCTCTCGGCGCGCGCGACCGCCAACTGCCCGGCTTCGGTCAGCACGACTTGCCGACGGCTGCGATCGAACAGGGTGACCTGCAGTTCGTCTTCGAGGGTCTTGATGTGCAGGCTCACGGCCGAAGGGGTGAGGCTGAGCAGGTCGGCGGCACGGGCGAAGGTGCCGTGGCGGGCGATGGTCACCAGGGTGCGCAGGGCTTTGAGGGACACGCGAAGGGGCTCCAGGGCTGAGCGGGCAGGCGTGCATTGTCAGTGCGGGGCCGGTCGCCGGCAAGCCGGCATCTGCGTACTTCAACGCCCCGTGCGCCCATACGCCTGGCTGATGCGGTCAATCACCATGGCCAGCGCCACGATCGCCAACCCGGCCTCGACGCCCTGGCCGACGTTAAGGGTCTGGATCCCCGCCAGCACATCCTCACCCAGCCCGCGGGCGCCAATCATCGAAGCCACCACCACCATCGACAACGCCATCATCACCGACTGGTTGAGCCCGGCCATGATACTGGGCAGGGCCAGTGGCAGGGCGATGCGACGTAGCCGCTGCCAGCGGCTGGCACCCAGGCCGTGTGCAGCCTGCAACAAGGACGGGTCGATCTGCCGCAAGCCCAGTTCGGTCAGCCGCACCAGTGGCGGCAAGGCGTAGATCAGGGTGGCGAACACCGCCGGCACCTTGCCCAGGCCAAACAGCATCAGCACCGGGATCAGGTAGACGAAGGCCGGAAGTGTCTGCATCACATCCAGCACCGGCATCAATAGCCGTCGAGCCAGCGGGCGGGACGCCAGCAGAATGCCCAGCGGCACGCCGACCATCACGCACAAGCCCGTGCTGATCAGGACCAAGGCCAAGGTTTGCAACAGCTTGTCCCACAGCCCGAGCACGCCGATCAAGGCCAGCAGGGCCACCATCATCAGGCTGCGCAACAGGCTGCGGCTGGCATGCCAGGCGAGCAGCCCGACCACCAGCAACAGCGCCCACCAAGGCAACAGGCGCAGCAGGTTTTCCAGCCCCACCAGCAGTTGCAGCAGTTGATCCGAGAGGCTGCGCAAGTGGTCGCCGTAGTTCAACACCAGCCAGTCGACTAGCTGGTTGACGCGACCCGCGAAGGAAAATTGCAGGGCTTCGGGAAAGCCGCCGCTCATAGGCTGCCCTCGACCTTGGCTGCGACCTGCGCAGGCAACCAGGCTTTCCACACATCGCGGTTATCGCGCAAAAAGGCGAGGGCAGCCTGGTTGGGCGGGATGCGCTTTTCGCTCATCTCGGCCAGGGCGCTGTTGAGCCGATCGATCGGCAGGTCGACTTTTTCGAACACCGCCACCAGGTCCGGGTAGCCTTCTTTGAACGCCTTGGAAACGCCAATCGACAATTTGGCTGGCAGTGACTGGCTACCTTGCGGGTTGGGGTTGCTGGCATCTGTCAGGGTGGCCCAGGCCTTTTCATTGAAGGGTGGCTCTTGCAAGCGGATCAGCTTGTAGCGCCCCATGAGCGGGGTTGGGTTCCAGTAATAGAACAGCACTGGCTGGCCGCGGCGGATGGACGAGCTGATCTCGGCATCCAGCGCTGCGCCAGAGCCACTGCGGAAGTTGTTGTACAGCGCATCCAGCCCATAGGCCTTGAGTTTCTGGCTGTTGACCGTCTCGGACGTCCAGCCACTGGGGCTGTTGAGGAAGCGCCCTTTGTCCGGTATTTCAGGGTCCCTGAACACCGTGGGGTAACGCTTGAGGTCGTCGACACTGTGCAGGTCAGGTGCCAAGGGCTTGAGGTTGCGCGATGGGTCGCCCTGGATCACGTAGGCCGGCACCCACCAGCCTTCTTCAGCGTGCTTGACCGTGTCGCCTAGGGCGAACACCTGGCCGGCCTGCTCGGCCTTGATCCACGCGGGGCTACGCCCGGCCCATTCCTCGGCGATCACCTGCAGGTCGTTGCGGGCCAAGGCTACTTCCATGCTCACGGTGCTGCCGGGCAGTGTGTCGGTGGGGTAGCCGTAACCCCGTTCGACGATCAGGCGCAGTATCTCGGTGGTCAGTGCACCGCTTTCCCAACCAATTGCGCCAAAGTGAATCGGCGCGTTGCGTTCCGCTGAGGCGGCGCTGTCGGTGCTGGCCAAGCCAACAGTGAGCAGCAGGCCGGCCAGCAGCGTTGGAATTTTTTTCATCGGGGCCTCCTCGGTAGCCGCTGAGTCAGTGCCGGCAAGTGTAGACGACACCTTTGCCTGCTTTGCCTGGCGGGAGGCAGGGAAGGCGCTCTCTCTGTGCTCCGTGGCGCGCGGTTGCAAGAGTGTGCGTTGCCATTTCGGCAGCACACTTGGCCCACGGCGCGAGGCATTCCTGATGACCCTTGATTTGAGTTTCGTCTATTACCGCAACTTCTGTTTCGATGGAAAATTTCACGTTCGGTGCATGGGTGCAGACCTGCACAAGGTCAGCCGTATTCGCTACGAGCTGGAGCGGGCCGGGCCTGAGGGTGCGGTGTCGTTCAGAGGGGTTTCGGTACAGTCCGAGGTGCACACTGGCCGCTTGGGGGACCATGGATGCCCGGCCACGTTGATCGCCGAAGAAGCGTCAGGTGTCTATAGCATCCGGCCAAGAGTCGTCCTGTTGGATGAACATGCCCGGGCCATGAACCGGCCTACCGGCGCTTCCGGGATCATTGACTTGCCGCCCTTGGTGCTCGAGATCAAGGCCGAGGAGTTGAACCAACGCGTGCTCGAAAAAATACCGCTGCCGTCTGCGGGCGGGCGAGGCAAGCGTGAGGTGGGCCAGAGCAGCCGCGAATACGAACCTCGTGAGCAGCTCGCGCAAGGCCTTGCGGCAGTGGCGCCAGGTGCCGCGTACCCCACGCTGGTTATCGCGTTCGAAGCGGGTGGCTACCAACGGCTGCTTGATGATCTGCAGCCCGATTCAGGCTCGGTACTGGTTCGTTATTGGCCGAATCTGAATACCGTGCTTACCCCCCGGCCTATTCTGGATGAGCAGGAGCAGCATGACGATCGGCTTCAGGCATTACGCCAGTTCTGCTATCTGGAGCAGCCCCCCAGCATGCTCAACGACACTTACCTCGCACTGCTCAAGACCCTGGCCGCGCTGGAGTACGTGCAGTCCATGCACTTTCTGCAAGCCAGCGCTGAGCCAAACCTTATTTTGCTTGGCGCGGCGGCGGTGGTAGCCACGCTGTTGACCGGCGCCGCCGTGGTGGCGGGCAATCGAGCCCACGAAAATGCCCAGCCCACGCCCGACTTCGAGCATCGCCAGTATTACCTCGACGCACCAGGGCCAAGATGGAAAGGATTGAACGTGCGCAAGGCGTGGGCCGGGGGGGTAACTGGGCGAGGCTCGCGGATCCATTTCAGTGACGGCGGGTTGTTTGCGGAACACGAGGACCTGCGGGGCAACCCTGACCTGAAGATCGTGTCGCTAGCACCCAACGACGATCCCAAGCACGGGACTGCCTCTGTGGGAGTCATTCTGGCAGCGCGCAATGGGTTTGGGGCAACGGGGGTCAGTCACGACAGCGAATTGTACCTGTACCACAACCGCTCCAAGGATATTCACGGCAACAATCAGGTGCTCAAAGACCTGCTGCGCAACGTGGAACCCGGGGATATTGTCGCCATCAATCGTCAATCCGCCAACCCCGCAGTATTGAGCACCCTGCTGCCGTCCTTGCACGATAAGGCCTGGTGGACAGTGATGCAGCAACTGACCCAGCGCGGCGCTGTGGTGGTCAACGCGGCGGCCAATGGCAGCAGCAAGACCCTGGCGCAACAAGGGACTCAAGCCAACCAGGGCGTCGACCTTGCCAATTGGCCCTACTTCGACGACTACGGCGACGCCGGTGTCATCTTGATTGGCGCGTGCCAATCGTACAGCGGCAAGCCCCACACGTACTCCAACTACCGCTACCGCCATCGCATGCTCAACGCCTGGGGCGACAGTGTGGTAACCCTGTCCAGGGGTGACTTGCAGGACTTGCCGGGTGAAAACAGGGACTACTCCGAGAACTACGCCGGCACCTCCAGTGCAACCCCCATGGTGACGGGCGCCCTGAGCCTGATCCAGTCGTATGCCATGGAGCACCATCACGTCTACCTGAATGCCGACCAGATGCACTTGCTGGTCATGGCGTCCGGATATGAAGACGCCACCGAGCCGGGTACCGATGTACTGCCGATGGGGGCCAGGCCCAACGTGCACGGTGCGTTGGTCATGCTCGATCGCATACTCGGCAACGGCCGCTTCGAACCTTGAGGTGAGGCCGGCAAGCGCCGGCCTCTAACGCATCAGACGCGGAATTGATCCATCAGCGCCTGTTGTTGATTGGCCAGGCTGTTGAGCGACTGGCTGACCCGCGCCGACTCGTTGGCTTGCCCTGACAGCGATTCGGTGACGTCGCGAATGGTTGCGACATTGCTGTTGATCTCTTCGGCCACCGCGCTTTGTTCTTCGGCGGCCGAAGCAATCTGCAGGTTCATGTCGGTGATCACCGTCACTGCCTGGCCGATGCGCTGCAGTGCAGTAACGGCCTGGCCGACCTGCTCCACGCCACCCTGGGCCTGGCGATGGCTGTTGTCCATGGCACCGACCACTTCGCGGGTACCGGCCTGCAAGGCCTCGATCACCTGGCGGGTTTCTTCCACCGACTCCTGGGTGCGCCGGGCGAGGTTGCGCACTTCATCGGCGACCACGGCAAAGCCACGGCCGGCCTCACCGGCGCGGGCGGCTTCGATGGCGGCGTTGAGTGCCAACAGGTTGGTCTGCTCTGCAATCGAGCGGATCACTTCCAGCACCGAGCCGATCTTCTCGCTGTTCTGCGCCAGGCCCTCGACTTCGGCCATGGCGTTGTTCATGTCGGCGGCCAAGGCATCGATGCTGTGGGTGGTGCGGTCGATCACGGCCAGGCCCTCGCGGGTGGCCTGGTCGGCCTCGCGGGCTGCCTGCGCAGCCTGGGCAGCGCTGCGGGCAACGTCCTGGGCGGTGGCGCTCATTTCGTGCGAGGCGGTCGCTACTTGGTCAACCTGGCGGTACTGCTGCTCCATGCCAGCGCTGGTCTCGCTGGCGATCGCCGAGGACTGGTCAGCCGTGCCACGGGCGGCCTGCACCGAACGTTTGACCTCGGCAATGGTGGGCTGCAGCTTGTCGAGGAAGCGGTTGAACCAACCGGCCAACTCGCCCAGTTCGTCTTGCTTCTGGTACGTCAGGCGGCGGGTCAGGTCACCTTCGCCACTGGCGATGTCCTTGAGCATCGCTGCCACGCCCAGAATCGGCCGGGTCACACCACGTGCCATCAGCCACACCAGCAGCAGGCCTGCGATTGCAGCGGCCAGGCCCAGGCCCAGCTCCAGCAAGGTGCCACTGGTGTTCAGTGTATCGAGTTCCTGTTTCAACGTTTCGGCGGGCCCGGTCAGGGCGTTTTCCGGCACGTCCAGAAGCACGCCCCAGGGCTGGGCGCCGGGGATCGGCTCGAAAGCCGCCAACACCTTGAGGCGTTGCTGGTCGTGCAGGATGCTCAGCTTGCCCTCGGCCAGCTTGCGCACCAGTTCGGCGCCCTTGGCCGTGTCGACCTGGTCGAAGCGCTGGGCCAGTTTGCCGGCATCGGCGCTGTAACCGGCCAACAGGCCCACCGGGCTGAGAATGCCCACGGTGGTGCGGCCTTCGTACAGGCTGCGGCTGGCATTCTGGGTCAAGGCCTGCAGGCTGTTGAGGTTGATGTCGATGGACAGGGTGGCGATCACCTTGCCGTTGACGGCCAGAGGGAAGACGATGCTGGTCATCAGCACCCGCTGGCCATCGATGTCATAGAAGTAGGGCTCCACCACGCAGACCTTGCCGCTGCTGCGCGGGCACACCCACCACGTGTTGGCGGGCTGGCCGCTGGGGCCGACCTCGGTGTTGGCCATGTCATGCTCGGGCAGGGCCATGGCGGTCAGCTGACCGGCACGTGGTTGCGACCAGTACAGCGCGAAACGCCCGGTTTCGTTGCTGCCCAGCGCTGGCTTGGCGGTGAACAGGTTGTCCTTGTGGTCCAGGGCGTTGGGCTCGAACACCAGCGACATGCCGAGCAGGTCGGGGTTGGCTTGCAACGCGGCGCGCACTTGGCGGGTCATGTCCTCGCGCAGGTCGTAAGCGTCGAGAAAGCGCTTTTCAGCCTGCTCGCGCAGGAACAGCACTTGGCGGGCGAAGCCGGCGCCGTACTGATAGGCGTCCATGAATTGACGGCGAATGTTCAAGGCCTGCACTTCACCTTGCGACTCGATGCGCCCCTGGGCCGCATCGGTGAGCATCTGCATGCTGCTCGCCTTGACCAGGTCCGAGCTGTGGTCCATGCGGTACAGCGAAAGGCCGACGAGCAGGGTGACGATGCCGGCCAGGCACAGACCGGCGAGCAGGGTGATCTTCCACTGGATGGAAAGTTGTCGCAAAGGCATGGGGCGAATCCCTTGTAATAGTTCTGGCTGTCGACTGTGTCGGCCATCGCGCTTTTTTCTTTATTCAAACGTTCAATTTAAATTAAGGCGGGGCTGAGTAATGCGCCGCAACATGGCGCTTTTGACATCTGCCGCCCACTGCTTCAGAGTGCGCGCTTTTTTTCTGTCCTTATGAGGTAAGCCAACCATGAATGCAGTGATCGCCGCGGTCGGCATCATGCTGATACTCAGCCTGTCGCGGGTACACGTGGTCATCGCCCTGATCATTGGTGCCTTGGTCGGCGGCCTGGTCGGCGGCTTGGGCATCGAGGGCACGCTGAAGGCCTTCAATGGCGGGCTGGGTGGCGGCGCCACCGTGGCATTGTCGTATGCGCTGCTGGGCGCCTTTGCCGTGGCCATCGCCAAGTCAGGGCTGGCGCACGCCCTGGCCGATCGGGCCTTGGCCATGATCGACCGCCAGGGCCAAGCCAATGGCGGCAAGGTGAAGTGGATGATGATCGGCCTGATGCTGGTGGTGGCGGTGTCGTCGCAGAACATCCTGCCCATTCACATCGCCTTCATCCCGCTGCTGGTGCCGCCGCTGCTGTATGTGTTGACGCGTCTGCGCATCGACCGTCGGCTGATCGCCTGCGTGATCACCTTTGGCCTGATCACCCCGTACATGTTTCTGCCGGTGGGCTTTGGCAACATCTTCCTCAACGAAATCCTGTTGGCCAACGTCGCCCGCGCCGGGGTCGATGTGAGCGGCGTCAATGTCACCCATGCCATGGCCATTCCGGCGGCGGGCATGCTCGCCGGCCTGTTGCTGGCGGTGTTCTTCAGCTACCGCAAGAAGCGCGACTACGACCTGGCGCGTATCGAGCAGGTCGAGCAGGTCAGCGTGCAATACAACCCGTTGACCCTGATGGTCGCTGGCCTGGCGATCGCGGCGGCGTTTATCGTCCAGCTGTTGCTGGACTCGATGATCATTGGCGCCATGGTCGGGTTCCTGATCTTCTCGCTGTCGGGCATCGTGCGCTGGAAAGACACTGACGACCTGTTCACCGAAGGCATGAAGATGATGGCCATGATCGGCTTCATCATGATTGCCGCATCGGGTTTTGCCGACGTGATGAAGGCCACCGGCGAGGTCAAGAGCCTGGTCGAGACATCGGCGCAGTGGATCGACCACAGCAAGGGCGTTGGCGCCTTGCTCATGCTGCTGGTGGGATTGCTGGTGACCATGGGCATCGGCTCGTCGTTCTCCACCGTGCCGATTCTGGCCGCGATCTTTGTACCGCTGTGCGTGCAACTGGGCTTCGACCCCGTGGCCACGGTGTGCATCGTGGGTACCGCCGGGGCATTGGGGGATGCAGGTTCGCCCGCGTCGGACTCGACCTTGGGCCCGACCTCGGGCCTGAACGTGGACGGCCAGCACCACCATATCTGGGACACGGTGGTGCCGACCTTCATCCATTACAACCTGCCGCTGCTGGCGTTTGGCTGGTTGGCGGCGATGACGCTGTAAGGCGGGAAGGGCGTCAGCCCTTGTCGGGCGGCGGCGAGATCCTGTTGAGGACTGTGCTGCCGTCCTTGCTGCGGGTCAGGTAGACCGGCAGCACCTTGGGCAGGTTGTTGACCAGGCGCCCGACTTCGCGGGTGTTATAGATGCCGCTGATGCGGATCCGCCCGGTGCTGGCATCGGCCAGCAGCAGCGGGGCGTCGAGGTAGCGGTTGATCACCGGCAACGCCTGTTCCAGGCTCAGGTTATCGAGCACCAGCTTGCCATTGCGCCAAGCCAGGGCATTGCCGTAATCGTCGCTTTGCGCCAGTTGCGGCTCGAAATCGCCCTTGTGATAGCTGGCCTGCATCCCAGGGCCCAGGCGGTAGCCACCGGCACTGCCGTCGCTGGACACCAGCACCGAACCTTCCACCAAGGTGACCTTAACCTGGTCCTGGTACTTCCAGACGTTGAACTGGGTGCCGGTTACTCGGGTCTGGCCGCGGCCAGCGTGGACGATGAAGGGGTGCGCACTGTCGTGCTGGACCTTGAAGAACGCCTCGCCGCGCTTGAGGGTAACCTGGCGCTGGTCCTTGAAGTTGAGGTATGTCAGCTCGGTATTGAGGTTGAGCTGCACCGTGCTGCCGTCGCTCAGCTCTACTGTCTGCATCCGGTCGCTGGCTTCGAAGTGCTGGTAATGGTTGGGCAGCCAACCTTGTTCCCAGCCCATCCAGCCTGCCAATGGCAGTACCGCCAGGGCGATGGCCGCAGCCGAGGCCAGCGGGCGCCAGTTGCGCACGCGTGCGGCCTGGCGTGACGGCGGGTTGAAGTCGACCACGGTCGCGTTGCGCGGCAGCAGGTCGGCAGTCTGCCAGATTTCCAGCATCGCCTGGTATTCCTCAGCGTGCCGTGGGTCAGCCGCTAGCCAGCGGGCGAACGCCTCGCGCTCTGCCGCCGTGCAATCATCGGCGTGCAGGCGCATGCACCACTGCGCGGCGGCGTCGGTAATGGCATCGTCTGGGCTGGGATTGAGGCGGTCGTGATTCATTGCGGCTCCGGGTTTTGCGCATTCTACCCTTGCTAGAGGGTTCCCGAGAACCGAGGTAATGGCGAATGACTATCAGTTGTGCCGGTTTTTCGTCGGATTTGCAATGGAATTTCAGCGTTTGAGAACCCTTCGCGGGCAGTGCCTGGGGGCGCTTTACGCCCCCACGCTGATCAGAACTGTTCCGCGGTCAACCCGTACAGGCTCGCGCTGCCGGCCTGGATACTGGCTTCCAGCCCCAGGCTGCGTGGTAACACGCGCTGGAAGAAGAACGCTGCACACGCCAGTTTCGCCTCATGGTAGGCCGGGTCTTGTTCGCGCTTGGCCTGCGCCACGGCGGCCATGCGCGCCCACATGTAGGCGTAGGCGGTGAGGCCGAACATGTGCAAATACTCCACGGCCACGCTGCTGACCAGGTTGGCGTCCTGGCTTGCGCGTGCCCGCAGCCAGGCGCTGGTGGCTTCCAGGCGCGCAACACTGGCTTGCAGGGCTTCGCGGTACAGTGGCGCGGCAACGCTGAAGGCGCGCACTTCGGCGGTGAAACTGGCCAGCGCCTGGCCACCGTCTGCCAGCACCTTGCGCCCGAGCAGGTCGAGGGCCTGGATGCCGTTGGTGCCCTCATAGATCTGTGCGATACGCACGTCGCGCACGCGTTGTTCCTGGCCCCATTCGCGGATGTAGCCATGGCCGCCATACACCTGCTGGCCGAGCACGCAGCTTTCCAGGCCATTGTCGGTGAAAAACGCCTTGGCCACGGGCGTCAGCAGTGCCACCAGACGCTGGGCATGTTCGCGTTCTCCGGCGTCTTCGGCATAGCGGGCCAGGTCCAGCTGTTGCCCCACGTAGGCCGCAAAGGCCCGGCCACCTTCGGTAAGCGTGCGCATGGTCAGCAGCATGCGCCGCACATCGCCATGCTGGATGATCGGGTCGGCCCCCTTGTCCTTCGCCTGCGGGCCCGTGGCGGCACGGCTTTGCAGGCGTTCGTTGGCGTAGCGTGCGGCGCTCTGGTACGACGCTTCGGCGCAGCCGATACCCTGGATGCCAATGGACAGCCGCTCGTAGTTCATCATGGTGAACATGGCCGCCAGGCCCTTGTTCGCATCGCCGACCAGGTGGCCGATGGCGCCATCGAAGTTCATCACGCAGGTGGCCGAGGCTTTGATGCCCATCTTGTGCTCGATCGACCCGCACTGCACAGCGTTGCGCTCGCCCAGGCTGCCATCGTCATTGACGTGGTACTTGGGCACCAGGAATAGCGAGATGCCTTTAGCCCCCGCCGGTGCGTCCGGCAACTTGGCCAACACCAGGTGGACGATGTTTTCGGTCAGGTCCTGCTCGCCGCCGGTGATGAAAATCTTGCTGCCACTGATGCGGTAGTTGCCATCGGCCTGGGGTTCTGCGCGGGTGCGGATCAACCCCAGGTCAGTACCGGCGTGGGGTTCGGTCAGGCACATGGTGCCGGCCCAACGGCCTTCATAGAGCGGCGGCAGGTAGGTGGCCTTGAGTGTTTCGCTGGCGTGGGCGTCGATTGCCAGGCAACTGCCGGCACTCAAGGCTGAATACAGGCTGAAACTGCAGTCGGCGGCGTAGAGCATTTCTTCGAACAGTACGCCCAGCATCTTCGGCATGCCCATGCCGCCATGCTCGGGGTTGCCGCCCAGGCCAACCCAGCCACCTTCCCGGTAGGTGCGCCAAGCGTCGCGGAAGCCATCCGGGGTGGTGACCTGGCCGGCTTCGAAATGCACACCCTGCTCGTCACCGTTGCGGCTGAGCGGGGCGATCAGCTGGCTGGTGACCTTGGCCGCTTCTTCGAGGATGGCATCGGCGGTGTCGGCGTCGATGCGCTCGGCCAGGGCGGGCAGGCGTGCCCACAGGGCAGGGCCCTGCAACACATCGTGGAGGATGAAGCGCATGTCGCGCAGTGGGGCGGTGTAGTGGGGCATCGTCGGCTCGAGGAAGTGAGTAATAGGTTGTCTGGCCGGGCCTCTTCGCGGTTAAACCCGCTCCCACTGGTTTAATGCAGTTCCCAAGAACGGCGCTGTTCTTGTGGGAGCGGGTTTACCCGCGAAGAGGCAGGTACAGCCTTAAAGGGCTTTGGCGCGGTCGCGCAGGACGTACTTCTGGATCTTGCCGGTGGAGGTCTTGGGCAGCTCGCCAAAAATCACGGTCTTCGGCACTTTGAACCCGGCCAGGTGCTCACGGCACCAGTTGGTGATGTCGGCTTCGCGGGTGTCTTCCCGGCCAGGCTTGAGTGCCACGAAGGCGCAGGGCGTTTCGCCCCATTTGTCGTCGGGGCGCGCCACCACGGCCGCTTCCAGCACCGCTGGGTGTTTGTAGAGGGCGTCTTCGACTTCGATGGTGGAGATGTTTTCGCCACCGGAAATGATGATGTCCTTGAGCCGGTCCTTGATTTCGACATAGCCATCGGCATGCCAGACTGCCAGGTCGCCAGTGTGGAACCAGCCGCCGCGGAAGGCTTCGGCCGTGGCCTCAGGGTTTTTCAGGTAACCCTTCATCACCGTGTTGCCGCGCATGAAGATCTCGCCCAGGGTGTTGCCGTCGCGCGGCACCGGGGCGAGGGTTTGCGGGTCGGCGACCATGAGGCCGTCGAGCGTCGGGTAGCGCACGCCCTGGCGGGACTTGATGCGCGCGCGCGCTTCCAGCGGCAGCGCGTCCCATTCCTCATGCCAGGCGCAGACTGTCACCGGGCCGTACACCTCGGTCAGGCCGTAGGTGTGGGTCACCTGAATGCCCATTTCTTCCACCGCGCCAATCACCTTGGCGGGTGGTGCGGCGCCTGCGACCATGGCCTGCACCGGGTGCTCGATGGCAGCTTTGGCGGCCTCAGGCATGTTGACCAGGGCGTTGAGCACGATGGGCGCGCCGCACAGATGGGTGACCCGGTGTTCGCGGATCAGGGTGAGGATCTTTTGCGGGTCGACCCGGCGCAGGAACACGTGGGTCCCGGCCAAGGCGGTGATGGTCCAGGGGTAGCACCAGCCGTTGCAGTGGAACATGGGCAGGGTCCACAGGTACACCGGGCGGTGGCCCATGGCCCAAGTCATCTGGTTGCCCAGCGCGTTGAGGTAGGCACCGCGATGGTGGTAGACCACGCCCTTGGGGTTGCCGGTGGTGCCGGAGGTGTAGTTGAGCGAAATGGCCTGCCATTCGTCATCGGGCCATTCCCAGGCAAATTCCGGGTCGCCCTCGGCCAGCAGGGCTTCGTAGTCAAGCGCGCTGACCGCGCGGCCTTCGCCGTACTCCGGGTCATCGACGTCGACCACCAGGGGCGGGTGTTCGAGCAAGGCCAGGGCGGCTTCGATGACCGTGTGGAACTCGCGATCGGTGATCAGCACCTTGGCCTCGCCGTGCTGCAGCATGAAGGCGATGGCTTCGGCGTCCAGGCGAACGTTGAGGGTGTTGAGCACTGCACCGGTCATGGGCACGCCGAAGTGCGCTTCGAGCATGGCCGGGGTGTTTGGCAGCATCACCGCGACCGTGTCGCCACGGCCGATGCCGCGCCCCACCAGGGCGCTGGCCAGGCGCCGGCAGCGTTGGTAGGTTTCCTGCCAGTTACGGCGGATGGCGCCATGGATGACAGCCGGGTAGTTGCCATACACCGCAGCGGTGCGTTCGATGAAGCTCAGTGGGGTGAGGGCGACATGGTTGACGGCAGCGGGCATCAGGCCCTGGGCATAGATCGACATGCGGTAATCCTGTAGGGGAGGCAGGCGCAGCCTGTGCGCGTGACCCCCGGTGGCTGATTGTTAGCTCTGTTCAGGGTGTGGAAAAGCGTACGGTTGGCCGCTTTCCCCTGTCGCAGTTTTACGCGAGTCGCTATGGTAGATGGAATATCGACTATAGCAATATAGTAAAACTACTATAACAGCGAGTTGCACGCCGTGGACAAGACCCTGTCTCCCTTGCTTGCCAAAGACCCGCAGCCCAGCCTGTTGCTGGCCGCCGATGCCAGGCCGCTGGCCACCAACCCGGCCTTGCAGGCCTTGCTGCAGGAAGGCCCGCCGCTGGCGGCCTGGCTACCGGCCAACTGCGCCGCGCTGGTGCGGGCCTGCCTGCGGCAGCACCGGGCAATTGCCGACGTGGAAGTACAGGTTGGCGAGCGCATCGTGCTGTGGACGTTCATCCCAGATGACCGGGGCCAGCAGGTGCTTGGCCGCTGCCGTGACGCCAGCGCCGAACGCCAGGGTGCACGCGAAGCCAGCCGCGCCCGGCGCTTGTACCGCTTGATCATCGAGAACACCACGGACCTGATCTCCCGGCACAGCCCTGACGGGCGCTTCCTCGACGCCTCGCCGGCGGCCTTCCGCCTGTTGGGCCGGTGGCCCGAGCAACTGCGGGGCATGGCCGTGCGGACCTTGCTGCACCCGCGTGAACGCCGCCAGGTGCTGGCCCAGGCTGCTGCTGCCCTGGACCAGGACGGCTACCACACCATGACCTGCCGGGTGCGCCAGGCGGCGGGCGGCTACCGCTGGTTCGAGATTGCCAGCCGCGCCATCCGCGAGACCTACACCGGGGCAGTGGTGGAAATCGTCAGTGTTTCCCGTGATATCACCTTGCGCATCGAAGCCCAGGAGAGCCTGGCCCACAGCGCGCGGCTGGCTACCTTGGGCGAGTTGGCGTCCGGTATCGCCCACGAGATCAATCAGCCGTTGGCGGCGGTGGTCAACTATGCCAACGCCAGCCAGCGTTACCTGCAAGGCCTGGAGCGCGACCCGCAGGCGCGTGAGCGGGTCGGGCAGGGGCTGCAGCGCATCACCGAGCAGGCTACCCACGCCGCGCAGGTGATCCGCCGGCTACGTGTGTTCCTGCGTAAAGGGCCCCGCCGGCTGCAAGCGCTCGACATGCTCGATGTGGCCAATGAAGCCATGCGCCTGTGTGCCTGGGAGGCGGCGCGTGACCAGGTCAGCATCGAACTGCGTATGAGCGCGCAATTGCCGGCGGTGTATGCCGACCGGGTGTTGCTGGAGCAGGTGCTGCTGAACCTGCTGCGCAATGCCATCGATGCCAATCGCGAGCAGCAGGGCGCACGGCCCTCACGTATCCTGCTGGGCGCCGTGCGCGAAGGCGACGGCGTGTTGGTCGAAGTGACGGACCAAGGGCCGGGCGTGGCGGCCGAGCGCCTGGATGAAATCTTTACCCCGTTCACCACCAGCAAGGCTGATGGCCTAGGGCTGGGCCTGAGCATGAGCCGCAGCCTCATCGAAGGCTTTGGTGGCAGCTTATGGGCGCGTGCGGGCGCGAACGGTGGGTTGGTGTTGTGCTGCCGCTTGGCAGTGAGCAGGGAATAACGGGAGGTCAGGGTGCAAGCGAAGGTGTATGTGGTCGACGACGACCAGGGCATGCGTGATTCCACGGTCTGGCTGCTGCAGTCGGTGGGGCTCGAGGCCCTGTCGTTTGCCGGTGGGCAGGCGTTTCTGGACGCGTGCATCGATGACGGCCCGGCCTGTGTGCTGTTGGATGTGCGCATGCCTGGGCTGGGCGGGCTGGCGGTGCAGCAGTTGATGAAGGAACGGGGCCTGGACCTGCCGGTGATCTTTGTCAGTGGCCATGCCGACGTGCCGATCGTGGTTAGGGCGTTCAAGGCGGGTGCCTGCGATTTCATCGAGAAACCCTATAGCGACCAGTTGCTGCTCGACAGTGTGCAGGCGGCATTGGAGCGGGCAGGGCGCGCGCGTCAGGGCGACCAGGCGTTGGCCCAGGTTCAGGCGCGGGTCGATGGCCTGACGCCGCGTGAGCGCGATGTGTTCGTGCCGTTGGCCCAAGGCTTGAACAACCGTGAGATCGCCGAGCGCCTCGGGGTTAGCGTGAAGACCGTTGACCTGTACCGGGGGCGGGTGATGAAACGGCTGCAAGCAGGAAGCCTGGCGGAACTGGTAGGCATGGCGATCGCCTGCGGCGCGGTGCCAGCGTTGGGTTTGGCACCTGAGCGGTGACCTAACAGAAATTTGATCTGGCAGGGACTTGTGGGAGCAACTGTCTTGTGGTGCTTGTGCCGGCCTCATCGCCGGCAAGCCGGCTCCCACAAGGGTTGTGCCTTGTTCAAGAAAAGCGCGGCCAAATCATGAAATTTTGCATAGCACCCTAATCAAAGCTTTGACATTCACTGCCTAGGCAGTAATATTTTTAAACAATTAACCGGGCAGACTCCATGGCGCATTTCTCTCCAGAAAACTTCCAGACCTGTGCCATCGGCATGCTGCTGGGCCGCGCGGCGATCCTCAAGGACCGCATTCTCGACTGGCACCTCGAATCAGAGGGCGTCACCGCCGCGCAGTTCAAGGTGTTGATCATCGTCACCCAGTACCAGGTGGACACCCCGGCCGAACTGTGCCGCTACCTGGGCCTGGACAGCGGTTCGATGACCCGCATGCTCGACCGCCTCGAGCAGAAGGGCCTGATCCTGCGCAACCGCTGCGCCGATGACCGACGCCAGGTGCGCCTGGCCTTGACCGCCGATGGCCAGCGCTTGGCGGACCGGCTGCCAGAAATCGGTGCGGCAGCGATGAACGAATTGTGCGGCGCACTGGAACCCGAAGAGCTCAAAACGCTCGAGCGCTTGTTGGCCAAGGTGCTGCTCAGCGCTGGCGACCCTTTGACGATCCGCCGCTTTGGCGATCGTTGACCCCTGTTACGCATTATCCAAGGTATTGTCATGGCCACTTCCACAGACACCCCAACCCCTGCCGACCCACCTGCGCCGTCGCGCAAACGCAAGGCCTGGCTGCTTGGCCTGCTTCTGCTGCTGATACTTGGCGGTGTCGGCGCCTGGGCCTGGTATTCCCTGGTCGGGCGCTGGCACGAAAGCACCGATGACGCCTACGTCAATGGCAACGTGGTGGAGATCACCCCGCTGGTGACCGGCACCGTCACCAGCATTGGTGCCGATGACGGCGACCTGGTTCACGCCGGCCAAGTGCTGCTGCAGTTCGACCCGTCCGACAGCGAGGTGGCGCTGCAGTCTGCCGAAGCCAAGCTGGCGCGCACGGTGCGCCAGGTGCGTGGCCTGTACAGTAACGTCGATGGGCTCAAGGCCCAGTTGCAGACGCGCCAGGCCGAATTGCAAAAGGCCCAGGACAACTACAACCGGCGCAAGGTGCTGGCCGACAGCGGTGCGATTGCTGCAGAAGAAATCTCCCACGCCCGTGACGACCTGAGTGTGGCCCAGAGCGCCCTGGCCAGTGCCCGTCAGCAGCTCAACACCAGCACCGCGCTGGTCGACGACACCGTGGTCTCCTCGCACCCTGAAGTGATGGCAGCCGCTGCCGACCTGCGCCAGGCTTACCTCGACAACGCCCGCACCACCTTGGTGGCGCCGGTGACCGGGTATGTCGCCAAGCGCACCGTGCAACTGGGCCAACGCCTGCAGCCGGGCACCGCGACGATGGCGGTGATCCCCCTGGACCAGGTGTGGATCGATGCCAACTTCAAAGAAACCCAGCTACGCGACATGCGTATCGGCCAGCCGGTGGAAATCAGCGCCGACCTGTACGGCAGCGCGGTCAAGTACAGCGGCACGGTCGACAGCCTCGGTGCCGGCACTGGCAGCGCGTTCGCTCTGCTGCCGGCGCAAAATGCCACCGGCAACTGGATCAAGATCGTGCAGCGGGTGCCGGTGCGTATTCACCTAAGCCCGGACCAGCTCAAGGACCATCCGCTGCGTATCGGCCTGTCGACGCTGGTGGAGGTCGACTTGCACGACCAGAGTGGCCCGACCCTGGCCCAGCAACCGCCGCAGCAGGCCAGCTACACCACACAGGTGTACGACCGCCAACTGGTCGATGCCGATAACCTGATCGCCCGGCTGATTCACGAGAACAGCGCATCCGGCAAGACGGCGCAGCGATGAGCAACCAGGCTGCCGCCCAGTTCACGCCGCCGAGTCTGTTGCTGACCACCATCGGCCTGTCGCTGGCAACGTTCATGCAGGTGCTCGACACCACCATCGCCAACGTGGCCTTGCCGACCATTTCCGGCAACCTGGGGGTGAGCTATGAGCAGGGCACCTGGGTGATCACCTCGTTCGCCGTGAGCAACGCTATCGCCTTGCCGCTGACGGGTTGGCTGAGCCGGCGCTTTGGCGAGGTGAAGCTGTTCATCTGGGCCACGTTGTTGTTCGTGCTGGCATCGTTCTTGTGCGGCATCGCCCAGTCGATGCCGGAGCTGGTGGGCTTTCGTGTGTTGCAGGGCGTGGTGGCGGGGCCGTTGTACCCGATGACCCAGACCTTGCTGATAGCGGTGTATCCGCCGGCGAAACGGGGGATGGCCCTGGCGCTGTTGGCGATGGTCACGGTGGTGGCGCCGATTGCCGGGCCGATACTGGGGGGCTGGATCACCGACAGTTACAGCTGGCCGTGGATCTTCTTCATCAACGTGCCGATCGGGCTGTTTGCCGCCGCTGTTGTACGCCAACAGATGCGCTCGCGGCCGGTGGTGACCAGCCGCCAGCCGATGGACTACATCGGCCTTTTGACGCTGATCGTGGGGGTGGGGGCGTTGCAGGTGGTGCTCGACAAGGGCAATGACCTGGACTGGTTCGAGTCGTCGTTCATCATCATGGGCAGCTTGATCTCGGTGGTGTTCCTGGCGGTGTTCGTGATCTGGGAGCTGACCGATCGGCATCCGGTGGTCAACCTGCGGCTGTTCGTGCACCGCAACTTCCGGGTCGGCACCATCGTGTTGGTCGGGGGCTATGCGGGGTTCTTCGGTATCAACCTGATCTTGCCGCAGTGGCTGCAGACGCAGATGGGTTATACGGCGACCTGGGCGGGGCTGGCGGTGGCGCCCATCGGGCTGTTGCCGGTGATCATGTCGCCCTTTGTCGGCAAGTACGCGCACCGGTTCGACTTGCGGCTGCTGGCGGGGTTGGCGTTTCTGGCGATAGGCACGAGCTGCTTCATGCGGGCTGGGTTTACCAGTGAGGTGGACTTCCAGCATGTGGCGTTGGTGCAGTTGTTCATGGGGATTGGCGTGGCGCTGTTCTTCATGCCGACGTTGAGCATTTTGCTGTCGGACTTGCCGCCGCATCAGATTGCCGATGGCTCGGGGCTGGCGACCTTTCTGCGTACGTTGGGGGGGAGTTTTGCGGCGTCGCTGACGACGTGGATCTGGATACGGCGGGCGGATCAGCATCATGCGTATCTGAGTGAGAATATCAGCCAGTTTGATCCGGCGACGCGGCATACGCTGGAGCAGCTTGGGGGGGCCAGTGTGCAGAACTATGCGCGGTTGGAGCAGATCGTCAATGCGCAGGCTTACATGATGTCTACGGTGGACTATTTCATGATGATGACTTGGGTGTTTGCGGGGTTGATTTTGTTGGTTTGGTTTGCGCGGCCGCCGTTTACGGCTAAGGCTGGGCCGGCTTCTGCGGGGCATTGATTCTTTGGCTAAAGATGGGGCCTTCGCTGGTATTGAGAGATAGGCAGGGGCCAGTTGCCGGGGCGACGCTTAGTCACCTTTCCGCCCTTACGGCGGGTCACTTTTTGGCAAACGCCCCAAAAAGTAACCAAAAAGGGCTGCGCTCCATCATCCGGCCCCTACGCTGCGCTTCGGGGTCCCCTCGCTACGGCCTTGCTCCCGGGAGGACCGCGCTGCAGGGCCCATCCTGGGCCCCAGCGCTTGACGGGCATCCTTGCCCGTCACCTCCCTCCGCAAGGCCTGCGCTCGGCCTCCTGAGTCGCTGAAGGTCAAAAGCCAGATCAAGATCAAGATCAAGAGCTGGATCAAGAGCTGGATCAAGGGCTGGGTCAATGTCGCGTGCGATTGTGCGCCTTGGGAAGGGGTGGCATTCCCATGCGTTGGCATTTGTCCTATTGTCGAAAGCCCACTTTCAACAGCATTGGCAGGCCCATGGAGAATGTCATCGTCATTACTGGCGCCAGCCGAGGTATCGGCGCGGCGACAGCCCTGCTGGCCGCTCGGCAGGGGTATCGTATCTGCATCAATTACCACGCGGATGACCAGGCTGCCGAGCGCGTTCTTGGGCAGGTTCGCGCGCTTGGCGCCGAAGCGATTGCGGTGCGGGCTGATGTCAGTATCGAGGATGAGATCATTCAGCTGTTCCAGCGTGTCGATGAGGCGCTTGGCCCGGTGACTGCGCTGGTCAACAACGCGGGCACCATCGGCCAGCAGAGCCGTGTCGAGGAGATGTCCGAGTTTCGCTTGCTCAAGATGATGAAGACCAATGTCGTTGGGCCCATGCTTTGCGCCAAACATGCGCTGTTGCGCATGGCGCGTCGGCATGGCGGGCAGGGCGGGGCGATTGTCAACGTCTCTTCAGTGGCTGCGCGCCTGGGCTCGCCCAACGAATACGTCGACTACGCGGCCTCTAAAGGCGCGCTGGATACCTTCACCCTTGGCTTGGCCAAGGAAGTGGCAGGCGAGGGCGTGCGGGTCAATGGCGTGCGCCCAGGCTATATACACACCGGCTTCCATGCGCTTTCCGGTGATCCGGACCGGGTCGCCAAGCTCGAACCCGGGTTGCCCATGGGCCGCGGCGGCCGGCCAGAAGAAGTTGCCGAGGCCATTGTCTGGTTGCTCTCGGACAAGGCCTCGTATTCCACCGGCAGCTTCGTCGATTTGGGCGGCGGGCGCTGAGGCGCCTTATCCTTCCAGTAACTGGCCGACCTGCTCGGCCAGTGCTTCGAGGCTGAAGGGCTTGGTCAGCACGCGCATGTCGGTTTCCAGGTTGCCGTTAGCCAGCGCTGCACTTTCGTCGTAGCCCGTGACGAAGAGCACCTTGAGCCCGGTGTAACGCCCGCGCAACGTGTCGGCCAACTGGCGCCCGTTGATCCCGCCCGGCAAGCCCACGTCGCTGATCAGCAGGTCGGGCGCGGGTTGCTCTGCCAAGCCTGCAAGTGCTTGGGGGCCATCTTCGAACATCATTACTTCATGGCCCAGGTCATGCAGCACTTCAGCAATCACCAGGCGCATGGCGCTGACATCCTCGACCACGGCGATTCGCTTTGTCGCGCCTGTATTGGAGCGCGGTGCCGGTACAGCGGGTTTGAGTACGGCAGGGGCAGGCTGCGCGTGGTGTCGCGGCAGCAGCAAGCGCACCGTGGTGCCCTGGCCCTGGGACGATGCAATATGCAGTTGCCCACCGGACTGGCGCACAAAACCGAAGACCATCGACAACCCCAGGCCCGTGCCGCGGCCGAGCGGTTTGGTGGTGAAGAACGGGTCCACAGCGCGCGTCAGGGTGTCATCCGTCATGCCGCTGCCGTTGTCTTCAACGCTGAGGCAGAGGTAGTCGCCAGGCGTCAGCTCAAGCTGCGCAGCTTGCTCGCTGGTCAACGAGACATTGCACAGGGCGATACGGACCCTGCCCCCGTCGGGCAGGGCATCGCGTGCGTTGATGCACAAGTTGAGCAGGCTGCTCTCAAGTTGAGGAGGGTCGATATGCACCGTCCAGCAAGCGTCGCTGCACTGGTAGTCGAGTTCGATGTGGGGGCCGGTGCTGCGGCTGATCAGGTCTAGCATGCCGGTGACCAGCACCGCGACGTCGGTGGCGCGTGGCTGCAAGGTCTGTTGACGGGAGAACGCGAGTAATCGATGAACAAGCGCCGCAGCCCGTTGTGCCGCGCTATGGGCGCTTTCCAGCAAGGGGGTGATGGTTGCCTTGGGCTGGTCGATGGCCACCCTGTCCCTGGCCAGCTCCAGTGCGCCGAGTATGCCGCCGAGCAGGTTGTTGAAGTCGTGCGCAACGCCCCCTGTCAGCTGACCTACAGCCTCGACTTTCTGCGCTTGGCGCAAAGCCTCTTCGGCCTTCTGGCTCTGCGCCACGGCTTGTTCGACACGCTGCTCAAGCGCTGCGTTGAGGTCTTGAAGGGCACTCTCAGCGCGCTTGCGCGCTGTCACATCCCGAAAGATCACCGCCACCTGATGGTTGTGGGCCGGTTCGATACGGATTGCCGCTAGGCCAAGGCAGCGGCCGGTGGCAAGCAACTCATGCTCGAAGTACAGCGGATTGCCAGTCCGCTCCACGGTGCCGAAGTAGTCCAGCCAGACATGGGCCTCGTCGGGTATCACTTCCCGCAGGGTCCGGCCCACGACATTGGGCAGCCCGGCATGCCTGCAGTAAGCCGGGTTGGCCATCAGGTGTACATAATCGCTCAACGGCCCAAGCGGTCCATCGATGAACTGGATGATGCAGAAGCCTTCTTCCATGTTCTCGAACAGAAAGCGGTAGCCTTCCGACGCCTGCGCGCGTGCGTTCAAGCGCAACAGTTCGCTGTTCAACTGGCTGTTTTGCTGTTCGAGCTGATCGATTCGCTGGCGTAAACCCTCCAGCTCATCGGTTGTATTCAAGCATTCACCGGGCATTCATTTCGCTCCATCGATAAACCACAGGCCGCTAATGCATCAGCAGCTGTGCGACCCTTTCCACGAGTGCCGCCAGGTCAAAGGGTTTGGTCAATACACTGGATGCTTCCAGGGTTTGGCCGTGGCTGAGTACAGCGCTTTCATCGTAACCGGTGATGAACAGCACTTTTATGTGCGGGTGCCGTACGCGGCATCGGTCGGCGACCTGCCGACCGTTCAGGCCCCCGGGCAGGCCGATATCGCTGATCAGCAGGTGCGGCGGCGGGCAGCGCTCGAGGTACGCCAGCGCGCTTGGGCCGTCGGCGAATGCCTGGACGTCATGGCCGAGCTCTTCGAGTACTTCGTGGATGACCAAGCGCAGGGGCTCCTGGTCTTCTACCAGCACGATTTGCCCAGCCTGCACGGTGTTGCAACTCGCCGGGCGCTGAGCCGGGGTTTGGAAGCTGTTCATCGCTTGCCACGCAAGGTGGCGGGGCAGATACAGTTCGACCAGCGTGCCTTCATCGGGCTTGGACAGGATACGCATCTGCCCCCCTGACTGACGCACGAAGCCGTAAACCATGGAAAGCCCAAGGCCAGTGCCCTGGCCCATCGGCTTGGTGGTGAAGAACGGATCCACGGCGCGCGCCGCGACCTCTGCCGACATGCCTCGCCCGTTGTCCTTGACCCCAAGGCGCAGGTAATCGCCTGCAGCCAGGTCGAGCCCTTGGGCACGCTGCAGGTCAAGGGTCAGGTTGTCGCCGCTGAGGGTAATCGCGCCACCTTCTGGCAGTGCGTCTCGGGCGTTGATGCACAAGTTGAGCAGGGCGTTTTCCAGTTGTGGCGGGTCGATGAACGTTGGCCACAGGTGCTGCGGGAAGTGGCTGTGCAACTGGATGGACGGACCGATGCTGCCACGGACCAGCTGCTCCATGTCATTGACCAATTGGGTGACATCGGTGGGCTGGGGTTGCAGCGTCTGCTGGCGCGAGAACGCCAGCAGGCGATGCACGACGGCGGCGGCACGCTGCGCCGCGCCACTGGCAACGTCCAGCAGGCTGCCGAGTTGGTCGTGACGCGCCTGTTGCAAGCGTTGCTGCATCAATTCCTGGGCCGCCAGAATGCTACCCAGCAGGTTGTTGAAGTCATGGGCGATGCCACCACTCAAGTGCCCCACGGCCTCCATTTTCTGCGCATGCCGCAGTGCCTCTTCAGCGCTGAGCAGGCGCTGCTGGGCGGCGACGCGTTCGCTGATGTCATACGCGAATAAGTAGGCACCAAGAATCGCGCCATCAGGGTCGCGCAGGCAGTTGAAGCGCAGCTCGTAATGCCGTTGTGTAGCCCCCTTGCCGAAACGCTGAGTTATTGTGAACTGCTCGCCCCCCAGCGCACGTTGCCACATCGGCATGATCACGTTCAGGTCGGTGAGGTTGTCGCCCATCAGCGTGGTCACAGAGTCGCCCACTTCCGGGGTGGCGCCGTACAGGTAATGAAATTCCAGCTTGGCCTGCCGGTTGATCGCCAGCCAGCGCATGTTGCTATCGATCATGTGCACGTTAGCCAGGCTGTGCTCGACCACTTCGGCAAACAACCGGCGCTCTGCCAGCGCCGCATTGACCCGTTCTTCGAGCTCTTCGTTCATGCGCTGCAAGGCCAGCTCTGCACGACGCCGTGCGGTGACATCCTTGAACAGCACCGCCACCTGGCGCCGCTCGGCGGGTTCGACGCGAAAGGTCGTGACGGACAGGACATGGCCAGTGGCAACCAGCTCCTGTTCGAAGTGCAGCGGCTCGCCGGTGCGCAGCACTTCACCGTAGCGGGCTACCCAATCGTCGGCCTCATCGGGGACCATCTCGCGCAGTTTTTGCCCGACCACATTGGGGATGCCGGCATGTTTCGCATACGCCGCATTGGCCACGACATGCACGTAGTCACTCAATGGGCCATGTGGCCCATCGAAGAATTCAATGATGCAGAACCCTTCGTCCATGGTGTCAAACAACGAACGATAGAGGATCTGATCGTGCTCCTGGTGGCTCGCCAACTGCGACTCCAGCAGCGCGTTACGGCGCTCCAGGTCTTCGACATGTTGGCGCAGGGAAAGCAGGTCGCGGGAAGGCATGCCGACGTCCGACGAAATTAAAGGCCCAAACTCTAACGTGTTCACCCCAAGGGCGAGAACACCCTTAACGCAAATGCGCATCCACGCCCAGCAAGCGATCGATCCGCTCACCCAGTGCCTTGAGCTCGAAGGGCTTGGACAGCACCTCGGTGCGCTCTGCAGGCCAGCCTAGGGCCATGCTGCTGGCAATGTCGTAGCCGGTGATCAGTATCACCGGTGCTTCGTTGGCAAGGCCCCGATAGGCCTCTGCGAGCTGGTTGCCGTCGATGCCGCCGGGCAGGCCAACATCGGTGATCAACAAGTCAGGCAATGGGCTGTGCTGCAACGCCTGGAGTGCGCTGCGGCCGTCCTCGAAAACCTGGACCTCGTGGCCCAGCTCTTTTAGCACTTCGCCGAGTACCAGGCGCAGGGTCGCTTGGTCTTCTACCAGCATGATCCGGTGTGGCCTGTGAAGCGGCCTGGCGTCAGTATTTTCAGGCGCAGCGCAAGGATGCTCGGGGGTGGTGCTTTCGTTCCGGGGCAGATACAGGTGGACGCTGGTGCCTTGCCCAGGCGTGCTGTCAATGCGTAATTGCCCGCCAGACTGGCGCACGAAGCCATAGACCATCGACAGCCCCAGGCCAGTACCCTGGCCCATGGGTTTGGTTGTGAAGAACGGGTCGAGGGCACGCTGCATCACGTCCTTGCTCATGCCCATGCCAGTGTCGTCCACCCGTATGTGCAAAAATTGCCCTGGCGGCACGTCCAGGCGGCGGGCCTGCTCGTCGTCGAGCTCGGCATTCTCACAGCCAATGCGCAGGGTGCCGCCCAGGGGCATGGCATCGCGGGCGTTGATGCACAGGTTCAGCAGGGCGTTTTCTAACTGTTGGGGGTCGATGCGGATCGACCACTGACCGGCCAGTGTCCGGTCCTGCAAGTCGATGTGCGCATCGATCGAACTGCGGATCAGGTCGTGCATGCCGGCCACCAACCGCTGTACATCGACGGGTTGCGGCAGCAGTGTCTGCTGGCGGGAAAAAGCCAACAGGCGCTGCACCAGCGAGGCTGCACGCAGCGCGCTGTTCTTGCCGAGTTCGAGCAGCCTGGCGGTGTCGGACACACGATGCTGACTCAGGCGTTGCTCGGCCAGCTCCAGTGCGCCGAGGATGCTGCCAAGCAGGTTGTTGAAGTCATGGGCAATGCCACCGGTCAATTGGCCGACCGCTTCCATTTTCTGTGATTGGCGCAGCGCCTCTTCGGTTTGGTGCAGGCGTTCCTGCTCGGCAATGCGCTCGGTAATGTCGTAGGCGAACATATAGCCGCCCTGGATGCGCTGCTGCGCGTCGAGCAGCGGGTGGTAGCGGATTTCATAGTGGCGCAGGGCGTCAGGTGGCCCGAGGGCGATGGTGTCGATGAACGCTTCGCCGGCCAGCAGGCGCGGCCACACCGGGGCCAAGCGGCCCATGATGTCCGGTTGGTTGGCCAGAAACTGCGGGATGTAATCGCCGATCTGCGGCACAAAACCGCGCCACCGCTGGAAGGTTTCGCGGGCTGTGCGATTGATCGCCAACAGGCGCATTTTGCGGTCGGCTGCAAATACGTTGGCCAAGCTGTTATCGACCAGTTCGCCGAGCAGATTGTTGTTTGCCTGCGCAATGTCACCGCGCTGGGCCAGCAGGGTTTCAAGCTCTGCGACACGTGCCTGCAGTTGCTCGTAGGAAGCTTGCGTGACTGGCTGCATGGTGGCGAACCGGTGAGCGGATCGGGCAACTATAGACGCGGCGCAGGCTGACAGCTATCAAAATGAACGAATGATTCGCCCCAGGGTTTCCATGGCCTTTTCGGCGCCGTCATGCCAGGGGCTGCCGTAGTTCAGGCGGATGCAATTACCGAAGCGACGGGTCGGTGAAAAGATGGGGCCGGGCGCGATGCTGATGCCCTGGGCCAAGGCCATGTGGAACAGCTTGAGCGCATCCATCTGCTCTGGCAGTTCAAGCCACAGGAAGTAGCCCCCAGACGGTTGGCTGACCCGCGTCTGCGCCGGGAAGTGGCGGGAGATGGCGGCGAGCATGTTGGCTTGCTGGCCTTCCAGCGCGTAGCGCAGCTTGCGCAAGTGGCGGTCATAGCCGCCGTGTTGCAGGTAGTCGGCGATGGCCGCCTGTGCCGGCATCGATGCGCAGAGCGAAGTCATCAACTTGAGGCGTTCGATCTTCTGCGCGAAACGCCCGGCGGCCACCCAGCCGATGCGGTATCCGGGCGCCAGGCTCTTGGCGAACGAACCGCAGTGCATCACCAGGCCTTGGGTGTCGAAGGCCTTGGCGGGTTTGGGCGCCTGTTGCGCGTAATACAGTTCGGCGTAGACGTCGTCTTCGATCAGCGGCACCTGATGGCGTGCCAGCAACTCCACCAGCGCCTGCTTCTTGGCCTCCGGCATGCTGGCGCCAACCGGGTTCTGGAAGTTGGTCATGCACCATACGGCCTTGACCGGGTGCTTCTCCAGGGTCTGCGCCAGCACGCTCAGGTCCATGCCTTCGCGGGGGTGAACGGGAATTTCCACAGCTTTGAGTTTGAGCCGCTCCAACACTTGCAGGCAGGCATAGAAGGCCGGCGCTTCGATCGCCACCAGGTCGCCGGGTTCGGTCACGGCTTGCAGGCACAGGTTCAGGGCTTCCAGCGCGCCATTGGTGATCAGCAGCTCTTCCATCGGCAGCATCAGCCCGCCGACCATGTAGCGCAGGGCAATCTGCCGGCGCAATTGAGGGTTGCCGGGCGACAGGTCGGTGACCACCATGCGCGGGTCCATCGCACGGCTGGCACTGGCCAGCGAGCGCGACAAACGCTGCAGCGGGAACAGTTCGGGGCTTGGGAAGGCCGAACCGAACGGCACGGTGTTGGGGTCCTTTATCGAGTCGAGGATGGAGAACACCAGCGCGCTGACGTCGACATCGGTGGACTCGCTGACCGGCTGCAAGGCCTGCGGCTCGCAGAACTGGCGCGGTGCATGGGCGTTGACGAAGTACCCCGAACGCGGGCGCGCGCGGATCAACCCGCGCCGTTCCAGCAGGTAATAGGCCTGGAACACCGTGGATGGGCTGACCCCGTGGGTCTGGCTGGCATAGCGCACCGAGGGCACCCGCTGGCCAGGGCCTAGCACACCCGAGCGGATCAGTTCGGCAATGTCATCGGCGAATCGTTCGTAGCGTTTCATTCTGGCCTTCTGTCGAAGCCTGGCAGGCAAGGTGGAAAAACAGTGTAAGGGATCAGCGGTTCATCGGTGCGACGAAGCGGCTTTGTGCCACGCTGCGCACGGCAGGTTCGTCACTCTCCTGCACTTCGAAACTCAAGGTTTGCGAACTGCTGGTCGGGCGTTCTGCAAGCATCGCCACCGAGACCGGCAGTTCGCTCATTTCGCCAGCCGGGATGATGAACTCGGTTTTGCCCTGCAGGGTGAAGCCGTCAGCGTCCAGCAGACGCAGGTGATAGCGCTGGGTGCTTTCGGTCTTGTTGATGACCTTGAGCAGGTAGATGTTCTCGATCTGGCCTTGGGCGTTCTCGCGGAACAGGCCACGGTCCTTGATCACGTCCAGCGACACCATCGGGCGCAGTTGCAAGGCAACTACCAGCGCGCCGATCATCACCACCAGTGCCGCGGCGTAGCCCAACAGGCGCGGGCGCAGCCAGTGGGTGGTGCCGCCCTGCAGGCTGTGCTCGGACTTGTAACCGATCAGGCCGCGGGCATAACCCATTTTGTCCATAACCCCGTCACAGGCGTCGATGCAGGCCGCGCAGCCGATACAGGCCATCTGCAGGCCGTCGCGGATGTCGATGCCGGTAGGGCAGACTTGCACGCACATCGTGCAGTCGATGCAGTCGCCCAGGCCTTGGCCGTGGGCGTCGCTGCCTTTCTTGCGCGGGCCACGGGTTTCGCCGCGGCGCGGGTCGTAGGCCACCGCCAGGGTGTCCTTGTCGAACATCACGCTTTGGAAGCGGGCATAAGGGCACATGTGCAGGCACACCGCCTCGCGCAGCAAGCCGGCATTGATGTAGGTGGCGGCGGTGAAGAACAACACCCAGAACAGCGCGACGCCACCCAACTGCAAGGTGAACAGTTCTGCCGCCAGGGGCCGTATCGGGGTGAAGTAGCCGACGAAGGTCAGGCCGGTGAGCAAGCCGATGGCCAGCCACAGGCTGTGCTTGAGCGCCCGACGGGCCAGTTTTTCCAGGCTCCAGGGGGCAGCGGCAAGCTTGATGCGCTGGTTGCGGTCACCTTCGCTGACCTTTTCGCACCACATGAACAACCAGGTCCAGGTACTTTGTGGGCAACTGTACCCGCACCACACACGGCCGGCGTAGACCGTGATGGCGAACAGGCCAAAGGCGCAGATGATCAACAGCGCAGACAGCAGGATGAAGTCCTGCGGCCAGAAGGTTGCGCCGAAGATATGGAACTTGCTGCTGCCCAAGTCCCAGAGCACTGCCTGGCGGCCGTTCCAGGTCAGCCAGGCGGTGCCGAAGAACAGTGCGAACAACGCCCCCGCAAAACCGATCCGCAGGTTGCGGTACAGCCCGGTGAAACTGCGGGTGTGAAGGCCGCTGTCAACGTGGCGTTTGGCGGCTGAACTTGCGGGCGCGGCGATCTCGGTAAAGGGGATTCTATCGTTCATGGCTCGGTGCTCATCAGGCCTCGATCAGGCATGAGCACTATGGCCCCCGAGCTGTTATCAGCACAGGCTCAGGTTTGGCGATAAAAACCGTATCAGATGATCAGCAAAACCACGCCAGGCCTTAGATTACCGAGCCTGGCACGCTGGTCTTCAGATGCCTGCGGCTATCCACCGCACCCGCTACGGTCAGGGCATCAGCTTCCGCTTCGGTGATCGGCACCCGTTCCCCCGCCAGCACCGCCACCGACATGCGCAGCTGCTCATCGGTGATGATTTCGATGGCAGGGCCATCGCCTTCGAGGTGCACATGGTCGCCGATGAGCGTGCAACGGCGGGTGCTTTCGTCGATTTCAACCGGCATGGGAATGTCCTCTTGGTGGCGGTTACACGTGTGACCACTGTGCAGAGGTGGTTGCTGCATCGATCCGCTGGGCGGGATGTATCGCACTTGCCGGCGCTGCGCGAGTCAACTCTCACAGAGGCAGCCCCAGCGCATTCTGATTAGGAGCGTCACGATGAACCCTTGGTGGCATCCGATTTGGCAAACCATTCAGGCCGAGTTCGCCGACCTCGGCGACGAGCGCGAAGTCACGCGAGTGCTGGTGCGCCTGCTGATGGCGGCCGTGCTGGGTGCGGTGCTGGGTTTTGAGCGTGAGCACAAAGGCAAGTCTGCCGGCGTGCGCACCCACATGCTGGTCTCGCTGGGCGCTGCGCTGTTCGTGTTGGCGCCAAGCATGGCCGGGGCCGACGAGCAGGCGCTAAGCCGGGTGATCCAGGGCATTGTCGCCGGGATCGGTTTTCTGGGGGCGGGTACCATTCTCAAGGGTAACGGCCAAGACACCAGCCATGTGAAAGGGCTGACTACCGCAGCAGGGCTGTGGATGACTGCCGCGATCGGTACGGCCGCCGGCATGGGGCGCGAAGCCACGGCATTGATCAGCACGGTGCTGGCACTGCTGGTGCTGGGCACGATGCCTATGTTGGTGGACAAGGTCGAGAAACAGGATGAGGAGAAACAGAGCGAGGAGGAGGGCAGGAAGCACTGAGGGGAGCCGAAGCTCCCCCCAAAGCGTTGTTGCCTGCTCTTTTTATTATTGAAGACGGCCTTTTGTTGTTTTTGTCAGCCTGTCTTTGTGTCGCGGGCGACCCCCATGCGGGGTCAAGAACAAACGTATTTTTTTGAGCGCTGACCTGCTTTCATCATGACTGATCCGATGCTGACTGCCGCTACCTTGAGGTAGTTTTATTGTTCTGTGTCAGACCGCGGGGCGTACCCCTGAAAAGCGTGTCTACTCCAAAAAAATCTGCTTGCTACGCCTCTGCCGTGTTGTTCTTGTTATGTCAGAGCCGTTACCTGTTGTTTTTATTGGGTGTCACATTTTTATTGTTCTTGTACCAAAGATATAGCATGGCCCGTGCCAACTTTTTCAAATCCTTTAAAATCAAGCACTTAGGTGTTTTGGTTGAAAACGCTCGACCTGAAATTTTGTCGATTTGTTTCCCTGTTACCCGATTTTTTGCTGCGAAACGTGGGGGAGGTAACACTCCACCCACATTCATGTGACACCCGTGTGACTAGTGCGCGCTGCGTGCGCGCGCCACTCGCGACCCATTGGCGCGGCCCAGCACCGTGCTGATGCGTTGCCCTGCGGCGATCAGGCGGTCCAGGTCGATGCCCGTCTCGATGCCCAGCCCCTGTAGCAGGTACACCACGTCTTCGGTTGCGATATTGCCGGTGGCGCCCTTGGCATAGGGGCAGCCCCCCAGCCCGGCCACCGAGCTGTCGAACACATTGATACCTTCAAGCAGGCTGGCATAGACGTTGGCCAAGGCCTGGCCATAGGTGTCGTGGAAGTGCCCGGCCAACTGCTGGCGCGGCACCTGGGCCGAGACCACGTCGAACAGCCGGCGGGTATCGCCCGCAGTGCCGGTACCGATGGTGTCGCCCAGCGATACCTCGTAGCAGCCCATGTCATGCAGGGCGCGGGCGACCGGGGCGACCTGTTCGGCGCTGACCTTGCCTTCATAAGGGCAGCCCAAGACGCACGACACATAGCCACGCACGCGCACGCCGTGGCTGCGCGCAGCCTCCATGATCGGCTCGAAGCGCTTGAGGCTGTCGCTGATCGAGCAGTTGATGTTGCGCTGCGAGAACGCCTCGGACGCTGCGGCAAACACCGCCACCTCTTTCACCCCGGCAGCCAGCGCATCTTCGAAGCCGCGCAGGTTCGGCGCCAAGGCGGCATAGGTAACACCGGGGCGCTGCACGATGCCTGCGAACACCTCTGCGGAACCAGCCATCTGCGGTACCCACTTGGGCGAGACAAAGCTGCCGACTTCGATGTAGGCAAGGCCTGCTTCGGTAAGGTCGTCAACCAGGCGCACCTTGTCGGCGACGCTGATGGGCTGGGCTTCGTTCTGCAGACCGTCGCGGGGGCCTACTTCGACCAGACGGACTTCTTTAGGCAAGGGCATGGCGGGTTTCCTGTGGCGGGTCAACGGTTGTCTTTATTGTTCAAGGTCGCGGCAAGGGCCTGCTCGCAGCGCTCCTGGGCGGTGTCGAGCTCCAGTTGCATCTGGTGGATGTCGAGCATCTGCTGCTCCAACTGGGCACGTCGTTCGGCGATTTTCACCAGCATGCTGTTGAGCTGTTTCAGGTTGCCGCTGGTGGGGTCATACAGCTCGATCAGTTCACGGCATTCGGCGAGGGAAAAACCAATGCGCTTGCCGCGCAGGATGAGCTTCAGGCTGACTTTGTCACGCGCCGAGTAGATGCGTTCCAGGCCACGTCGCTCGGGGCTCAGCAAGCCCTGTTCCTCGTAGAAGCGGATGGCACGGGTGGTGATGTCCAGCTCGCGGGACAGGTCGGAGATGCTGTAGGTCTGCAGGCTCATGCGGGGGCTCGGCGTGGGGTATGGGGCTATCCTGAATGCAGGTTGACGTTTACGTCAAGCAGGGGCGCTATTCAGGCACCCCCACCCGGCGATAGCCATTGGGCGTCTGCCCGCTCAGCCGCTTGAAAAACCGCGCGAAGTAGGTGGGGTCGGTAAACCCGAGACTATCCGACAATTGCCCAATGCTCATGCGCGTATAAAGAAGGTTGCGCCGCGCCTCCAGCAGCAGCCGCTGATGCACCACCTGCAAAGCCGTTTGCCCGCTCAGTGCCCGGCACAGCTGGTTGAGTTGCAGGCTCGAGACGTTCAGGCGCGCGGCGAAGTCCTCCACGGACAAATGCTCGCGGTAATGCGCCTCGACCAGGCGCAGGTATTGCCCGAGCAACTGCCGGTCCCGTTCGTCACGGTTACGGGGCGCCTGGCCCAGTTGCTGCCGGCGGCTGATCCAGACCATCAACGCGGTCACCAGCGCCTGCAGCATCGTCGCCCGTGCCGGGGCATTGCCCTGGTATTCCTGCTGCAGTGTGTCGATCAGGCTGCGTAAACGCTGGCGGTCCTTGCCCAACGCATAGCACGCCGGCGTGGCCAGCATGCCCACGGGCGCGCCCAGTTGCTGTTCCAGTTCGGCCACCAGCGCGGTGCCGAAGGTCAGTACATGCCCCTGGATGTCGGCACTGAAGCGAAAGCCGTGCACGGTCAGTGGCGGTACCACCTGGATGGCGGCCTGGCTGATCGAGCTGCGGACACCTTCGATCTCCACCTCGGCCTGGCCACGCTGCACATACAGCAACTGGAACAGCTCGGCATGCTGGTGCGGCTTGATCTCCCAGTGGTGCAAGCGGCTGCGTGCCGGGATCGACTCGCAGTGCAACAGGTCGGTGCCAGGCCACGCCTGGTTTTCGCCGTACAGCTGGAACAACGGAATGCCGGGGAGGGTGGATTTCATGCGGTTTTGCCTGTCCGTTAATCGAACGTTTTTTGTAAAAGTGCAGGTTTTGCATGGAATAGCACACTTAACCGGCAGCCTTTGCCAGTAAAAATGCAGGTGTAAACCCTAACAGCAGATGCCATGCCACTGCCAGTCCAGGGCCGGCATCGCCCGACTAGAGACAACAACAATGAAAACTCAGGTTGCAATCATCGGTGCAGGTCCCTCCGGCCTGCTGCTCGGCCAGTTGCTGCACAAGGCCGGCATCGAGACGGTCATCGTCGAACGCCAGACTCCCGAATACGTGCTCGGCCGCATCCGTGCCGGCGTGCTGGAGCAGGGCACGGTCGACCTGTTGCGTGAGGCCGGCGTGGCTGCGCGAATGGACCGCGAAGGGCTGGTGCATGAAGGCGTCGAGTTGCTGGTCGGCGGGCGTCGCCAGCGCCTCGACCTCAAGGCCCTGACCGGTGGCAAGACGGTGATGGTCTACGGCCAGACCGAGGTCACCCGTGACTTGATGCAAGCCCGTGAAGCCAGTGGTGCACCGATCATCTACGCGGCGAGCAATGTGCAGCCGCATGAGCTCAAAGGCGAGCGTCCGTACCTCACGTTCGAAAAGGACGGGCAGGTTCACCGCCTGGACTGTGACTACATCGCCGGGTGCGATGGCTTCCATGGCGTTTCCCGGCAGAGCATCCCCGAGGGTGTGCTCAAGCAGTACGAGCGAGTGTATCCGTTTGGCTGGCTGGGCTTGTTGTCGGACACCCCGCCGGTCAATCACGAGCTGATCTATGCCCATCACGAGCGGGGCTTCGCGCTGTGCAGCCAACGCTCGCAGACGCGCAGCCGCTACTACCTGCAAGTGCCGTTGGACGACCAGGTCGAAGCTTGGTCCGACGAGCGTTTCTGGGACGAGCTCAAGGCCCGCTTGCCCGAGGACGTGGCGGCGAGCCTGGTGACCGGCCCTGCGCTGGAAAAAAGCATTGCCCCGCTGCGCAGCCTGGTGGTCGAACCGATGCAGTACGGGCATCTGTTCCTGGTCGGCGATGCCGCCCACATCGTCCCGCCTACCGGTGCCAAGGGCCTCAACCTGGCGGCATCGGACGTCAATTACCTGTACCGGATCCTGGTCAAGGTCTACCACGAAGGGCGCACCGACCTGTTGCAGCAGTACTCGCCGCTGGCCTTGCGCCGGGTCTGGAAGGGCGAGCGTTTCAGCTGGTTCATGACCCAGTTGCTGCATGACTTTGGCACGCACAAGGACGCTTGGGACCAGAAGATGCAGGAGGCTGACCGCGAGTACTTCCTGTCGTCGCCGGCGGGGTTGGTGAACATTGCCGAGAACTATGTGGGCTTGCCGTTCGAAGAGGTGGCGTAGGGGTAAAGATCGAGCGCCGCTGGCGCAGCGCTTCGCAGCACAAGGCTGCTCCTACAGTTTGTATCGGGCCGGTGAGTCCACAGGCATAATTAGCCCGAATTAAACTGTAGGAGCAGCCTTGTGCTGCGAAGCGCCGCGCCAGCGGCGCTCGACCTCAAGAGCGAAAAAAATCCATCGCCATGCACTCAAGCCTCTCATCACGTCCCCGGCAACTGATAACCGCCCTGTGCCTGGCCACCACCGCTGGCCCAGCCTGGGCCGACCAGGTACTACCCCCACCCCCAGAATTGCAGTCCGGCTACCGCAGCGCCTTGCAACCCGTCCACGCCAGCCGGCACATGGCCGCAGCTGCCAACCCGCTGGCCAGCGAGGCGGGGCGTGCGATGCTGCGCGCCGGTGGCAGTGCCATCGATGCGGCGATCGCCATGCAGATGGTGCTCACCCTGGTCGAGCCACAATCCAGTGGCATTGGTGGTGGGGCCTTCATCCTCTATTGGGACGGCAAGCGTGTGCAGGCGTTCGACGGCCGTGAGGCGGCGCCTGCAACGGCCACGGAATCACTCTTCCTGCAAGCCGACGGATCGCCGATGCCATTCAGGGCGGCGCAAATCGGTGGGCGCGCGGTCGGCGTTCCTGGCGTGCTGCGGGCGCTTAAACTGGCCCATGAACAGCATGGCAAGCTGCCGTGGCAGGATTTGTTCGCGCCTGCGATAGCGCTGGCGCAAAACGGCTTTCCAGTCTCTGAGCGTCTACACACCTTGCTGGCAGCTGACCCTTATGTCGCCCGCTCACCCAGCATGGCCCGCTATTTCCTTGGCGAAAACGGCAAGCCACTGCCGGTCGGCACGATGCTGCGCAACCCCGAGCTTGCGCAGACCCTGGCGCGCATCGCCGCGCAGGGGCCTGATGCGTTCTACACCGGCGAGGTGGCCGAAGCGATCGTTGCCCAGGTGCGTGGGCATGCCAATGCCGGGCAACTGTCATTGCAGGACCTGAGCCAGTACCGTGCACGCGAGCGGGAGCCGGTCTGTGGCCCGTACAAACTGTGGCGTATCTGTGGCATGCCGCCGCCTTCTTCGGGCGGGGTCGCTGTACTGCAGACACTGGGCATCCTTGAAGCGCTACAGCGCGCGTCGCCATACTATGACCTGGCGAAACTTGCGCCACGCGCCACGTCATCGCCCGCCGGCCTGGAGCCCACGCCGCTGGCGGTTCACGTGATCGCCGAAGCCGAACGCCTGGCCTATGCCGACCGCGCCCAATACCTGGCCGACAGCGACTACGTGCCGGTGCCGGTCAAAGCCCTCATCGACCCTGCCTACCTCGCTGGGCGCGCCGCCCAGATCGGTACCTACAGCATGAAGCGCGCCCGCCCCGGTACCCCGCAGGGCGCCGACCTGGCCATGGCCCCCGACCGTTCGCCGCTGCGTATTTCCACGTCGCACCTCTCTGCCGTGGACGACAGTGGCCAGGCCTTGGCCATGACCACGTCAGTGGAGGCGGCGTTCGGCGCACACGTGATGGTCAAAGGTTTTTTGCTGAACAACCACCTGACCGATTTCTCGTTTTTGCCACAGGAGCAAGGTAAGCCCGTGGCGAACCGGGTCGAGCCGGGCAAGCGCCCCTTGTCGGCCATGGCGCCGACCTTGGTGTTTTCGCGGTCATCGGGTGAACTGGTGGCCAGCCTCGGTTCCCCCGGCGGCTCGCAGATCATCGGCTACGTGAACAAAGCGCTAGTCGGCCTGCTGGACTGGCAACTAAACCCGCAACAAGCCAGCAACCTGCCCAATTTCGGCAGCCGTAATGCCGGCACCGAGGTGGAAGCGGGGCTGACCAGCCCGGCGCTGATCCGGCAACTGGCGGCCTGGGGGCACGAGGTCACGCCCATGACCATGACCAGCGGCATGCAGATCATCCAGCGCACTGGCGCTGGCTGGTCGGGGGGCGCCGACCCGCGACGCGAAGGCGCGGCACTCGGCGATTGAGCAAGCGCGTTGCGGGGTATTAGGTGGCGTGATAGAACGCTACCTTGCCATTCAGAAGTTGAATACCCAGATGTCTATCAGCGTGAAATCGAATAGAGCACTGTTCGACCTCGACTTGCTGCGCGCGATCGTCGTGGTGGCCGATTGCGGCAGTTTCACCACCGCCGCCGCGCGCCTGCACTCGACCCAGTCCACCATCAGCCAGAAGGTGCGCCGACTCGAAGAAATGGTCGGCCACCGTTTGCTGGTGCGCGGCAACCGTGACGTGCTGCCCACCGACGCCGGGCAGACCTTGCTCGGCTATGCCCGCCATATGCTGGCCTTGAACGACCAGATGCTCGAAGCGCTGGCAGGGGCGATGGTCGGTGTCACCGTGCGCCTTGGCGTGCCCGAGGATTTCGTCGGTGGGCGCACCACCAACGCCCTGTCGGCGTTCAGCCGGCTGCACCCGCAGGTCAAACTGGAAGTGACCAGCGGGCTGTGCCGTGACCTCAGCCAAGCCTACGACAATGGCGAGCTCGACCTGGTGCTGCTGAAGCAGCGGCGCAACAGCCGCGAAGGGGTGGCCTGCTGGCCAGAGCGCCTGCAGTGGATCGACAGTGCGCGCACGCCGGCTTTTGAACTCGACCCGATCCCGTTGGTGACCTTTCCGCCACGCGGGCTGTACCGCGATGACATGATCACCGCCATCGAAGGCATGGGCCGGCGCTGGCGCATCAGTTTTACCAGTTCCAGCCTCAGTGGCATCCAGGCTGCAGTCGCCGATGGCATGGGCATCAGCCTGCTACCGCCGCGGGCGGCAACGCGCGAGCACCGGGTGCTGGGGGGCGAGCAGGGGTTGCCCGAGGTCGACAGCTACGAAATTGTCATCGTCCACCGGCCCACGGCAGACGTGATGGTCAAGGCACTGGCCGAGGTGATGACGCAATTGTTGGCTGGAGGTGGGATCTAAAAGCAATTAGAATCAGTCGCATTCATACCTTTAGCCCGCTAGCGTGCCCTTGAATGACCGACTCCACCCCGGCAGACGAAACCTCCTTCGGCACGCTTTACCGCGACCATCGCAGTTGGCTGGAAGGCTGGCTCTCGCGCCGCCTGGGCGATGCCTGGGAGGCCGCCGACTTGGCCCAGGACACCTTCTTGCGGGTGCTCGCCGCGCACCCCGGGCAGACGCTACCCAGCCTGCGTGAGCCCAGGGCCTATCTACTGACCGTGGGCAAGCGGCTGCTGATCAACCACTACAAGCGACGCAGCCTGGAGCGCGCTTACCTGGAAGCCCTGGCCAACCTGCCCGAAGCGTTGGCACCCTCGCCGGAGCAACGCTGGATACTGCTTGAAGCCTTGCAGGCCCTGGACGAACTGCTCGACGGCCTGCCACGCGCCGTGCGCCGGGCTTTTTTGTGGGCGCAGTTGGAAGGGGTCGACTACGCAACCATTGCCGAGCGTTTGCAGGTTTCTGAGCGTACGGTCAAACGCTACATGGTCAAGGCGTACGCGCATTGCCTGTTGGTGGCGTTGTGAGCGCGCCCGTCGACGCCCGCGCTCGTCAACTGGCCCGCGAGGCCGCGCAGTGGCTGGCCTTGCAGGACGCTGGCCCACTGGATGATGGCCAGGTCGACGCGCTACAGCGCTGGCGTGCACGCAGCGCTGCCCATGAAGCGCTGTGGCAAAAAGCCGAGGCCCTACGCACGCAGTTTTCCGCCGTGCCATCGTCGCTTGCCGTGGCCTGCCTGGACCGCCCGGACTCCGACCGCCGCCAGTTGCTGGGCCAGGCCCTGGCGATCGGCACGCTGGCGCCGCTAGCTTGGTATGGCTATCGCCAGCTACCCGTGGCCAGCTGGCGCGCCGACCTGCACACCACCACCGGAGAACGGCGTGGCCACGTGCTGGCAGGCGGAGGGCGCGTGCATTTGAACACTGCCAGCGCGGTGAACCTGTCTGTGCAGGGCAGCCAGCACGTTGTGCAACTGGTACGGGGTGAGATTGCCGTGGACTGCGTCGGCCCGTTGCAGGTGCAGACCGCCCAAGGCGCTGTCTTTGCTACCCAGGCGAGTTTTTGCGTGCGTCAGCAAGGGCAGCACTACCGCGTGTCGGTCAGCGATGGCGCCGTGCGCCTGCAAACGGCCCAGGGCGGCGCGCTGTCATTGCAGGCTGGGCAGAAGGTAACCCTTGCTGCAAGCGGGGCAGGGCCTATAGAGGCGTTCGACGCGCAGTTACCGGGTTGGCAGCAAGGCCTGTTGATGGTCGACAACCAGCCCTTGGGCGATGTATTGCGCGAACTCGACCGCTATCGCCCCGGGCTGCTGCGTTGGGACCCGGCCCTGGAGCGCCTGAGCGTGACCGGCACCTTCCAGCTCGACGACAACGACCGCATCCTTGCCTTGTTGGCTGCCAGCCTGCCGCTGCAGGTGCATTATCGGACCCGCTACTGGGTGTCGCTGACACCGCGCAAGCAACCTGCCTGAGGGTACACCGCACACGTGTAAGTGTTTCAGTCTGTGGCCAAATGGAATACCTGGCGGGCTGCGCAGTCCCAACTGTTACCTGGGTACGACACCCGTCATCCCACGCCATGGAGAACCAACATGAAAGCAGCGCTTTTCGTTGCATTGCTGGCCAGCACCGGCCTTGCGCAGGCCGCCCAGACGGTAGAACTCAAGCTGGCAGGCCCCGACGGCCCAGGCAAGTCGATCGGGACCATCAGCATCGAGCAAAACCAATACGGCACGCGTCTGACCCCTGATCTCAAGGACCTGCCGCCCGGCGTGCATGGCTTCCATTTGCATCAGAATGCGTCGTGCGCACCCACCGAGGAGAACGGCAAGCCGGTGCCTGCTGGCGGGGCGGGTGGCCACTGGGACCCGGATTCGACCCAGGCGCATAAAGGCCCCTACGATGACAGCGGCCACCGGGGTGACTTGCCGGCGCTGTACGTGGGTGCCGATGGTAAGGCCAGCTATCCGGTGCTCGCGCCACGCCTCAAGGCTGCGGACTTCAAAGGCCATGCGTTAATGGTGCATGCCGGTGGCGACAACCACAGTGACCACCCGGAAAAACTGGGCGGTGGTGGTGCGCGGATGGCATGCGGGGTTGTGCAGTAAACCGTTTGGAACTCATAACGTATTGATTTAGCAGGGTCTTGTGGGAGCTGGCTCGCCGGCGATCACCGGCAAAGCCGGTGCCATACACTGCGGCGCTTGCATCGCCGGCAAGCCGGCTCCCACAGGGTCAGTTGATCTCCTTCACGACACGTTGAATCAATTGATCGAAAGCGGGCGTGAGCTTCTCGGTGACAGGTGAATCCCGGCGATCATGCAGCGCACCGAGCCCCCGGCCATCTCGATGGTCGGCACATCCAAAGGTACCAGCCGCGCCGAACGCTCGATGCGCTGACGCTGCTCACCCGTAAGGCTGTCGAACGCTTTGCGCGAAAGCGCAAGGATTCGACCATCACGCCCAGAAAGCTCGATGGCGTTGCCGGCAAACTGGCTGATCTGCTGGTTGCTCAGGTCGATCACATCACGGCCTGACTCGATCAGGCGCATGCGCACCTCCTGTGCACGGCTCGGGTTGGTGAACGTGTCAAACCCCACCAGTGCAAACTCAGTCGCCACGCACATCAGGACGTTGGTGTGGTAAATCGGCGTGCCTTGTTCGTCGGCCGTGTCGAACACCATGGGCTCGAAGTTGAAGTGCGTGCTGAAACGCTCGAGGGCGATCGGGTCGGCGCGGTTGGAGCGGGCGGTATAGGCGACCCTGGACAAATGGTCGAACACCATCGCCCCAGTACCTTCGAGAAACAGCTCGTCCTGTTCCAGCCCGGAATAGTCGATCACATCCTGCACCCGGTACTCATGCTTGAGCATTTCGATGACATCCGCCCGCCGTTCGCGGCGGCGATTGCGCGAGTACATCGAGTAGATCGCGATGTGGCCGCCCGGGTGGGTGGAAAACCAGTTGTTCGGGAACACCGAGTCCGGCGTGTTCTGCTCGCCAAAGTCGTCGAACAGGTGCACGCGCACGCCCTCGGCTTCAAGCCGCCCCGCGGCCTGGGTGACTTCGTCGCGCGCCACATCGGCCACGGCCTGCGCGGCGACGTCAGGGTGGGTGCTCTGGAACGAGTTGTCTGCCGCTGTTTCCGGGTTGGGGGTGAAGGCGTGCGGCCTGACCATGACCACTGCCGCAGGTGCTTGAATCGAACGCGTTGGAAATGCCATCTGGAATACCGAAATTAAGAGCTGACCGTAGGGTTATGCAACGCGTCGGATGCGGCTTTTGGCAGCGCGGCCGCGGGTGTGGCTGAACAGGTCTTTCGGGTCTTCGTCCACCCAGGGTACTAGGTCGATTTTTGAGCCCAGGCCGCGTTTTTCGGCTTCCTGTAGTACATACCGTAGTACGGTATAGTCTTCGAGCGCGAAGCCCACCGAGTCGAATACGGTTACCTGGCTGTCGCTTTGGCGGCCTTCGGTTTCACCCCGAAGTACACGCCAGAGGTCGACCACTGGGAAGTCGCCAGGCAATTGCTGGATGTCACCTTCGATACGGGTCTGCGGTTCGTACTCGACGAACACGCGTGCGCTGCGCAATACATCGGCATGCAGTTCGGTCTTGCCTGGGCAGTCGCCGCCCACTGCGTTCAAGTGCATGCCGGGTTCGAGCATGTCGGGGGTGATGATGGTCGCGTAGGCCTTGTCGGCGGTCACCGTGGTGATGATGTCGACGCTTTTGACCGCCTCGGCAACAGAGCGGGCCTTGCGAATGGTAAGGCCGCTGTACTCCTTGAGGTTGGCGATCAGCTTGGCGGTGGCCAGCGGGTCGGTGTCGAAGGCGACGATTTCTTCGATACCCAGGTGTTTGTGGAAGGCCAGTGCCTGGAATTCGCTTTGCGCGCCGTTGCCGATCAGCGCCATTTTTTTCGCGTTCGGCCGGGCCAGCGCCTGGGCGGCCATCAACGATGTGGCGGCAGTGCGCAGGGCGGTGGCGATGGTCAGTTCAGACAACAGCACCGGGTAACCGGTCGCGACGTCGGCCAACACGCCAAAGGCCATGACGGTATGAAGGTCTTTTGCTGTATTGGCAGGGTGCCCGTTGACGTATTTGAACGCATAGCGATGCGTGTCGGCGACCGGCATCAATTCGATCACACCCACTTCCGAATGGCTGGCAACACGGGCGGACTTATCAAAGTCCTGCCAACGTTTAAAGTCTTCGCGCAGGGCCGCGGCCAGTTCACCAATGAAGGGCGCTACGCCAATGTCATGGACCAAATCGGACATGGTTGGAACATCAATGAAATACGTCATGCTCTTGCACCTTTTATGCGCGCGCTCTCACCTCAAGGCCTGCAGGGTGAACGCTTAAGATTGTTGAGGGGTTGCCAGCACGAAGAGTTTGATGAAAGGTTGCGTCAAATTGAAGAGAGCAGGTTGCCAGTTTCGTCATCTTTCTAGACAATCTGCGACCCCAGAATAACAATCTGATTAATGGGCAGGCACCATGGACACTGTAGACCGGGAACTGATCGCGCTGTTGCGTGATAATGCACGCACGCCGATCCTCACCCTTGCCAAGAAACTCAAGGTTGCCAGGGCAACGGTGCAGAACCGCATCACCAAGCTTGAGGAACAAGGGGTGATCATGGGCTACACGATTCGCCTCAGGTCAGATGCCCTGGAGCAAGGCGTACGGGCAATTACCAGCATCGGCATCAGCGGCCACCATGCTGCGGAGGTCAAGCACGCGCTGCGCGGGCACCCCAACGTGGTGGCCATCCACACCACCAATGGCCGCTGGGACCTGATGGCCGAGCTGCGGGCGGACACCCTCGAGGCCTTCGACCGGGCGTTGAACACCATTCGCTCGATACAACACATCGAGAACACCGAGACCAGCATTTTGCTCTCCACCTTCAAGATGTGAGCACCGCGATAGCCGGAATGGGCAGGCGCCTGGCGCAAACTGTCACCCCGGCCTTTCACAGTGCAACAAATCCCATTTCGTGTGTGCAGTCTGTAGCGTTCCGATTGACTACAACGGCTGGCAAAATGAAACAGCGTCAGCACCCTGTGTTTCACGTTTAAACGTCTTGCCGGGCATGACCAGATTAATCGGCGTGCAAGTGTGATGGGCTTTCATAATTAATTAAGCCTGATGAGAAGTTTCATCGGGGCGTGTATTTCCGTCTGCGTTAATACCCATGCCTGCTGCGCTTGTTATTACAACACGTGTGCACGTGCGTACCAATTAAAGTGCGCAGTGAAGGGCATGTGGTTTCACAGAAAAAGAATAAGAGGTCAACTATGCAGCAAACGTGCAACTCGCAAGACGCGACTGGGCAGCCTGGCCGTACGCTGAAGCGACGGCTGGAAAACAGGCACATTCAGCTCATTTCGATCAGTGGTGCGATCGGCACCGGGCTGTTCATGGGCTCGGGCAAGATCATCGCGCTTTCCGGCACTTCGATCATTCTGGTGTACGCCATCATCGGCTTTTTCGTGTTCTGCATCATGCGTGCGATGGGCGAGATGCTGCTGGCTAACCTGCACATGGAGTCGTTCGCAGACCTGGTACACAACTACCTGGGGCCGCGCGCCGGTTTCATCCTCAGTTGGTCCTACTGGCTCAGTTGGGTGGTCGCGGCGGTGGGTGATGTGGTCGTGGTGGCAGGCTTTTTCCAGTACTGGTACCCCGATGTGCCCACCTGGCTACCGGCATTTGCCACGATGCTCCTGCTGCTGGGCCTCAACATGCTGGCGGTAAAGGCGTTTGGCGAGGTCGAGTTCTGGTTCGGGCTGATCAAGATTGTCGCGATCGTGCTGCTGGTGGTCACGGGGCTGGTGATGGTGGCCACGTCCTACACGTCGCCAGCCGGGGTTACGGCGTCCTTCAGCCATCTGGTGGCACCCGGCGTGGTCATGCCCCATGGCATTCTCGGCTTCCTCGCCGGCTTCCAGATCGCGATTTTCTCGTTCGTGGGCACCGAACTGATCGGTACCGCGGCCGCAGAGGCCAAGGACCCGGAAAAGACCCTGCCCAAAGCGATCAACACCATTCCCGTGCGCATCCTGCTGTTCTACATCTGCTCGCTGGTGTGCATCATCGCGTGGTCTCGTGGGCGAATGTGCCGGCAAACCGCAGCCCGTTCGTCGAACTGTTCCTGCTGGGCGGCCTGCCGGCTGCGGCCGGCATCATCAATTTCGTGGTGCTGACGTCTGCCGCCTCGTCGGCCAACAGCGGTGTGTATTCGGGGTCGCGGATGCTTTACGGCCTGTCCCACCAGCAACAGGCGCCGACCGCGTTCGGGCGGCTGTCCGGGTCGGGTACGCCGGTCAGGGCGCTGGTGTTTTCGGGGGTGTGCATGGCGATTGCGTTGACGCTGTTGTTCGTGATCCCGGAGGTCATGACGGTCTTCACGTTGGTGTCGACCATTTCGGCGGTTATGATCATCGTCACCTGGTCGCTGATCCTGATGTCCTACTTTGCCTACCGTCGGCAAAACCCCAAGGCGCATGAGCAGTCCAGGTTCAAGCTGCCAGGTGGCAAAGTGACGGCGGCATCGGCACAGCTGTTCCTGATCTTCGTGTTGTGCCTGTTGGCGCTCGAGCCTGACACACGCACCGCGCTGTATGTGATGCCGCTGTGGTACATCGGCTTGCTGCTCGCCTACCGGCGCCGGGTTAAGGTGTGCGCTCGGCAAGTAGCGGCTACGGCTTCCTGAAGCGCAGTGCAGTTGGCCCTGGGGTATCGCCCACGGCCACTGTCGCTTTCAGCTGTCGCGCAGCCAGTCCACCAAGCCCAGAGTGGTCGGGGTAGTGCTGCGGCCATGGGGCACTACCAAGTAGTAGGCCTCGCGGGGTTTGACCACCAGGTCGGTCAGGCGCACCAGCTCACCGGACGCCAACAGGTGATCGACCATTCGGCCCCACCCCAGCGCCACACCATGCCCATGCAGCGCTGCCTGGACGGTGTCGGCGTACAAGTGGCAACGCAGGCTGTAGCGTAGTTTGGGCGGGTGCCCACCCGCTTCGCGGAACCAGGTAGGCCAGGTCATCCAGCCCTCGGTCGTGGCATCGGCATCGAGCAAGTCGGCGCCGTACAACCCTTCTAGTGACTCCGGCAGGCTGTTGCGGGTGAGCCAGTCGGGTGAACACACCGGAAATATTTCTTCCTCGAACAGCTGCACGGCGGTGCCGTCCTCCCAGCGCCCGTTGCCATAGCGCACCAGCAGATCGACATCGTGATTGCGCAGGTCGCCCATGAACATCTGTGTGGCCAGGCGCAGGCGCACGTGGGGCAGGGCGGTGCGCAAGGTGCCCAGGCGCGGCATGACCCGCAGCTGGGAAAACGTCGCGGTGCAGCTCAGCACCAGTTCTTGCTCGTTGCCACCCTCGCTGAGGCGGTCGAAGACCGCGGCGATCTTTTGCAGCGAATCGGAAATGACTGCATACAGGGCCTGGCCCTCGCTGGTCAGGCGCACGCCCCGGTGCAGGCGCTGGAACAGCTGGCTGCCGAGGGTTTCTTCGAGCTGCTTGACCTGTTTGCTCACCGCTGCCTGGGTCACGCCCAACTCCTGCGCGGCCAGGGTGAAGCTGTTGTGCCGGGCCACGGCTTCGAATTCGAGCAGTGCCGTCATCGACGGGATGATGCGCCGGTAGCCTTTGTGCTTGTTGCCGTATTCTTGTGTTTTCATGCGACGTCCTGGCAAGGCGCGACGCGCTGGTCCGCGTCGCGCCCAGACAGTGGCAGAAAAACCGCCAGGGCGGTAGTCGCCAGCATGCCTTCAGTGCTGGCGCTCGGCCACCGCCCGCAGCGTGCGCAACGTCACCACCGGTGCATCCACCACAAAGCGGTTGGCCAGCCACCCCGGCACATCCCCGGCCGGGTCTGCCTTGAGCTGGTACGTGACTTCGGTCTGCTTGTCACCCAGCGGTTTCATCACCCACTGGCCACTAAGGCGCTGCACGCGGATCAGCCCCTCCACTTCGGGGATCTTGCCAGGGTCGGCGCTCAGGTGGCGCAGCAGGGTGCCGTCGTCGCGCTGTTCAGTGGTCACCTTGACCACGATGTCGCGCGGCAGGGTCGGCCACGGCAGGTTGGTGGTCAGGTAGACCCAGGTACTGTCGCCGTCGACCTCCAGCAAGCGCATCTCGGCGCAGGCATACAGCCATTTGCAGGCCACGCGCAGGTTTTCCTGCAGGTCTGTCAACGTGCGTACGCTGGCCTTCATGGTGCTGACACCGCGAAACTGCTGGTAGGGGGAATCGCCGTCGCCGCTGAGGTAGACACGGATGCCTTCTCTGTCGTAGGCCAGGTTCCAGTCGTCGGTCGCCTGAACGGTACTGGACAGCGCCAGCAACAAGGCGGCAAGCAGGCGGTAGCGGTTCATGGTGAGCACCGCGCAGGGCAGGATTGTTCAGTATGAGCGGCAAACAGAAAGCCCGCCAGGGAGGCGGGCTTCGGTCCAACAGGCTGGGCTTAACTAAACGCTTAGCGCTGTGGGTTGAGCGTCAGGTGCACGTGGCGGTTGACGTCCTTGTACAGCAGGTAGCTGAAGTTGCCTGGGCCACCGGCGTAGCAGGCTTGCGGGCAGAAGGCGCGCAGCCACATGAAGTCACCGGCTTCGACTTCGACCCAGTCCTGGTTCAGGCGGTATACCGCCTTGCCTTCCAGCACGTACAGGCCATGTTCCATGACGTGGGTTTCAGCGAACGGAATCACGCCGCCTGGCTGGAAGGTCACGATATTGACGTGCATGTCGTGGCGCATGTCGGCCATGTCGACGAAGCGGGTGGTTTTCCAGCGGCCTTCGGTGCCTGGCATCTCGATGACGGTGGCGTTGTCACGGTGGGTGACGAAGGACTCTGGCAGGTCCAGGCCTTCAACCTTCTGGTAGTGCTTGCGCAGCCAGTGGAAGGTGACGTTGGCCTTGCTGTGGTTGCGCAGGCTCCATTCGGCGCCTGGGGCGATGAAGGCGTAGCCGCCTTGCTTCAGGGTGTGGTGCTTGCCTTCCAGGGTGATGTCGAGCTCACCCTCGACCACGAACACCACGGCTTCGGCGTTTACGTCCAACTCTGGGCGCTCGCTGCCGCCTTCCGGGGCCACTTCGACGATGTATTGCGAGAAGGTCTCGGCAAAGCCGGTCAATGGGCGGGCGATGACCCACATGCGCATCTTGTCCCAGAACGGCAGGTGGCTGGTGACGATGTCACGCATCACGCCCTTGGGGATGACGGCATAGGCTTCGGTGAACATGGCACGGTCAGTCAGCAGCTCGGTTTGAGCTGGGTGCCCACCGTGGGGGGCGAAGTAGGAATGATTCGACATGGACGATCTCGACTTGTTGTTCTCTCCCCGTGCCGTGAACCGCACCGGCCGGTGCGGCGCAGGGGATGTGCCGACAGAATAGGGTCGAGCGCGTGCCATCTACAAATTAAATGTTGGAATACCCGGTATTTGCTTGCTGAATGCTAACCTGGCGCCCTGCATGCTGCTCCGGCAAGCGGTCGCCCTGGCCGAACAGCTTGTGGCGCAGGGTGCCGTCCTGGTAGTGCAAGGGGTAGCGGCCGCGGCGTTGCAGCTCGGGCACCAGCAGCTCGACGACGTTGGCCAGGTCATCCGGTTGCACCGCGTACGTGAGGTTGAAACCGTCGATGCCGGTCTCGTCCAGCCACGTTTCCAACTGGTCGGCGATGTCAGTGGCAGCGCCGACCAGGACCGGACCACGGCCCCCCAGGCCGACGAATTCGGCCGCCTCGCGCACGGTCCAGCGGCGGTTGGGGTCGGCGGCGGTGAAGGCGGCCAGGGCGGCGCGGCCGGCATCGTTCTCGACATACTCGATCGGTGCGTCGGGGTCGATGCCGGCGAAGTCGATGCCGGTCCAGCCCGACAGCAGGGCCAACGCGGCGTCCAGGTCGACATAGCCCCGGTACTCGGCAAAGCGGGCTTCGGCCTCTTCACGCGTGGGGGCGACGATCAACAGTGCCTGGGCGTAGATCAACACCTCGTCGCGGCCACGCCCGGCCACTTCGCTGGCCTGGCGAATGCCATCGGCATAGCGGCGCAGTACCGTAGTCGTCGGCCCGCTGATGAACACGCACTCGGCATGCTGCGCAGCAAACTGCTGGCCGCGTGCCGAGGCGCCAGCCTGGAACAACACCGGCGTGCGTTGCGGCGAGGGCTGGCACAGGTGCGTGCCGGGCACCTGGAAGTGCTGGCCGACGTGGCCGATCGGGTGGACCCGGGAAGGGTCGATATACCGGCCGCTGTCACGCTCCAGCACCACCGCGTCGTCGTCCCAGCTTTTTTCCCACAGTTTGTACAGCACCTGCAGGTATTCCTCGGCCAGGTCGTAACGCTGGTCGTGGCCCAGTTGGCGGGCCAGGCCCAAATTACGCGCGGCGCTGTCCAGGTAACCGGTGACGATGTTCCAGCCGACGCGGCCATTGCTCAGGTGGTCGAGCGTGGACATGCGCCGGGCAAAGGGGTAGGGGTGTTCGTAGGTCAGTGAAAAAGTCACACCAAAGCCCAGGTGCTCGGTTACGCCGGCCATGGCCGGGACCAGCAGCAGCGGGTCGTTGACCGGCACCTGCACACCCCCGCGCAAGGCCGCTTCAGGGCCGCCCTGGTAGACGTCGTAGATGCCCAGTACGTCGGCAATGAACAGCGCGTCGAACAGGCCGCGCTCCAGCAGGCGGGCCAGGTCGGTCCAGTAGCCCAGGCGGTTGAAAGCCACACTGGTGTTACGCGGGTGGCGCCACAGGCCGGGGGACTGGTGGCTGGCGGCGTTCATGCTGAACGCGTTGAAGCGGATCGGGCGGGGCATGGCGGTCAGTCTCCGGTCACGGCAGCACGGAAGCCGGGTAGACCGCATCGGCTACCTGCAACTTACGCGGGATCAGGCCCAGGCCCTGGAAGGTGTCGGCCAGCTTTTGCTGTTCGGCGACGATCTGCGGGGTGATGGCGACGGCGTTGTAGTTACGGCGCTCGCTGGCCACTTCCAGCACATCAGCCTTGATCCCCAACTGCGGCGCCAGCAGCGCGGCGACGTCGGCGGGCTTGGCGTTGGCCCATTGGCTGACCTTGCCCAGCTCGGCGAAGAAGGTCTTCAGCAGGGCGCGGTGCTGGTCGGCGAATGCCGCGGTGGACAGGTAGAAGGTGCGGTTATTGGACAAGCCACTGCCGTCACGCAGGTTCTTCAGGCCCGGCTGGCTTTCTGCCGCGGCGAGGAACGGGTCCCACAGGGTCACGGCCTGGACGCTGCCCGATTGCAGGGCGGCCACGGCATCAGCCGCGTTATTGACGTAGGCGGGGGTGATGTCCTGGTAGCTCAGGCCAGCTTGCTCCAGTGCGACGGCCAACAGGTATTGCGCGTTCCAGCCACGGCCGGTGGCTACCCGCTTGCCTTTAAGGTCCTGCACGCCTGTGAGGTGGTCCTGTTCGCGCACCACCAGGCCGATACCGCGCGGGTAGGGTTGCTCGGCGGCCAGGTAAACCACTGGTTTGCCGGCGGCCTGGGCAAAGACCGAGGGGGCGTCGGCGGCGTGACCGAGGTCGATGGCGCCGGTGCTCAGCGCTTCGAGCAGTTGCGGGCCCGCGGCGAACTCGTGCCAGCTGACGGTCACCCCTTGCGGGGCGAGGGCCTTCTCCAGGGCACCACTGCCCTTGAGAATATTGATGCTGTTGAATTTCTGATAGCCGATCCGCAAGGTTTTGGCGTCTTCGGCGAGGGCGTTGGACCAGGGCAGCAAGGCGCTGGCGACACTGGCCAATAGGCCGCCGATCAACAGGCGGCGCAAGGGGGAAAAGGCACGGGTGGGCATGAGGGGGCTCCTGGAATGGGATGGTAATCCGTGCGCCCAGACTAAGGAGGTGGCGTTTGGCTTTCAATTTTTTAATTCCATTTGGTTAGAATGTTTAGTTATTTTTATATCCTTTTTGTAGTTTAGCGGCGTGCGATTGCACAGAAGGGCACTGTGCCATCACTTTTTTTTCACATCGCTTTGTTAGGATCCCGATCACGTTTGAGGAGCTTTTTTCATGCCGCACACCCTGCGCAAGCGCAGCACCCGCATCGCCCTGACCGCTACTGCCAGCCTGCTCGCGGCCACGCTTGGCTTCTTTGCCTGGCAGAGTTTCTATCCGGTCCAGGCTGCCAGCGGCTGGGACGTCGAGGTGTTGCACCGCGACGTGGCCAAAGCAGCCTCGTTGCTGCCGCAAGCCGACGGCAGCCTGCTGGTCAGCCGCGAACTGGACGACGGCAAAGGCAGCATCCTCAAGATCACCGCCCAGGGCGACCGGGTCGTGGTGATCGACAACCTGTCCAAACCTGATGGCATGGTCGCCGTCGACGGCGGCTGGGTGTTCAGCCAGGAAGGGGGCTTCGCGCCGGTCAGCCTGTCGCGCGATGGCCAGGTGACCCGGCTGTTCGACGGCGAGAGCGTGCAAGGGTTGTGGAATGATGGCGATTTCCTCTATGCCATCGAGGACCGCAAGGGCAATGGCCGCTTGATGCGCTATGACTGGCGCACTGGCCAGCTTGACGTGCTGCGTTCCGGGCTTACCGAAACCGAAGGCCTGACCCGCTGCAGCGATGGCCGCCTGCTGTATACCGAGAAAGCCAACGGCAAGGTCCGCGCGTTGTCCGAAGACGGCCAGGACCCGGTGGTGGTCGATGGCCTGCGTAACCCAACCTTCCTGTTCTGCGACCAGCGCGGTTTGTGGATCAGCGAAGACAACACGCACCGCGCCCGCCTGCTGCGTATCGACGCTGATGGCTCGCGCCAGACCGTGCTGTCGTTCCTCAAGGCGCCGCAGTCAATCGTCGCCGATGGCAAGGGCGGCTACCTGCTGGCTGAGGGCGGGCGCAACCGCGTGCTGCACCTGACCCCACCGGTGGAGCGCAGCACCGCGCAGCGTGACTGACCAATCGTTCAGCTCGGCAGGCGTTGCTTGCGCCCGGGCAGCAAGCCCAGCACCAGCATGCAGCCGAGCAGGATCACCCCGCCGCCGGCGACCTGCAGCAGGCTCAAGGTTTCATCGAGGAACAACGCCCCCACCAGCACCGCCACCAGGGTGACCACGAACTCTACGCTGATGGCGCGGGTGGCACCGATACGGGCGACCAGGCCGAAAAACAGCACATACGTGGTAGCGCTCATGACCCCGCCGCTGATCAGCAGGTAAAGCCAGTCGCTGGCCTGGGGCACGCTAGGCACGGGCACCACCAGCAACAGCGGCAAGGTCATCAGGCCGCCGGCCAGGAATGCGCCGCCGGTCACCGTCCATGGGTCCTGGCCACGAACGTGCAGGCTGGCGTAGTTGCTGCCGAACGCCGCGCTCAAGGCACCGAACAGCGACGCGATACAGCCGTGGATGAAGACGTCGTTGACCGGTTGGGCCGGAAAGCCCACCAGCATGGCGATGCCGACAAAGCCCAGCAGCAGGCCGATGAGGCCTTGCAGGGTGATCTTCTCCAGCCCCCAGACACGGCCGATGATCATCGAAAACAGCGGGATGGTGGCCACGAAGATCGCCGCCATGGCGGTGCCGATCCGTGGCGTGGCGTAAGACATCCCGATCAACTGCCCGGCCACGGTAGTGGCGCCGATCACCAGCAGCGGTTTCAGCAACGGTCGCAGGCGCAAGGCACGGCCGCACACCGCGCCCAGAATGGCCAAAGTACTGCCGGCAATCAGCGAGCGCAGGCTGACCGCGCCGACCCAGCCAAAGGCGTGCACCGTCTTGAGCACCACCAGAAAGGAAAAGCCCCAGGCAATGGCCAGAAACAGGTAAGCGGCAAGGTCACGCGGTTGCATGGGGCAGGGTCCGTCCGGGGCAGAGAAACGCAGGCTAGCGGGTTGAGGGGCGTGACTACAAGCGCCGCCAGTGGTTTGCCTGTAATGCCCTTTGATGGCTACCCGACCAACAGCGTGCTTCCCTGCATGGCCGCGCTCACGGATAATCCCCTCATTCCAATAAACAGCCTGTGAGTGGGTATGAGTGATTCCGTAGTCAGCCTCGGCCAGCCTGAGATCGAAGGGGTGCGCAAGTCGCGCAAGAACAACCCCGAGAAAACGCGCGAGGACATCCTTCAGGCCGCCATCAACGAGTTCGTCCAGCAGGGCCTGGCCGGCGCGCGCGTCGATGCCATCGCCGAGCGCACCGCCACCTCCAAACGCATGATCTACTACTACTTCGGCAGCAAGGAGCAGTTGTACGTCGAGTGCCTGGTCAAGCTCTACGGTGATATCCGCAAGACCGAACAAAGCCTGGACCTGGAGTCGCTGCCGGCCGAGCAGGCGATCCGTCGCCTGGTGGAGTTCACCTTCGATCACCACGACCGCAATGTCGATTTCGTGCGCATCATCTGCACCGAAAACATTCACTATGGCGAGTACGTCAAGCAGTCGCCGGTCATCCGCGAGATGAGCAGCCTGGTGCTCGAAGCGCTCGGCAGCACCCTGCGTCGGGGCGAGCAGGAAGGCGTGTTCCGTTCCGGAATCGAGGTCATCGACCTGCACATGCTGATGAGTTCGTTCTGCTTCTACCGGGTGTCGAACCGCCACACCTTCGGCGAGATCTTCCAGATAGACCTCGCCGACGACGAGATCAAGCAGCGCCACAAGAACATGATCTGTGACGCAGTCATCCGCTATATCCGCGCCTGAGCGGGGTCACTCGCCCAGCCGTTGCTCGCGTGACGGCGGGTAGCCGAAGTACGCCGCATAGCACTTGCTGAAGTGCGACACCGACACGAATCCGCAGGCCACTGCCACTTCCATCACCGACAGGTCGGAATACTGCAGCAGCCGGCGGCTTTTGGTGATGCGCAATTCCATGTAGTAGCGCCGCGGCGAGGTGCCAAGTTGGGCCTGGAACAGGCGGTCGATCTGCCGGCGTGAGCGCCCGCTGTAGGCGGCCAGTTGATCAAGGCTGAGGGTTTCTTCGAGGTTGTTTTCCATCAGCTCGACAATGGTGCGCATGTGCAGGCTCATGGACTTTTTCGCCCCGGGCCCGACCTGGCGATAGCGCGCACCGGAGAACGACAATATTTCTTCGACGCCTTCGGCCAGGCCATCGCCGTACAGCCTGCGGACCAGGCCGAGCATCAGCTCCATCGCGCCATTGGGGCTGGCGGCGCTGAGGCGGTCGCGGTCGAGGGTGAAGCTGGCCGGGGTGATGCGGGTTTGCGGGCTGCGTTCAGAGAGGCTGGCGCGTTGCTCGGGGTGGATGCTGCAACCGTAGTCGTCCAGCACGCCTGCGCGGCCCAGGAACCAGGCGCCGTTCCACAGGCCGCCCAGGGCCATGCCATGGGCGGCGCAGTCGTCCAGCATGCGGTCGAGCTCAGGGTACTTGAGCGGGGTGCGCAGGCCACCGCAGATGATCAGCAGGTCGAGTTCCTTGAGCGCTTCGGCGGACAGTTCGCTGGCGACCAGCTCCAGCCCCAGGTCGCTCAGCACCCGGTCGCCGTCCAGCGACAGTGGGGTGAATTGGAAGCTGTCGGCGCGCAGCAGGTTGGCCGTGACCAGCACATCCATGGCCACGGTGAAGCTGGCCATGGAGAAGTGTTCGAGCAATACGAAGTCGACCCGATAGGGCGCTTGGGCATTTCCGGTGGTGGACTTTAGCCTCAGCATGTTGCTGGTGCTGGTCTTCTTGCTGAACTGGCGTGGGGTGGGCACTCTGGACTCCGCTTCCTGGCTGGCCAGGCGGAGTGTGGCGGGTGGCCGGGGGAAAGACAATCTCTCGGGTGGGCCTGTCGTATTTCAGGTCGTGTTAAGGCAATGGGTTGAAGGGTGGTTGTGAAATCGAGCGCCGCCCGCGCGTAGGGTTTGTAGATACCGTCTTGACCCTCACCTCGCAAGAGCAATTTGGGGGTCAAACGGTTTGCCCGACTTCACTACCCCGTAAACCAGATGCAGCAGCTTGCGCATTGCCGCGCATACGATCTGCTTATACGCCTTATGCCGGCTGCTCAACCGCTCTGCCAGCGCCTTTACGACTGGGTTGTGCTTGATCGAGACAGCGCCTGACATCCACAAGCCCGCACGCAGCCGTGAGCTGCCTGTACGCGAAATGCTGCTCTGACCTGTGAACTCTCCCGACTGTTGCACCACGGGATTCAGGCCTGAAAACGCGACAATCGCAGAAGGGCTTTGGTATTTCAGTGGATCGCCGAGTTCGGCCAGCAGCAACGCAGCAGTGGTCTCGCCCAAACCGTCAATCGAAGTAATCAGGTCACGTCGGTTACGCAGATCTGGATCATCATCGATCGTCTGTTCAATGGCCTTCTTGGTCTTTTCCAGCTCTTCGGTGATGTGCCCGATTATGTCTCGAATCGATTGCTGTACCGCGTCCCGTGCGGCATCCAAGCGATTCTGCTCCATCTGGCGCATTTCCTTGAGGTCGTCCAGGCGTCGCACCAGAGCGCGCAAGCGGCGCTGTGCTGGGGGCTCAGGCTCCCACTGGCGAAGCGAGGCGGCGTTCTGTTGACTATAGGCAGCAATGACTTTGGCGTCAGCCTTGTCGGTTTTGACGCGGCGAAGCTCTACATCAGCGAATTTTGCGATCACAGCCGGGTTCAGAATGCACACCCGATAGCCTTGAGTGTGGCAGTGCTCGGCCAGGGCTTCGTGATAGGTGCCTGTGGCTTCCATGACAATCCAGGTTCCCGGCTCCGCATGGCGTTCAAGCCAGTCGCTGAACTGCGCGAACCCGCCGGAGTCATTGGGCAGTTTTGCCTTGGTACGCTTCTTCCCGTTAGGCAGCGTAGTGGCAATGTCGAAAGATCTTTTGGCGACATCAACGCCAACAAAAATGGACATGATCCTCTCCTTCAAACTACGAAAGTCGATCACCCTTCACTCTGTGCAACCTTGTTAATGCTTGCTCACGCCGGGGGCGGGCACTAGATACCGTTCGGACTTGTCGAGTGGGGTTGGAAGGCCAGAGCGCTATCTACAATACGGGCTCGATGCCCTCGGAGCAGCTCCGCTTCATGACCTTCCCTCGATGATCAGTCGAGAACTTTCGCTTCTTTGGAAGAGAAAGTCGAGATACAAGGAGCAGCCTTGTGC
>NZ_FXWU01000016.1:0-85474 GCF_900184205.1 Pseudomonas sp. LAIL14HWK12:I10 | reverse complement strand
GGATAACTATGCGACTCACAAGACTGACAAGGTCAGGGCGTGGCTTGCGGCGCGACCGCGCTACCACATCCACTTCACGCCCACCTCGGCATCCTGGCTGAATTTGGTTGAGAGGTTTTTCTCAACGCTGAGCGAGAAGTGGATCAAGCGGCAGGCACATGTCAGCGTTAAGGATCTGGAGGCGTCGATTGAGCACTACCTGGAAACCTACAACCAGAATCCGAAGCCATTTCGGTGGCACAAGAAGGCCGAGGACATCCTTGCCTCAGTCGCTCGCGCGGCACGAGCGCTGGGCAGATGATTTTCAGTGGTATTTCTGAAACACCACACTAGGTTTTGTTCGAAAAGTAGGGTCATCCATCGTTGTGGGAGCGGGCTTGCCCCGCGATCTGCCGCAACGCGGCAGCAAAGCCTGAATTCGCGGCGACTTTGACGCTAATTGATATCGGGCACAGGAGCGCTTCGCACTCCATCGCGGGGCAAGCCCGCTCCCACAAAACTTTTGGTACAGAGCCTAGCGAGTGCAGGCCGGTTGCCCGATGGATTGGGCGTGCAGCCGGACCACGCGTTGGGCCGCAAACAAGGCCAACAGGGGCGCCAACGCGAACACGCCAAACAGCCAACTCGCAGCGCTGGCCGTACCCTCGATACCGCCTGGGTCCGTCAGCCCGGCAAGGTTTGCCACCATGCCGGCCAGCGCCGCACCGAGTGCTGTGGCAAACAGTTGCACGGTTGTGATGGACGCTGCAGCCAAGCCCTGCTCGCCAGCCGATGCGACCTGAAACACGCGGGTCAGCAGGTGCGGCCAAGCCAGGCCCACCCCCAACCCGATGGCAACCAGGGCCAGGCAGATGGGCGTGATCGTCAGCCAGCCACCTGCACTCTCGGCTCGAATCAGCACGGCAAGCGTCACCATGCCGGCCAACCCAAGGAGCGGGCCGGCGAGGATGGCGCGCCTGACGCCGTTGTCACTCGCCCCAGCACTGGCAAGCGAGCCGAGGGTCCACCCGGCAGCCATGAGCGCGGCAAGATAGCCGGCGGCGAGGGGGGATTGATGGTGAAGCACCTGAAGGAACAGCGGCACGAAAATCTCGCCACTGGTCACGGCGACGGCCAGCAGCGACATCGTCGCATACAGTGCGCCCAACGCAGACGTGACGCTGAAAGCACCTGTCGGCAGCAGCTTATGGCGTGAGCGGCTTTCCGTGCCCATCAGCAGCGCGGTGAAGAGAACGGCGGCGCCAAGCCCGGCGATGTTCCAGAGCAAGCCAGGCAAGACACTGCCGGCCGAAACGGCCAGCACTGCCAACGTCAAAAACAGCAATTGGGCCAGTGGCAGCGGCGCGCGGCCAACGCGTTCATCGGTGCGCTTGGGCAGCACAACGGCCGCCAGCAGTGCGAACAACACGGCGACCGGGATAAGTGACCAGAACGCGGCGCGCCAGGCGCCGAGCTCGGCGAAAATACCGCCGACTGCCGGGCCGACTAACGTCGCCACCCCCCACATGCCCGAAACCAGCGCCATTGCCCGCGGCCATAACGCTTCATCGAAAACCAGCCGGATCATGGCGTAGGAGAGAGCGAACAAAAACCCTCCGCCGAGCCCCTGAACCAGGCGGCCGGCCAACATGATCGGCATCGATGGGGCAAACGCACACAGCAGCGCGCCGCTGGCAAACACCAGTGTGGCGATGATGTAGGCGCCTCGCGGCCCCGCACCGCCAAGCAACCGCGCCGACAGTGCCGAACCGAGGATTGAGGCGGCGACGAACAGCGTGGTATTCCACGCGTAATAGTCGATACCGCCGATGTCCCTGACCACTGAAGGCAGGATCGTGGTGGCAATGTAGACGTTGATCGCATGCAGCACGACGCCCCCAGCCAAGGCGAGCGAGCGCACGCCATTGGCGCCTGACAGCAGGGCAGCCCAGCCTGCACTGGCCGGGCGGTTATCCACAGGCGTGCGCTGTTCTGGCATGGGTTGCGAACCTGAATCAGGTGAGGCGTGATGCTTGTTCATGTCGGCTCCACTTCGTAAGTTCACCCGCCATTGCGAGTAGGGTTTGCGAAGGCAAACCGACCACCCTTATAAAACCTCAGGTTAAGCTGAGGTCAAGCGGCATTTGAATTCATGTTGGCGATGAGCCCCGCATAAACACCGTTGAGGCTCTCCAGCTCAGTGTGCGTGCCGCATTCAACAACGCGGCCATGCTGCAGAACGACGATCTGGTCAGCATGGCGGATGGTGGACAGGCGGTGTGCAATGGTGATGGTGGTTCGGCCTTTTGACAGGGCCGCCAGGGCAACTTCCATGGCGCGTTCGGTTTTTGTGTCCAACGCACTGGTCGCTTCATCGAGCAGCAGGATCGGAGGGTTGCGCAAGATGGTGCGCGCGAGCGCAAGGCGCTGTTTTTCACCCCCTGAGAACCGGTATCCGCGATCGCCAACCAGCGTGTCATACCCTTGGGGTAGTGCCGACAGGCTGTCGTGGATCTGCGCAATCTTGGCAGCGGCGATCAACTCTTCATCGGTGGCGTCTGGTTTTGCGAAGCGAAGGTTTTCCGCCACCGAGGCGTACAGCAGATACGGTTCTTGTGTAACGACACCCAGCAGATCGGTCACCGTTTCAAAACTCAGCGTCCGCACATCCACGCCGTCATAGCGGATTTCACCGGCCGAGACATCGTAAAGACGCGCCAGCAGATAACCCAGCGTGGTCTTGCCCGACCCTGTCGAACCTACGATGGCGACACTGGAGCCGGCAGGAATATCGATTGAGACATCAGTCAGCGTCGGTTGCAGGTTGGCAGGGTAAGAGAAGCTGACGTTTTTCAGTTGCACTGCGCCTTGCATGTGTAGCCGGTCCAACGTGATGGCATCGGGTTTTTCGGTGATCTCCACGGGCTGGTCGAGGTACTGGAAAACACGGGTGAACAAGGCGCGGGTGGTGCGCATTTCGCGGCCGATCTCCAGCAGCCCTTCCAGTGGCCAGAGCAACTGCTCCTGCAAAGCGATCATCGCCACCAGGGTGCCGATAGTTGCCGGAACCCCGGCGTTCAGCAGCAGGCCGCCCAGCAACAGCGTGAGGGCCGGGAACATCGACAACATCAGCAGGATCAATTGCCATTGCCACTCGCCTGCAGTGTGGGAGCGGACCTCCAGGCTTGCGACTTCTTTCGAGGTACGCGTGAAGCGTTGGGTCAAGTGTGCTGCGCGCCCAAGGGTACGCGCCAGGATCACACCCGAAATCGACAGCGACTCTTGAACCGCTGCAGACATATCGCCAAGGCGGACCTGTTGTTCGTGGGTAATGCTCTCCCGCAGCTTGCCGACGCGGTCGCTCAGCAGGATGGAGATCGGCACCGCAACCATCGAAAACAGCGCAAGCCGCCAGTCGAGTAGAAACATGGCGATGGTGGTCATTACCACGATGCTGAAGTTCCGCGCCAACTCGTTGGCTGTGTGGGTAACGAGCGTTTGCAGGCCACCGATATCGCTGGCGATGCGTGACTGGATTTCGCCAGAGCGTGTTGCTGTGAAGAACGACAGCGAGAGCGATTGCAGGTGTGAGTAAAGCCTCACGCGCAGGTCATGCATGATCGACTGGCCGATTTTCGTCGACATGACAATCTGCAACGTATTCAGCCCTGCCGTTAGCGCGGCAACGCCAATCAGCCCACCCGCGAGGTACACCAGCAGGCGCATGTTGGCGTCAGGTAACGCCTCGTCAATGATCGCCCGCAGCAGAAAAGGGGACGCCATGCCGATCGCGGAACACACCAGGATCAGGCAGATGACCCGCGCGATTTGCATCTTATAGGGAACGAACAGCGCGATGATCCGGCTTGCCGAGACATGCTTGGCGGCAAGGTCATTGTAGCTGTCGGCTTTTGCTGTGCCATGTTCAGTCATTTTTGTTCCGGCCCTGTAGGCGCTGAATGGTTGCTCACCCTCGGTGAGCGTTCCTTGTATCGATTTCCCTGTGCCGAGGCCGCTGCGGCGCCCTGGACGCTTCACTCTGTGCGAGCGTATTCTAGACTAAGTGCTTAGTCTATAAATCGCAATGGGATGAGCCGGGCTGCTTGCGCCGGTACAAGGAGGGATTGGCGTGCGAAGAAAATCAGGGATGCTGGCTTTGGCAGGTGGCCTGTCGATGCTGCTGGGGCTGGCCGTGTTTGTTGTTCAGAACGTAGCTGACTTTGAACTCAACGATGCACAAGTCTCTACGTTGAAGTTTCGCTCGGGTGAAGTGGACGTGGTCGGAACGTTGGTACTGCCGATGGATGTGCAATCTGTCGTGCTGCTCATTCACGGTGACGGCCCTATGGACCGCTTCGCATCCCGTGGGTATTTACCGCTAATCAATAGCCTGCTCGACGCAGGAGTGGGTGTGTTTACCTGGGACAAGCAGGGCATAGGGGAGAGCGGCGGCAATTGGCTCAACCAGTCGATGTCAGACCGCGCTACTGAAGCGCTGGCCGCACTTGCACGTGTGCGTAAAGAGCCTCGTGTAGCTGGGCGTAGTGTTGGTTTTCTGGGGTTCTCTCAAGGTGGCTGGGTGATACCGCGGGCCGCCAGTGAAGGGGACCCTGACTTCTCGGTAATTATCGGCGGGGCGGTTAATTGGCGACGCCAAGGCATGTACTACACCGGGTTGCGATTGGCGGGCGAGGGACGCACGCCAGCTGAAGTTGAAGTGAAGGTGCGGGAGGAGTACGAAAAGAACGACAAAGTATTCGGCCATCCCAATGAACAAAACGCCCCTGATGCTTTTGCCAAGATGGACCGTGACCGCTTCAATTTCGTTCTCAAAAATTACAACGAAGACGTGACGCCAGCATTGAAAACCATGAAAGGGCCGGTGCTGGCGGTTTGGGGCGCGCAGGATGTGAATGTCAATGCGGCCGAAGACTCGAACGTCTACAAGGCGTTATTTTCTGGTGCCAGTGGAAGGCAAGTTGTCCTAGTCCCCAACGCCACGCACAGCTTGTTAAGGGCTGAGCTATTCAATTATCAGTTGGTCTCGCAATGGCCCATATGGAAGCAGTATCTGTTCGTGGCGCTTGGGCGTCACGCCTATGCGCCCGGCACGTTGGCGTTCATCAGTGACTGGATCAAGCGCCCAGCAGGTCTTTGAACAGAGGCTCCTGTGCCAGCCGAGCACGGCTAGCTTCAAGCGTTGAGCGCACGGCCTCATCACCGAATACCAAGCCCTGCAGGTAGGTGAAGTGCGGATGGAGCAGCCCGAGGGTATTCAGTACCTGGTGCAGGTAAGGCGTCAGAAAGTCCGGTTGCCGCGCTGACTCACCCTGGTGAAAACCACCTGAGCCCACCAACACGTACACCGGACGCTGTTTCAGAAGGCCGATTTTGCCTTCAGGGGTTGAGCGGAATGTCCGGTGAATACGTAGGACGTAATCGACCCAGAGCTTGAGCGCGGCGGGCAGCGTGAAGTTGTGCATCGGGGTGGCAATGAACAGGATATCGCAGCGCTCCAACTCGCCGATCAGCGCTTCTGAGTGCTCGAACACCGGAGAGTCGAACGGCGTGGGGGTCGCCAGGGCATGGGCATAGTCCATGTCGAGCGGTGGCAGCGGGTACCGGCCCAGGTCGCGTTCGACCAGTTCAAGCCGCGGATACCGATGGCGCAGCGTTGCCACTAACTCGACTGCCAACTGATTGGCATGGGACACGTGGCCATGCGGGCTGGCATTGATCAAGAGCACATTGTTCATGCTGGGTTCTCTGTTTGAAGGTTCTGTGTGAAGTGCATGCCGTGAGCCAGCAGCCCCTGACGGAAATAGAAGCGTTGGGCCAACGGCATATGCAGCCCAGTGTCCAGCACAAAGTGGGCGCAACCGCGCCGTACGGCCTCATCCCGAACAGCGCTCAACAGCCAGGTACCCAGGCTGCTGCGCTGAACATCAGGCCGTACCACCAAATCGTCCACGTAGAGGAAGCGCCCGTAGAGCAGGTTTTCCAGCTCGCGATAACCGGCCAAGCCGACGATCTGTTCACCGTCCCAGGCGGCCAGCAAACGGTAACCCTGCCCAGTCTGCCGAGCCAATTGATCGACATAGGCATCCAGTTGGGTGAGGTGCGGCCGCAGTACCCGCATCAGGTCAAAACTGGCCTGAAAGGCTTCCAGGTCTTCGAGGTGTTGCAGTGTGTAATTCATGACCATTGTCCGCTGTAGAGTGATAGCTGACCTTAGTGCGGCAATGGCTTAAGCTGCAGGGCCATAAAATACATAAATGACTGGGCCATGATGCTTCCTATCAAGCTGGATCGCGGCCAGTCAGTGCCGATCTACCGTCAGCTGTATCTGCGCTTTCGTGAGTCCATTGCCGATGGGCGCTTGCGCCCGGGTGACCGAGTGCCGGCGGTACGCGCGTTGGCGGCAGAGCTCAATCTGGCCCGCGGTACGGTCGAAGCGGCTTATCAGTTGCTGATGGGGGAGGGCTACCTGACCGCGCGCGGCGCCGCCGGCACGGTGGTCACACCGCAACTGCCACCCATGTCCTCACTCACGCGCCACGCCCCGTTCGCCTCGACGGCGTATCAGCCCACCCATGCTGGGGCGCAGCCGTTAGCCCTGCAGATGGGCCTACCGGCGCTGGATGCCTTCCCCCGCAAACTCTGGACAAGACTGGCAGGCCGCCAGCTGCGCCAGGCAGGCCTTGAAGGGCTGGTCTACCCCGACCCACGAGGGCATGCCCCGTTGCGCGCGGCCATCGCCACCTACCTGGGCATTTCACGGGGCATTACCTGCCACCCGGAGCAGGTGTTCGTGTGTGCAGGCTATCGTGCGTGCCTCGACCTCATCAGCCACACGTTAATGCGCCAAGGCGATGGGTGCTGGATGGAAGAGCCAGGGTATTTCATGGCCAGGAATGCCCTGCTGGAGGCTGGCGCACAGTTGGTGCCGGTTCCCGTGGATGAAGACGGGCTCGACGTCGCGCAAGGCATTGCCCGAGCCCCCGACGCACGCTTCGCCGTGGTCAGCCGTGCAGCGCCAGGAATTGTTCCAGTCGTGTTTTGAGCACTTCCTTGGGCGTAGCTGCGCGACGATGGGGCAAAGGGGTATTGCAAGTGGGGCAGTGGGTGAACCAGTCGTGGTTCAGTACCAGCACGTCACTGCGTGGCAGGAAGGTCTTCTTCCATGAGCAGTGCTGGCAGAAGAGGGTAAAGGGCGGGGTATCTATTGGCATGGCTGCACCCAATGATTAGGAAGTGCAGCCAGGATGGCAGCGGGGGGCGACAGCCTATGTCGTGCTAGCTGAGGTGCTTCGGAGGATCTCCGAAGGCCTGAGAACTTACAAAGCCTTTGAAGCAATGTGTTCTCTGAAGTCCAGACACAAAAAAAGACGCCCGAGGGCGTCTTCTTCTTAGGATTTGGTGGAGCCGGGGGGATTTGAACCCCCGTCCGCCAGTACTCCGCTGTCGGTACTACATGCTTAGCCGTGTCTACTGATTTAATCCGCAGCCGCCCGACGGGCAGGGTGCTTTGGATGAGTTGGGTAAGTTTTAGTCGCTTTGCCCCCAACGTGCTACACGACGATCCTGTTCTGTATGACAATCATTTCGGGTTTACAGGCATCCCCTGATGATTGCTGGAGCCGAAGCTACCAGGAGAGCGGGCTCAGCTGCTTACGCAGCGAGAGCGTAACCCTCGTAGTTTTCGTCATTGGCAACTATAGAAAGTTGCAACAGTGGATTTACGAGTTCTGTTACCAACTCGGCATGCACCTAGAGTTTCGCTACCGGCGTCGAATCCTAATCGGCCCCACACTAGCTCTAGCTAACGCACCTTACGGCACGTGAGGCGAGTATACGCCATTGCGCGGGCGACGTCGACAACTGGTCCGGTCGCCCGCACCAGAGGTCACGAACCGCTGCCGCCGCTGCCTTTTTCGGTTTTTTCCAGGCGCTCCAGCACTTTGCTGGTGATGGCGATGCATTCTTTGGTGTCGCCCGAGGCCTGCGCGGCCTTGGCTTTGTCGACGTGCTCGGTCAGGGCTTTGTCCAGGCCTTCGGAGGTGGCGCCTGCAGTGGCCATGCTGTCATCGATCTTTTGCAGGTTGGTGGTGCAGAGGTCGTCGGCGGCAAACACCGGCGATGCCAACAAGGTGGCGGCCGCGAACAGGGCCGATAGCGCGGTACCTTTCATGGGTGTCTCCTTCTAAGGCCTCTGGAAGGTGGGCCTGTTAAGTGGACTGCGCAGATTTGGCGTGGGTTCAATCGGGATGCTGGCAGGGCGATATGATGCGGCTGTAGGGGGATTCTGAACTTGAAACTAAATGCTTCGTGGTGGATGGGTTTGGGAATTATCCTACTGGCGCTGCAGCGGTTTCTCTGTTGTCGATGATGGGCGTTGGGGCTAGTTTCCCTGGGTCGCTGAGGTTTGGCGACCGGGTGTGAGAGCCCGTTCCATTCAAGAGATTTACCGTCATGGTAGCTGTGCGCGGGCAGGCCTTGTGCCTGGCCGGTTTTCCTCCTTGTTTGGCCGGTCTCTCACCCCGCGTACAGCTGCCACCTATTCCTGTGAGAGGGAATGGGTGGGGCCTCATGCAATCAAACGAGAGAGAAATATGAAGAAGATTGTTCCTGATCCACCCAGCCAAACGTCGCCACGTCCGTTCTATACCATCGACAACAAGGTCCCTTCACCGGAGGCGTTGCTGTACGCCATTCAGCTGATGCGCGGGATTGAAGACACGTTGGACGAATACATTTGCGGCAATGCCGGTGAGCCGGGGATCGGCATGCTGGTGAATTCGGTGCATAACGTGCAGATGAGTAGGGCGTTGGCTGAGCTGGTGTTGGCGCGCGAGCCGTGATGTTAGTCAGTTGAGGCCAGTGGGGTCGCTGCGCGACCCATCGCAGGCAAGCCAGCTCCTACAGGGGGGCGTGCAGCTTTCGAGGGCAGTGTTAGCTCTGGGGTGGGAGTAGATGAGCAGGGCATTTTTGGCGCCTGTGCGATCGAGCGCCGCCCGCGCGGCGCTCGATCTCACAGGCGCTGAAAACGCCTTGGCGAACACACCACACACCACACACCCCCCTAGCCGATGCTAGGCCTCAGATAACACGCGGGCGGGTGACGCGGTCTACCAGGTACACAAGGCCGTGATAGTCGATGCCGCTGTGGCTCGACAACCCGATTTCGCAGGTGCGGCTGGTGGAAATGCCTTCGCTGCAATACTGCACCGCATCCTTCAGGCTGCGCAGCGCGTGGGCATTGAGCTCCGGCGTGGTGAAGCCTTTGTCACCGGCAAACCCGCAGCAGTGAATACCTTCCGGGATCACCACCTGGTTGCTGCAACGCCGCGCCAGGTCAATCAGCGCTTGGCTTTCGCCCAGGTGCTGGGTGCTGCAGGTCACGTGCACGGCCACCGGCTCGTCCTGGGGGGTGAACTCCAGTTTGTCCAGCAGGTGGGTGCGGATGAAGCGCACGGGGTCGTACAGGTCCAGGCGGGTGTCGCCCAGGTCTTGCACCAGGCGCAGGGTGCACGGGCTGGTGTCGCAGTAGATCGGGTCGAGGCCGCCGCGGCTGGCGTGCAGCAGGGCGTTGATCAGTTCCTGGCGCTTGTGCTCGGCCTGCTCTGGGTAACCTTTGGAGGCGAACGGCTGGCCGCAGCAGAGGCTGTCGGCGTTGTCGGGGAACACGACTTGGTAACCGGCCTTTTCCAGCAGGGCGCGGGTCTTGTCCAGCAGCGAGCTTTGTTCGCGGTCGGCATAGGCGGGGCCCATCACGCGCGAGACGCAGGCGGCCAGGTACACGACGCGTGGGCGGGCGTCGTTGCTCGCTGGGCCGAAGTCGATGGCGCGCAGCGGCTGGGGCATGGCGGGCGTCCACTGGGGCAGTCGGCCCTTGCTGGCGTTGCTCAGCGATGCGGTCAGGCGGCTTAGGCGTGGGGCGCCGAGCAGTTTGCGGGCGGTGTTGGCGGCGGTGAGGGTGAGGCGGGCGCCACTCAAGGCCGTGTGGAAATGGTCGGCCAGCCAGTCGGCGGTTTTTTCGTGCTCGGCGGCCTGGCTGCGCAGCTTCTTCACCAGCTCGCCGGTGTTGATGCCGACCGGGCAGCGCTGGGCGCAGAGGCCGGTGGCGGCGCAGGTGTCGAGGCCTTGGTATTGGTAAGTCTTGAGCAGTTCGCGGGTATCGAGGCCGGCGCGTTTCTTGGCCTGGATATCACGCCACATGACGATGCGCTGGCGTGGGCTGAGGGTCAGGCCTTTGGAGGGGCACACGGGCTCGCAGAAGCCGCACTCGATGCACTTGTCGACGATTTCGTCGGCAGCCGGCAGGGGCTTGAGGTTTTTCAGGTGGATGTCTGGATCGATGCTCAACACTACGTCGGGGTTGAGGATGCCGTTGGGGTCGAGCAGGCGTTTGAGTGCCCACATCAACTGGTAGGCATCATGGCCCCACTCCAGTTCCACGAACGGCGCCATGTTGCGCCCGGTGCCGTGCTCGGCCTTCAGCGAGCCACCGAACTCCACGGCCACCAGCTGTGCTACGTCGTCCATGAAGGCTTGGTAACGCGCGACTTCTTCGGCGCTGTTGAAGCCCTGGGTGAAGACGAAGTGCAGGTTGCCCTCCAGGGCATGGCCGAAAATGATCGCCTCGTCGTAGTGGTGTTTGTCGAACAGCTGGATCAGGCGGTTGACGCCCTCGGCCAGTTGCTCGACGGGGAAGGTGACGTCTTCGATGATCACTGTGGTGCCGGTCTGGCGCACGGCGCCGACGGCGGGGAAGGTGTCTTTGCGGATTTTCCACAGCTGGTTGTACACCGCTGGGTCTTCGCTGAACTCGACCTTTTGCTCCAGGGGGTAGCCGGCAATCGACGCCATCACGTGGTGCAGTTGTTCGTGCAGCAGCGTCTGGCTGGCGGCGCGGGATTCGATCAGCAGCGCGCAGGCATTGTCTGACAGGCCTTTTACCCACAGGGGCATGCCGGGCATGTTTTGCACCGAGCGCAGGCTGCGGCGGTCGAGCAGTTCGACGGCGGAAACGGGCTGGCGCTTGAGCACGGTTACCGCGCGGCAGCAGCTCTCGACGCTGGGGAACACCAGTAAGGCGCTGGCCTTGTGTGGGTGGTCGGGCACGGTGTCGTAGGTGACGGCGCTGATGAAGCCCAGCGTACCTTCAGACCCGACCAGCAAGTGCTGCAGGATATCGAGTGGCTGGTCGTAGTCCACCAGCGCATTGAGCGACAGGCCGGTGGTGTTCTTCAGCCGGTACTTGTGGCGGATGCGGTCTGCCAGCTCGGTGTTGGCGCGGGTTTCGCGGCCCAGGCGGGCCAGGGCTTCCAGCAGGTCGGCATGGCTGTGCTCGAAGGCCGCGACGCTGGCCGGGTCTTCGCTGTCCAGGCGGGTGCCGTCGGCCAGTACCAAGCGCAGGCCGGCCAGGGTGTGATAGGTATTTTGCGCAGTGCCGCAGCACATGCCGCTGGCGTTGTTGGCGACGATGCCGCCGATTTTGCAGGCGTTGATCGAGGCGGGGTCTGGGCCGATCTTGCGGCCATAGGGGGCCAGCCAGGCGTTGGCCTGGGCGCCGATGACGCCGGGCTGCAGGCGGATCTGCTCACCCTGGCCGCGGATCTCGCGGCCGTTCCAGTTGTCGCCGAGCACAATCAGTACCGAGTCGCTGATGGCCTGCCCGGACAGGCTGGTGCCGGCAGCGCGGAAGGTCACCGGCACGCGCTCGCGCTGGGCCAGCTGCAGCAGGCCGACCACTTCGTCTTCAGATTCGACGCGCACCACCAGCTTGGGGATCAGCCGATAGAAGCTGGCATCGGTGCCAAAGGCTAGGGTGGAGGTCGGGTCATCGAAACGGCGTTCGGCAGGTATCAGGCGCTCGACATCACGCAGGAACGCAGCGGGCAGGCTCATGCAATCTCCTCGCGGGGCCACGGCGTCTGGTGCGCCGTATGCCCCGGTCAATCAGGCGGTGTTTCGTGGGGGCGCGTTCAGGCGCCCAGTTCGCGGACCAACGAGTCGCGGGTGATTTCGCTGATCGACTTGGCACCGGTCAGCACCATGGCCACGCGCATTTCCTTCTCGAACAGTTCGAGCAGGTTCTTCACCCCGGCTTCGCCATGCACGGCGAGGGCCCAGAGGAAGGCGCGGCCGATCAGCACGGTGTCGGCGCCCATGGCGATCATGCGCACCACGTCGAGGCCGCTGCGGATGCCGGAGTCGGCGAGAATCTTCAGGTCGCCTTTCACCGCGTCGGCGATCGCCGGCAGGGCGCGGGCGCTGGACAACACACCGTCGAGCTGGCGGCCGCCGTGGTTGGACACGACGATGCCGTCGGCACCGAACTTGACCGCGTCGCGGGCATCGTCGGCATCCAGGATGCCCTTGATGATCATCGGGCCTTCCCAGAAGTCGCGGATCCACTCCAGGTCTTTCCAGGAGATCGACGGGTCGAAGTTGTTGCCCAGCCAGCCGATGTAGTCGGCAAGGCCCGTGGGGTTGCCACGGTATTTGGAGATGTTGCCGAGGTCGTGCGGGCGGCCCATCACGCCGACGTCCCACGCCCATTCAGGGTGGGTCATGGCTTGCAGCACGCGGCGCATCGGCCCGTTTTTGCCGCTCATGCCGGAGTGGGCGTCGCGGTAGCGGGCGCCGGGTACGGGCATGTCGACGGTGAACACCAGGGTCTTGACCCCGGCTGCCTTGGCCCGCTCCAGCGCATTGCGCATGAAGCCGCGGTCCTTGAGCACGTACAGCTGGAACCACATCGGCCGGTTGATGGCCGGGGCGACTTCCTCGATCGGGCACACCGACACCGTCGACATGGTGAACGGAATGCCGTGGGCCGCGGCGGCGCGCGCGGCCTGGACTTCGCCACGGCGGGCGTACATGCCGGTCAGGCCGACCGGGGCCAGGGCCACGGGCATGCTCAGGGTTTCGTCGAACAGCTGGGTTTCCAGGCTGAGCTCGGACATGTTCTTCAACACGCGCTGGCGCAGGGCGATGCTGGCCAGGTCCGAGACGTTGTGGCGCAACGTGTGCTCGGCGTAAGCGCCGCCGTCGGCGTAGTGGAAGAGGAAGGGGGGCAGCTTGCGTTGGGCCGCGGCGCGATAGTCGGTAGAGGCGGAAATGATCATGGATTCTCGCAGCGTTGCTTGAGGGGATTGCCGGGCGAAGCGTGGCGCCCGGCCCCTTTCACTTTAGTGATGAACCAGCATGCCGGTCAGCCAGTAAGCCTGGATCAGGGTGATCAGGCCCACGATGGTGGCGAAGAACAGGCTGTGCTTGACGGTGAAGCGGAACAGGTCGGATTCCTTGCCCACCAGGCCGGTGGCGGCGCAGGCCACGGCGATGGATTGTGGCGAGATCATCTTGCCGGTCACGCCGCCGCTGGTGTTGGCGGCCACCAGCAGGGTGTCGTTGACCCCGATCTGGTGTGCGGTGGTGGCTTGCAGCGAGCTGAACAGGGCGTTGGACGAGGTGTCCGAGCCTGTCAGGAACACGCCCAGCCAGCCGAGGAACGGCGAGAAGAACGGGAACGCGGCGCCGGTGCCGGCCAGGACCAGGGCCATGGTCGAGGACATGCCCGAGTAGTTGGTGACGAAGGCGAAGGCCAGCACCATGCCGATCGACAGGATGGGCCAGCGCAGTTCCCAGAACGTCTCTTTGAAAGTGGTCAGACCAGTTTTGAAGTTGATCTTGAGCACTGCCATGGAGATCAGCGCCGAGAGGAAGATCGCGGTGCCGGTGGCGGAGATCGGGTCGAGCTTGAACACCGCTGGCATGGCGGTCGGCGCGGCAACGATCGGCGCGGTCTTGATCACCAGTTGGTCAAGGTGCGGGATGGCGAAGTTGAACACGAAGTTGTACATCGCACCGCCTGGCGCGAATGCGGCCTTGAATGGCTTCAAGGTCCAGATGGTTACTAGCACGGTGAGGATCAGGAACGGCGACCAGGCTTTGAAGATCTCACCGAAGCTGTAAGGGCTTGGCTGGCTGCCGCCGGATTGCACGACGGCGGCACCGACGCTGCCCTTGGCTTGTGCGAACGAACGCTTGGGCTGCCAGACTTTGAGGAACAGGGTCAGGCAGATCAGGCTGGCCAGGGCCGAGGTGATGTCCGGCAGCTCTGGGCCGATGAAGTTCGAGGTGAAGTACTGGGTAACGGCGAAGCTCAGGCCGGCGACCAGGGCGGCGGGCCAGGTTTCTTTCACGCCGCGCAGGCCGTCCATCATGAACACCAGCCAGAACGGCACGAACAATGACAGCAGCGGCAGTTGGCGGCCGGTCATGGCGCCAATGTGGAAGGCGTCGATGCCGGTGACCTGGCCGGCCACGATGATCGGGATGCCCAGCGCGCCGAAGGCGACCGGCGCGGTGTTGGCGATCAGGCACAGGCCGGCGGCGTACAGCGGGTTGAAGCCCAGGCCCACCAGCAGTGCGGCAGTGATGGCCACCGGGGCGCCGAAGCCGGCCGCGCCTTCGAGGAAGGCACCGAAGCAGAAACCGATCAGCAGCACTTGCAGGCGCTGATCGTCGGTGATCGACAGCACCGAGCTGCGGATCACTTCGAACTGGCCGCTCTTGACCGTGAGTTTGTACAGGAACACCGCGGCAACGATGATCCAGGCAATCGGCCAGAGGCCGTAGAGGAAGCCATAACCCGCGGCGGCCAAGGCCATGTCGACAGGCATCTGGAAGGCGAAGATCGCCACCAGGATCGACAGCGCGAGGGTGATGCTGCCGGCGACGTGGCCTTTGAGGCGGAACACGGCGAGGGCGAGGAAGAAGAACACGATAGGGATGACCGCCGCCAGCGCGGACAGGCCAAGACTACCAAGCGGGCTATAGAGTTGTTGCCAGGTTTGCATATGGGGTGGCCCCTAATTGTTGTTGGTCAGCACTGGCATTGGATAATTGGTAATACCAATTTACAATGTCTGGGCACTAGGTTAAAAGCGCTGTCGTGGGTGTGTCAATTTGTCCGACACAAAACTTTGGTCGCGTGCCGATGAGTGGGCGTCTGATGGCCTTGGAAAAACCCAGGGTGATGGGTGTGTGCGCGGCGCGGATCGGCGAGAATAGGGCCCCCTGAAATTTGCCGGGGGTTTGTGGAGAGCATGTGATGGTTTTTGATCAGGTCCGCCAACGGCGCCTGTCCGACGACATCGTCGATCGGTTGGAAGGGATGATTCTCGAAGGCACGCTGACCTCGGGCCAGCGCTTGCCGGCTGAGCGCGTTCTGGCCGAACAGTTCGGTGTGTCGCGCCCGTCACTGCGTGAGGCGATTCAGAAGCTGGTGGCCAAGGGGCTGCTGATCAGCCGCCAGGGCGGTGGCAACTTTGTTGCCGAATCGCTGGGGTCGACGTTCAGCGACCCGCTGTTGCAGCTGCTTGAGCACAGCCCTGAAGCGCAGCGCGACCTGCTCGAATTTCGCCATACCCTTGAGGCGTCCTGCGCGTATTACGCGGCCCAGCGCGCCACTGAGCCTGACCGTGCACGGCTGAAAGAGGCTTTTGACACGCTGCAGGACTGCTACACCCGCGTTGACGAAGTGACCCGGGCAGAGGAGGGCGCGGCCGATGCGCGCTTCCATTTGGCGATAGCCGAGGCCAGCCATAACGCGGTTTTGCTGCATACCATCCGCGGCTTGTTTGACCTGCTAAAGCGGAACGTGGTGACCAATATCGGCGGCATGTATCAGCAGCGGACCGAAACCCGGGACATGCTGATCAGTCAGCACCGGGAGTTGTACCTGGCGATTGTCGAGGGCAGGGCGGAGGAGGCGCGGGAGGTTTCCAGCCGGCACATTTTGTATGTGCAGGAGGTGCTGGAGGAGGCGCACGAAGAGGCCCAGCGCGTGGCGCGGGCGGAGCGGCGCAGCGGGCGCTGAGGTTTGCGTTTGCAGCACGGGCCTCTTCGCGGGGCAAGCCCGCTCCCACAGGTAACCCACCGAATTTGAAGGCAGTGGGTTAACTGTGGGAGCGGGCTTGCCCCGCGAAGAGGCCTTCACAGGCTAAAGAAGATCTAGTCTTCCTTGCCCTTGTTACGCACGGCACGCTGCAGCTCGCGGTTGGAATCGCGTTCGCGCACGGTATCGCGCTTGTCGAATTCCTTCTTGCCCTTGCCAAGCGCGATCTCGCACTTGATCAGGTGCTTGCTCCAGTACAGCGCCAAGGCCACACAGGTGTAGCCTTTCTGCGCCACGGCCGCTTCCACCCGCTCGAGCTCGCGCTTGTTCAGCAGCAGCTTGCGTGAGCGGATAGGGTCGGCGATGACGTGGGTGCTGGCCGTGGTCAGCGGGGTGATGTGGCTGCCGAACAGCCAGGCTTCGCCATCCTTGAGCAGCACGTAGCTGTCGGTCAGGTGCGCCTTGCCGGCCCGCAGGCTCTTTACTTCCCAACCGGACAGGACCAGCCCGGCCTCGAACTTGTGTTCGATGAAGTAATCGTGTCGCGCTTTCTTGTTTTGCGCGATGGTCCCGGTCGGATGTTTCTTTTGTTTAGCCATAGGGGCGGCATTATAGGCAACTCGATGCGTGGTCGGCTATGGGATTTCGGTGTGCTTGAGCCACCGCAATGAATACCGGACAATACAGGCCCTGTCGTAGGTACAGAACCTGCTTTTGGCACGCTGCGAAGCGCCGCCACCCAGCCTTGGAAGTGACGCCTGGATGACTACCCATATTCAACGCTCCGCCCTGCTGCCGTATCCCGCCCAGGCGCTTTACGATCTGGTCAATGACGTGGCCAGCTACCCGCAATTTCTGCCGTGGTGCTCGGCATCGACGGTCATCGAGGCCAGTGACACGCACATGCGCGCCAAGCTGGAGGTTGCCAAAGGTGGCATGAGCCAGCATTTCGTCACGCACAATGTGCTGGTGCCTGGGCAGTCCATCGAAATGAACCTGGAAGAGGGGCCGTTCTCCCAGCTGCACGGTGTGTGGGTGTTCAAGCCGCTGGGCGAGAAGGCCTGCAAGATCAGCCTGGACTTGTCCTTCGATTATGCCGGGCCGTTGGTGCGGGCGACGTTGGGGCCGCTGTTCAACCAGGCCGCCAACACCTTGGTAGATGCCTTCTGCCAGCGCGCCAAGCAGCTCAATAGCTGAGTAGTGGCGCACAAAAAAGCCCGGGCCAAGGCCCGGGCTTTTTGATGACCGCCGCGCTTACTGCGGGGAGGTTTCCAGCGGTGCCGGCGTCGGGACCGGGGTGGTCTCGATGGTGTCGATCTCGCGCTGGATGGATTCTTCCACCGAACCGGGTTTGGCCGGTTTCTCTTCAGGCTGCGGCGTGGCCTGCTCTGGCTGGGTTGCCGGGCTGACCGTGGTGTCGCTGCTGCCACCGAGGATTTCCTGGTCGCGGCTCACACCTGGCATGAAGTCGCCAGACAGGCTGACCAACTGGTCGCTTTCGTTGAAGAAAATGCTCATGCGCTCTTGCTGGCGTTTTCCGCCACCAGGCTGCAGGCTGTACAGGTAATCCCAACGGTTGGTGTTGAACGTGTCCTGAATCAGGGGGTTGCCCATGATAAACCTTACTTGCCGTCGGGTCATTCCCGGGCGTAATTGGTCTATCATGTCCTGCGTGACGACATTGCCCTGCTGGATGTCGATTTTGTAAACCCCGGGAAACGAGCAACCGGCGAGTGCGAGCAGTCCCACTAGGGTGAGGCTGGTTAGCAAGAGCTTGGTGTTTTGCATCGGTGGGCGACTTCCACTATCTTGGCTGGACAACGTAAACCCCGATCATACCCGTATTAAGAGAAGCTGCGAAGCAGCATCGGCGAGAAAGCTGACCATGGTTGAAAATAGCGAATTACGCAAAGCCGGTCTCAAGGTTACCCTGCCTCGAGTAAAGATCCTTCAGATGCTCGATTCTACCGAGCAGCGTCACATGAGTGCCGAGGATGTCTACAAGGCCTTGATGGAAGCTGGTGAGGACGTCGGCCTGGCCACCGTCTACCGCGTGCTGACCCAGTTCGAAGCGGCGGGTCTGGTGGTTCGCCACAACTTCGACGGCGGTCATGCGGTCTTCGAACTGGCGGATGGCGGTCACCACGACCACATGGTCAACGTGGAGAACGGTGAAGTCATCGAGTTCATGGATGCTGAAATCGAGCGGCGTCAGCGCGAGATCGTGGCCGAGCATGGCTACGAGCTGGTGGACCACAACCTGGTCCTCTATGTGCGTAAGAAAAAGTAACGATTTCGATCGTTATAAATAGCAAAGGCGACCTTCGGGTCGCCTTTGTGCTTTTGGGGTAGGAGCAGCCTTGTGCTGCGAAGAGGCCGGTGAAAACACAGTAGGACTGTGCTGCTGCCATTGGCCTTTTCGCAGCACAAGGCTGCTCCTACAGGTAATGCGTAGGCCAGTCATTAAGCAGGTAACGCATAGGTCAGTCATTAAGCAGCTAATGCATAGTCCGGTCACTAAGCCTTGCCGCTGACTACCATCTTGCGTGCATGTGCCAGGGATTCCTTGGTCAGGTCGATGCCGCCCAGCATGCGCGCCACTTCTTCGACCCGTTCGCGTTTACCCAGGCTGGCCACCGCTGTGTGGGTGGTGTCGCTGTGGCGCACCTTGTGCACGAACAGGTGGTGATGCCCTTGTGCCGCGACCTGCGGCAGGTGGGTTACGGTCAGTACCTGGCCGCGGTCACCCAGCCGGCGCAGCAGTTGGCCGACGATCTCCGCAGTAGGGCCGCCGATGCCGACGTCGACTTCGTCAAACACCAGGGTGGGGATACGCGAGGTCTGTGCAGTGATCACCTGGATCGCCAGGCTGATGCGTGACAGCTCGCCACCCGACGCGACCTTGGCCAGGCCTTTGAGTGGCTGGCCGGGGTTGGCGCTCACCAGCAGTTCGATTTGCTCGAGGCCGTGGGGCGACAGGTCGTTGCCTTCGTTGGGGGTAAGCTCGATGCAGAAGCGACCACCCGGCATACCCAGGCGTTGGACTTCTTGCTCGACGGCGACCGCCAACTGTTGCGCGGCCTGCTGGCGCAAGGCGCTCAGCTCGCGAGCCCGCTCTTTATAGTGCTGGGCATAGGCGGCCAGCTCTTCGCCCAGGCGCTCGATCGATTCGTCGCTGGCGTTCAAGCCTTCCAGCTCTTCCATCAAGCGCTGCTGCAGATGCGGCAGTTCCGTGGGGTGCACGCGGTGTTTGCGGGCCAGGGTGTAGATAGTGTCGAGGCGCTCTTCCAGTGCCTGCAGGCGCATGGGGTCGGCGTCGAAGTGATCGAGGAAGCGGTTGAGCTCGCCCACTGCTTCTTCGACCTGAATCTGCGCGCTGGCAATCAGGTTGGCGGCTTCGCCCAGCGCCTTGGGTGAGTTGGTGGCGGCGCCCAGCCGATTGAGGCTGGAGGTGAGGGCGCTGAGCACATTGCCCGAGTCGCTCTCGCTGCACTGGTCGATGACCTGGCGACAGATGCCGAACAGGGCTTCGGCGTTGGTCAGGTTTTTGTGTTCCTGCTCCAGCTGCACCAGCTCGTTTTCGCCCAGGCCGAGGTTGTCCAGCTCCTCGAGCTGATAGCTCAGCAGTTGGTGGCGGGCGCGTTGCTCGTCACCGGAATTGGACAGGCGCTCCAGCTCCAGGCGGGTCTGGTTCCAGCGTTTGGCGGCCAATTGCACCTGGCGGGCCAGGTCGATGGCACCGGCGTACTCGTCCAGCAGGCGCCGATGGGTGTCGGTTTTGAGCAGCGACTGGTGCTCGTGCTGGCTGTGGATGTCGATCAGCAGTTCGCCAAGCGATTTGAGGTCGCTAAGTGGGCAAGGCGTGCCGTTGATGTAGCCACGGCTGCGGCCTTCGGCGGTGATCACCCGGCGCAGGATGCACGGGCCGTCGTTGTCCAGGTCACGCTCGGCCAACCAGGTGCTGGCTTCGGGGATGTCTGCCAGGTCGAAGGTGGCGAGGATGTCTGCCTTGTCTGCACCGGGGCGCACCACGCCGCTGTCTGCGCGGTCGCCGAGGGCCAGGCCGAGGGCGTCGAGCATGATCGATTTGCCTGCGCCGGTCTCGCCGGTGATGACGGACATGCCGCGGGCAAGTTCGAGGTCAAGGTGTTCGACGATGGCGTAGTTGTGAATGGACAGGTGCACCAGCATGGGGCGGCTCCCGAAGGTTCAGGTCTGGTTATTTATACAGTACTTTTTTCCGCCCTGACAATGCCCGCTCACAGATTCTCATGTGGCGCGGAAAACCACGCTGCCCCTTGAAGCTGGTTTTTCCGGCCCCATATAGCCGACAACAAAGGCGAGCCTGGCTCGTAATCCAGAAATTTGCGCAGGAGAGACCCAATGGCTGACGAACAGCTGAATGAGAAAGACCTTAACGTCGAAGAAACCGGTGCAGATACTGTCGGCGCCCGTGTTCTGGAGCTCGAGGAACAGCTGGCCGCCGCCAAGGATCAGTCGCTGCGCGCTGTTGCCGATTTGCAGAACGTGCGCCGTCGCGCCGAGCAGGATGTCGAGAAGGCCCACAAGTTCGCCCTGGAGAAGTTCGCGGGTGACCTGCTGCCAGTAATCGACAGCCTGGAGCGCGGCCTGGAACTGTCCAATGCCGACGACGAAAGTATCAAGCCGATGCGTGAAGGCATCGAGCTGACCCTGAAAATGTTCCACGACACCCTCAAGCGCTACAACCTTGAGCCTGTCGACCCGCACGGCGAACCGTTCAACGCTGAGCACCATCAGGCCATGGCCATGCAGGAAAGCGCCGACGTAGAGCCCAACAGCGTGCTCAAGGTGTTCCAGAAAGGCTACCTGCTCAACGGCCGCCTGCTGCGCCCCGCCATGGTGGTGGTCAGCAAGGCGCCAAGCGCAGCTCAGCCTTCGATCAATGAACAGGCTTGAAATCCTCCGGGGCAACCCCATCTAGGTGTCAAGCCTTCAAGTATTACCGCAGTTGGCCAAAGTAGTCGCTGCTACCAAATTCAAGTTTCGGGAGAGTTAACATGGGTAAAATCATCGGTATCGACCTGGGGACCACCAACTCGTGCGTCTCCATCCTGGAAAACGGTAACGTCAAAGTCATCGAAAACGCCGAGGGTGCGCGTACTACCCCTTCGATCGTGGCCTACGCCAACGATGGCGAAATCCTGGTGGGTCAGTCGGCCAAGCGCCAGGCTGTCACCAACCCGCACAACACCCTGTTCGCAGTGAAGCGCCTGATTGGCCGCCGCTTCGAAGAGGATGTCGTGCAAAAAGACATTCAGCTGGTTCCGTACAAGATCGCCAAGGCCGACAACGGTGACGCCTGGGTTGAAGTCAACGGCCAGAAAATGGCACCGCCGCAAATCAGCGCCGAAGTGCTGAAGAAAATGAAGAAGACCGCCGAAGACTACCTCGGCGAGCCTGTCACCGAAGCGGTCATCACCGTTCCGGCCTACTTCAACGACAGCCAGCGCCAGGCTACCAAAGACGCCGGCCGCATCGCCGGTCTGGACGTCAAGCGCATCATCAACGAGCCGACCGCTGCTGCACTGGCGTACGGCATGGACAAGGCCAAGGGCGACCACACTGTCATCGTTTATGACCTGGGTGGCGGTACCTTCGACGTTTCGGTCATCGAAATCGCCGAAGTCGACGGTGAGCACCAGTTCGAAGTACTGGCGACCAACGGTGACACCTTCCTGGGTGGCGAAGACTTCGACATGCTGCTGATCGACTACCTGGTCGAGGAGTTCAAGAAAGAGTCCGGCATGAACCTGAAGGGCGACCCTCTGGCCATGCAGCGTCTGAAAGAAGCCGCGGAAAAGGCCAAGATCGAGCTGTCTTCCGCTCAGTCGACCGACGTCAACCTGCCGTACATCACTGCAGACGCCACCGGTCCTAAGCACCTGAACGTGAAGATCTCCCGCGCCAAGCTGGAGTCGCTGGTAGAAGGGCTGGTGCAGCGCACCATCGAGCCTTGCCGCATCGCGCTGAAAGACGCTGGCATCGAAGCCAGCAAGATCGACGACGTGATCCTGGTCGGTGGCCAGACCCGTATGCCGCTGGTACAGAAAACCGTTGCTGACTTCTTCGGCAAGGAAGCACGCAAGGACGTCAACCCGGACGAAGCCGTCGCCATGGGCGCCGCTATCCAGGGTGCCGTTCTGGCCGGTGACGTCAAAGACGTTCTGCTGCTGGACGTCAGCCCGCTGACCCTGGGTATCGAAACCATGGGTGGCGTGATGACCGCGCTGATCGAGAAAAACACCACCATCCCGACCAAGAAGTCGCAGGTGTTCTCGACTGCCGACGACAACCAGGGCGCAGTGACCATTCACGTGCTGCAGGGTGAGCGTAAGCAAGCTTCGCAGAACAAGTCGCTGGGCAAGTTCGACCTGGCTGACATCCCGCCAGCACCGCGTGGTGTTCCGCAAATCGAAGTGACCTTCGACATCGACGCCAACGGCATCCTGCACGTCGGCGCGAAAGACAAGGCCACCGGCAAGACCCAGTCGATCGTGATCAAGGCCAACTCCGGCCTGTCCGACGAAGAAATCGAGAAAATGGTGCGTGATGCCGAGGCCAACGCCGAGGAAGACCGCAAGTTCGAAGAGCTGGCCGGTGCCCGTAACCAGGGTGACGCGCTGGTTCACTCGACCCGCAAGATGGTTGCAGATGCAGGTGACAAGGTCACCGCTGAAGAAAAAACTGCCATCGAAGCTGCCGTCGTTGCCCTGGAAGCCGCTGTAAAAGGCGACGACAAGGCCGCGATCGACGCCAAGGTCGAAGAGCTGTCCAAGGTGTCGGCACCGGTTGCCCAGAAGATGTACGCCGAGCAGTCGGCCGAACAGCCTCAGGGCGGCGCGCAGCAGGCCGAGCCGGAAGCCAAGCACGATGACGTGGTTGACGCCGAGTTCGAAGAAGTAAAAGGCGACGACAAGAAGTAATCGTTGCATGTTGTCGGCCAGCTCACCGGCGGTTGTCGGTGAGCTGGTAGGATGTCGCCGCGCGGGGGCTTGCTCCCGCGTTGGCGTATCTGGAATTCGAGAATTTTTACAGCATCTGTCAGGGCCATTCGTGGTGTTTGGGCGGGTGCTGATGGCGCGGCGCAGATGCCGAACGCCCAACAAGGTGCAAATGACCTATGTCCAAGCGTGATTATTATGAGGTCCTGGGTGTCGAGCGCGGCGCCAGTGAAGCTGACCTGAAAAAGGCCTATCGCCGCCTGGCGATGAAGTTCCACCCGGACCGCAACCCAGGCGACAAAGAGTCGGAAGACAAGTTCAAGGAGGCCAACGAGGCCTACGAAGTGCTGTCTGACGCCAGCAAGCGCGCGGCGTTCGACCAGTACGGCCACGCCGGCGTCGACCCAAGCATGGGCGGCGGTGGTGCAGGCTTCGGCGGCGCCAACTTCTCTGACATCTTTGGTGATGTGTTCAGTGACTTCTTCGGTGGCGGCGGCGGCCGTGGCGGTGGTCGTGGTGGTGCCCAGCGTGGCAGCGACCTGCGCTACACCCTGGAACTGAACCTGGAAGAAGCGGTGCGTGGCACCACGGTCAGTATCCGCGTGCCGACGCTGGTCAATTGCACGCCTTGTGACGGTTCTGGCGCGAAGAAGGGCTCGACCCCGTCGACCTGCCCGACGTGCGGCGGTATTGGCCAGGTGCGTATGCAGCAAGGCTTCTTCTCGGTGCAGCAGACCTGCCCGCGCTGCCATGGCCAGGGCAAGATCATTACCGACCCTTGCAATTCGTGCCATGGCGAAGGCCGTGTCGAGGAATACAAGACGCTGTCGGTCAAGGTGCCGGCAGGTGTCGATACCGGCGACCGCATTCGCCTGTCGGGCGAAGGCGAGGCCGGTACCCACGGTGGCCCGACCGGCGACCTGTACGTGGTGATCAATGTGCGTGAGCACGAGATCTTTCAGCGTGATGGCAAGCACCTGTACTGCGAAGTGCCGATCAGCTATACCGATGCAGCGCTGGGTGGCGAGCTGGAAGTGCCAACCCTCGATGGCCGCGTGAAGCTGAAGATTCCGGAAGGTACCCAGACCGGCAAGCAGTTCCGCTTGCGTGGCAAGGGTGTTGCGCCGGTGCGCGGTGGCGGTGCCGGTGACCTGCTGTGCCGTGTGGCGGTGGAAACCCCGGTCAACCTCAGCCGTCGTCAGCGCGAGCTGCTCGAAGAGCTGCGTGATTCGCTGGAAGGCGACAGCTCCCATTCGCCCAAGGCCAGTGGCTGGTTCGACGGTGTAAAGCGCTTCTTCGGCGATCTCTGACAAGGAAATAGCGATGCGACGTATTGCAGTGATGGGTGCAGCAGGGCGGATGGGCAAAACCCTCATCGAGGCCGTGCAGCAAGCGCCGGGAGCCGGGCTGACGGCGGCGATCGATCGCCCTGACAGCTCGCTGGTCGGGGCTGATGCAGGTGAGCTGGCGGCCCTCGGTCGGATCGGCGTGCTGCTGTCCGATGACCTGGCCAAGGTTGCCGACGAATTCGACGTGCTGATCGACTTCACCCACCCTTCGGTAACCCTGAAAAACCTGGCCTTCTGCCGCAAGCATGGCAAGGCGATGATTATCGGCACCACCGGTTTCAGTGTCGAAGAGAAGCAATTGCTGGCTGACGCGGGCAAGGAAATCCCGATCGTGTTCGCCGCCAACTTCAGTGTGGGCGTCAACCTCAGCCTCAAGCTGCTGGACATGGCGGCGCGGGTGCTGGGTGATGATGTCGACATCGAGATCATCGAAGCGCACCACCGTCACAAGGTCGATGCGCCGTCGGGTACTGCGCTGCGCATGGGCGAAGTGGTTGCCAATGCGTTGGGCCGTAACCTGCAGGAAGTGGCAGTGTATGGCCGTGAAGGCCAGACCGGCGCGCGTGATCGCAAGACCATCGGCTTCGCCACCGTGCGTGCCGGTGATGTGGTGGGTGACCACACTGTGCTGTTCGCCGCTGAAGGCGAGCGCCTGGAGATCACCCACAAAGCGTCGAGCCGCATGACGTTCGCCAAGGGTGCGGTACGTGCCGCGCTGTGGCTGGATGGGCGCGAGCCGGGCCTGTACGACATGCAGGACGTTCTGGGGCTGCACTGATCCTTGCTGTGTTGCTGATGGCCCAATCGCCGGCAAGCCGGCTCCCACAGGGGAGTGCAAGCCTTCGGGTTGGTGCTGACGGGTGGGAGCCGGCTTGCCGGCGATGGGGTGCAAGGCACCCCCTGTCGCAATCATGTGTTTTAGAGGCACATATACGGTAGACCCAAAAAGCACTTTTCTGTAAGCTACAGCTTTAGTGTGTCCACTAAAAGCGCGCAGCGAATTGAATTCAGCACATGAAAGCGGGGTGACGTGTCCATACGTCACTCCGCTTTTTTGCAACCTGCGATCGCCCTTTCATGCTTGATTTACGGGAGGTCTTCTTGACAAAGCCAGCCATACTCGCCCTTGCCGACGGCAGTATTTTTCGCGGTGAAGCCATCGGTGCCGACGGTCAGACCGTTGGTGAGGTGGTGTTCAACACCGCTATGACCGGCTACCAGGAAATCCTTACAGACCCTTCCTACGCCCAGCAAATCGTTACCCTGACCTATCCGCACATCGGCAACACCGGCACTACCCCGGAAGACGCCGAGTCGAACCGTGTCTGGTCTGCCGGCCTGGTCATCCGTGACCTGCCGCTGCTGGCCAGCAACTGGCGTAACACCCAGTCGCTGCCGGACTACCTCAAGGCCAACAACGTCGTCGCCATCGCTGGCATCGACACCCGTCGCCTGACCCGTATCCTGCGTGAAAAGGGCGCTCAGAATGGCTGCATCCTCGCCGGTGACAACATCAGCGAAGAAGCCGCCATCGCCGCCGCCCGCGGCTTCCCAGGCCTCAAGGGCATGGACCTGGCCAAGGTCGTCTCCACCAAAGAGCGCTACGAGTGGCGCTCCAGCGTGTGGGAACTGAAAACCGACAGCCACCCAACCATCGAAGCCTCCGAGCTGCCGTACCACGTGGTCGCCTTCGACTACGGCGTCAAGCTGAACATCCTGCGCATGCTGGTGGCCCGTGGCTGCCGCGTGACCGTGGTGCCTGCCCAGACCCCGGCCAGCGAAGTGCTCGCGCTCAACCCCGATGGCGTGTTCCTGTCCAACGGCCCTGGCGATCCGGAGCCTTGCGACTACGCGATCCAGGCAATCAAGGAAATCCTTGAAACCGAGATCCCGGTGTTCGGCATCTGCCTCGGCCACCAGCTGCTGGCCCTGGCCTCCGGCGCCAAGACCGTCAAGATGGGCCACGGCCACCACGGTGCCAACCACCCGGTCCAGGACCTGGACACCGGCGTGGTCATGATCACCAGCCAGAACCACGGTTTCGCCGTCGACGAAGCCACCCTGCCGGGCAACGTCCGCGCCATCCACAAGTCGCTGTTCGACGGTACCCTGCAGGGCATCGAGCGCACCGACAAGAGCGCGTTCAGCTTCCAGGGCCACCCTGAAGCGAGCCCAGGCCCGACTGACGTCGCGCCACTGTTCGATCGTTTCACCGATGCCATGGCCAAGCGCCGCTGAGCATCCTGCATCAAGGCCCCGGGCCGGCTTGCGCCGCGCCCGGAAGCGCCTGACCCAGATTGTTCAAGACGGCTTGCCGACTGACCCGCGGATTTGAGTGACAACCATGCCAAAACGTACAGACATCAAAAGCATCCTGATTCTCGGCGCTGGCCCGATCGTGATCGGCCAGGCCTGCGAATTCGACTACTCCGGCGCCCAGGCTTGCAAAGCCCTGCGCGAGGAAGGTTTCCGCGTCATCCTGGTGAACTCCAACCCGGCCACCATCATGACCGACCCGGACATGGCCGACGCCACCTACATCGAGCCGATCAAATGGCAGTCGGTGGCCAAGATCATCGAAAAAGAGCGCCCAGACGCGGTGCTGCCGACCATGGGTGGCCAGACCGCGCTGAACTGCGCCCTGGACCTGGAGCGCCATGGCGTTCTGGAAAAGTTCGGCGTAGAGATGATCGGTGCCAACGCCGACACCATCGACAAGGCAGAAGACCGCTCGCGCTTTGACAAGGCGATGAAGGACATCGGCCTGGAGTGCCCGCGCTCCGGTATCGCCCACAGCATGGAAGAGGCCAATGCGGTCCTCGAGAAGCTCGGCTTCCCGTGCATCATCCGCCCGTCGTTCACCATGGGCGGCACCGGTGGTGGTATCGCCTACAACCGTGAAGAATTCGAAGAAATCTGCGCCCGTGGTCTGGACCTGTCGCCGACCAAAGAGCTGCTGATCGACGAATCGCTGATCGGCTGGAAGGAATACGAGATGGAGGTGGTCCGTGACAAGAAGGACAACTGCATCATCGTCTGCTCGATCGAAAACTTCGACCCGATGGGTGTGCACACCGGTGACTCGATCACCGTTGCGCCAGCGCAGACCCTGACCGACAAGGAATACCAGATCATGCGCAACGCCTCGCTGGCGGTGCTGCGTGAAATCGGTGTCGAAACCGGCGGTTCCAACGTGCAGTTCGGTATCTGCCCGAACACCGGCCGCATGGTCGTGATCGAGATGAACCCGCGCGTATCGCGTTCGTCGGCCCTGGCTTCCAAGGCTACCGGCTTCCCGATCGCCAAGATCGCCGCCAAGCTGGCCGTCGGCTACACCCTCGACGAACTGCAAAACGACATCACCGGTGGCCGCACCCCGGCGTCGTTCGAGCCGTCGATCGACTACGTCGTCACCAAGCTGCCACGCTTCGCCTTCGAGAAATTCCCGAAAGCCGACGCCCGCCTGACCACCCAGATGAAATCTGTGGGTGAAGTCATGGCCATCGGTCGTACCTTCCAGGAATCCCTGCAGAAAGCCCTGCGCGGCCTGGAAGTCGGTGCCTGCGGCCTGGACCCGAAAGTCGACCTGGCCAGCCCAGAAGCTGCCAGCATCCTCAAGCGCGAACTGACCGTGCCGGGTGCCGAGCGTATCTGGTATGTCGCTGACGCCATGCGTTCGGGCATGACCTGCGAAGAAATCTTTGCCCTGACCGGCATCGACATGTGGTTCCTGGTTCAGATGGAAGACCTGATCAAGGAAGAAGAGAAGGTCAAGACCCTGGCCCTGTCGGCCATCGACAAGAACCTGATGCTGCGCCTCAAGCGCAAAGGCTTCTCGGACCAGCGCCTGGCCGTACTGCTCGGTATCACCGACAAGAACCTGCGTCGCCACCGTCACAAGCTGGAAGTGTTCCCGGTCTACAAGCGCGTCGACACCTGCGCTGCCGAGTTCGCCACCGACACCGCCTACCTGTATTCGACCTACGAGGAAGAGTGCGAGGCCAACCCGTCGACCCGCGACAAGATCATGATCCTGGGTGGCGGCCCTAACCGTATCGGCCAAGGCATCGAGTTCGACTACTGCTGCGTACACGCGGCACTGGCCCTGCGTGAAGACGGTTACGAGACCATCATGGTCAACTGCAACCCAGAAACCGTCTCCACCGACTACGACACCTCCGACCGCCTGTACTTCGAGCCGCTGACCCTGGAAGACGTGCTGGAAGTCTGCCGCGTCGAGAAGCCGAAAGGCGTCATCGTGCACTACGGCGGCCAAACCCCGCTGAAACTGGCCCGCGCCCTGGAAGAAGCCGGCGTACCGATCATCGGTACCAGCCCGGACGCCATCGACCGTGCCGAAGACCGTGAGCGTTTCCAGCAGATGGTTCAGCGCCTGAACCTGCTGCAGCCGCCAAACGCTACCGTGCGCAGCGAAGAAGAAGCGATCCGCGCTGCGGGCGGTATCGGTTACCCACTGGTCGTGCGCCCGTCGTACGTACTGGGTGGGCGCGCCATGGAAATCGTCTACGAACTGGACGAGCTCAAGCGCTACCTGCGTGAAGCGGTACAAGTGTCCAATGACAGCCCGGTGCTGCTCGACCACTTCCTCAACTGCGCCATCGAGATGGATGTGGATGCGGTCTGCGACGGCACCGACGTGGTGATCGGCGCGATCATGCAGCACATCGAGCAGGCGGGTGTTCACTCCGGTGACTCGGCGTGCTCGCTGCCACCGTACTCGCTGCCGGCTCACGTGCAGGACGAAGTCCGCGAACAGGTCAAGAAAATGGCCCTGGAGCTGGGCGTGGTCGGCCTGATGAACGTGCAGCTGGCCCTGCAGGGCGACAAGATCTACGTGATCGAAGTCAACCCGCGCGCCTCGCGTACCGTACCGTTCGTCTCCAAGTGCATCGGCACTTCGCTGGCGATGATCGCGGCCCGCGTCATGGCTGGCAAAACCCTGAAAGAGATCGGTTTCACCAAAGAAATCATCCCGAACTTCTACAGCGTCAAGGAAGCCGTCTTCCCGTTCGCCAAGTTCCCAGGGGTTGACCCGATCCTCGGCCCTGAGATGAAATCGACCGGTGAAGTCATGGGCGTCGGTGACAGCTTCGGTGAAGCCTTCGCCAAGGCCCAGATGGGTGCCAGCGAAGTGCTGCCGACCGGCGGTACTGCGTTTATCAGCGTGCGTGACGACGACAAGCCACAAGTGGCTGGCGTTGCCCGCGACCTGATCGCCCTGGGCTTCGAAGTGGTTGCCACTGCCGGCACCGCCAAGGTTATCGAGGCGGCTGGCCTGAAAGTGCGCCGTGTGAACAAAGTGACCGAAGGTCGCCCGCACGTGGTCGACATGATCAAGAACGACGAAGTGTCGCTGATCATCAACACCACCGAAGGCCGTCAGTCGATCGCTGATTCCTACTCGATTCGTCGCAATGCGCTGCAGCACAAGATTTACTGCACCACCACCATTGCGGCCGGTGAAGCCATCTGCGAAGCGTTGAAGTTTGGTCCTGAGAAGACCGTTCGTCGCTTGCAAGATCTGCATGCAGGACTTAAAGCATGAGCATTACCAAGTACCCGATGACCGTCCAGGGCGCTCGCGCCCTGGAAGAAGAGCACCTGTTCCTGAGCAAGACCGAGCGCCCGCGCCTGAGCCAGGCGATTGGTGAGGCGCGCGAGCTGGGCGATCTCAAGGAAAACGCCGAATACCATGCCGCCCGTGAGGAGCAGGGCATGGTCGAGGCGCGTATCCGCGACATCGAAGGCCGCCTGCAGAACTCGGTCGTGATCGACGTGACCACGATCCCTCACACCGGCAAGGTGATTTTCGGCACCACCGTGGTGCTGGCCAACACCGAAACCGATGATGAAGTGACCTACCAGATCGTCGGCGAGGATGAAGCCGACGTGAAACAGGGCAAGCTTTCGAGCGGCGCACCCATTGCCCGTGCCATCATCGGCAAGGAAGAAGGTGATACCGTCGTCGTCAAGACGCCAAGTGGCACGGTCGAGTACGAGATTGTCGAAGTCAAACACATCTGATCGGCGCCTGCGGGCGCCATCCCTTGAAGGGATCCTCTGGCAGCTGGCCCAGGTATTCTGGGTTGGCGGCTTGTGGGTGTTTCATGTGGGGCTGGTGCCCGCGCTCAAGGTCACTGGCCTAGCGCCCCTGCTGGTGCAGGATGTCGCTGGGCAGATCGACCGCTGGTTGATTGGCGTGGCCTTGCTAGGCTTGTTGACCCAGCTGGCGGTATTGGCGAGGGTAGAGGGGCTGTCTGCCTGGTGGCGGCAGTTCCGTGGCCAGATGCTGTTGCTCGGCTTCGGTGCTTGCGTGGGGTATTACACCTTGCGCTACGGCATTTCAGTGGGCGAGCGCTGGCAGATGTTTTGTTTCCTGGTACTGGGCTTTTCCGGCATCGTGCTGGTGGCCCAACCCGTACCGGTCAGGGCGCGCCAGGCGCGCCACTGATCGGAGCCGCTATTATTTGAAGCGGTGGATGTTGGACAGCTGTTTGTTCGGCTGTGGGTTCTTCCGGTAGATCAGCGCTTTCTTGCCGATGGTCTGCACCAGTTCGGCGCGGCCAACCTTGCACAATTCGGCAATGGCGGCGGCTCGTTCTTCACGATCTTCGGAGCGAATCTCGACTTTGATCAGTTCATGATCGGCGAGTGCGCGTTCCAGTTCGGCGGCAACGCCTTCGTTAACACCGTTGCCAGCAACGATCAGGACCGGCTTCAGGTCATGACCAATGGACTTGTATTGCTTCTTCTGCTCGTTATTGAGCGGCATAATCTGACCCTTTCCGTCTGATTCTGTAAAATTGACAGGCATTTTACCCGAGGGCCCCTGGCTCCGCCCAGTCAATCACGACGCATATCATCGAGGTGCCCCGTGGTACAACGTTCCAAAAGCAGCGCTAACTGGCTGCGAGAGCATTTTAACGACCCTTTTGTGAAGCAAGCGCAGAAGGATGGCTACCGCTCGCGTGCGAGCTACAAACTGCTTGAGATCCAGGAAAAGGACCGTTTGATCCGTCCTGGCATGAGTGTGATCGACCTCGGCGCAGCCCCGGGTGGCTGGTCGCAGGTGACCAGTCGTCTGATTGGTGGCCAAGGGCGCCTGATCGCCTCCGACATCCTGGAAATGGACTCGATCCCTGACGTTACCTTCATTCAAGGCGACTTCACCCAGGATGCAGTCCTGCAGCAGATTCTCGACGCAGTCGGTGATTCTCACGTAGACCTTGTGATTTCCGACATGGCCCCCAATATGAGTGGTACGCCTGAAGTGGATATGCCGCGCGCCATGTTCCTGTGCGAATTGGCACTGGACCTGGCAACCCGCGTGCTCAAGCCTGGTGGTGACTTCCTCATCAAGATTTTCCAGGGCGAAGGCTTCGACATGTACCTGAAGGACGTGCGCACCAAGTTCGACAAGGTACAGATGCGTAAGCCATCGTCTTCGCGGGATCGTTCGCGTGAGCAGTACCTGCTGGGTAAAGGTTTCAAAGGCGTGTGAAAGGCGTGCCACGGGGTGGTCGATAGTTAATTCCAATCGGCCGCCCCGTCTGTATCGTCCGAACTTCGTGTAGTCTAGGTTTCACAAAGGGTTACAGACGGTGCCTGCGGATGCGTAGGTAATGTAGTAAGTTAGGGCGATGAATATCATGCGAGGCACGGCTGCGTCGTGCGCCGGCCTCAGAGGGTAGCGAATTGAACGACATGGCAAAGAATCTGATCCTGTGGTTGATCATCGCAGCTGTCCTGGTGACAGTGATGAACAACTTCTCCAGCCCTAACGAGCCGCAGACCCTCAACTACTCCGACTTCATCCAGCAGGTTAAAGACGGGAAAGTCGAGCGCGTGACCGTCGACGGCTACATCATTACCGGCAAGCGTGCCGACGGCGACAACTTCAAGACCGTGCGCCCGGCCATTACCGACAACGGCCTGATCGGCGACCTGGTCGACAACCACGTGGTCGTCGAAGGCAAGCAGCCTGAACAGCAGAGCATCTGGACGCAGTTGCTGGTCGCCAGCTTCCCGATCCTGGTGATCATTGCCGTGTTCATGTTCTTCATGCGCCAGATGCAAGGTGGCGCGGGCGGCAAGGGCGGGCCGATGAGTTTCGGCAAGAGCAAGGCGCGCCTGCTGTCCGAAGACCAGGTCAAGACCACCCTGGCTGACGTCGCCGGTTGCGACGAAGCCAAGGAAGAAGTCGGCGAGCTGGTCGAGTTCCTGCGCGACCCGGGCAAGTTCCAGCGCCTCGGCGGTCGTATTCCGCGCGGCGTGCTGATGGTTGGCCCACCCGGTACCGGTAAGACCCTGTTGGCCAAGGCCATCGCAGGTGAGGCGAAAGTGCCGTTCTTCACCATTTCCGGTTCGGACTTCGTCGAAATGTTCGTCGGTGTCGGTGCGAGCCGTGTGCGTGACATGTTCGAACAGGCCAAGAAGCACGCCCCGTGCATCATCTTCATCGACGAAATCGACGCCGTTGGTCGCCACCGTGGCGCCGGCATGGGCGGTGGTCACGATGAGCGTGAGCAAACCCTCAACCAGTTGCTGGTAGAGATGGACGGCTTCGAAATGAACGATGGCATCATCGTCATTGCCGCCACCAACCGTCCGGACGTGCTGGACCCTGCGCTGCTGCGTCCTGGTCGCTTCGACCGTCAGGTCGTTGTGGGCCTGCCGGACATCCGTGGCCGTGAGCAGATTCTTAAAGTACACATGCGCAAGGTGCCGATTGGCGAGAACGTCAACCCGGCGGTCATTGCCCGTGGTACCCCAGGCTTCTCCGGTGCAGACCTGGCCAACCTGGTCAACGAAGCTTCGCTGTTTGCCGCGCGCTCCAACAAGCGCCTGGTCGAAATGAAAGAGTTCGAGCTGGCCAAAGACAAGATCATGATGGGCGCCGAGCGCAAGACCATGGTCATGTCCGAGAAAGAAAAACAGAACACCGCCTACCACGAAGCCGGTCATGCCATCGTCGGTCGTCTGGTGCCTGAGCATGACCCGGTCTACAAGGTGTCGATCATCCCCCGTGGTCGTGCCCTGGGTGTCACCATGTTCCTGCCTGAGGAAGACCGTTACAGCCTGTCCAAGCGCGCGCTGATCAGCCAGATCTGCTCGTTGTACGGCGGCCGTATCGCCGAAGAAATGACCTTGGGCTTCGATGGCGTCACCACCGGTGCCTCCAACGACATCATGCGCGCCAGCCAGATTGCCCGGAACATGGTCACCAAGTGGGGCCTCTCCGAGAAACTCGGCCCGCTGATGTATGCCGAAGAAGAGGGCGAGGTGTTCCTCGGCCGTAGCGCCGGCAGCCAGCACGCCAGCGTCTCGGGTGAAACCGCCAAGCTGATCGACTCGGAAGTGCGCAGCATCATCGACCAGTGCTACGCCACGGCCAAGCAGCTGCTCACCGACAACCGCGACAAGCTCGATGCCATGGCCGAAGCGCTGATGAAGTACGAGACCATTGACGCCGACCAGATCGACGACATCATGTCGGGTCGTACCCCTCGCGAACCGCGGGACTGGGATGGTGACTCGGCTTCGGGCAACCCTGCAGCTCAGGGTGACCGCCCGGAATCGCCAATCGGCGGCCCAGCGGCTCAACACTAAGGGCATCTATGAGTTCAGTGCAGTACCCAACCCGGTTGCCTTGCGGCAACCGGGTTCTTGATTTGTCGCGTACCCATGTCATGGGTATTCTCAATATCACCCCCGACTCATTCTCCGATGGCGGGCGCTTCAGCCAGCGCGATGCTGCGCTGCGCCATGCCGAAGCCATGGTTGCCGCGGGCGCCACGCTGATCGACATCGGTGGCGAATCGACGCGCCCTGGCGCGCGCGCGGTGTCCGTGATCGAAGAAATCGAACGCGTGGCACCGATGGTCGAGGCGATCAACAGTCGTCTGGACGTGGTCATTTCGGTCGATACCTCCACGCCTGCGGTCATTCGTGAATCCGCACGGCTGGGGGCTGGCCTGATCAACGACGTTCGTGCCCTGGAGCGCGATGGCGCGCTTGATGCGGCGGCGGACACCGGCCTGCCGGTGTGCCTGATGCATATGCGCGGTGAGCCGGGCAATATGCAGGACGACCCGCACTACGATGATGTGACGGCCGACGTAACGCGATATCTTGAACAGCGGATGGCCGCCTGTGCTGCGGCGGGCATCCCTGCAGACAAAATCATTCTTGACCCGGGCTTCGGTTTCGCCAAGACATTGGCGCATAACCTAAGCCTGTTCAAACACATGGAAGCGCTCTATCGCCTTGGGCGCCCACTGCTGGTGGGCGTTTCACGAAAGAGCATGATCGGCCTGACGCTGGATCGTCCGGTCGGCGAGCGTCTGTACGGCAGCCTGGCGCTGGCAGCGTTGGCCATGACCAAGGGCGCGAGCATCCTTCGCGTTCATGATGTGGCCGAAACTGTCGATGTAGTGCGCATGATCGCTGCGGTACAAAACGCCGAATAAGAACATTGGAGCCGCTATGAGCAGAAAATACTTTGGTACCGACGGCATTCGTGGCCGCGTCGGCGAATACCCGATCACGCCGGACTTCATGCTGAAACTCGGCTGGGCCGCCGGCATGGCCTTCCGCAAACAGGGCCACTGCCGTGTGCTGGTGGGCAAGGACACGCGTATTTCCGGTTACATGTTCGAGTCCGCACTTGAGGCGGGGTTGTCTGCAGCCGGTGCCGACGTGATGCTGCTCGGGCCGATGCCGACACCGGCCATCGCCTACCTTACGCGTACGTTCCACGCTGAAGCCGGTATCGTCATCAGTGCCTCGCACAACCCGCACGACGACAACGGCATCAAGTTCTTCTCCGGGCAAGGCACCAAGCTGCCTGACGAAGTCGAGTTGATGATCGAGGAATTGCTCGATCAGCCCATGACGGTGGTCGAGTCGAGCAAGCTGGGCAAGGTTTCGCGCATCAACGACGCCGCCGGCCGCTACATCGAGTTCTGCAAGAGCAGCGTGCCCTCGAGCACCAGCTTCGAAGGCCTCAAGCTGGTGGTCGATTGTGCCCATGGTGCCACCTACAAGGTCGCGCCGAGCGTGTTCCGCGAGCTGGGTGCTGACGTGACCATTCTGCATGCTCAGCCAGATGGCCTGAACATCAACGAAGGGTGCGGTTCGACCCATATCGAGTCGCTGCAGGCGGCCGTGCTGGTCGGTCATGCTGACCTGGGCATCGCCTTTGACGGCGACGGCGATCGGGTGCTGATGGTCGACCACACCGGTGCCATCATCGACGGTGACGAACTGCTGTTCATCATCGCGCGTGATCTGCACGACCGCGGCAAGCTGCAGGGCGGGGTAGTGGGTACGCTGATGAGCAACCTGGGCCTTGAGCTCGCGCTCAAGGATCTGGATATCCCGTTTGTGCGGGCCAAGGTCGGCGACCGTTACGTCATGGCCGAGCTGCTCGAGCGCGAGTGGCTGATCGGTGGCGAAAATTCCGGGCATGTCGTGTGCTGCAACCACACCACCACCGGTGATGCGATCATTGCCGCGCTGCAGGTGCTGATGGCGCTCAAGCGTCGCGGCGAGACCCTGGCCCAGGCCCGTCAGGCCCTGCGCAAGTGCCCACAGGTGCTGATCAACGTGCGCTACGGGGCAAGTAAGGTCGACCCGCTGGAGCACCCAGCAGTCAAGGAAGCCAGTGCCAAGGTGACCGAGGCGATGGCTGGTCGCGGGCGTGTGTTGCTGCGCAAGTCGGGTACCGAGCCGTTGGTGCGCGTCATGGTCGAAGGCGATGACGAAAGTCAGGTTCGCGCCCATGCCGAAGCGCTGGCGAAACTGGTCGGCGAAGTTTGTGTCTGAAGGCGCTTGCCAGCGCAGATCTGGTTGGGTAAGATCTGCGCCCACTTTGACCGACGAGGTAAAGCATGCGTCGCCCTATGGTAGCTGGTAACTGGAAGATGCACGGTACCCGCGCCAGCGTCGCTGAGCTGACCGAGGGCTTGAGCAATCTCGCCCTGCCGAGCGGAGTGGAAGTCGCGGTGTTTCCGCCGGCCTTGTTCATCAATCAAGTGATTGATGGCCTGGCAGGTAAAGAAATAACTGTCGGCGCACAGAATTCTGCTGTACAACCCGAACAGGGTGCGCTGACCGGCGAAGTTTGTCCGGAACAGCTGGCCGAAGTGGGCTGCAAGTTGGTGTTGGTTGGGCATTCGGAACGTCGCCAGATCATTGGTGAAACCGACGAAGTGCTTAACCGCAAGTTTGCAGCCGCACAGGCTAAAGGTTTGAAGCCGGTGCTGTGCATAGGGGAAACCCTTGAAGAGCGCGAGGCTGGCAAGACACTCGAAGTTGTCGGGCGTCAACTAAGCAGTATCATCGAAGCGTTCGGTGTTAAGGCTTTTGCCAATGCAGTAATTGCTTATGAGCCTGTATGGGCCATCGGCACTGGCTTAACGGCCACGCCACAGCAGGCTCAGGATGTGCACGCCGCCATCCGTAGTCAGCTGGCGGCAGAAGATGCTGAAGTGGCTGCGAAGGTGCAGCTGCTCTACGGCGGCAGCGTGAAGGCGGCCAATGCGGCCGAACTGTTCGGCATGCCGGATATCGATGGGGGGCTCATTGGTGGAGCGTCCCTGAACGCAGACGAATTCGGTGCAATTTGTCGCGCCGCAGGAAACTGAACAAATGCTGGAAACAGTCATCGTTGTTTTTCATCTGTTGGCAGCGCTGTCGCTAGTAGTGCTGGTACTGTTACAACAGGGTAAAGGTGCGGAAGCAGGTGCATCTTTCGGCGCAGGGGCCTCAAACACTGTGTTCGGAAGCCAAGGTTCTGCAACCTTCCTAAGTAAATTCACTGCAATACTCGCTGCCACTTTCTTTTTGACAGCACTTGGGTTAGGATACTTCGCCAAGGAACAAGCTCACAAGCTGACCCAGGCGGGCCTTCCAGATCCAGCAGTATTGGAAGTGAAAGAGCAGAAGCCGGCAGTAAATGATGATGTACCGGTGCTCCAACAGCAGAAGAGCGAAACCGCCCCTACAACGGGTGATGTACCTCCTCCGGCAGAAGAGCAGAAGTAACGGGTTTCAAATGTAGTATTGCCGAGGTGGTGGAATTGGTAGACACGCAACCTTGAGGTGGTTGTGCCCATAGGGTGTAGGGGTTCGAGTCCCCTTCTCGGTACCAATTGAAGCAAGAGAGCCCGCTTTATGCGGGCTTTCTTGTAGGTGGAGGTCGGATTGACCCAGCACTGGGTTCAGTCTTATACTTTCGCCCCAGCTTTGTCGCGGGGTGGAGCAGCTTGGTAGCTCGTCGGGCTCATAACCCGAAGGTCGTTGGTTCAAATCCAGCCCCCGCAACCAGCTTCAGCGGAGCCCCTTTTCAGGGGCTTTTTGCTAGCCGAACAGTTTTCGGCGTCGTTGTCCAACGGCGCTTTCAGGGATGGGCGCTTCGCCCATTTTTTATTTGCACAGCATGCACGAGGGGGTTCAGGTGTCGAGCAAGCTAGAACAGTTGCAGGCCTTGTTGGCCCCGGTTGTCGAGGGTCTGGGCTATCAGTGCTGGGGGATCGAGTACGTTTCCCAGGGTAAGCATTCGGTACTGCGCATCTACATCGATAAGGAAGACGGGATCCTGGTTGACGACTGCGAAGCGGTCAGCCGTCAGGCCAGCGCCATTCTTGATGTGGAAGATCCGATCAGCAGTGAATATACCCTTGAAGTGTCGTCTCCAGGCATGGATCGCCCGCTGTTCACTCTGGAACAGTTTGCCTCGCATGCCGGCGAACAAGTGAAGATCAAGCTGCGCTCACCCTTCGAGGGTCGTCGTAACTTCCAGGGCCTTCTCCGCGGTGTGGAGGAGCAGGATGTGGTGGTCCAGGTGGACAATCAAGAGTTCCTGTTGCCGATCGACTCGATCGACAAGGCCAATATTATTCCCAGTTTTGACTGAGACGTGCCGGGCCCGGCGGACTATCCGGGCCCAATGGCTTGCGCAAGGCGAGGCGTACGATGAGCAAAGAAGTACTGCTGGTTGTTGAATCGGTATCCAACGAAAAAGGTGTACCGCCCGGCGTCATTTTCGAAGCGCTGGAAGTGGCCCTGGCCACTGCAACCAAAAAACGTTTTGAGGACGAAGTCGACCTGCGTGTGGAAATCAACCGCCACACCGGTAGCTACGAGACCTTCCGTCGCTGGACCGTGGTCGATGAAGCCGATCTTGATGATCCGGCGATCGAGACCTGGTTGAGCAAGATCCACGAGACCCACCCTGAAGCCAAGGTCGGTGACGTGATCGAGGAGAAGATCGAGTCTATCGAGTTCGGTCGTATCGCCGCCCAGACCGCCAAGCAGGTCATCGTGCAGAAGGTCCGTGAGGCCGAGCGCGCCCAGGTGGTCGATGCCTACCGCGAACGCGTGGGTGAAATCATCTCCGGTACCGTCAAAAAAGTTACCCGCGACAACGTCATCGTTGACCTGGGTAACAACGCCGAGGCCTTGTTGGCTCGCGAAGACATCATTCCCCGCGAGACTTTCCGTGTGGGTGTGCGCCTGCGTGCACTGCTCAAGGAAATCCGCACTGAAAACCGTGGCCCTCAGTTGATCCTGTCGCGCACTGCGCCACAGATGCTGATCGAGCTGTTCCGCATCGAAGTGCCGGAAATTGCCGAGGGTCTCATTGAAGTCATGGCTGCATCCCGTGATCCGGGGTCGCGAGCCAAGATCGCCGTCCGCTCCAAGGACAAGCGTATCGACCCGCAAGGTGCCTGTATCGGCATGCGCGGTTCGCGCGTCCAAGCCGTATCCGGAGAGTTGGGTGGTGAGCGTGTGGATATCGTCCTCTGGGACGATAACCCGGCGCAGTTCGTCATCAACGCTATGTCGCCGGCTGAAGTCGCGGCGATTATCGTTGACGAGGATGCCCATGCCATGGACATCGCCGTCGCCGAAGACAACCTTGCCCAGGCCATTGGTCGTGGCGGTCAGAACGTTCGTTTGGCCAGTCAGTTGACCGGCTGGACCTTGAACGTGATGACCGAAAAGGACATCCAGGCCAAGCAGCAAGCAGAAACCGGTGACATCCTGCGCAATTTCATCGATGAACTGGAAGTCGACGAGGAGCTGGCCCAAGTGCTGGTCGACGAAGGCTTTACCAGCCTCGAAGAAATTGCCTACGTACCGTTGGAAGAAATGCTCAACATCGATGGCTTTGACGAAGATATCGTCAATGAGCTCCGCGCTCGAGCCAAGGACCGTTTGTTGACCAAGGCCATCGCTACCGAAGAAAAACTGGCAGACGCCCATCCGGCCGAAGACCTGCTCTCCCTTGAGGGCATGGACAAGGACCTGGCGGCGGAACTGGCGGTGCGCGGCGTGGTTAACCGCGAAGACCTGGCCGAGCAGTCGATTGACGACCTGCTCGACATCGACGGCATCGACGAAGAGCGTGCCGGCAAGTTGATCATGGCCGCCCGAGCCCACTGGTTCGAGTAATTAGGCGCGGCCTGAGGAGAGAAGTGCATGACGCAAGTCACGGTGAAAGAACTGGCCCAAGAGGTCGAGGCACCGGTAGAGCGCCTGCTGCAGCAGATGCGTGAGGCAGGTCTGCCGCACACCGACGCCGGTCAGGTAGTGACCGACAATGAGAAGCAGACCCTGCTGACTCATTTGAAAAGCAGCCACAAGAGCAAGGCGGAAGAGCCGCGCAAGATTACCTTGCAGCGCAAGACCACCAGCACGCTGCGTGTCGCCGGTAGCAAAAGCATCAGCGTAGAAGTACGCAAGAAGAAAGTATTCGTTCAGCGCAGCCCGGAAGAAATCCAGGCTGAGCAAAAACGCGAGCAAGACGAGCGCCGTGCGGCCGAAAATGCTGCGCGCGACAAGGTTGACGCCGAAGTTCGCCAGCGCAATGAAGAGCAGGCCCGTCGTCACGCTGATGCCGCCCCTGCGGCCCCAGCTGCCAAACCGGCTGCCGCTGCTAGCGCTGCTGCACCTGCCCCGGCACCTGTAGTCGCTGACGCGCCTGCATCGGAAGATGCCGCCGCACGTGCCGCCGAACGCAAAAAAGACGAGACCCGTCGCAACGAAAGCCGCACTCGCGATGACGACCGTCGTCGTGGCGAAGCGCCTCGTGTGTCGATCAAGGTCAAGGTCAAGGAAAAGGAAAAGGCGCCGACTCCGCGTGCTGCTCCGCGTACCACCGACGAAGAGAGCGATGGCGCTCGTCGTGGTCGTGGTGGCAAGGGCAAGCTGAAGAAGCGTAATGCTCACGGCTTCCAGAACCCGACCGGCCCCGTCATCCGTGACGTGACCATCGGCGAGACCATCACGGTCTCGGAACTGGCCAACCAGATGTCCGTCAAGGGCGCTGAAGTGGTCAAGTTCATGTTCAAGATGGGCACCCCGGTTACCATCAACCAGGTGCTCGACCAGGAAACCGCTCAGCTGATCGCAGAAGAGCTGGGCCACAAGGTGACCCTGGTCAGCGATACCGCCCTGGAAGACTCCTTGGCCGAATCGCTGAAGTTCGAAGGCCAAACCGAATCGCGTGCCCCGGTCGTTACCGTCATGGGCCACGTTGACCACGGTAAGACCTCGCTGCTCGACTACATCCGTCGTGCCAAGGTTGCTGCTGGCGAAGCCGGCGGTATCACCCAGCACATCGGCGCCTACCACGTGGAAACCGACCGCGGCATGGTCACCTTCCTCGATACCCCGGGCCACGCTGCGTTCACTCAGATGCGTGCTCGTGGTGCCAAGGCGACCGACATCGTCATCCTGGTGGTGGCGGCGGACGACGGCGTGATGCCGCAAACCCGTGAAGCCGTTCAGCATGCCAAGGCTGCTGGCGTCCCACTGGTTGTCGCAGTGAACAAGATCGACAAGCCAGGTGCTGACCTCGACCGCATTCGCAACGAGCTGTCCGTCGAAGGCGTTACCTCCGAGGACTGGGGTGGTGACACGCCGTTCGTCAAGGTTTCGGCCAAGATGGGTACCGGTGTTGATGAACTGCTCGAAGCCGTTCTGCTGCAGGCCGAGATCCTCGAACTGACCGCTACCCCGACCGCTCCAGGTCGTGGTGTCGTCGTCGAATCGCGTCTGGACAAGGGCCGCGGCCCAGTGGCGACCATCCTGGTTCAGGACGGTACGCTGCGTCAGGGCGACATGGTCCTGTGCGGCTCCAACTATGGCCGCGTACGTGCCATGCTCGACGAGAACGGCAAGCCTGTGAAGGAAGCTGGCCCGTCGATCCCGGTCGAGATCCTTGGCCTGGACGGTACCCCGGAAGCCGGTGACGAGCTGTCGGTGGTGGCTGACGAGAAGAAAGCCCGCGAAGTTGCCCTGTTCCGTCAAGGCAAGTACCGCGAGGTCAAGCTGGCCCGTGCTCACGCTGGCAAGCTGGAAAACATCTTCGAGACCATGGGTCAAGAAGAGAAGAAGACCCTCAACATCGTCCTCAAGACCGACGTACGTGGTTCCCTGGAGGCACTGCAGGGTTCGCTCGGCGGCCTGGGCAACGACGAAGTTCAGGTTCGCGTGATCGGTGGCGGCGTAGGTGGTATCACCGAGAGCGACGCCAACCTGGCGCTGGCGTCCAACGCGGTGCTGTTCGGCTTCAACGTGCGTGCCGATGCCGGTGCGCGCAAGATCGTCGAGCAGGAAGGTCTGGATATGCGTTACTACAACGTGATCTACGACATCATCGAAGACGTCAAGAAAGCCCTGACCGGCATGCTCGGCAGCGATGTTCGCGAGAACATCCTGGGTGTCGCCGAAGTACGTGACGTGTTCCGTTCGCCGAAGTTCGGCGCCATCGCTGGCTGTATGGTCATCGAAGGTACCGTGTACCGCAACCGTCCGATCCGCGTACTGCGCGAAGACGTTGTGATCTTCGAAGGCGAGCTGGAATCGCTGCGTCGCTTCAAGGACGACGCTGCCGAAGTACGTTCGGGCATGGAGTGCGGTATTGGCGTCAAGAGCTACAACGACGTCAAGGTCGGCGACAAGATCGAAGTCTTCGAGAAAGTCCAGGTGGCTCGTACCCTCTAAGGGCGAGCTTGCCGCAAGCCCCCGCTACAGGGCGGTTGGCGGCGCCTTTATAGGTAGCGCCCGGTCAGGCATCAGCCTGACCGGGCGTTTGCCGCTTTAAGTTACAGGTAGCAAGAATGGCCAAAGAATATAGCCGTACCCAACGTATCGGTGATCAGATGCAGCGCGAGCTGGCTGAACTGATCCGCCGCGAAGTCAAGGACCCACGTGTGGGTCTGGTGACCATCACTGCCGTGGACGTCAGCCGCGACCTGGGCCATGCCAAGGTGTACATCACCGTCATGGGCGAGGAAACGCCAGACGCCGTGAAGCAGTCGCTGAAGGCGCTGAACAGCGCTGCCAGCTTCCTGCGTCTGCACCTGGGGCGTTCGATGCAACTGCGCAGCGTCCCCCAGCTGCATTTCCACTTCGATGAAAGCGTCAGCCGCGGTGTACACCTGTCGGCGCTGATCGAGCGTGCAGTGGCCGAAGACCGCCTGCACAAGGATACCGACGAGCTGGACACCAAGGAGTAAGCGGTGGCCCAGGTCAAACGTATTCGCCGCAACGTCAGCGGCATCATCCTGCTCGACAAGCCGCTCGGCTTTACCTCCAACGCGGCACTGCAGAAGGTCCGCTGGTTGCTCAATGCGGAGAAGGCTGGCCACACCGGCAGCCTCGATCCGTTGGCCACCGGCGTGCTGCCACTGTGCTTCGGTGAAGCGACCAAGTTTTCGCAGTACTTGCTCGATTCCGACAAGGGCTACGAAACCGTCATGCAGATGGGGCAGACTACCAATACTGCCGATGCTGAAGGCGAGGTTTTGCAGACCCGTGAGGTGACCGTTGGTCGTGCCGACATCGAGGCCCTGCTGCCACGTTTTCGCGGCCCGATCAGCCAGATACCGCCGATGTACTCGGCACTCAAGCGCGATGGTCAGCCGCTGTACAAACTGGCACGTGCTGGAGAGGTAGTGGAGCGCGAGGCGCGTTCTGTTACTATTAACCGCTTGGAGTTGCTCGAGTGCGAAGGCACCCGTGCACGGCTCAGTGTAGGATGCAGCAAAGGCACCTATATCCGCACCCTGGTGGAGGATATCGGCGAAGCCCTTGGCTGTGGCGCCTATGTCGCAGAGTTGCGCAGGACCCAGGCCGGGCCCTTCGCACTGGCACAGACGGTGACCCTCGAAGCACTCGAACAGGCCCATGCCGAAGGCGGCAACGAAGCGCTTGATCGCTTCCTGATGCCTTCCGACAGCGGGTTGCAGGACTGGCCAATGGTCAGCCTGTCTGAACACAGTGCGTTCTACTGGCTGCATGGGCAGGCAGTACGCGCGCCGGATGCGCCGCAGTTTGGCATGGTCCGGGTACAAGATCACAACGCGCGCTTCATCGGTATCGGTGAAGTGAGTGAAGACGGGCGCATTGCGCCACGTCGGTTGATTCGGTCGGAATGACCGAAACCGCAGGGCGAGGCTTCGGCTGAACCCTACGGAGTCAAGGGTGGCTGTCAGTAGGCACGGTCACACCTTTCTTATTAATACAGGGATTTGTCCCTGGCCTATTGGACCCCGTTCGCGGGATCCGTTATCAGGAGAAGCCAAATGGCCCTCAGCGTTGAAGAAAAAGCTCAAATCGTTACCGACTTCCAGCAAGCAGCTGGCGACACTGGTAGCCCGGAAGTTCAGGTTGCTCTGCTGACCGCGAACATCAACAAGCTGCAAGGCCACTTCAAGGCCAACGGTAAAGACCACCACTCGCGTCGTGGCCTGATCCGTATGGTTAACCAGCGTCGTAAGCTGCTGGACTACCTGAAGGGCAAAGACACCACTCGTTACAGCGCCCTGATCGGTCGCCTGGGCCTGCGTCGCTAATAGCGGCCTGGTCAGTGGTGTGCATGGCGTCTCATGCATTGGCAACGCTGCCTGGCAGCGTTGTCTTTGGGCGCGCCATGCGTATCTCCGAGGCTGGCAGCCTGGTTACGTTGTGCGGTTTTCCGCGCTTCGGCCAGGCTCCCAGCCTCGTGTTGTATCTGGACGGTCAATGGGGCCGATTCCCCGTTCTGCCCAAGAATTCGCAAGAAACCAGTTCCCCCAAGAGCCACTGAAAAGGTAGGAAACCGTGAACCCGGTAATCAAGACATTCCAGTTCGGTCAATCGACCGTTACTCTCGAAACGGGCCGTATTGCCCGTCAGGCCACCGGCGCAGTGCTGGTCACTGTAGACAACGACGTCACCGTGCTGGTGACCGTGGTCGGTGCCAAGCAAGCCGATCCAGGCAAGGGTTTCTTCCCTCTGTCGGTCCACTACCAGGAAAAGACCTACGCCGCCGGCAAGATCCCAGGTGGTTTCTTCAAGCGTGAAGGCCGTCCTTCCGAGAAAGAGACCCTGACCTCGCGCCTGATCGACCGTCCGATCCGTCCGCTGTTCCCTGAAGGCTTCATGAACGAAGTCCAGGTCGTCTGCACCGTGGTTTCCACCAGCAAGAAGACCGATCCGGACATCGCTGCGATGATCGGTACCTCGGCTGCCCTGGCAATCTCCGGCATTCCGTTCGAAGGCCCGATCGGCGCCGCCCGCGTTGCTTTCCACGAAAGCACCGGCTACCTGCTGAACCCGACCTACGAGCAACTGGCTGCCTCGAGCCTGGACATGGTCGTTGCCGGTACCTCCGACGCCGTTCTGATGGTTGAATCGGAAGCCCAAGAGCTGACCGAAGACCAGATGTTGGGCGCTGTTCTGTTCGCCCACGACGAATTCCAGGCTGTTATCCAGGCTGTCAAAGAGCTGGCCGCCGAAGCTGCCAAGCCGACCTGGGACTGGAAACCTGCCGTTGCCAACACCGAGCTGTTCAACGCCATCCGCGCCGAATTCGGCGAAGGCGTTTCGCAGGGCTACACCATTACCGTCAAGGCCGACCGCTACGCGCGCCTGGGCGAGCTGCGCGATCAGGCGGTCGCCAAGTTCTCCGGTGAAGAAGGCCAGCCATCGGCTTCCGAAGTCAAAGAAATCTTCGGCGAAATCGAATACCGCACCGTTCGCGAGAACATCGTCAACGGCAAACCGCGTATCGATGGCCGTGACACCAAGACCGTTCGCCCGCTGAACATCGAAGTCGGCGTCCTGCCGAAGACTCACGGTTCGGCGCTGTTCACCCGTGGCGAAACCCAGGCCCTGGTCGTTGCGACCCTGGGTACTGCCCGTGACGCCCAGCTGTTGGACACCCTCGAAGGCGAGAAGAAAGACCCCTTCATGCTGCACTACAACTTCCCGCCGTTCTCGGTTGGCGAGTGTGGTCGTATGGGCGGTGCTGGCCGTCGCGAAATCGGCCACGGCCGTCTGGCCCGTCGCTCGGTCCAGGCCATGCTACCTGCCGCTGACGTGTTCCCGTACACCATCCGTGTGGTTTCGGAAATCACCGAGTCCAACGGTTCCAGCTCGATGGCTTCGGTCTGCGGTGCTTCCCTGGCACTGATGGACGCAGGTGTGCCGATGAAGGCGCCGGTTGCCGGTATCGCCATGGGCCTGGTCAAGGAAGGCGAGAAATTCGCGGTCCTGACCGACATCCTGGGTGACGAAGACCACCTGGGCGACATGGACTTCAAGGTTGCCGGTACCGCCAAAGGCGTTACTGCACTGCAGATGGACATCAAGATCAACGGCATCACCGAAGAGATCATGGAAATCGCCCTGGGCCAAGCCCTGGAAGCGCGCCTGAACATCCTCGGTCAGATGAACCAGATCATCGGTCAGTCGCGTACCGAGCTGTCGGCCAACGCTCCGACCATGATCGCGATGAAGATCGACACCGACAAGATCCGTGACGTCATCGGCAAAGGCGGCGCCACCATTCGCGCCATCTGCGAAGAGACCAAGGCTTCGATCGACATCGAAGACGACGGCTCGATCAAGATCTTCGGCGAAACCAAGGAAGCAGCTGAAGCAGCCCGTCAGCGCATCCTGGGCATCACTGCCGAGGCCGAAATCGGCAAGATCTATGTGGGTAAGGTCGAGCGCATCGTTGACTTCGGTGCCTTCGTCAACATCCTGCCTGGCAAGGATGGCCTGGTGCACATCTCCATGCTGAGCGATGCTCGCGTTGAGAAAGTCACCGACATTCTGAAAGAAGGTCAGGAAGTCGAAGTGCTGGTACTGGACGTGGACAACCGCGGCCGTATCAAGCTGTCGATCAAAGACGTTGCCGCGGCCAAGGCCTCCGGCGTCTAAGCGACTGACGCGCAATAGAAAAAAGAGCCCTTCGGGGCTCTTTTTTTTTCGCCTGACGGGAACCTTTTGTACAGTTGCATCTTGCACGCAGGTTTACCTCGCAGGTTGCAAAATGCACGACTCATGCAACTGGATGAAAATGCTAAGTCATTGATTTATAAGCGTTTAAGCGAAGCGGAAAAGCTGGCACAGCACATGCAACTACCTTCATACCTGCAGCCAGGAACAACGGCGCAGACCTTTCGAAAAACAGGAGTGACTCACATGAAGAAGTTCGCCATTGCTGCCGCTACTGCTACCGCTCTGACCCTGACCATGGCTAATGCGGCATTTGCCCAACAGTCCACCCAGGCCCCTATGACGCTGGCGGCCGGTGAGGTGACCAAAGCCAAGGAAGCTACATCCGATACTTGGATCACCACCAAGGTGAAGGCTGACCTGATGACCGAGAAAGGTGTACCTGGCAGCGACATCAAGGTTGAAACCAACAAGGGTGTCGTTTCGCTGTCCTCTGATGTGGCAGTGACTGACGCGCAGAAAGAGATGGCAGTTGCCATCGCCAAGAAGATCAAAGGTGTTCAGGCCGTTTCGGCTGATGGCCTGAAGTCCGAATAAGGGACGTCCCGTCGGCCAAAAGGATTTGGCCACCAACACAAAAAGCCCCGGCAACCTGCCGGGGCTTTTCTTTGGCTGCTTCAAAAGCCCGGGTTGCGGGCGATTACATCGCTTTCGAAGCAGTCCTGCTCGGCGATCAGCGGCTCAACCAGTGGGCGGCTGTCGCGAAAGTGTGCCGTCTGGGTGTGTGCTTCATAGGCGGCGTCGTCCTGGTAGATCTCGTAGAGGTAGATGACCTCGGGGTCTAGGCGGTCCTGGGAGACGTCGAACACTAGGCACCCTGGCTCGTTGGCCACTGATGCAGCGGCATTGACCTTGATGGCCGTCAGAAAAGCCTCGGCGCAACCGGGCTTCACGCGTGTCTTGATAAACAGGCTATACACATGGCACTCCTTTTGTTTTACATTCTTCTGTAAATTGTATACAAAAATGGAGTCGCGCCAATGTCTGAATTGCCTGAACGCCCTGGTCGCTTGAACGGCTTGCGCCATATTGCCTTGTTGGTACCCAACCTTGAGGAGTGCGAGCGCTTTTACGTCGACGTGCTGGGCATGGAGGTGCTCAACCGCGCCAATGAAGACCTGGTCTACCTGACCTGCGGTAACGACAACCTGTCATTGGGGCGCGGCGCCGGGGCCGCTAATGGCTTGCAGACGCTCGATCACTACGGCTTCATCGTCGACAGCGTGGAGGAGCTGGAGGCTTGGTACCAGTACTTCAAGGCGCACGGGGTGACCCTGCTGGACCGCCCGTTCAACCACGGTGACGGGGCGCGCAGCTTCCATTTGCTGGACCCGGCGGGGAACAAGGTGCAACCGCTGTATCACCCGGCAGTGTCGGGGCAGCGGCTGGTTTGAATGCATGGCCTTGGGTTGACTGTACTGGCCTCTTCGCGGGTGAACCCGCTCCCACCCGAACTGTGTAGCCTCCAAATATAGCGCTGCACCTGTGGGAGCGGGTTTACCCGCGAAGGGGCGAGCACTGGCTCATTCGGCATCCAGATGCATCGGTGTAATTACCCGGCCATCACTCTCGGCCTTGCCCAGGGTCGTGTCGATGAAGTACACCCGGTCATCTTCCAGCTTGCCTTTGTCCACCAGGTAGTCCTTGATGCTGCTGGCCCGCTCCTGGCCCAGCGTGCGTAGCAACGCGGCACTTTCGGCCCAGGACTTGATCACCGCCTCGCGCAACTTGGCAGTGCGCTCGTCGCGGCCAAGCTGTTCCCACTCGGCCGGTGGTTGCTGCTTCAGGCGGGTGCGGTAGATGCCTTCGAGCATCGCCGGCTTGTCGCTGTCGTCGACCACCAGCATCGAAGCATTGGCAGGCACCTTGTCGCCACGACGTTGCAGGATCTTGTACCAGGTGGCCTGGTATTCGCGGTCCAGGCGCTGCTGGGCGATCAGCGGGCCGTCGCTGGTCTGCGCACTGGTGCCTTCGATTTCCAGACGCAGTTCCGGGCGCTCTTTGAGCGCCGAGGCCAGTTTGTCCAGGGAGGACTGGGCATCGCCCGTGAGCTCACTCGAGCCCGGGGCGAACGCGACAGTGCCAAGGTCTTCGGAACCCCCGCCAGCAATCAGCCCGCCGATAAACTTGAACGGCGCCTGGGCCGCGCGCAGCACCAGGTTGCGCAGGGTTTGCCAGACGATCGGCATGACGCTGAACTGCGGGTTGTTGAGGTCACCGGTCACCGGCAACTCGATGGAAATCTTGCCCTCGGTGTCCTTGAGCAGCGCGACCGCCAGGCGGATCGGCAGGTCCACGGCATCTGGGCTGTCGACCTTCTCGCCCAACTGCAGTTGCTCAACCACCACTTTGTTCTCGGCCTTGAGCTGGCCGTTGGTGATCAAGTAATGCAGGTCGAGGTTGAGCCGCCCCTTGCGGATACGGAAGCCCGCGAACTTGCCGGAGTAGGGCGTCAGCGTGGTCAGTTCGACCCGCTTGAAGCTGGTGGCGATATCCAGGCTGGCCAGCGGGTTGAACGGGTTGAGCGCGCCTTTGATGGTGACCGGCGCATAGCGGTCGACCTTGCCCTTGATGTCCACCTTGGCCGGGTTCGGCTTGCGGTTGTCGATGGTGCCGATCTGGCCGTTGAGCTGCTGCACGGCGGTGGCGAAGTTGGGCGTAAGGGACAGGTCGGCGAAGTTGGCCGAGCCGTCATTGATATCGATCTGGCCAATATGGATGCCCAATGGCTTGTCGCTGCTGGCCGGTTTCGCGGCTTTGGCTGCCGGCGCATCGGCCGGCTGCGGGATTAGCAGGTCGTTGACGTTGGTGGTGCGGTCTTCGTTGATGATGAAGCGGGCATAGGGCTGCAGCAAGGTCACCTTGTCGATTGACAGGGCATCACCGTGCACATAGGACAGGCCATCGACGTTTACCTGCTGCCATTTCACGAAGTCGCGGCTCTTGATCGTGTCGAGGGTATGCAACTGGTTGACCTGGGCCTTGCCGGTGACGTTGAAGGCCAGTGGCTCGGTGCTTTTCAGGTCGACCTTGAGGTCGCTGGCAAGCATGCCGCTGCGCAGCTCCAGCAGAATGAACGGGCTGATGTAGGCCTGGGCCACACGCAGGTCGATGTCGCGTGTGCTGACATCCAGCTTGGCCCAGACAGGCGCCAAATTCACTTGGCCGGCAGCCTGCAATTTGCCTTGTTTGCCCACACCGGTGTCGAGTTTGAGCGTGAAAGGCGACTGGTTGAGGCTGTCGAAGCCTTGCAGGTCGACATTGAGCGGGCCGACATCCAGTGCCACCGGTTCTTTCTGGCTACGGTCTGCCAGGTGCACGTTGTAGTTGCGCAGCTGGACGTCCTTGAGCAGCACTTGCCACGGCTTGCTCGGCGCTTGGGCGGCTTTTTCTGCAGGCGTAGGTTCGGCGGCGGCGGGCTCGGCCTTTTCTTTCGGCGTGGCCTTGGCCGGTTGGCTGGCGAACAGCTTCTGCCAGTCGAGCTGGCCGTCTTTTTCCAACGCGGCCCAGGTTTCGAGCTTGTCGCTGCGAATCTTGCCGACGATGACTTTTTGCTTGGCCAGGTCGATAGAGGTGTCACTGACCTCCAGGTTGGCCAGGCGTACCAGTTGGCGGCCATCCGGAGCCTTGATGGCGAACGGCGCCACTTTTACCGAGGTGTTGTTCAGCAGCAGCTCGGTCTCTTTGGACAGGTTGAAGGTGTAATGAGTGTCGAGGCTGATGACGCCTTCTTCCAGCACCAGTGGCACGGCGTCACGCACATACGGCCAGAACGCCTTCATCTTGCCGTCGGTGACCTTCAGGGTGCCTTCGGAAGCAATGGGTGACAGGCTGAGGGTGCCACTCCAGTCGATCTGCCCGCCGTACGGGCCCTTCGCTACCAGGGTCATGTCGGCATTGTCGTCCGGGAGCGTGCTGAGGTTTTTCAGCTCCAGGTTCATGTTGTCGTACAGAAACTCGATCGGCTCGCTCGGGCGCTCGTCCTGGAAGTGCAGGTAACCTTCCTTGAGCTTGATGCTGCCGATGCGCAGCGGGAATGGGGCGCTGGGCGGCTGCTCGGGCTTGGCTTCGCTGGGCGGCAGCTTGAACAACTGGGTCAGGTTGAGCTGCCCGCCCTTGGCGAACAGCACTTCGCTGCGCGGTTTGTCGAGCTCTACCGCCGTCAGGTGCACCGCACCCTTCCACATGCTGTCGAGCGCAAGGTTGGCATAGAGCCGCTCGAAGCCGACCTGTTCCTTGCCAGGTTCGCCAATTTGCAGGCCCCACAGCGTCAGTTCGAGGCTGAAGGGGTTGAGCTCAATGCGCTGCAGGTGAGCAGGCACGGTGGCATATTGCGTCAATTGCTGATTGGCAATGCGCAGTGCGACACCGGGGAGAATGAGGAAGCCGAGCAGGCTGTAGAGGGCTACGAGAGCCACCATGGCGCCGAGGGCGCGAATCAATCCTTTGTACATGTGTCGCTTCGTCTGTCTAAGCAGGAGTGCTTGGAGTATGGCAGGTTAAATCAGTTCCGCTGAGGCGACCGATTCGCCTCATTCGATACCCATGCGCCGTTTCGCCCGGTGCGCCGAGCCATCGCGCATGGCCCAGCGCAAAACCGGCGCAGTGCGTTGCAGGCCGAGGCGGATCAGGCGCCGCTGCAATGGCCCGTGCTGCAGCCCGAGCATGGCTTGGGCCCAGTCGGGCAGCAGGTCGATGCCGGCGTTCAGCATGAGCTTACCGACAGGTTGTGCCAGGCGGCTGGGCGCCGGGGCGGCAAGCAGGATGTCGACCACCTCATGGCTGCGGGCATCGCACTGCAGCTGCGGGCGCATGTGCCTGAGGTAGTCCTCGACCTGCTGGCAGGAGCGCGGCACATCGCGCGCGCCCAGGCGTTCGGCGATCAGGGCAATCTCGTTGTAGTAGGCATCCTGCTCGGCGCGGGGCAGGTGCGGGTTGCGGTAACGCAGGTGGGCCGCGAGGAAGCTGCTGACTTCGGCCACATGCACCCAGGTCAGCAACCCCGGGTCGCTGGCGGCATATTGGCGGCCATCGGCGGCGGTGCCGGTGACTTGCAGGTGGATGGTGCGGACTTTTTCGATCAGCCATTCGGCGTCGCGGGTCGAGCCAAAGGTGGTGCCGGAGATGAACTGGCTGGTGCGACGCAAGCGGCCGAGCAGGTCTTGGCGAAAGTTCGAATGGTCCCACACGCCGGCCAACGCCAGCGGGTGCAGCAGTTGCAGCATGAGGGCACTGATACCGCCGACCAGCATGCTTGGGAAATCGCCGTGCACTTGCCAGCTGATGCTCTGCGGGCCAAACAGCCCAGGGTCGCCCTTGGGCGATTCCAGGTCGAGCTGGCCGAGGGCCAGCCCGGTAAGGCTCATGACCTGGGTTTCGATGCGGCGGCGAAGGGCTTCCATGGCGACCTGTCGTTCAGGGCGGCCATGAAAGGGGCCGCCAGCTAGTGGTTGAGACGTGTGTCGATCAAGCCCTGAACCACACTCGGGTCGGCCAGGGTCGAGGTATCGCCCAGGTTTTCCAGCTCGTTGCAGGCGATTTTGCGCAGTATACGCCGCATGATCTTGCCCGAGCGGGTTTTGGGCAGCGCCGGTGCCCACTGGATCAGTTCCGGTTTGGCGAAGCTGCCGATTTCCTTGCTGACCAAGGCCAGCAGTTCGGCCTTGAGCGCGTCGCTGGGGTCGACGCCGTTCATGGGGGTGACGAAGGCATACACACCCTGGCCCTTGAGGTCATGGGGGTAGCCCACCACCGCGGCCTCGGCGACGCTGTCGTGCAACACGAGGGCGCTTTCCACTTCGGCGGTGCCGATGCGGTGGCCGGAGACGTTGATCACGTCGTCGATGCGCCCGGTGATCCAGTAGTCGCCGTCGGCATCGCGGCGTGCGCCGTCGCCGGTGAAGTAGTAGCCGGGCATGGGTTTGAAATAGGTTTCGACCATGCGCTGGTGGTCACCATAAACGCTGCGAATTTGCCCCGGCCAGCTGGCCTTGATGGCCAGCACGCCAGCGCCAGGGCCTTCAATGGGGGTGCCTTTTTCATCCAGCAGCACCGGCTGTACGCCGAACATCGGTTGGGTCGCGCAGCCCGGTTTGAGCCGTTGCGTGCTGGGCAGGGGCGTGAGCATGATGCCGCCGGTTTCGGTCTGCCACCAGGTATCGACGATTGGGCAGCGCTTTTGGCCGACTTCTTCGAAGTACCATTCCCACGCTTCCGGGTTGATCGGCTCGCCGACGCTGCCGAGCAGGCGCAGGCTTTTGCGTGAGGTGCTCCGGAGTGGCCCGGAGCCTTCGCGCATCAGGGCGCGCAAGGCCGTTGGCGCGGTGTAGAAGATGTTGACCTGATGCTTGTCGACCACCTGCCAGAAGCGCGAGGTGTCGGGGTAGTTGGGTACCCCTTCGAACATCAGCGAAATCGCGCCATTGGCCAGCGGGCCATAGACGATATAGCTGTGGCCGGTGACCCAGCCTACATCGGCGGTGCACCAGAACACTTCGCCCTCGTGGTAATCGAACACCACCTTGAAGGTCATGGTGGCCTGCAGCAGGTAGCCGGCAGTGGTGTGCAGGACGCCCTTGGGTTTGCCGGTGCTGCCGGAGGTGTAGAGGATGAACAGTGGGTCTTCGGCTGCCATCGGTTCAGGTGGGCAGTCGTCGCCAGCGTGTTCCGTCACCTGGTGATACCAGAGGTCGCGGCCCTCGCTCCAGGCCACATCACCCCCGGTCCGCCGGACAACGAATACGCTGCTGACATTCGGGCAACTGGCCAGGGCCTTGTCGACGTTCAGCTTCAGTGGAATGCGCTTGCCACCGCGGATGCCTTCATCGGCGGTGATCACGGTACGGCAGTCGGCATCAAGGATGCGGTCACGCAGGGCATCGGGCGAGAAGCCGCCGAACACCACCGAGTGCACGGCGCCCAGCCGGGTGCAGGCGAGCATGGCGAAGGCGGCCTCGGGAATCATCGGCATGTAGATACACACCCGGTCGCCTTTTTTCACGCCGCGTGCCTTCAGGGCGTTGGCCAAGCGGCAGACCTGGCGGTGCAGTTCGCGGTAGGTGATGGCTTTGGCGTCTTGCGGGTCATCGCCCTCCCAGAGCAGGGCGGTCTGTTCACCACGCTTGGCCAGATGGCGATCGATGCAGTTGTAGCTCACGTTCAACTGGCCACCGTCGAACCAGCGTGCCTGGCCGGTTTTCAGGTCGCACTGTTGCACGCTCGACCAGGGTTTGATCCAGTCCAGGCGTTTGGCCTGTTCGGCCCAGAAGGTGTCGGGGTCTTCCACCGATTGGCGGTAGAGGCGGCGGTAATCGTCGTCAGTGAGGGCGGCGGACTGGCTGACGGCCAGGGCCTGGGGGTAGTCGCGGATATCGAACATGGCGGGTGGTCCTTGCGCTTGTCGGGGGCGATGGACTGCAACGGCTATTCGATTGGACAGTGTAGCTGGGAGAGGTGTTCAACCTGTGCTGGCCGCTTCGCGGGCTTGCCCGCGAAGAAGCCGGCAAAGGCTTCAGATCAACCGCGGTGACGGCCGCGGAAGTAGTTGATCAGGCCCTGGGTAGAGCCATCTTCGGCGCTGTCTTCCTGGCTGCCGACAAGGCGCTGGTAGACACCTTTGCCCAGCTCTTTGCCCAGCTCCACACCCCATTGGTCAAAGGCGTTGATGCCCCAGATCACGCTCTGCACGAAGACCTTGTGCTCATACATCGCCACCAGTGCGCCCAAGCGGCGTGGGCTGATGCGTTCGACCACCAGGGTGTTGCTCGGGCGGTTGCCCGGGATCACCTTGTGCGGGGCCAGCTTCTCGATGTCGGCTTCGTTCAGGCCTTTGGCGCGCAGCTCGGTCTCGGCTTCATCGCGGGTTTTGCCGAGCATCAGCGCCTGGCTCTGCGACAGGCAGTTGGCGTACAGCCACTGATGGTGGTCGGCCACCGGGTTGAAGCTCACCACCGGCACGATGAAGTCAGCAGGAATAAGGTGGGTGCCCTGGTGCAGCAACTGGTGGTAGGCGTGCTGGCCGTTACAGCCCACGCCACCCCAGATCACCGGGCCGGTTTCGGTATGCACCGGCGTGCCGTCTTGCAGCACGCTCTTGCCGTTGGACTCCATGTCCAGCTGTTGCAAGTGCTTGGTGATGTTGCGCAGGTAGTGGTCGTACGGCAGGATCGCGTGGCTGCGGGCGCCCCAGAAGTTGCCATACCAGACGCCCAGCAGGGCCAGCAGCACCGGCATGTTCTTGTCGAACGGCGCGGTCTGGAAGTGCTGGTCCATGGTGTAGGCACCCGACAGCAGCTCCTTGAAGTTGGCGGTGCCGATGGCCAGGGCGATCGGCAGGCCGATGGCTGACCACAGCGAATAACGCCCACCCACCCAGTCCCACATCGGGAAGATGTTCTCTTCACGGATACCGAAGGCGACGGCGGCGGCCTTGTTGCTGGAAACGGCGATGAAGTGGCGATACAGCTCTGCTTCCGAGCCGCCCTGGGCCAGGTACCAGGTGCGCGCGGCCATGGCGTTCTTCAGTGTTTCGAGGGTGTTGAACGATTTCGACGAAACAATGAACAGGGTGGTTTCGGCGCGCAGGTTGGCCGACAGTTCGTGGAACTCACTGCCGTCGATGTTCGCCAGGTAATGGCAGCGTACGCCGCGTTGTGCGTAGGGCAGCAGCGCTTCGGAGACCAGTTCCGGGCCGAGGAACGAGCCGCCGATGCCGATGTTGACCACGTCGGTGATCGGCTTTTCGCTGTAACCGCGCCACAGGCCATCGTGAATGCGCCCGACCAGCTCGGTGATCTGGTTGAGCACCTTGTGCACTTCTGGCATCACGTTGACGCCGTTGACGCTGAGCTTGTCGCCCACTGGGCGGCGCAGGGCGGTGTGCAGCACCGGGCGGCCTTCGGAGGCGTTGATGATCTCGCCGCTGAACATCGACTTGATCGCATCCTGCAGGCCGACTTCGTTGGCCAGGTTCACCAGCAGGTCACGGCTTTGCTCGGTGATCAGGTTTTTCGAGTAGTCGAGGAACAGGCCGCAGCTGCTCAGGGAGAACTGATCAAAACGCTTGGCATCGGCGGCGAAGGCTTCACGCATGCTGAAGTCTTGCATGGCGTCGCGGTGTTGCTGAAGCGCCTGCCAGGCGGGCAGGGCCGTCACATCATGGGGAGTACGGTAATACGCCATTGCTCAGGGTTCCTTGGTGCGTTGTGAGGCCTTGGACATTGGCCACGGCTGTCAGTTGCAGGCAGTCATTATAGGCATTGGCGGCGCGGGGGGAATGGGGGCGTGAGAGGATATGAAAGGGGCCGCGAGGCAGCCCCCGAAGGCTTACGCGGTCTTGTCTTCCACGTGCAGGTACAGGTTGTCGATCAACCGGGTGTTACCCAGGTAAGCGGCGGCAATCACCACCAGGTCGCGATCATCGATCATGGCCGGGCGCAGGCTCACGGCATGGCGCACTTCCAGGTAGTCCGGGCGGAACCCGGCGGCGGCCAGTTGCGCCTGGCCGTCGGCCACCAGCGCGGCAAAATCACGCTGGCCACGGCCAATGGCCGCCCCGATGTGCTGCAGGGTGCGGTACAGCCCAGGTGCGGTAACACGCTGCTCGGGGGTGAGGTAACCATTGCGTGACGACAGCGCCAGGCCATCGTCGGCGCGCACGGTCGGCTCACCGATGATCTGGATGGGCATGTTCAGGTCACGCACCATGGCGCGGATCACTGCCAGCTGCTGGAAGTCTTTTTCGCCGAACACGGCCAGGTCTGGCTGGACCATGTTGAACAGCTTGCTGACCACTGTCGCCACACCCTCGAAATGCCCTGGCCGGCTGGCGCCGCACAGGCCTTCGGAAAGGTGGGGGACGCTGACCCGGGTTTGCACGCTCATGCCGTCGGGGTACATCTCTTCGACGGTTGGCGCGAACAGCAGGTTGCAGCCGGCCTGGAGCAAGCGCTCCTGGTCGGCTGCAAGGGTACGTGGGTAGGTGGCGAGGTCTTCGTTGGCGCCGAACTGCAGCGGGTTGACGAAGATACTGGCAACGACAAAGTCGGCCCGCTGGGCGGCCTTGGTCACCAGCGCGGCATGGCCGCTGTGCAGGTTGCCCATGGTCGGCACGAACGCGATGCGTTTGCCTTCGCCACGCGCGCGGCCAACGGCGGCGCGCAGTTCACGGACAGTCTTGACTGTGTTCATGCGCTGAACCCGTGTTCACTGGCAGGGAAGCTTACGTCCTTGACCGCCGTCACGTAGGCGGCGAGGGCGCTTTCGATGTCCGGCTGGCCGGCCATGAAGTTTTTCACGAACTTCGGCACCCGGCCGCTCAGCGACAGGCCAAGCATGTCGTGCAGGACCAGCACCTGGCCGTCGGTGGCGCTACCGGCGCCAATGCCGATGACCGGAATGTTCACGGCCTGGGTGATTTCTGCCGCCAGTTCGCTCGGTACGCACTCCAGCAGCAGCATGGCCGCGCCGGCCTGTTCCAGGGCAATGGCGTCGGCACGCATCTGCCGCGCCTGGGCTTCCTGACGGCCCTGCACCTTGTAACCGCCCAGCACATTGACGGTTTGTGGGGTCAGGCCCATGTGCGCGCACACCGGCACGCCACGTTCAGCCAGCAGGCGAATGGTCTCGGCCAGCCAGGCAGCGCCTTCGAGCTTGATCATGTGGGCGCCGGCCTGCATCAGCGTGGCGCAGTTGGCAAAGGCCAGTTCGGGGGTGGCGTGGGCCATGAACGGCAGGTCGGCCAGAATCAGCGCGCCATCGTTGCCACGTTTGACGCAGGCAGTGTGGTAGGCCATTTCCTGGGTGGTGACAGGCAGCGTGCTGTCATGGCCCTGCAGGACCATCCCCAGCGAGTCGCCTACCAGCAACACTTCGACACCGGCCTGGCTGGCAACCTTGGCGAAGGTCGCGTCGTAGCAGGTCAGCATGGTGATTTTTTCACCCTTGGCCTTCAGGCCATGCAGGGTGGTCAGGGTTACTTCAGGCATGTAGGAAAATCCTCGTTCAGGCGCTGTTAAAACGACTGCATACAACGCGTGTAGTCATCTTCCGGAGCGGCACATCATCGCGCGTGATGTTCGGGCACAGGTCCGTCCGGGCCTAAATACGGGTATGCGGCACTTGGGTGCCACACGGGACGCCTATAGTCGTGAGCGAGGTGGGGGAAGTCAATCACCCTGTTACCGCATTGTTACGATCAGGGTGTTACTGGCGTTACCGCCGTCTGCAGCGCCCGAATTACAGGCGCTCGAGGCCGACGAACGGGCAGGCGCTGATGAGTTGGGCGAGGTCGCGGCCATCGGGCAGGCAGAAGCCTGCGGGCACCAGTTCGGCCAATGGGTAGAGCACGAAGGCGCGGGCGTGCATATGGTAGTGCGGCACCTGCAGCCGCGGCACGTCGATCAGTTGGTCGCCGAACAGCAGGATATCCAGGTCGAGCGTGCGCGGGCCCCAACGCTCTTTGCGCACACGGCCCTGGTCATTTTCGATTGCCTGCAGGGCATCGAGCAGCGCCAGCGGCTCGAGCGAGGTGTCGAGCGCAGCCACGGCATTGGTGTAGCGCGGCTGGCCAGGCAGCAGCGAGTCACTGGTGAACAGGCTCGAAGTGGCCACCAGGCGGGTGCCGGTGGCCTGGTCGAGCGCCTGGAAAGCGTTCTGCAGTTGTTCTGCAGGCTCGTCCAGGTTGCTGCCCAAGCCGATGTAGGCGCGCGTGGTCACTCGAACGCCTCTTCGCCACCACGCTTACGCTTGCTGGCGCTACGTTTGCGCTTGCGTGGGCCAGCGCCGGTGCCTTCGTCACGGCTGCCCAGCTCGCGAATCATCTCGCGGCGCTCGCTGTCATTGGCATCCTGGTAGTCAGTCCACCATTGGCCGAGGTCGTCGGTTTCTTCACCCGCGCTTTCACGCAGCAGCAGGAAGTCGTAACCGGCACGGAAGCGCGGGTTGTCGAGCAACTGGTCGGCACGTTTGCCGCTGCGACGTGGCAGGCGTTCCTGCATGTCCCAAATTTCGCGGATCGGCAGGGTGAAACGCTTCGGGATGGCAATGCGTGCGCACTGTTCGGCGATCAGGTCGTGAGCTGCGCCGTTCATGGCCGGGATCGGTGGCACACCTTGGTTTTGCAGGTGCAGCACACGGGCCGGCAGGGCGGGCCAGAGCAGCGCAGCGAAGAGGAAGGCTGGGGTGACCGGTTTGCCCTGCTTCACACGCAGATCGGTGTTGTTCAGCGCCTGGCTGATCAAGGTGTGGGTGTAGGTAGGGCGCTCGTCCAGGGCGTGCGCGCTGGCCGGGAACAACGGCTCGAACAGCTGCAGGTCGACCAGCATTTCGAAGGCCATCGCACCTTGGCCGGAGAGGAACAGCTTGAGGCTTTCCTCAAACAGGCGGGCCGGGGGGATTTCGCGCAGCATCGGCGCCAGTTCGCGGATCGGCTGGACCGTGTGCTTTTCGATGCCGAAGTCGAGCTTGGCAGCGAAACGCACGGCACGCAGCATGCGCACCGGGTCTTCCTGGTAGCGATGGGTCGGGTCACCGATCAGGCGCAGCAGGCGGTTACGCACATCGTGCACGCCGTTGGCGTAATCGAGGATGCGTTCGCTGACCGGATCGTAGTAGAGGGCATTGATGGTGAAGTCGCGGCGTTGCGCGTCTTCTTCCAAGGTGCCGTACACGTTGTCACGCAGGATGCGACCACTGGCATTGTGCGACGAACGGTGGGTATCACCTTGATCGTCTTCCGAGTGGTGGGCGCGGAAGGTGGCGACTTCGATGATCTCACGGCCGAAATGCACGTGGACCAACTTGAAGCGGCGACCAATGATACGCGCGTTGCGGAACTCGGCACGGACCTGTTCAGGGGTGGCGCTGGTGGCGACGTCGAAGTCTTTTGGGGTGATGCCAAGCATCAGGTCGCGGACACAGCCACCGACCAGGTAAGCCTGGTAGCCCGCACTCTGCAGGCGCTCTACGATGTTCACCGCATGGCGGCTGAACTGGTGGCGTTGCAGCGAGTGTTGGCTCTTGTTGATCACCTCAGGCGTGGTGCGCCTGTGGTGCTGGCCCGGTACGGGAGGGCGGAACGACTGGAACAGCTTCTTCAGCATGGGATGCACTGTTTGAAGGAATGTTCGGCCAAGAATAGGAGAATGGCCGCATGATGGGCGGGGATTCTAGCATTTACTCAAGGAATGGTGTAGGCGGGTAGCAGGATGCCTGCCAGAAGGGAGAAACGACAAGGGGAGCCTAAGCTCCCCAAGAAGTCGTTGCGTGCTCTTATTATTTTTTTGCTGGGCTTCTTGTTTTTGTTGAGTGCCCTGTCCACAAATCGCAAAGCTTGTGGACGACCCCTAATCCAGGGGTAAAGAGCAAACGGATTGCTTTGGCCGCTGATGTCACGTTGATCTGTCGATCCAACCAGTTCAGGCGCTGCTTTTTAGTGCAGTTTTTGTTGTTCTCTGCCTGGTCGTGGGGCAAGCCCCAAACACGCATCCTCTCCAAAAGAATCAGTTAGCTGCGCCTCCGCCGTCTTGTTTTTATTGTGCGTGAGCCGTTTCGTCTTGTTCTTATTCTGAGTTGCAGTGCTTGTTATTGTTTTTGTACTAAGCATATAGCAGGTGCCGTGCCAACTTTTCGAAACCCAATGAAATCAAGGGTTTGGAGGTTTTTGCAGGATTTGGGCGGGCTGAAAATGGCGGGGTTTCGTTACCGTACACCTCGGGAACTGTTACGCCTGAAAGGTTGGGTAACAGATTTTCGCGGGTACTGATGTGTTACCTGGGGTGTGCGTAGTGGTTTTTGCCGGCCCTTTCGCGGGTGAACCCGCTCCCACAGGTACCGCATTGCCCTTGCGGGCAGTGAGATCCTTGTGGGAGCGGGTTCACCCGCGAAGAGGCCGGCAGCCCGAAAAAGAAATATCAAGGCAGGAAAGGCCCGCCTGCCCACGCGATCTTTTACTCGCTGGTGGCGTTGCTCTTGCGCCGCGGGATACCCAGGCGCTGGCGGCGTTCCCACAGGCACTTGCGGCTGACGCCAAGCTTGCGGGCAAGCTCGGTCTCGGTCATGTGGTCCTGGTGTTCGAGCACGAAGTGCTGGAAGTAATCCTCCAGCGACAAGTCCTCGGTAGGCTCATGGCTGGCATTGCCCGCACTGGCCACGGCCAGGGCGTTGTCGAGGATGTCGTCGTCTTCCAGGTCGCTCAGCTCGATGTCGATGCCCAGCAGGTCGGCGGAAATTTCTGCGCTCTCGCTCAGAATCACCGCACGCTCCACGGCGTTTTCCAGCTCGCGCACGTTACCCGGCCAGCTGTAATGACGAATCGCTTGCTCGGCATCGGCGGAAAAATGCAGGTCATCCCGGCCAATCCGTGCGCTCTGGCGGGCCAGGAAGGCACTGGCGATCTCGTTGACGTCGCTGCCGCGCTCGCGCAGGGCAGGCAACTTCAGGGCGATCACGTGCAGGCGGTAATAAAGGTCTTCACGGAACTGGCCGGCCTTGGCCAGGTTCTTCAGGTCGCGGTGGGTGGCCGCAATCAGGCGCACATCGACCTTCTGCGATTGCACCGAGCCCACCCGGCGGATTTCGCCTTCCTGCAACACGCGCAACAGGCGCGCCTGGGCTTCGAGGGGCAATTCGCCGATTTCGTCGAGGAACAAGGTGCCGCCGTCCGCCGCTTCGACCAGCCCGGCGCGCCCTGCGCTGGCGCCGGTGAAGGCGCCTTTTTCGTGGCCGAACAGCTCGGACTCGATCAGGGTCTCCGGAATGGCCGCGCAGTTCACCGAGATCATCGGTGCCTTAGCCCGGCGTGACAGGTTGTGCAGGGCACGGGCGACCAGCTCTTTACCGGTACCCGATTCGCCCTGGATCAGGACATTGGAATCGGTCGGTGCGACTTTGCGGATCTTGCTGTACATGTCCTGCATGGGCGGGCACGAGCCGATGATGCCGATCTCGCCGTTGGCAGACGCGCTATTACCTTTGTCGGCCGCGGCCGCCTTGCCGTTGCCCCGCGGTTCTGCAGCCGGTGCGGCAGCAGGCGCGTTTTGCCGGTCGCGCAGGATGCGCGCCACGGCCTGGAGCATCTCGTCGTGGTCGAAGGGCTTGGCGATGTAGTCCACCGCGCCCATTTTCATCGAGTCCACCGCCGAGCGCAGGCTGGCGTAGCTGGTCATGATCAGCACTGGGGTGCCCTGGCCGAGCTTGATCAGCTCGGTGCCAGGCGCGCCGGGCAGGCGCAGGTCGCTGACGATCAGGTCGAAGGTGGCAATGCTGAAGCGTTCCTGGGCTTCCTGCACCGAGCCGGCTTCGCTGACTTGGTACTGGTTCCGCTCGAGCAGGCGACGCAGGGCCGAGCGGATGATGGTTTCGTCTTCGACGATCAGAATATGCGGCATTGATTCAATTCTCTCGACGGTCTCGAATTTCAGGGGACGTCGCTACGACATGCCGGGGCAGGGTCACGCGGATCCGGGTGCCACGTTGCCGTTCGATGTCGGCAGGGCTGTCGATGGTGATTTGCCCATAATGCTCTTCCACGATGGAATAGACCAGAGCGAGCCCCAGTCCGGTTCCTTCGCCCGGGTCTTTGGTGGTGAAGAAGGGCTCGAACAGGCGGTCCATGATGCTCTTCGGGATCCCGCTGCCTTCGTCTTCGACAATCAAGTCGACGGTGTGCTCGAAGACGGAGCTGCGCACACGCACGGCACTGCCGGGCGGTGAGGCGTCGCGGGCGTTGGAGAGCAGGTTGATCAGCACCTGGGCCAGGCGCTGCGGGTCCCCTTCGGCCCAGTGTTCCGGGTCGCAGAGGTTGAAGAACTGGACTTCGAAATTGCGCCGGTTCAGTGCCAGCAGCCCAATGGCATCCTGCGCCACTTCGGCCAGGCACACCGGCTCTTCGCTGTTCTGATGGCTGCCACCGGCATGGGCGAAGCTCATCAACGACTGGACGATGCGCGACACCCGTTTGGTCTGTTCAAGAATCTGGCTCGACAGCTCGGTGATCTCGCCATCGCCCTCGCGTTCCTCGCGCAGGTTCTGCGCCAGGCAGGCGATGCCGGTGATCGGGTTGCCGATTTCGTGGGCCACGCCGGCCGCCAGGCGGCCAATGCTGGCCAGGCGCTCGGAGTGCACCAGCTTGTCTTCCAGGGCCTGGGTTTCGGTCAGGTCCTCGACCAGCAGCACCAGGCCACTGTTACCCGGCGCCAAGGGCTCGTCGATGGCGGCCTTGTGCAGGTTCAGCCAGCGAGGCTGCCCGTCGAGGGCCAGGCGTTGTTTGTGCAGGTGTTCGTCGGGCACGTCGATGAAGCCCTGCAGCAGGCCGCGCCAAGGTTCGCCGATGGTCACCAGGCGCGAGCCGACCACGTGCTTGGCGGCGATGCCGGTCAGCTCTTCCATGGCCTTGTTCCACATCAGGATCTCTTGGTCCTTGGCCAGGGAGCAGACGCCCATGGGCAGTTCCTGCAGGGTCTGGCGGTGGTAGCGGCGCAGGGCGTCGAGTTCGGCGGCAAGGCCGGTCAGGCGCGAGTGATAGTCTTCCAGGCGGCTTTCAATGAAGTGGATGTCTTCAGTGACATAGTTTTCGTTGCCGGATTTGTAGGGCAGGAAGGTCTCGACCATGTCCTGGGCCACGCTCGGCCCCATCAGGCCCGACAGGTTGGCCTCGATGCGGTCGCGCAGGCGGCGCAACGCATAGGGGCGGCGCTCGTCGAAGGGCAGGTAGAGGTCACGCAGGGCTTGTTCGACTTCTTTCTGCGCAGCCTTGGCGCCCAGCGGCTTGGCCAACTGGGTGGCAAATTCCTGTGGCGAGGCCGCGTGCAGCTCGCGGCGCTGCGGGCGGCGCACGTTGTCCACCGCGCACGCTTCGGCGGCGCTGGCTTCTTCACTGCTGGCATTGGTGAACAGCGAAATCAGGGTGAACAGCAAGACGTTTGCCGCCAGCGAGGCGATGGCCGCCATGTGCCAGCTGGTGTCGTCGAGGACGTAGATCATGTCCAGCAGCGGAATGTAGAAGCCCTGCAGGTTGCCCAGCAGCGGCAGCAGCATGGTCACCAGCCACACCAGGGTGCCGGCCAGCAGGCCTGCGATGAAGCCGCGGCGATTGGCGGTAGGCCAGTACAGCACCGACAACACGCCCGGCAGGAACTGCAAGGTGGCGACGAAGGCGACGATGCCCAGGTTGGCCAGGCTCTGGTGGTTGTTCTGGGTCAGGTAGAACATGAAGCCGGCGGTGATGATGGCGACGATCAGCGCGCGGCGGGTCCATTTCAGCCAGCGGTAGATGTTGCCTTCGGCCGGCGGCTGGTACAGCGGCAGCACCAGGTGGTTGAGGGCCATGCCCGACAGCGCCAGGGTGGTGACGATGATCAACCCGCTGGCCGCAGACAACCCGCCGATATAGGCCAGCAGCGCCAGCGCTTTGTTGTTGGCGGCGATGCCCAGCCCCAGCGTGAAGTATTCGGGGTTGGTGCTGGCGCCCAGGCGTAGGCCGGCCCACAGCACCAGCGGTACGGCCAGGCTCATCAGCAGCAGGAACAGCGGCAGGCCCCAGCTGGCGCTGACCAACGAGCGCGGGTTGAGGTTTTCGGTGAAGGCCATGTGGTACATGTGCGGCATGACGATGGCCGAGGCGAAGAACACCAGCAGCAGGGTGCGCCATGGCCCTTCCTGCAGCGGTGTGTGCAGCGCGGCCAGGGCGGTCTGGTTCTGCAGCAGCCACACTTCCAGCCCATGCGGGCCGCCAAACACACCGTACAAGGCGTACAGGCCGATGCCGCCCAGCGCCAGCAGCTTGATCACCGATTCGAAGGCAATGGCGAACACCAGCCCTTCATGCTTTTCGCGCGTGGCGATGTGCCGCGAACCGAAGAAGATGGTGAACAGAATGATCAGTGCACAGAAGGCGAATGCCACCCTGGCCTTGACCGGCTCGCCGGTCAGGATGCTGATCGAGTCGGCCACCGCCTGGATCTGCAGGGCCAGCAACGGCAGTACCCCGATCAGCATGATCAGGGTGGTCAGCGCGCCGGCCCAGGTGCTGCGGAAACGAAACGCCAGCAGGTCGGCCAGCGACGACAGCTGATAGGTGCGGGTGATCTTGAGGATCGGGTAAAGCAGCACCGGCGCCAGCAGGAAGGCCCCGGAGACCCCCAGGTAGCAGGCTAGGAAGCCATAGCCGTACTGGTAGGCCAGGCCGACCGAGCCATAGAAGGCCCAGGCACTGGCATAGACGCCCAGCGACAGGGTGTAGGTCAGCGGGTGGCGAATAATTGAGCGGGGTATCAGCCCACGCTCGCTGATCCAGGCCACGCCGAACAGCACCATGAGGTACGCGGCGCTGATCAGGATCATCTGGGTCAGGCTAAAGCTCATCGGCATCTCGTTGGCTCTGCAGGATGAAGGTGACGACGATCAGGATCAGCCAGAGCAGGTAGGGGCGGTACCAGGCTCCGGTCGGTTCGATCCACCAGTCCATGATGGCCGGGGAGAACAGGTAGATCCCCACGACCAGAAGCAGGACCAAACGATAGATGTACATGCTGGCCTCGATGGTTGGGCGCTGCGGGCTTGGACTTATTATTGGCGCAAAAGAGTGGGCGGATGCTAGCGGGAATCGGTAGGGTTAGCCAAGGGTTTGAAATTATTGGGCTTTTGATTATGAGGGGAAGTTGCCTGTTCCGGCCTCTTCGCGGGCAAGCCCGCTCCCACAGAAACGGTGCGGATCCTGTGGGAGCGGGCTTGCCCGCGAAGAGGCCGGACCTGCGTCAGTGCAAATCAGCCTCTGGAACAGAGGCCTGCCGGGCAATCGCCTCTGGCCGCCACTGCTTGCGGGCTACTGCCAGTACTTCAGCCGGCGTTGCCAGCAGCAACTCCGGCTCCGTTTCCTGCCCCAATGCCCGCAATGCGCGCAGCAGCAAAGGCGTCGCATGTTCCGGCTGCAGCGGCGGCGAGCGGTACGACTTGCCCAGCTTGTGCCCATCTGGCTGCACGATCAGCGGAATATGCAGGTAACGCGGCTGTGAGAACCCCAGCAGCTCTTGCAGGTAGAGCTGGCGCGGTGTGTTGTCGAGCAGGTCGGCCCCACGCACGATATCGGTAACCCCTTGCCAGGCATCATCCAGCACCACCGCCAGCTGATACGCATACAGCCCGTCACGGCGCTGGATGACGAAATCACCCACCTCGCGCCCCAGGTGTTGCTGAAACTCACCCTGGACCCGGTCGGTGAACCGGTAGATCAACTCTGGCACCCGCAGACGGATCGCCGCGCCCTCGCGTGCATGCCCGGCGTTGCGGCACAAGCCTGGGTAAATGCCGTTGTGCCCTTCCAGCTGTTTGCGCGAGCAGGTGCAGGCGTAGGCCAGGCCCATGTTGAACATGCGGTCGACCACTGCTGCATAAGCCTCATGGCGCTGGCTCTGGAACACCACCTCGCCATCCCACTCCAGGCCGTAACGCTCCAGGGTCTGCAAGATAGCGTCACGGGCGCCGGGCATTTCCCGGGGTGGGTCGGTGTCTTCCATGCGCAGCAGCCAGCGGCCGTTGACGGCGCGGGCGTCGAGCCAGGAGGCGAGGGCGGCGACCAGCGAGCCGAAGTGCAGAAAGCCGCTGGGGGTAGGGGCGAAGCGCCCGATGTAGCTGGAGTCGTTCATGGCGGTCGTGCGTCTGAAAATGAAACGGGGCGCAAGATGCGCCCCGTTTGGGTGGGAAAAGGATCAGCCTTTGCCGACTGTTTTTTCCTTTTTCTCCGCGATTTCCTTGCAGTCGAAGCACAGGTCGGCGGTTGGGCGGGCTTCGAGGCGACGCAGGCCGATCTCGATGCCGCAGGACTCACACCAGCCGTACTCTTCGTCCTGAATCTTCTGCAGGGTCTTGTCGATCTTCTTGATCAGCTTGCGCTCGCGATCGCGGTTACGCAGCTCCAGGGCGAACTCTTCTTCCTGGCTGGCACGGTCGGCCGGGTCTGGGAAGTTGGCCGCTTCGTCCTTCATGTGGGTCACGGTCTGATCCACGCTCGTCATCAACTCAAGCTTCCAGGCACCCAGAAGTTTGGTGAAATGCTTGCGCATGGGCTCCCCCATGTACTCCTCGCCCTTGCTTTCTTTATAGGGCTCTACACCGTACATGGACTGACTGGTTTTTTGCTTTTCTACGGTGGACATGAATAGACCGCCTCTCACTCATCTGATCCAATGCGCAGGATGCTCCATCTCCGGCACCCGCCGGCCCTGCGACTGCGAGCCGCCGAACTTACCAGATAGATCGGGGGTGCGCTACCCCGCCCGATCCTGCTAATTGACAGCGGCGCGAGCCACACGTTCGGTAGCGTGCAGAGGTAGAATCTTCAGTTTAGACCCAATTGAGAGAAGGTCATGGCCCACCCTTACAGTGCGCGCAGCCGCGCCATCGAACCCTTTCACGTCATGGCGTTGCTGGCGCGGGCCAACGAGCTGCAGGCGGCCGGCCATGATGTGATCCACCTGGAAATCGGCGAACCGGACTTCACCACAGCCGCGCCGATCGTCGAGGCCGGCCAGGCCGCATTGGCCGCGGGCCACACCCGCTATACCGCCGCCCGTGGCCTGCCGGCGCTGCGCGAGGCGATCGCCGGCTTCTATGGGCAGCGGTACGGCGTCAATGTCGATCCTGAGCGCATTCTGATTACGCCGGGCGGATCTGGCGCACTGTTGTTGGCCAGCAGCCTGTTGGTAGACCCAGGCAAGCACTGGTTGCTGGCTGACCCGGGCTACCCCTGCAATCGCCACTTCCTGCGCCTGGTCGAAGGCGGCGCGCAGCTGGTGCCGGTGGGGCCTGAGGTCAACTACCAACTCACCGCCGACCTGGTTGACCGCTATTGGGACAAAGACACGGTCGGGGCCCTGGTCGCCTCGCCAGCCAACCCGACCGGGACGGTACTGAACCGTGACGAGTTGGCCAGCCTGTCGCGCGCTACCCGTGAACGCCATGGCCACCTCGTGGTGGACGAGATTTACCACGGGCTGACCTACGGCATGGACGCGCCCAGCGTGCTGGAAGTGGACGATGGGGCGTTTGTCCTGAATAGTTTTTCGAAGTATTTCGGCATGACCGGCTGGCGCCTGGGATGGCTGGTGGCGCCGCCCGGCGCGGTGGCAGACTTGGAAAAACTCGCACAGAACCTGTACATCAGCGCCCCCAGCATGGCCCAGCATGCTGCGCTGGCGTGCTTCCAGCCGCAAACCCTGGCGATTCTGGAAGAGCGCCGCGCCGAGTTCGCCCGTCGCCGCGACTACCTGTTGCCAGCCCTGCGCGAGCTGGGCTTTGGCATCGCCGTCGAGCCCGAGGGGGCTTTCTACTTGTACGCCGACATCAGCGCCTTCGGCGGCGATGCCTTTGCGTTCTGCCGGCACTTCCTCGAAACCGAGCACGTGGCCTTTACCCCCGGCCTGGATTTTGGCCGCCACCTGGCGGGGCATCATGTGCGTTTTGCCTACACCCAGAGCCTGCCGCGCCTGGAACAGGCCGTGCAGCGTATCGCCCGCGGCCTGCGGAGCTGGCAAGGCTGATGGCGTTTTTTCCTCCACTCGAGCAGGGGCGCCTACTGCGGCGCTACAAACGGTTTTTGGCGGACATCGAGCTGGCCAATGGCGAGCAAATGACCATCCATTGCCCGAACACCGGATCCATGCTCAATTGCATGCGCGAAGGCGGGCAGGTGTGGTTCAGCCGCTCCAACGACCCCAAGCGCAAGCTGCCAGGCACCTGGGAGATCAGTGAAACGCCCCAAGGCCGCCTGGCCTGCGTGAACACCGGGCGCGCCAACGCGTTGGTTGAAGAGGCGCTGCGTGCCGGGGTTATCAGCGAGCTGGCCGGTTTCACCGCACTCAGGCGTGAAGTGGCGTATGGCGAAGAGGGCAGCCGCATCGACTTTCGCCTGGAGTTCGACACCGGCCCGGCCTATGTCGAAGTCAAGAGCGTGACCCTGGGCTACCCCGACACCGCCGTCGCGGCCTTCCCCGACGCCGTCACCCAGCGCGGTGCCAAGCACCTGCGTGAACTGGCGACGCTGGCTCGTCAAGGTGTGCGTGCGGTGCAGTTGTACTGCGTGAACCTGACTGGCGTCGACGCCGTGCGTCCGGCCGAGGAAATCGACGCGGGCTACGCCCAGGCCTTGCGCGCCGCCGTGGCTGAAGGCGTGGAGGTGCTGGCGTACGGCACCTATCTGGATGCCGAACGTATCGTCATCGACCGCCCCTTGCCTGTACTGCTCAATTCTTGAGCCAGATGCCCTGGCTGTCTTCATGGCAGCCCAGGGCCTGCAGGCTGTCGCCCTCGCACGGCCCGGCCACGCATTCGCCGCTTTCTATCAGGAACAAAGCGCCATGATGGGCGCAGTGAATCAGGCTGGCGCTGTCATCGAGAAAGGCATCTGCAGCCCAGTTCAGTGGGATGCTGCGGTGTGGGCAGCGGTTGCGATAGAGGTACACCTGGCCCTGGCGGCGCACGCCGAACAGGTCGACGCCGTCTACGCTGAAGGCGCGGCTGTGGCCCTCGGCCAATGAGCTGGAGGTACAAAGGAAGTGCATGGCAAGGACGACTCGTGAAACACGTGATTGCTTGACGCTTCAATGCGAATAATTATCAAATTGCCCGCATTCGATGCGCCCGGCTGTCTATGGTGCGCAGTTCCGCCGCCCGCCACAAGGCGCGCGGCCCGCCTTCAGAAGGAAATCCGATGATGCGCCGTCCCGCTGCCCTGATCGCCCTGTGCGCAGGCCTTGTGCTGTCCACCCAGGCCTTGGCTGCCGAACTGCCGCAGCGATGGGTCAGCGCCGGTGGTGCGCTGAGCGAGTGGGTCACTGCGCTGGGCGGCGAATCACGCCTGGTCGGGGTCGATACCACCAGCCAGCACCCCGCATCGCTGAAGGCGCTGCCGAGCGTCGGCTATCAGCGCCAGTTGTCTGCCGAAGGTATTCTCAGCCTGCGCCCAGACGTGTTGGTGGGCACCGAAGAAATGGGTCCGCCCCCCGTGTTGGCGCAGATTCGCAAGGCGGGTGTGCGGGTGGAGTTGTTCTCGAGCAAGGCCGAACTGGATGCGGTCGATCAGAACCTCAAGCACCTGGGCCAGTTGCTGGGTGCCGAGCCACAAGCCACCGCGTTGGCGGCGGGCTATCGTCAGCAGTTGGATGCGTTGCAGGCTCAGGTCAAACACGCCCAGGCAGGCCAGAAGGCGCCCGGGGTGTTGCTGCTTGTGGGCCATGCCGGTGCCAAGCCGCTGATCGCAGGGCAAGGCACTGCCGGTGATTGGCTGCTACGCCAGGCCGGGGCGCACAACCTGGCCGAGCATCAGGGCTACAAGAACTTCTCTAATGAGGCGCTGGCGGCGCTGGACCCGGATGTAGTGGTGTTCTCCGACCGTGCGTTGGCCGACGAGCAGGCGCTGCAAGCGCTGCTGAAGGAAAACCCAGCGCTGGCGGCCTCCCGCGCCGTGCGTGAACAGCGTCTGGTGTCGCTCGACCCGACGCTGCTGGTTGGCGGCCTTGGGCCACGCCTGCCAGCGACCCTGCGCTCGCTGGCCGCCACCTTCTACCCGGCAGCCAAGGGCAGTTTCGCTCAATGAGACAACGCGTTCAGCCACGCACATTGATCATCTGCCTGAGCGTGCTGTGCCTGTTGGCGGTGTGGCTGTCCCTGGCCCTGGGGCCGGTCAGCCTGCCGCTGTTCGATACCTTGCGCGCTGGGCTGCGCTTGTTGGGGCTGCCGATAGCCGGTGATGGCCTGCAGCAGGCGGAAATGATCCTCGGCCAGATTCGCCTGCCGCGCACCTTGCTGGGGCTGGCGGTGGGGGCGGTGCTGGCGCTGTCCGGCGTGGCCATGCAGGGGCTGTTCCGCAACCCGTTGGCCGACCCAGGGCTGGTAGGCGTCGCCGCCGGGGCGGCAATGGGCGCTGCAGTGGCCATTGTCGGCGGCAGCTGGTTTGGCGGAATGCCGGAGGTGCTGGCGCCTTATCTGCTGTCACTGTGCGCCTTCATCGGCGGGCTTGGGGTGACCGCACTGGTCTATCGCCTGGGGCGGCGCGACGGCCAGACCAATGTCGCCACGATGCTGTTGGCCGGCGTGGCCATGACCGCGCTGGGCGGCGCGGCGGTGGGGCTGTTCTCCTACCTGGCCGATGACGCCACCTTGCGCACCCTGACGTTCTGGAACCTGGGCAGCCTCAACGGTGCCAGTTACGAGCGGCTGTGGCCGCTGTTGATGGTGGCTACCGGCGTGGCGCTGTGGTTGCCGCGGCGCGCGCGGGCGCTGAATGCCTTGCTGCTGGGGGAGTCGGAGGCGCGGCACCTGGGTATCGAGGTAGAGCGGCTCAAGCGCGAATTGGTGTTCTGTACCGCGCTGGGTGTCGGCGCGGCGGTGGCGGCGGCGGGGCTGATCGGCTTCATCGGGCTGGTGGTGCCGCACCTGGTGCGCTTGCTGGCAGGGCCCGATCACCGCGTGGTGTTGCCGGCCTCGCTGTTGGCGGGCGGCGCACTGATGCTGTTTGCCGACCTGGCGGCACGGCTGGTGCTGGCGCCAGCCGAACTGCCGATCGGCATTGTCACTGCGTTTATCGGTGCGCCGTTTTTCCTGTTTCTGCTGATTCGAGGGCGCAGCTGATGTTGCAAGTCGAGGGCCTGCACCTGCGGCGGGGAAGCAACGAGGTACTCCACGACATCCACCTGCAATTGGCCCCGGGGCAGGTGGTGGGCGTGCTCGGCCCCAACGGCGCGGGCAAGAGCAGCTTGCTGGGGGTGCTGTGCGGCGAGCTGGCGCCCGACCAGGGGCATGTGACCTTGCAGGGCCGGCCGTTGGCCGATTGGGCAGGGCAGGAGCGGGCCAGGCGCCTGGCGGTGTTGCCGCAAGTGTCCAGCCTGGGCTTCTCGTTCAGGGTCGAGGAAGTGGTGGGCATGGGGCGGATGCCGCATGGCAGTGGCCAGGTGCGCGACGCCGAGATCGTCGAAGCAGCCTTGCGTGCAGCGGACGCCTGGTACCTGCAGGGGCGCAGCTACCTGGCGCTGTCGGGCGGTGAGCGGCAGCGGGTACACCTGGCGCGCGTGCTGGCCCAGCTGTGGCCAGGTGAGCAGGGGACTACGCTGTTGCTTGATGAGCCGACGTCGATGCTCGACCCACTGCATCAGCACACGACCCTGCAAGCGGTGCGGCGCTTTGCCGACCGAGGCGCTGCGGTGCTGGTGATCCTGCATGACCTGAACCTGGCGGCACGCTACTGTGACCGTATTTTGTTGCTTGAGCAGGGCCGCTGCCATGCCTTGGCCTCCCCCGACGAAGTGCTCACGCCTGGGGCATTGAAGGCGGTGTTCGGTATCGATGTGCTGGTACAGGCTCACCCGGAGCGTGGCCACCCGCTGATCATCACCCGCTAGGAGGCATTGCCGATGCGCCATCCACTGCTGTCCGGTTTATCGCTGTGCCTGGTGCTGGCCCTGGGCGGATGCCAGGCCAGCCTGCCGCCGTTGCCGGCCTGGCAGAGTACTGAAGGGCGCGAACACGCGCAGTTGGGGCAAATCAAGGACCTGGCCAGCGGGCAGCTCATCAGCCCGGAACAACTGGTCACGCAGTTGGCCGCTGCCCCGCGTGTGCTGGTAGGGGAGAAGCACGACAACCCTGACCACCACGCACTGCAGTTGTGGTTGTTGCAGGCCCTGCAGAGCCGGCGCGCTCAGGGCAGCCTGTTGATGGAGATGCTGCAGCCTGAGCAGCAGCCGCTGGTCGACAAACTTGAAGCACAGCCACAGTTGCCCGCGGACTTGCCCAAGGCGTTAGCGTGGGAAGAAGGCTGGGACTGGCAGTTGTACGGGCCGTTGGTGACGCAGGCCTTGCAGCACGGCATCCCGCTGCTGGCCGCCAACCTTTCACCTGGGCAGATGCGCCACGCCTACCGGCACCCGGCTTCGTTACCGGGCGCACAGTCCAATGCGCCTAGGGTCAAGGCCGCGTTGCTTGAACAGGTGCGTGCCGGGCACTGCGGCTTGCTGCCGGAAAGCCAGTTGCCGGCCATGCTTGCCGTTCAACAGCAGCGCGACCGGCAAATGGCAGAGCAGTTGCTGAAGGCGCCGCAGCCAGCCCTGCTATTGGCTGGCGCATACCACGTACGCAAGGACCTGGGTGTGCCGTTGCACTTGGCTGACCTGGGCGCGCAGGGCCGTAGCGTGGTCGTGTTGTTGGCCGAGGTCGGCGAGGAAGCCGAGGCGGGCATGGCCGATTATGTGTGGTACACGGCGGCGATGCCGGAGCAGGACTACTGCGCTCAACTGCGCAAGTAACGTTACGGGTATCGGCGTTGTCACCCGCACGCGGTGTAAAAATCAGGCAAAAAAAGACCCGGCAAAGAGCCGGGTCAATAACCGTGATTAGCCTGATGAGGAGATAATCTGAGAGTCCGAACCAGGGGCTTTCAGTTTATCCAACCAGTCTCGCGACCAGTTGTGATAATCATAACTATTCTCATTTCGGAGTCAATCCCCTTCGTCGGTTTATTTCGCGTTTTTTTGCGCAGGGTTCTTCGCGTCCAACTGTTGATTGAGCGCTTCCTTGCGTTCGGTCGGCAAATCGTTCCAATGCATGTCGAGCAAGGCACCTTCAATGGCGTACAACAGCACTTTGGAGGCCCGGAACCCTCGCGTTTTCACAGCTTGGTACGCACCCACCGCACCGAGCCGGCGCAGATCCGACGCGCTGTGGATGCCGGCTGCATGCAACCACTGCGCAGAAGTCTTGCCAAGATTCTTCAGATGCTGCAATTCATCGTTCATCGAGCCTCCTTGCGATGGCTGAACGGGTGTTGGGGGATAAATCGCGAGCAGGTCAGAGAGGAGTGTAGCGGGGGTTGGAAAATGCGCGGCCTTTTGCCATCGGGTGCGACGATTGGGGAGAGGAGCCGCCTTTTACGGCCCTATCGCCGGCAAGCCGGCTCCCACAGGGACACCACTGCCCTTGAGGCCTGTGGAACTCCTGTGGGAGCCGGCTTGCCGGCGATAAGCTGCAATGCTGACCTTACAGGCCAGGCAACCGCTGGCGGATCTGGTCGATCACCTGGTCCATGCTGGCGCTTTCCTGCGTATCGACACGGTTGGCGTGCTGCAGTTCTGTGGCATCCAGCGGCTCACGGCTGGCCTGCTGAGCCTTGACCACCTCTAGAGTAGCGTCCGACGGGTCGGTTTTTTCCGCCTGGCGCTGCGCCAGCCAGCTGGCGATCACCGCCTCCGGGGCTTGGCAGTCGAGGACCAGGAACGGCACGCCGGTCGCGCTGGCGACCTCTGCCGCCGCTTGGCGTTGAGCATGTTTCAGGTAGGTGGCATCGAGCACCACCGGGAAACCGGCGCGCAGGATGGTGCCGGCCAGATCGTGCAGGCGCTGATAGGTCGCGGCGCTGGCATCCTGGTCATAGATGCCGGCATCCTGCTGCCCAGATAGCGTTGCCTGCTGCTCGCCGAACAGGCGCTTGCGCTCCACGTCCGAACGCACACGCACGGCGCCCAGGGCTTCGACCAGGCGCATCGCCACGTGGCTCTTGCCTACCGCCGAGACGCCGTGGGTGATGGCCAGCAGGCGCGAAGGGATGGCGCTGTAGCTTTCCGCCAGGTTGGCATAGTTGCGGTAGGTGCGCAGGGTGGTGGCGCGCTGCACGCCATCGGCATTGGCGGGCATGCTGAACAGGGCGACCTTGGCGCGCACCAGGGCGCGGTAGGCCTTGTAGAAGTTGAGCACTTCCAGGCCCTCGTAGTCGCCGGTCAGTTCCAAGTACTGGCTGACGAAGCGGTGCGCCAGGCACTTGAGGCCGCGGTCTTCCAGGTCCATGGCCAGGAAGCCGGTATCGGCCCAGACATCGGTCATGCGGAACGGCTCGTTGAACTCGATGCAGTCGAAGATCACCACCTTGCCGTCGATCAGGGTGGCGTTGCCCAGGTGAATGTCACCGTGGCATTCGCGGGTGAACCCGTTGGCTTTGCGCGCTTCGAACAGGCCTTTGAGGCGCTCGAAGCTGCTGCGCGCCCATGCCTGGAGGTTATCCAGTTGCAGCAGGTCGGCCTTGTCGCTGAGGAACGGACGGATCTGCTCGAAGTTCTGCTCGACCGGGGCCATCACGCTTTCAGGCGAGCCATAAGGTTGCGCTGCCGGGACCTTGGGGGTCTGCAGATGGAATTCGGCGATCTGCCGGGCCATCTGGTCGATGTGCTCGGCGTTGAGCTCGCCGTTGGCTTGCAGGGTGCTGAGCATCTGCCCTTGGGGGAACTGGCGCATTTTCAGGGCGTATTCGATTGCTACACCCTCACCGCCGATTTGCGGCGCTTCGGCGCTACCGGTGATCGGCAACACGTCGAGGTACAGGCCGTCGGTCAGGCGCTGGTTCAGGCGCAATTCTTCGTTACAGAAATGCTCGCGCTGATCCAGCTGGGTGAAGTCGAGGAAGCCGAAGTTCATCGGTTTCTTGACCTTGTAGGCGTACTCGCCAGTGAGCAGGACCCAGGAGATATGCGTCTCGATGAGTTGGAACCCATCTACGGGGTGAGGGTAGAGGGCTGGGTTCTGCAACGCAGTGATAAGAGCTTGGCTCACGGGAAATCCTTCCGGGGGCAGGGAATTCGAATGCGCCATTATGGTCAATGGTGCCGTCCCTGCATACCGCCGAGGGCGCCTGCCCAGCCTTTACAAAGTGCGTATAATCCGCCGCCATGACTCGAACTCGAAACGCTCGTACCCCTCAGAAACGCCCGACCGGCCGCTCTCGCGCCTGGCTGGGCTGGGCTTTGAAGCTCAGCCTGGTCGGCCTGGTGATCCTCGCCGGCTTCGCGGTTTACCTCGATGCTGTCGTCCAAGAGAAGTTCTCTGGCAAGCGTTGGACCATCCCGGCCAAGGTATACGCCCGGCCACTGGAGCTGTTCGTCGGCCAGAAGCTGAGCAAGAACGACTTCCTCACCGAACTCGATGCCCTGGGCTATCGCCGTGAAAGCGCGGCCAATGGCCCGGGTGCGGCCGCGGTCAACGGTAATACCGTCGACCTCAATACCCGTGGCTTCCAGTTCTACGAGGGGATGGAACCCGCGCAGTTCGTCCGCGTGCGCTTCTCTGGCGATTACGTGGCGGGGCTGGCCGGTGCCAATGGCGGCAAGCTCGACGTGGTGCGCCTGGAGCCGCTGATGATCGGCGGTATCTACCCGAAAAACCTCGAGGACCGGATCCTGATCAAGATCGATCAGGTGCCACCGTACCTGCTCGAGACCCTGGTCGCGACCGAAGACCGCGACTTCTATAGCCACTTTGGCGTGTCGCCCAAGTCCATCGCCCGTGCCGTGTGGGTCAACACCTCGGCCGGCTCCATGCGCCAAGGCGGCAGTACCCTGACCCAGCAGTTGGTGAAGAACTTCTACCTCACCAGCGAACGCAGCCTCAGCCGCAAGCTGACCGAGGCCATGATGGCTGTGCTGCTGGAGCTGCATTACGACAAGCGTGAAATCCTCGAGGCCTACCTCAACGAGGTGTTCGTCGGCCAGGACGGCCAACGCGCGGTGCATGGTTTCGGCCTGGCCAGCCAGTTCTTCTTCAGCCAGCCGCTGTCGGAGCTCAAGCTGCACCAAATCGCCTTGCTGGTGGGCATGGTCAAGGGGCCGTCCTACTACAACCCGCGGCGTTATCCTGACCGCGCCCTGGCCCGCCGTAACCTGGTGCTCGACCTGCTGGCCGAGCAGGGCGTGGCGAGCAAGGACGTGATCGAGGCGGCGAAGAAGATGCCATTGGGTGTGACCAAGCGCGGCAGCCTGGCGGACAGCTCGTTCCCAGCCTTCCTCGACTTGGTCAAACGCCAGTTGCGCCAAGACTACCGCGACGAAGACTTGACCGAAGAAGGCCTGCGCATCTTCACCAGTTTCGACCCGATCCTGCAGATGAAGGCCGAAACCTCCATGAACGAGACGTTCAAGCGCCTGGCCGGGCGCAAGGGCGCTGACGAGGTCGAGTCGGCGATGGTCGTGACCAACCCGGAAACCGGCGAGGTGCAAGCGCTGATCGGCAGCCGCCAGTCGGGCTTTGCCGGCTTCAACCGCGCCATCGACGCGGTGCGGCCGATTGGCTCGCTGGTCAAGCCGGCGGTGTACCTGACCGCGCTGGAACAGCCGAGCAAGTACACCCTGACCAGCTGGGTGCAGGACGAGCCGTTCTCGGTCAAAGGCGCCAACGGCCAGATCTGGCGCCCGCAAAACTACGACCGTCGTCCGCATGGCACCATTTACCTGTATCAAGGCCTGGCCAACTCCTACAACCTGTCGACCGCCAAGCTCGGCCTGGAAGTAGGCGTGCCCAACGTGATCAAGACCATCGGTCGGCTGGGGGTGAATGTCGACTGGCCAGCCTTCCCGGCGATGCTGCTGGGGGCAGGTGGCATGTCGCCGATGCAGGTCGCGACCATGTACCAGACCATTGCCAATGGTGGCTTCAACACGCCGATGCGCGGTATCCGCAGCGTGTTGACGGCCGAGGGTGAGCCGCTCAAGCGCTACCCGTTCCAGATCCAGCAGACCTTCGACCCAGGGTCCATCTACCTGGTGCAGAACGCCATGCAGCGGGTGATGCGCGAAGGTACCGGCCGTTCGGTGTACAACGTGTTGCCGCGTTCGCTGACCCTGGCCGGCAAGACCGGTACCAGTAACGACTCGCGCGACAGCTGGTTCTCCGGCTTTAGCCAGGACCTGCTGGCCGTGGTGTGGATGGGCCGCGACGATAACGGCAAGACGCCGTTCACCGGTGCCACCGGCGCCTTGCAGGTCTGGACCAGCTTCATGAAGAAGGCCGACCCGCTGCCGCTGGACATGCCGCAACCGGACAACGTCGTGCAAGCCTGGATCGACCCGTACAGCGGCCAAGGCTCTGACGGTAGCTGTCCGGGAGCCGTGCAGATGCCGTATATTCGCGGAAGCGAACCGCCCGCCGGCGCAGCCTGTGGCGGTGAGCAGAATCCGGCAGAATCGGTCATGGACTGGGTCAAAGGCTGGATGAATTAAGCACGAGCTGCATTGATGAGGTGTGAAGTGAATAAGTGGCTGTTTCCTGCCTTGACGGCGTTGGTTGTGCTCCAGGGTTGCTCCAGCGTCCAGCGTGGCAATATCCCGGTGGTCGATTCGAGCACCCGCGTGTCCAACAGTGAACGCGTAACGGCCAACCGCTCGGCGGCTGGCATGAACAGCGGCACCTCACAAGCGCAGTCGCTGCCTGAGGATTCGGGCGTGACGGTGATGATCCCGCAGGGCGCCGGTGCCTCGAGCATCCAGACGTTCCCGGCCGGTAATGGCGCGGCGCCGATCAGCACCGCGCCGATTACCCCGGGCCCGATCTCGACCGGGCCGATGACCACCAACCCGAACCCGATCGCCGACGAGCCGTTCGATATCGCCTCGATGAACAGCACGCCGAAAGCCAGCAGTGCGCCGACCGGCATTCCGCGCAGCGGTGGTGCATCTGGCGGCCTGTCGGCCGACGAGCAGCTGGATGGGCCTGTACTGGCGCTGTTGACCACTGCCCAGCAACAGCAGGTCAGTGGTGATTTCAACGGTGCCTCGTCTAGCCTGGAGCGTGCCCAGCGTATCGCCCCGCGCGAGCCGCAGGTGCTGTTCCGCCTGGCCCAGGTGCGTTTGTCCCAGGGCGATGCAGCGCAGGCCGAGCAGTTGGCTCGCCGCGCCCTGACCTACGCCAATGGCCGCCCCGACCTGCAGGCCGAACTGTGGAACACCATTGCCCAGTGCCGTGAAAAACAAGGTGACAGTGCCGGTGCGGCGCTGGCGCGGCAGAAGGCCCGAGTGAATTCCTGATGATCGAGCAACGCATTCTGGACATCGCCGACCACCTGCTGCTGATCGAGCGTGAGTTGAAGGTGCAAGGCTGGTGGGACGATGAGCCGCCCAGCGATGAAGCGCTGGAAAGCACCGTGCCCTTCGCGGTCGATACGATGACCCTGGAGCAGTGGCTGCAATGGATCTTCCTGCCCCGCATGAAGATCATCATCGAACTCGGCCACCCGCTGCCCAGTGCCTCGGGCATCCTGGTGATGGCTGAAACGGTGTTCACCGATCGCCCGGAGCAGAGTCGCGAGCTACGGCGCCTGCTAGCAGAGTTCGATCAATTGATCGCTTCTGGAGCCTGATTTCTTCTCTTTTTCCTTCAAGGGCCGCAGATTGTGGCCCTTTTTTATGGAAATCTTCTTAATTCTGCTGCTGCTATCCTTTTTAGTGGTGGCAGGAATTCATCTTGAGGAAAAATTGGCAATAATTTTTCTTGACTTGTAGCCGCCAAATCACAAGAATCCAACTTCCGCTGTAGAGGGACTGCCAGAAGCAGACCCGCTAAGCAGATCATGAGGCGCACACCCGCGCCGACCTGTTACACCCCGCAACGCGTTACCTCGCGCTGGGTGGGAAAACCCCGCAACACTCTGGGGCGCTCCCAATACTTGCTCAGTCAGTGCTGACGTTCGCTCATGCTCTGCTTGGCAGTAAACCTATTAAGACCCGTCCACTAGGGACGGTATTCTGGCGTTTTAGAGGTGAACAACGTGGAGCTTTTATCTGGCGCTGAGATGGTCGTCCGCTTCTTGCGTGACGAAGGCGTTAAGCACATCTACGGGTACCCTGGCGGTGCTCTCCTTCATGTTTACGATGCCCTGTTCAAGGAACCGGAAGTCGAACACATCCTGGTTCGTCACGAACAGGCTGCAACCCATATGGCGGACGGCTACGCCCGTGCCACCGGCAAGGCCGGTGTGGTGCTGGTAACCTCCGGCCCGGGTGCGACCAATGCCATTACCGGCATTGCCACCGCCTACATGGATTCGATTCCGATGGTCATTCTGTCCGGCCAGGTGCCTAGCACCATGGTGGGTACCGATGCCTTCCAGGAAACCGACATGATTGGCATCTCGCGGCCGATCGTGAAGCACAGCTTCATGATCAAAAACGCCACCGAGATCCCAGAAGTTCTGAAAAAAGCCTTCTACCTGGCGCAATCCGGCCGTCCTGGCCCGGTCGTGGTCGACATTCCAAAAGATATGACCAACCCGGCCGAGAAGTTCGAATACGTCTACCCGAAGAAGGTCAAGCTGCGCTCCTACAGCCCGGCGGTCCGTGGCCACTCCGGCCAGATCCGCAAGGCCGCCGAGATGCTGCTGGCTGCCAAACGCCCGATCGTTTACGCCGGCGGCGGCGTGATTCTGGGTGGCGGCTCCGAAGCCCTGACCGAAATCGCCAAGTCGCTGAACCTGCCGGTTACCAACACCCTCATGGGTCTGGGTGGCTTCCCGGGTACTGACCGTCAGTTCCTCGGCATGCTCGGCATGCACGGCAGCTTCACGGCCAACATGGCCATGCACAACGCTGACGTCATCTTTGCCGTCGGTGCGCGTTTCGATGACCGTGTGGTCAACGGCCCGGCCAAGTTCTGCCCGAATGCCAAGATCATCCACATCGACATCGACCCGGCGTCGATTTCCAAGATGATCAAAGCCGACGTGCCTATCGTTGGCCCAGTCGACAGCGTCTTGACCGAGATGCTCGGCATCCTCAAGGAAATCGGCGAGCAGCCTGACAAGGCCGCCGCAGAAGCCTGGTGGAAGCAGATCGATGAATGGCGTGGCGACGGCGACCTGTTCCCTTACAACAAAGGTGATGGCAGCGTCATCAAGCCGCAGACCGTGATCGAAACCCTGTGCGAAGTGACCAAAGGCGATGCCTTTGTTACCTCCGACGTGGGCCAGCACCAGATGTTCGCGGCGCAGTACTACCGCTTCAACAAGCCGAACCGCTGGATCAACTCCGGTGGCCTGGGCACCATGGGCTTCGGTTTCCCGGCGGCGATGGGCGTCAAGCTCAACTTCCCGGACCAGGACGTGGCGTGCGTGACCGGCGAAGGCAGTATCCAGATGAACATCCAGGAACTGTCCACCTGCATGCAGTACGGCCTGCCGGTGAAAATCGTCAACCTGAACAACGGCGTGCTGGGCATGGTCCGCCAGTGGCAGGACATGGCGTACAACGGCCGTCACTCGCACTCCTATGTCGAGTCGCTGCCTGACTTCATCAAGCTGGCCGAGGCCTATGGTCATGTGGGTATCCGCATCACCAGCCTGAAAGACCTCAAGCCGAAGCTGGAAGAGGCATTCGCGATGAAAGACCGTCTGGTGTTCATCGACATCGCGGTTGACCGTACCGAGCACGTCTATCCGATGCAGATCAAGGATGGCTCGATGCGTGACATGTGGCTGAGCAAGACGGAGCGTACCTGATATGCGGCACATCATTTCCTTGCTGCTGGAAAACGAACCCGGTGCCTTGTCTCGCGTCGTTGGCCTGTTCTCCCAGCGTAACTACAACATTGAAAGCCTGACCGTGGCGCCGACCGAAGACCCGACCTTGTCGCGTCTGACGCTGACCACCGTTGGCCATGACGAAGTGATCGAACAGATCACCAAGAACCTGAACAAGCTTGTCGAAGTGGTAAAGCTTGTCGACCTGTCGGAAAGTGCTCACATCGAGCGTGAACTGATGCTGGTCAAGGTCAAGGCCACCGGAGCCCAGCGGGCCGAGATCAAGCGCACCACGGACATTTTCCGTGGCCAGATCGTCGATGTGACCGCCAGTGTGTACACCGTGCAACTGAGCGGCACCAGCGACAAACTGGACAGCTTCATCCAAGCCATCGGCACCGCATCGATTCTCGAAACCGTGCGCAGTGGCGTCACCGGCATTGCCCGTGGCGACAAAGTGCTCAGCATCTAAATTCAAAAATTAGCGATGGCTCCGCAGGGGCCGAGATATAACCAGGGGTATTTTCATGAAAGTTTTCTACGATAAAGACTGCGACCTTTCCATCATCCAGGGTAAGAAAGTCGCCATCATCGGTTACGGTTCCCAAGGCCACGCCCAGGCGTGCAACCTGAAAGACTCCGGTGTAGACGTTACCGTCGGTCTGCGTAAAGGCTCGGCCACCGTTGCCAAGGCAGAAGCCCACGGCCTGAAAGTGGCCGACGTGGCTACCGCTGTCGCTGCTGCCGACCTGGTCATGATCCTGACTCCGGACGAGTTCCAAGGCGCTCTGTACAAGAACGAGATCGAGCCGAACATCAAGAAAGGCGCAACCCTGGCCTTCTCCCACGGCTTCTCGATCCACTACAACCAAGTCGTGCCACGTGCCGACCTCGACGTGATCATGATCGCGCCGAAAGCCCCGGGCCACACCGTGCGCTCCGAGTTCGTCAAAGGCGGCGGCATCCCTGACCTGATCGCTATCTACCAGGACGCTTCGGGCAACGCCAAGAACGTTGCGCTGTCCTACGCCGCAGGCGTGGGTGGCGGCCGTACCGGCATCATCGAAACCACCTTCAAGGACGAGACTGAAACCGACCTGTTCGGCGAGCAGGCTGTTCTGTGCGGCGGTACCGTCGAGCTGGTCAAAGCCGGTTTCGAAACCCTGGTTGAAGCGGGCTACGCGCCAGAAATGGCCTACTTCGAGTGCCTGCACGAGCTGAAGTTGATCGTTGACCTCATGTACGAAGGCGGTATCGCCAACATGAACTACTCGATCTCCAACAACGCCGAGTATGGTGAGTACGTCACCGGCCCAGAAGTCATCAACGAAGAATCCCGCAAGGCCATGCGCAACGCTCTGAAGCGCATCCAGGACGGCGAGTACGCGAAGATGTTCATCTCCGAAGGTGCTACCAACTACCCATCGATGACCGCCAAGCGTCGTAACAACGCTGCCCACGGCATTGAAATCATCGGCGAGCAACTGCGTTCGATGATGCCTTGGATCTCGGCGAACAAGATCGTCGACAAAGCCAAGAACTAAGTTTCTTGCAACATGAAAAACGCGGCTTCGGCCGCGTTTTTTCGTTTAGGCAGCCGGCATCTGGTATAAAGCAGACCAGTGGCCTACCGTCAGAACCTGTTTCGCAGGCCCGTGTCGAACATATTCCACCCTGTTGCAAGGTACCCTACATGAGCGAACGTCCCGAAGAGCCGAATAAGCCCTCCGACGCCGAAAGCCTGCTACCTGTCGATGAGCACATTGAAGAGGGCCATGACGCCGAAGGGCGCAAGGTCCGGCATCGCGGCATCTATCTGCTTCCTAACCTGTTCACCACCGCCAACCTTTTCGCCGGCTTCTACTCCATCATCAACTCGATGAGCGCGCAGAGCGCGTTGAGTGCTGGCGACCCGCGCGAGGCAAGCAAGTACTTCGCCTTTGCCGCCATCGCCATCTTCGTCGCCATGGTGCTCGATGGCCTGGATGGCCGCGTGGCTCGCATGACCAATACCCAAAGCGCCTTCGGGGCCGAGTACGACTCGCTGTCGGACATGGTCGCCTTTGGTGTTGCCCCGGCGTTGCTGGCCTTTGGCTGGGCGTTGGGTGACATGGGCAAGGTCGGCTGGATGGTTGCCTTCATCTATGTGGCGGGCGCTGCCTTGCGCCTGGCGCGCTTCAATACCCAGGTGGGCACCGCCGACAAGCGTTACTTCATCGGCCTGGCCAGCCCGGCGGCGGCTGGTGTGGTTGCGGGCACCGTGTGGGCCTTCAGTGACTACGGTATCCAGGGCTCCAAGCTGTCGTTCCTGGTGGCGCTGCTGGTAGCGGCGGCTGGCATGTTGATGGTCAGCAACATCAAGTACAACAGCTTCAAGGAACTCGACCTCAAAGGGCGTGTGCCGTTCGTGGCCATCCTGGCGGTGGTCCTGGTGTTCGCGGTGGTATTCAGCGACCCGCCCCGCATCCTGCTGCTGATCTTCCTTGCCTACGCGGCTTCGGGGCCGATCCAATTCTTGCTGCGGTCTCGCCGTCGCAAGTCGTGACAATGATTTAATGATGGAATAACCCTCCGGCTCCATAGTCTTACTGGTACATCCGTTATCCAGTGCTATGGAGCCGTCCATGCTCATCAAGCTTCCCAGGTCATCCGAGTGCAAGGCGTCGGAGATCACGCCCGAAGGTCTCTATCTTTCTCGTCGCACCGTGCTCGGTGGCTCGCTGGCGGGCCTTGCCCTGGGCGCGCTACCGCGCCTGGGGCATGCCGCCGAGGCCAGCCGCTACGCTGATGTCGAGGCGGGCGCTGCACCCGCCTGGTTCAGTGACAAGCTTGCGGCGACGCAATGGCAGGCGGTAACGGTCAAGGATGAGGCGATTACGCCCTTCAAGGACGCGACCCACTACAACAACTTCTATGAGTTCGGGCCCGACAAGGGGGACCCGGCTGCCAATGGCGGCAGCTTGCAGACTGAGCCTTGGTCTGTAGTGATCGATGGCGAGGTCGGCAAACCCGGGCGCTATGCCCTGGAAGACTTCGTTAAACCTTATCAGCTCGAAGAGCGCATCTACCGGCTGCGCTGTGTCGAGGCGTGGTCGATGGTCATCCCCTGGCTTGGCTTCCCGCTGGCGCAAGTACTCAAGCAAGTGGAACCGACATCCAACGCGCGCTACGTGCGCTTCGAAACACTCAAAGACCCACAGCATATGCCAGGGCAACGCTCAGGCTTCGCCTTGATCGACTGGCCCTATAGAGAAGGGCTGCGCCTGGATGAGGCCATGCACCCGTTGGCGATTCTGGCGGTGGGTATGTATGGCCGCGAGCTGGCCAACCAGAATGGCGCGCCGTTGCGCTTGGTGGTGCCATGGAAGTACGGGTTCAAGAGCATCAAGTCGATCGTGCGGATCAGCCTGGTGGCCGAGCGCCCGCAAACGACCTGGGAGGGGCTGGCGCCAGATGAGTATGGCTTCTATGCCAACGTGAACCCCGAGGTCGATCACCCGCGTTGGACCCAAGCGCGTGAGCGGCGCCTGCCAAGTGGCCTGTTCAGCCCCAACGTACGGCCAACGCAAATGTTCAACGGCTACGCCGACGAGGTGGCTTCGCTGTATGCCGGCCTCGACCTGCGGAAGAACTATTGATGCGCTATCCCTGGTTGCGCCTGGCCATCTTTATAGTGGGGTGTGTGCTGCCACTCTGGTGGTTGTATGAGGCTGCGATGAACCTGCTGGGGCCGGACCCAGGGAAGATCCTGATGGACCGGCTGGGGTTGGGCGCGCTGACGTACCTGCTGGTGACCTTGAGCATGACGCCGCTGCAGCGGCTGACAGGGTGGTCGGGCTGGATCGTCGTGCGCCGCCAACTGGGGTTGTGGTGTTTTGCCTACATCGTGCTGCACATCCTTTGTTACCTCTTCTTTATTCTGGGGCTGGACTGGGGGCAGTTCGCTGTCGAGCTGCGTAAGCGGCCCTACATTATTGTGGGGGCGCTTGGCTTCCTCGGGTTGTTGGCGCTGGCGGTAACCTCGAATCGGTATAGCCAGCGCCGGCTGGGTGCGCGGTGGAAGAAGCTGCATAAGCTGGTGTATGTGATTCTCGGCCTGGGGCTGCTGCATTTCCTGTGGATCGTGCGCTCAGATCTGCGCGAGTGGGCTATCTATGCCGGCATTGGTGCCGTGTTGATGGCGCTGCGTGTTCCTGCAGTTGCACGGCGTGTTCCTCGGGTGATCAGCAAGCGGGGGAGGGTGGTTTGAAACATTGTTGAAATAAAGGGTTGACGGGGTTTCGAATCCCCTTATAATGCGCCCCACTTCCAGCGTGATTGGAACGAGAAACTCCTTGAGTATCAACGAGTTAATCGATTCAGGTAGTGTTGAAAGGGCTTCGATCGAAGGATCGTCAGCGGTTGAAATGGTGGTTGACAGCGCTTCTAAACGCTGTATGATTCGCCTCCCGCTACGAGAGATCGCAGCGAGCCAAGTGTTTGAAGCTAAACGAGTTTCTCGCGAAAAACTTCAAAATAAACGCTTGACAGGCTCTGAGGAAAGCGTAGAATGCGCGCCTCGGTTGAGACGAAAAGCTCTTAACCAAACGCTCTTTAACAAATTGAATCAAGCAATTCGTGTGGGTGC